>JASUTE010000015.1 GCA_030445745.1 Candidatus Cloacimonadota bacterium
AGTAAATGCTTTTCTGCAACATCTCGGTTGGGAAAATCCAAAGTGCTACTCGATGAAAGCTGTTGAAAACATTGTCGGATTTGCTTTGCTGGGAAAATCATTAAAGTCTTTCATCTAGGTTAGTTCAATAAGCCTTGTTAAAGGATGTTGAGAACAACTCCATCGCTGAACACGCCCAAAATCACTTATTTACTTATAAAGATCAGAAATACTACTGGTTTTTACAAAACCAATAAATTTTATCTACATTCAGTTAATATTCAGGTTTATTTTAATCCCACTATTTAAGATTTTACTCTGTTTTTTGCCAATTATGCAGAACTCATCAACGTCCAGAAAGTGGTGTAAAAAGTTGAGCCAAAATTCGATCCTCATAATTTGGTTTAAGCAAAAATCAAAACAAGGAGAATAACAGCACAGGTGCAAATTAATTTAGATATGAAAGCATACTATGATAATAAGAAAAAAATTAAAACAAGCTAGAACTGAAAAGTATTTAGATCCTTTATGAGAAATTTACACACTTTTTTGGACTTGACTAAATAAAAAGTGGGAAACAGTTTCAAAATAATAAATTTGGAATAAAAAATGCATCTAAAATAGTAAAGAGGTATTTATGAAAGAAGTGAAATATTTGGTTTTTGTTTTAATAATTTTGACAGCTTGTGCCCAACAAAACGATCCTTTTAAGCCTGAAGAAATTTTGCAGGTAGAAACCTACTACCAAACTGGAGGATTTGCCCGTGATCTTGCGATTAGCGACAATTTGTTGTTTGTGGCTGCCGATCAAGCAGGTTTCTCTATTTTCAACCGGGAAAATGGACAACAGTTGACCAACTATTATGAAACTTTTGAGAATGCACGTTTAATAGATTATGTAGCACGCGATAGTTTACTTTTCATCTACGATCGCTATGGAGAATTTGCTGGAATTAGAATTTTCGATGTTGCTAACCCAACCGAACCAGCTGAGCAGATGTTGCTTACAGGACGAAACGTTGATGCCTTGAAATGTTCTTCTAATGATGCGGGAAATATTGATATTATTACTACGGCCGACAATAAGATTAAATATGGCGAATATGATGGTGTTTTTTGGTATTCCTATTTTACCAGCTTTTATAATGCGGTGGAAGGATTCGATTTAGATGATAATTATTTCTACGTTTGCGGCGAACAGCTGGGAATCTATATTTCGGAAAAAGCAAGTGGGAATTTGGTGACAATTTTTGATACACCAGGTAGTAGTTTAGCTGTAAAGAAAGTTGACAACTTCCTGTTTGTTGCAAATAAGCAAGAGGGAATTTCAATTATCGATATTTCCCAGCTAGAACAACCAGAAGAAGTTTTTTGGCAAGATACCTCAGGTTATGCACAAAACCTTGATATTTATGCCAACTTTTTGGCTGTAGCTTCCGGTGGAGGCGGAGTTTATCTTTTTGATATTTCCGATGTGCACAATACCGAATTTTTAGATAGAGTTGATGATTCAAAAATAGGATATACTTATCAGGTTAAATTCTTTGATGGAGCACTTTATGCTGCCACCAAAACAGGAGCTTACAAATTGAAAATAAATACAAAAAATTTGGGGGTAAAATGAGAAGAGGGCTGATTTTATTATTTATTTTTTCCTGCGCTATTCTAACAGCAGAATGGCATAGCTTAGGGGAAAAAACAGCAAAACTATTTGAAGTCAAAACATCTGATCTTGCTACTACTGAAGTTGAATTTGAGTTAGATGGATTTGAAAAAAGAAAAATTGTTGTCGATAATACTGATTACTACCAAATTAGTTATCCAGGGGAAGGCGAATTTCTAGCAGTTGGAATGCCAGATCTTCCTCGTTTTAGCCGCCTGTTAGCTATACCAGCAGATGCACAGATGGAAGTGGAAGTGGTAGAAAAAAGCCAGGAGGTAATTTCCAATTTTCAGATTTATCCTCAGCAACCATTGCAAAGTGAAAGCAATAGACAGCAACAGCATTTTATCAAGGATATTGATTTCTACAACAGCGATAATTTTTTCCCAAAAAAAATAGTGGAATTGGGAAAACCTGCCATTATGAGAGATTTACGAATAGTGAATTTAACAATAAATCCTTTTCAATATAATGCTGCTAAGCAGGAGCTGAAAATATTTAAAAAACTGCGAGTGAAGGTGACTACTTCTGGCAGTAGTAGCGAAAATGTGAAGTTTCACCAACAGGCTATTTCACGCTATTTTGAACCAATTTATAAATCTATCGTTTTGAATTATTCTGCCATTGATAGAACTAATTACCAGAGACCAAGCTATCTTTTCATCTATCCCGATAATTCTACCGTAGAGAGCACTCTACAGTTTCTTTTAGATTGGAAACACCGCAAGGGATTTCAGGTAAATGCTGTTAGCACTGCCGAAACTGGAACAAGTTTAAGTGATATAAAAAATTATATACAAGAAGCTTATGATAACTGGGAAAATCCTCCAGAATTTATCACTCTGGTCGGAGATGCAGGCGGTTCCTACTATATTCCTACTGGCAGCAGTGATGGCGGTGAAGGTGACCAATATTATGTATTGCTGGAAGGAAGTGATATACTTGCCGATGCTTTTATTGGCCGGCTATCGTTCAACGATGTGTTTGAATTGCAGACTATAGTATCTAAAATTCTTAGCTACGAAAAAGAACCATATATGGGAAACACGAATTGGTACAAAAAAGCAGCTTTTTTTGCTGATCCTTCCTCTTCGGGCTATTCTTGCATTAGTACCAAAATAGCTATTTCGGAAATGATGGATACCAATGTGCCACACTTTGGGGTACAGGAAGTTTACGACACATCTCATGGCAGTTGGTCAACCCAAATGCATGATTCCATTAACGGCGGAATAAGTTATTTTAACTATCGGGGTTATATTGGTATGAGCGGCTGGGGAGCCTATGATGCAGATGATTTGAATAATGGCTATATGATGCCCTTCGTAGTTTCAATTACCTGTGGAACCGGTAGTTTTGAGGGTACTGGAGACTGTATCTCTGAACGGTTTTTAAAAACAGGTTCTCCTTCCGAACCAAGAGGTGCTATAGGTGCTATTTCTACTGCTACTATTCATACTCATACCTGTTTTAACAACTGTGTTGATGGCGGCATATATTATGGGATTTTCGAAGATCAAATCTACCACATGGGTGGTGCTTTGAATAGAGGTAAATTGAGCCTTTATCTTAATTATCCCAGTAATCCCAGTGGAGCTGTAGATAATTTTAGTTATTGGAACAATCTGATGGGTGATCCAGGCTTGGAGTTATGGACCAATATCCCCCAGGAAATGATTGTAGAATATGAAGAAAACATAGCTTTAGGTAGCAATTATTTGGAAGTAACTGTTACAGAAGATAATGGAAGTGCTATAAAAAATGCCTGGGTTACTATCTTGAAAGGAGATGATGAAATATTTGTTTCCGACTATACGGATAGCCAGGGTAAGGTTTTACTTCCAATAAATGCCACTTTAGCTGGAGATGCCGAAATTACTGTTACCAAACACAATTTTATTCCTCACTTGGGAAGCTTGGAAATATCCGAGCAAGAAAAATTTGTTAATTCCTATGGAATAGTGATCGATGATGATAATAGCGGAGAATCTAGTGGTAATGATGATGGTGTTGTTAGTCCAGGAGAAGAGATCGAGTTGGTAGTGAAACTGAAGAATTATGGCGAGCAAAGTGTAAGCGAAGTAGAAGCTACTATAACATGCGAAAATCAGGATATCACTATAGAAGATGAAGTACAATTTTACGGCACTATAGAACCCAATGAAACCAGTTTCCCTGAGGATGATGTTAATATTTCTATGCCAGCTGATATGTTAAGTGGTACTGAATTGCTATTCACACTCAATATTACTGATTCAGAAAACAATAACTGGGAAGATAATTTAATAATCCCAGTGGTAGGAGCTTTTGCTAAATTTATTAGTTATCAGGTAGATGATAATAACAATGGGATTATCGATCCAGGCGAGTCAGCCCCGCTGAATGTAACACTGATGAATATAGGCCCTATTCCAGTGGAAAATGTTGAAGGTGTGTTAAATTGTATTATCGAGGGAATAAGCGTAAACGATTCCTTAGCTCAATTTGGTACTCTGGTTCCAGGAACGGAAATCACAAATACCGATAATAATTTTACAATTTCAGTTGAACCACAGATTCTTCCAAATAGCCAAATTCCTTGTCGTCTATTACTTACCAATGAATCAGGATTTCAGCAATCTATCAGCTTTATATTGAATGTAGGCGAAATAGATGTAAGTGACCCCTTAGGAAGAGATGAATATGGTTATTATGCTTATGAAGATATAGATACCAATTACAGTTTAGCTCCATTTTATAATTGGATCGAGATAGATGCGGACCTAGGTGGAGCTGGCACTGAAATATCTTTGAGCGATCCAGGCGATACTGGTGATGTAGAAACAATTGACTTGCCTTTTACCATGAAGATGTATGGCAGAGAATATGATACGATTTCAGTGTGTTCCAACGGGTGGCTGTCACCTGGGCATACAGAACAAGCTTCGTTTATGAACTGGCAAATTCCAGGTCCCCTAGGACCATCACCAATGATAGCTGTTTTTTGGGATGACCTAAAAACTGCTACAGGCGATATTTGGTATTACTATGATGAAGCTATGAACTATTTCATCGTAGAATGGTCTAATTTGAGAAGTGATTACGATAATGCTAATCAAACTTTCCAAGCTATCATATACGATCCCGATTTCTATACCACACCCTACGGTGATTCCGATATTTTATTTCAATATAAAGAGATACACAATACCGATCAAGGTTCTTATGGAGGTTGGGTAGAACATGGAGAATTTGCCACAATAGGTTTGGAAAATCATTATAGCGATATTGGTTTGCAATATACATACAGTAACCAATATCCTGCAGCTTGTGCCGAGTTGCAGGATGAGCGTGCTATTTTATTTACAACCCGTTCAGCAGAAGTGTTGCAACCTCCACAGATGCAGATCGGCCAAACTCAGTTCAGCTTCGCCTTACAAGAAAACGATAGCGATAGCCGCACTATGTCTATTTCTAATTTAGGAGAATCCAATTTAACCTATTCTTTCAGTAAACAGTATTTAAATCAGAAAGATTCAGGGGGGCCAGATGAATTTGGCTATGAATGGAAAGATAGCAACGATATTGCAGGGCCAAATTACAATTGGCGTGATATAAGTGATGAAGCCATACCTGTAGAATTTCCTCATAATGATGAATCCAGTGGTATGATACCTTTAGATTTTTCTTTTAACTATTATGGTCAGCAGTATGATCAGTTTAGAATAAATCCGAACGGCTGGATTGGATTTGGAAACGATTGGACAGACTACCATAACTATTCGATTCCTGATCCTGATGCACCTTTGGCTGCTATATTTGGCCTGTGGGATGATTTATATCCTGAAGATGACGAAGGCGGGGATGGACAGGTATATTACTATAGCGATTCCGATAGTTTGGTTGTTTGGTATAACAACGTTATTCATTATCCGGGACAAACCAACGGTACTTACGATTTTCAGATAATTATTTATGAAAATGGTGGAATCTTATTCCAATACAGAACCTTACAAGGAGAATTGAGTTCTGCAACAATAGGTATTCAAGACCACAATGGCAATATTGGTTTGCAGGTAGCATATAACCAAAATTATTTGGAAGAAAATCTGGCGATTAAATTTACCAAACAGATTGATTGGTTGCAATTAGATGAACCTAGTGGCTTTATAGCTGGCGGAGAAACAAAACTAATTCATCTTACAGCCAGTTCACAAGAGTTAACTTATGGAAATTACGAATGTAATTTAATATTGTCTACAAATGACCCTGATAACAGTTATTTAGAAATTCCGGTAGAGCTTTTTGTGGTTTCCGAATTACCCGATATTGCAGTTTCAGAAGAAGAGCTTGATTTTGGAGCTGTAGCAGTGCAAGAAATAGCTACTGAAACTCTTACTATCCAAAATACGGGCGTAAATCTTTTGGAAATTTATTCAATGGATATCAATAATACAGCTTTCAATTGTAATACCAATACCCTTAGTTTACAGCCGGGTGAACAGCAGGAAATTGAGATTGATTTTGAACCCGGAGAAGTAATGGAATATTCAGCGCAACTTGTTTTGACTTCCAACGATCCTGATGAAGCCAATTTAGCTGTTGATCTTATAGGCATTGGAGTTATAGCTGGTGAACCCGATATTCAAGTAGATGTGGAAGCACTAGATTTTGGCCAAATCGAGGTAGGCCAAGATAGTTTAAAAACAGTGCTTCTAAAAAATAATGGTGAATTGAGCCTGGAAATAAGTGAAATAATCTTAGAATCGGAGGTTTTCAGTTACACCCCGCAAATAACCACGATAGAACCTGGAAGTTCACAGCAGTTAACTGTAACTTTTGCTCCTTTGGCAGCAGAAATATATGAAAGTAATCTGCAGATAATAAGCAATGATCCAGACCAGAGCGAAATAGAAATAAGTTTAACTGGAGAGGGCTTTATTCCTTCTGGAAACAGCAATCCAGATATTCCCATAAAAACAGCTCTTTTAGGTAATTATCCCAACCCATTTAATCCCGAAACAGCAGTGAAATTCTCGTTAAATAAACCTGGGAATGTAGAACTTTCGATTTACAATTTAAAAGGGCAGTTGGTGAAAAAGCTTGTAGAGGAAAGGATGGAGCCGGGTTATTATAATTTTATTTGGCATGGTGAAGATAGTTATGGCAACAGCGTAAGTAGTGGAGTTTATTTTTATAAACTTCGTACCGCAGATAAATTACAGATAAAAAAAATGATGTTAATAAAATAGAAAGGATTCCAAAATGAAAAAAGTTATCGTTACCACCTTTTTACTTCTAATATTTAATTTTATTTTAGCTCAAGCTGTTTGGCAGCAAGATGGTATTCCTGTGCGCCAAGGAGTAAATATAGAATGGAGCAGAGCTGCAGCCAGCGTAGAAGATGGCGGAGTAGTTTATACTTGGTCCGATACCCGCTTAGGTGATCGAGATGTGTGGGCTCAGAAAATAGATAGTGAAGGCAATGAGCTTTGGGGCGAAAATGGCACACTTATAAACGACCAGATCAATCGCCAGGAAGATATTGTGGTTATAGATGTGGGCAATAATGAAGTTGTTGTTGCCTGGGTAGATTTTCGTAATGAAGATGCCGGAGATATTTATGCGCAGAAATTAGATTCTGCTGGCAATATTATGTGGGCAGAAGCTGGAGTACCCCTATGCTTAGCTGCCAATATCCAAATATCTCTGAACATTGTTAGTGATGATGCAGGGGGAGCATATGTGTTGTGGATAGACAAGCGAGCTTCCAATACCGATATTTATGCAACCCATATTTTAAGTTCAGGTAATATAGCTGATGGCTGGGAAGTAGATGGTAATGCCGTTGTAGTTATGAATGGAGATCAAAATCAGCACTCTTTTCGGAAGGACGGTACTGGCAAAGCTGTAGTGGTATGGCACGATAAACGTGATGCTGAAGATGAAGATCTTTATATGCAAAGATTAGGCGAAAATGGTCAAATGATGTGGGGTGAAAATGGTATCTTGTTGTGCGGAGAGCCAGGAGCACAAGAAAGCGCTAAACTTATTCAAATGGAAGACACAGGTATGGTAGTGGTTTGGCGCGATAAACGCAACGATAACGATGGTGATATCTATGCCAGAAAAGTGAATTTGGATGGTAGTTTTGCTTGGTCTAACGAAGTGGTGATATACGAAGGAAGCGGAATTCAGCGAAATCCGCGTTTAGCTTCTGGTTCCGATAATTCAGTATTAGCTGTATGGGAAGATGGACGTAATGATTCCTATTACAAAGATATTTTTGCTCAGAAAATCGCTGCTGATGGTAATCTAAACTGGGATTCTAATGGAAAAGCTGTATGTGTGGAAGCAAATGACCAGCTGAATCCACGCCTAACTGCAGATGCTAATGGAGGGGCATGGCTTATTTGGGATGATGGCCGCCAATTTGGTCATCCTCAGGAAGATATCTACATACAGCACCTCAGCAATAGCGGTGAAGAATTACTTACTGCTAATGGCCAGGTGGTTTGTGATGCTGCTAATCAACAATTTTCACCTCTATTGCGTCGCAGTGGAGAAAATATTTTTGCTTATTGGGGCGATAATCGTGAAAGCTCTACCGGCATGTATTTGCAGATCTATGATTCTGCTGGTAATGCTCAATTAGCCGAAAATGGCAAATTGATTTATTATGGTCTCTGTGGAGATGCGATTAATTTCCAATTTTTGGAAAATGGCTCCAATCCAGTCATAGTTTGGGAAGATACCCGAAATGCGATTTCAGCCAATCAGATCTATATGCAGGTACTGACAGAAAATGGTGAGTTTAACTTAGCCGAAAATGGCGAACCTGTAACAGAGATGACAGGAGCTGATCAGGAAAACATGGATGCAGTCATCAATTCCGCTGGTACTGAAATAGCCATGGTTTGGGAAGAGAATCGTTCCGATTTTAAACAGATATATGCTCAAGCTGTAGATTCACAAAATAATTCGCTTTGGAACTTGCAGGGTGTGCATTTGGGAGAAAATTTGATAGCACAGCAAGAGCTTCCTAAAATTTCCTACAAGCAGGCCGAAGATGCTTACTATACTGGTTGGGCAGATTTCCGCAATTTCGAATTTGCCATTTTCGGACAAAAAATACAAAATAATGTAAAACAGTGGGATAATTCTGGTAAACTGATTGCTGACCGTGATGGTAACGATAAATTAAACGATATTGTACAAAATTATTATATTTGGCAAAGTGGTTCCTACAATGAGCTGGACATCTATATGCTGAAAGTAGATGAAAATGGTGATCCTGCTGAAAATTGGCCTACAGATGGCTTGGAAATATGCACAGCTTCTGGAAAACAGAAAAATGCCCGTGGAATTTTGGTTCCGCAAGGTGTTTTGGTGGTTTGGGAAGATCAGCGTGATGATAATTTGGATATTTATGGACAGTTGGTGTCAGCTGAAGGAGAAAGTTTGTGGCAACCAGATGGGGAACCACTTGTGGCTTTGGCAAACGACCAGCTAATTTCCGATGCTATTTTCGAAGATTATCTATATTTAGTTTGGGAAGATTTTAGAAATGGTGAATATAAGGATGTTTATGTACAAAAATATAATTTGAATGGCGAACAGCTCTTGGCTGAAGATGGAGTTGCTATCTCTTCGGTAACTAGTAACCAAACAAATCCTGTGATTTCCCATAATCAGAACAATTTCCTGGTTACCTGGGAAGATTATCGCAATGTAGGTGGTTGCGATATCTATACTCAGTTGCTTGATGCTTTTGCGGTTCCTTTTTGGAATGAAACAGGTGAACAAGTGTGCGGAGCAATTAAGGCTCAAGATAAACCACAATCGGTAAGCGATGGCGATAACAATGTTTTCGTGATTTGGCAAGACAAACGTTCCAGCGGTAAAACAGATATTTACAATATCTATGCTCAAAAATTCGAGATTGATGATACTAGTAATTCTACCGAAGTTATCTCACCTTCCCGATTAAGGAATTACCCTAATCCTTTCAATCCAGAAACAACTATCTCTTTCCAGCTGCCCAATAATATGCTACCAGCTAAATTGGAAGTTTATAATATACGCGGCCGTAAAATAACTGCATATGAAATACAACCTGGTCAAAATCATGTCATTTGGAACGGAACCAGTTCCGAAGGCAATAAAGTGGCATCTGGTGTGTATTTTTATAAATTAAAACAACTTGGCAAAACCATTTCTACCCAAAAAATGCTACTGGTGAAATAATATGAAACAGATTTCGATAATCATTTTCGCAGTTTTGATTATAACTTTGGCAGCGCAAATTGGGTTACCACCTAGATATCATACTTACGATGAGATGAAAGCAGAGTTAGATAGTTTGCAGGCAGTTTATCCCGATTTAGTATATATCGATTCAATTGGGGTAACCCAAAATGATAATTTGCCTATCTGGGCTGTGAAATTATCCGATAATGCTTCCCAAAACGAGGATGAACCAGCTGTACTGTATGTTGGACAATGTCATGCCGAAGAAGTTCTGGGGATAGAAATTTGCATGTGGATGATAAATGACATTTTGGAAAATCGCTTTTACGAGCCTTATAATATCTGGCTTTCCGAAATGGAGATTTGGTTCGTTCCTACCTATAATCCAGAAGGGTTACAAGTGGTGATGGATGGCTGGGATACTTCCTACCGCAAAAATAAGCGCGATAATAATGAAAATGGAATTTTCGATTATGTGGAAGGTCCTGGCAACGATATCGACGGAGTAGACCTGAATCGGAACTATGGTTTTAACTGGGTCCACGGAGATACTTTGTATTGCCCTGGCGGTGAAGAAACTTACGACTATTATCGTGGTCCTGCTGCTTTCTCTGAAGGAGGTACACAAGCTATTCGCTCCTTAGCCCAAGAACAACACTTTATCTTTTCCATAAATTGGCATTCATCTCGTACTGGGAATTTATCAGAAAAGGTTTTTTATTCTTTTGAATGGGATGGCGTTAAGCAATCCCCCGATTTTGAGGTTAACAAATTGGTGGGTGAAAGTGTGGCAGCTCTTATCGAAACAGAATCTGGCACAGAAACCTACGAACCTTCGCCTGCGCGAGGTAGAAATGGAAATGCTCAAGATTGGTTTTATAAACAACACGGAACTACACAGCTACTTATAGAATGTGGAACCCAGAACTTGCAGCCGCCGGCCTGGCTGGTAGATGATACCTGCCAAAGATGTAGTAATGGCGCTTACTGGCTTTTAAATAGAGTAATGGGCTACGAAACAGAAGCTTCATTGCTTACGGGTCACGTTTCTAATAGCCAGACTGGTGAAGCTGTTTCAGCAGAAATTGTGGTTCAACAGCATTATGCCGATTGGTTTGCACCCAGGCTAAGTGAGGCCGAACACGGTAGATTTTGGCGAGTATTGCAGCCCGGAACATATACTGTACAAGTACAAAAAGAAGGTTTTCAAACACAAATTTACGATAATGTTGTGGTTAATAGCTCTGGCTGGACTACTCTAGATGTGCAGCTCCAACCTCTGGAACCAGCAAGTTTATCTGGACAAATTACCAGTGAGGGACAGCCAGTTTCTGCGCGCATCGTCTTGGCAGGAGTTGTACAAGATACAATTTGGGCAGAAGGTAGTTATAACTTTGAAGCTTATGAGGGCGCAATAGAATTAACCGCTTCTGCTGCTGGGTATGTTCCTAAGCATACTACCGTAACTTTGGTAACCGGCGAGAACGAATTAAACTTGGAATTTTGTGAGGAGACTAGAATTTTTAATGAGAATTGGCAGAATGGTTTACAAGCCTGGAATATTGATGATGAGTGGTGCTTAACCGAGACAGACGAGAACGGCTTAGTGCTGAAAAACCACGATAACAACAGATTTTATTCACCCCAGCAAAACAATAATATAGAAACGCTTGAACCAATTAATTTGCAAGATGCTAACGAAGATGTAGCTCTGATTTGGCAACAAAAATATTATACCGAGTGGGATAACGATATTGGCAGTGTATTGGTTTCTACAAATAGTAGCGAATGGCAACAAGTGGCAGCATTTTCCGGAGTAAAAGATTACTGGCACTATCAATACGTTTCTTTGGCAGATTATGTTGATCAGCAGATCTACCTGAAATTTAATTTCAGCAGCGATGCTACCCTGAACGATCCCGGTTGGTTTATTGATAACATCAAGATAATTTCCAGTAGTGGTATAGCTGCCAATGAAGGTGAAACAGTACCAGCACCTGCCAAACTTTACAAAAATTATCCCAACCCCTTTAATCCCAGCACTAAAATAGAGTATGCCTTGCCAGCCCATTCGCAAAATGCTTCTATTCAAATTTTTAATTTAAAAGGAAGATTGATAAAGAAAATTAAATTACAACCACAAACCAACTTTGTAGTTTGGAATGGTTTAGATAAAAAAAATCGCAAAGTAAGTAGCGGAATATATTTTTATACGCTAACAATTGATGATAAGCAGCTAGCAACCCAAAAAATGCTGCTATTGAAATAACACGCAAAATTTTAAAGGAGTTAAAATGAAAAAAATATTATTAATTACAGTTTTGTTGACTATTTTTAGTTTACAAGCCCAAGTTATAAACGTTAACCCAGATCCCAATGGAGAACCTTGGTATGTAGGTGGTTTAAGAGAATGGACAGCTGCAGATTCTGCTTATGTGAATAATCTTCCTAAGCTGAAGTTACCACAAGATTATAAAGATGAGCTACCTGCTGCCATAGATAATTCTCAGCAACCTTATTTTCGTCCAATTTTCAGCCAGGATGGAGGAAGTTGTGCCCAGGCCAGTGGTATTGGCTATAATTTCACCTATGAAATCGATATGGAACGTGGTGTAGCAGCAAACCAGTTCGAGCATCAGTATCCATCTCATTTTACCTGGAATTTTTTGAATGGCGGAGTAGGAAATGGTTCTCTATATTTCGACGGCTGGGCTATAGCAGAGGAAAACGGTATTCCTAACCTGGCATTTTATGGTGGGATGAGCTATGGTGGTCCTACCAGATGGATCAGTGGTTATGATGCCTACTATAACAGTATGCACAATAGAGTCTTGGAAACTTACGCCATTCCCTGTGATACTCCTGCAGGCTTAGAAACTTTACGCCAATGGATGAATGACCACATGGAAGGATTGGAAGTGGGCGGTTTAGCTAACTTTTCAGCTGGAGCTACCGGTTACAATATGGGATATTTACCCCCTGGCACACCTGAAGCAGGTAAAACAGTGGTAACACAATGGGGAACTCAGGTAAACCACGCTATGACTTTTGTGGGTTACAACGATTCTATTCGCTACGATTTTAATAACGATGGAGTTTATACCAATGATGAAGATATAAACTATGATGGTGTGGTGGATATGAAAGACTGGGAAATTGGTGGTCTGAAAGTTGCCAACAGCTGGGGAACTAGCTGGGGAGATGGTGGTTTTAGCTACATGATGTATAAATCACTGGCTGAACCAGTAGCTAATGGCGGAGTACAAAATGGCACTGTGTATGTTATCCGTGCTAAGGAAGAAAATAATCCGCTTTTAACTTTGAAGGCAACCGTAAAACATACTTCTCGCAATAAATTAAGAATTACAGCAGGTGTGGCAGCCGATACCAGCGCTGTTGTGCCAGATTTTGTAAAGCGCTATCCTTTATTTCACTATCAAGGTGGCGACCACTACATGCAAGGAGGCTATAGCGAAGAAGATAAATCTTTAGAGCTTGGCTTAGACATAACACCATTACTTAGCTATATAGAAGCCGGTGAACCCGCAAAATTCTTCTTATATATTGTAGAAAATGATCCCTACAACCAGGATGATGGCCAAGTAACAAACTTTGCCATTATTGATTATAACGGAGCTGAAGAAGAAATTGTTTATCCACAGAATGATATTCCTATAAATAATAATGGTATAACCCAATTGGGTATTGTACACACAGTAGATTTTAATGATGTAGCAATTACAACAGACGAACTACCAACTGCAGAATTAGAAAATTACTACGAACAACAATTGCAAGCTACTGGAGGACAACCACCTTACCAGTGGTCGCTGAAACTGCAATACGAAGAAGAAATAAGCCAGCAACCACTAACAGAGTTAGAAGCTAACCAGCTTGAGCCTACCAGCAACGATGATGGTTATGCGGAACTGGAACTAGCTTTTGACTTGCCTTTTTACGATGAGGTTTACAGCACAATTTATGTATTAACAGATGGTTCAGTAATTTTTGAACCGCAGTTCGAATATATTCGTAGTGAAGATAATATAATTGATAATAAAACAATCACACCTTTTGGCTCAGATCTAATGTTGTACCCGGAACAGGGAGATGGTATATGGTACGAGATGGATTCAGAATCGTTGCTGCTGTACTGGCGCACTTCTAAATTTGATAATCCAGGGTTTGATGCTGAATTTGCTCTAAAACTAACCAGTGAAGGACAAATCGAGTTCTTCTATGGCGATGAAATGCAAAATTCCAGCAACTGGGCTTGCGGAATATCGCGCGGGGATGGACAGAGCTATCAAATACCGGAATATTCCGGTGATTATGAATTGGAAACAGACCTCCAGGCTATTTTTCAGCTACCCGAATTTCCCTTGGGATTTCAGATTACGGAAGAGGGGGTATTCTTTGGTACTCCTCAAGAAACCGGTAGCTGGGATATAACTTTTATGGTAACTGATTACAACAGGATCCATGCGACCAAAGTAATACCTTTTACTGTGGGCGGTACCAGTAATTCAGAAAACAATATTCCTGTAGCACAATTACGGCTATACAAAAACTATCCCAATCCCTTTAATCCTACTACTAAAATAAAATTTGCAGTTCCCAACCAGTTTAATGAAGCAAATTTGAAAATATATAATTTGAAGGGGCAGCTAGTAAAGAATATTCATTTAAATACAGCTCTGCTGCAACAAGGATATGTAAGCTGGCATGGAAAAGATAACTCTGGCAATTCAGTAGCAAGCGGAGTTTATTTTTATAGCTTGCAAGCGGGTAATATGCAAATAACTAAGAAAATGATTATGTTGAAATAGGAGGATGAACTTGAAAAGAATTATCACATTAATACTGGGTTTGACTGTTTTTCTAAGTTTAGCCGCCGAAGTTAATTTTCAAAATAAGCAAGAATATTTGGAATTGGAATTTACTGCAGACAAACAAAATTCGCAATATCTGAACACGACATTTGCCTATCCGGCTGCCGAAATAAAAGTTGAAATAACAGACTTTTCCGCTGGCAAAGAAGTTTTACAAGGTGATTTAGAACTTCAATTAGAAAAAAACACAACCAGTTTTGTTTTTCGCGAACTTTTTGCCCATAAAATCGAACTGAATTTGGAAAATTTAGACCTAGATTACTTAAAATTAAAGATCTCTGCTTCCAAACAAGCTGAATTACCAACAACTATCTCGCCCGCTTTCCAACCTTTGTATAGCAAAGTGGTGGAAAATTACCAGAGTAGTTACCTGCGAAATCTTCCTTCTGCTTTTCCTAAAATGCTGATAATTACCTATGATTTTCTAACCGAATATCTTGAAGATTTTATAGCTTGGAAGGAAGCTAAAGGGATAGAAGTACAGGTGGCAACGATAGAAGAAATTGGCAGTAGCACCGAAAATATTAAATCTTTCTTAGCAGAACAATATGCAGACTGGCAGCCAGATTATGTGATTTTAACAGGCGATGTCGATGATGCTTATCAGATTCCTTCTTACTACATAACTTTTTTGGGTGAAACCGATGTTACCGATCTGCCATATTGCCTGCTGCAGGGAGAAGATTATTGGCCCGAAATGCTGCTAGGAAGAATTTCTATAGATTCGCCCATGGAGCTGATGACAATAATGAGTAAAATACTTTCTTACGAAAAAAATCCCAATACGGAGGAAGATTGGCTGGAAAGTGCACTTTTGATAGCTGGAAACTACAGCAATTCACCACCCACACCCACCACACCGGTAAAAGTTACTAAGTGGCTGCGCGATAAGATGTACGATTATGGTTACCAAAATATAGATGAATACTACTATCCGGGAACTTATCCCGGTACAGATGAGATCATTGCTTCCATAGATGCTGGCGTGGGTTTTGTAACCTATAGAGGCTGGGGAGATGCCAATGGCTGGCATTATCCGCATTTTAAACGTGAAAATATTGAAGAATTGAATAATGGTGAATTACTGCCGGTGGTAACTTCAATAGTTTGTAACACCGGTGACTTTGCTAATAGCGTGGATCCCTGTTTTGGCGAACTTTTTCTTAGAACTGGTTGGCCAACTTTAACCAAAGGAGCTGTCGCTTTTGTTGGTCCTTCCGACTTACACACCAGCACCAAATACAACAATGCTGTTTTCGCTGGTTTTTATCATGGCTTGCTCACAGAAAATATTCATGGCTTTGCTAGTGCTGTGCAACGTGGCAAAATTGAACTTTTCAACAACTATCCGCACCATCAGGGGCAAGGCGATTATGTGGAGTTTTATTTCCATGTTTACAACATGCTTGCCGATCCCTCTTTGCAGATGTGGACGAAAACTCCGGAGAGTATAAACGCCACCTTACCTTCCCAAATTAACTTGGGAGCCAACTATTTGGAAATTGATCTGCCAGATTTGGATGGAGCAATTGTTACAGCCATGAAAGATGGCGAAATAATCAGTAAAGAAATCGTTGAAAATGGCCAGGCAGTGTTGTTTTTCCAATTAGAAACAACCGGCGATATGCAGGTTACAATTACCAAAGCTAATTATTTGCCTTTGATTGAAAATATAGCTGTTATTAGTAGCAACCAAGATCTGGGAGTCAGTAGTTACCAACTAACAGAGGAATTTGTGCCGGGTGAGGAACTGAATTTGGAAGTAGAAGTTACTAACTATGGCACAGAAACAACTGCCAATACCAGCTTAACTTTAGCAACTACTCATCCGCAGGTGGAAGTTCTACAAAATAGCGCTGAAATTCCAGCCTTAACAGCAGGCGAAAGCGCTAGCTTGACATATTCTTTTACCGCCGCTGGCCAGATAGGAAATGCTCAGGCTATTCATTTTAACGTTAAAAACGGTAACGATATCATAGGAAAATTGGAAATAATTAGCAGTAATTTCAACTTCATTGTTACCGAGCATACCATAGATGATGCCAACGGAATTTTGGAACCAGGCGAACAGGCTGAGATAAATTTACTGCTAAAAAATGTGGGTAATTTAACTGCCACAGATATTTCTGCCGAGCTTACCTCCGAATGCAGTGCCTTAGAGGTTACATCTGCTACTTCCCAAATAGGAAATGTAGGAGTGGGAAGCACTACAGAAACTACTTTTAGCGTAGCTGTAGCTGCAGATTGCTATGTAGGCCGAAATGCCAGATTAAAATTGTATTTTAATTCATCTGCCGGACAAAGCGATGTAGCTATTTATGATTTTGAAATTGGTGACGTTGATAACACAGCTCCTACCGGACCCGATAGTTTTGGTTATTATGCCTATGATAGCTACGATGTTTCCTATGCTGAAGCGCCGCAATATCAGTGGGAAGAGATCGACCCGGCTGAAGGTGGTAGCGGCACAGTTATGGAAATGGGCGATGATGTTTCCGAATCTATTGCACTTCCTTTTGAATTTACCTACTACAGCGAGGTGAGTGATAGCATCACGATTTGTTCCAACGGCTGGATTTCCATGCAAACTACCTGGGAAACCAATTTCAGGAATTGGAATATCCCAGCAGCGATTGGACCCAACAGCATGGTAGCTGCTTTTTGGGATGATTTGATAGGAGCTAATGAGGAAGATATGCGGGTTGTGTACTACTACGATCCTACTGAAAATAAATTTATCATCGAGTGGAACAACTGTGTAAATAATTTTGATGATGTATCACCCGAGAAATTCCAAATAGTTTTATATGATCCTCAACATTATGAAACTGTGGATGGTAACGGTGAGATCCAGTTCAACTATCATACTGTTAGCAATCCGGATGCTAACAACAACTATGCTACAATAGGAATTGAAAATCCAATGCAAACAGATGGGGTAAAATACTCTTTTTCCTCATTATATCCAGCTAGTGCAACTCCTTTAGAAGCTGGATTAGCTGTAAAGTTTACCACCGATAATCCCGATTCCTATACTGCCAATGAACCTGACGCTATTCCTAATTTGGTACAATTACACCAAAATTATCCCAATCCGTTTAATCCCCAAACCACAATAGAGTTTTCTATTCCGAACTCGCAAAATGTGAATTTGGCTATTTATAATGCCAAAGGACAGCTAGTGAAAACCTTGCTGCAAAAAGAAATAGAAGCAGGCCACCATCAAGTGGTGTGGTATGGTAAAGATAAGCAGAATGAACCGGTTAGTTCTGGGATCTATTTTTATAAACTAAAAACGCAAAATAATGAATTTCTAAGAAAGTGTTTGTTAATTAAGTAATATGCTAGGATTGATCTTAGGGTTATCGATATTGATAGGTTTTGGAATCTATGAGTACTATTCCAGTCGGAATTATCGCCGGCAGATTCCCACAATAATTCATGTGAATGGAACCCGCGGAAAATCTAGTGTAACCAGATTGGTTGCGGCTGGATTACGCGCAGCAGGATACAAGGTTATCGCTAAAACCACAGGTTCGGCTGCTATTTTGATTTACGAAAATGGTAGAGAAGCACCAATAGCGCGGTATACCGCACCTAACATAAAAGAGCAGGTAAATATTATAAAATTTGCTGCTCGCCGCCAAGTGGATTTTCTAGTTTTGGAATGCATGGCTGTTACACCTGAATATCAGTGGGTAGTAGAACATAAGATAGTGAATTCCGATATTGGAGTTATAACCAATTCTCGTTTAGACCACTTGGATGTAATGGGACCGGGTTTGAAAAATGTTACACTTTCTCTGTGTAACACTATTCCTAAGCAAGGGAAACTGTTTACAGCTGAAAAAAAAACACTACCGCTTCTGGAAAAAGTAGCTAAAGATAGGAAAACTAAAGTTAAAGCGGTTGACAATAGCACGGTTAGCGACGAGTTGATAAACAAATTTAGTTATATTGAGCACAAAGATAATGTAGCTTTGGCTTTAGCTGTTTGCCAGGAATTGGGTGTGAAACAGGAACAAGCTTTGCGAGGAATGTACGCAATGCAGGCTGATGTTGGTGCTGCGGAAATCTTCCCAATAAAAATTGGAGAGAAACCAGCTTATTTTGCCCATTCCTTTGCTGCTAACGATCCAGAATCTACCTTCATCCTCATCGATATTATTTTGCAGCGTTATAAAGATATAAAGGATATTATTCTGGTTTTGAACACACGTGAAGACCGTATATTCCGTTCCAAACAGATCGTAGACAGTTTGCTGGATTTTGATTTTGCGGAGTTGATTTTGATAGGACAGCAGGTTAAAACCATAGAAAAATACGCTATTAGGAAAGGCCTGAACAAAAAGATAAGTAGTTTGGGCTGGGTAAGTGGCGATCAGTTAGAAAACTATCTGCAAAACAATATTAAAGAGCGCAGCTTGATTTTTGGAATAGGCAATATTGGCGGAAATGGCGGCGAAATCTTAGAATATTTTAAAGTGAGGACTAGATAGATGTTTGAAGTAGCGATAGGTTTAGGAGTACTAATAAGTTTATTTTTCTTGGAAACTTTTGGCGCAGCAGCTGGAGGTATTGTTGTTGCTGGTTATGTAGCTATCTATCTACATCAGCCGGTAACCATTCTGGTTACTTTAGCCATAAGTTTTGTAGTTTACGCAATTGTGAAACTTTTAGGGAAATTTATGTTTATTTATGGCCGCAGGCGCATGGTTATTTCGGTGTTATTAGGCTTTATCTTGGGCTGGGTTACCAGAAATTATGGACTGCTGGTAAATTTACCCACAGAGTATGCCGTGAATGTAATTGGATTTATTATACCCGGTCTTATAGCTAATTCTATGGAAAAGCAAGGTATTACCAAAACACTTACTATTTTGGTGATTGCAGCAGTTATTGTAAGATTACTGTTAGTGATAATTTTTGGCGGCGAGCTTATAAATTAAGGAAAAGATATGTTTATACCAAGTTCTAAATCAAAGTTGAGTCTGATAATTTTAGCATTAGTTGCAATTGGGTTGTTCGTGTGGGTAGAAAACAGTCGCATTATAGCCCAAAAACATTATTTTGAACCCAAGTTGAAAGCAGCTGAGCTTATGCAACAGGCTGAAGATGTAATCCGTAGTTACCAGGATGAACGTGGTTTTTACATCGATACCGAGAATGATCCTAATGAAACTGCCTTAATAGGCGAAAAAGAAACTCTGATAACCACAGATAGAGGGAGTTTACGTTCCAAACTAACTACTTTAAATCCCAATTTTGCCGCCATTATCGTACAATATTTCAAAGATGCTGGTCTGAAGAAAGGTGATAAAATAGCAGTTAGTGTAACTGGGTCGATGCCAGCTTTGAATATTGCAGTACTAAGTGCAGCAAAAGTTCTGGATTTGGAAGTAGAGATGATTACTTCGGTAGGTGCTTCAATGTTTGGTGCTACTGATCCTGAATTTACCTGGTTGGATATGGAAACTCTATTGCGAGAAGAAGGTATTTTCCAATATAAAAGTATTGCCGCTTCCATGGGTGGAGGCCGCGATTTGGGTCGGGGCTTGAATCGTACTGGCCGAGAACTTATTTTACAAGCTATTAAGCGAAATAAAGTACCACTGGTGCAAGAAAATAGTCTGGAAGCCAACATTAACAAAAAAATGCAAATTTGGCAGCAGGCAGCAGCGGGAAAACCATATAAAATGTATATCAATGTAGGCGGCGGGCTTTCTAGTTTAGGAAATTCCATAAACGGCAGATTGTTACAGCCGGGTTACCATAAATATCTAAATATCAAAAATATTCCCTTAAAGGGTACGATGTTCCTATTTGCAGAAAAGGGCGTTCCTGTGTTGCATCTTTTAGATATCACCAAACTCGCACAGAAGCACAATTTACCATTAGCCCCAGTTCCTTTGCCACAACCTGGTCAGGGCGAAGTTTTTGCGAGCCCAAAATACAACGTGAATATTGCCATAATTGCACTTGCCATTATGGTTATCTTGATAATTATTATTATTGTTTTCGATAAAAAACAACTGAAATTCAAGGAAGATGAATTAGCCCTATGAAAAAGTATTTAATATTTATTTTGCTATTGCTAACAGCTTTGGTTCAAGCTGGCTCGATTACCTTTCACAAGGATGCTCAGGAATTTGTTATCCAAAACAAAAAAAGTAATAAAGTAATAAAATATTATCTTTTGGAACCAGACCAGAGTTTGGAATTCCAAACCTTTAATGCCGATACTTTAGAGGTTTATAGCCGCTGTTTAGATAAACCTTTCCAAAATTATAGCTATATCTTGGAAGCTAAAGGACAAAAAGTGGTTATCCAAAAATCGGCTCGCACTAGTTCGGTCTCAGAAACTGTAAGTGGTCAAACAATTAGTACTTATAATAAAATAACTTTAGAGGATATTGGCAGTCAAGAGATTAGATTAACCAATAATTCCAAGCAAAGACTTATCTTTAAACCAAATTTGAAAAATAGTTCTGCAAGCAAACAAAAAATAGATTATATCTCATTTTCACCCCAAAATTATAATAAAACGGCTACGGTGCAGGTGCGAGATAAAAAATATACTTACTATAATTCCGAAGAAATTGAATTTACTGTGGAAGGACCGCTCTATCTGAAGGTTATCAGCCGCCTTATCTTCCAAAATACCTTAGTAGATAGCTATAACTATCGTTTCCAGGTTTTTATGGACAACGATCTATTGGGCGAATATAAGGAAAAAGCCTATAAATCGGATGTAGCTATTCTGCCTGCAGATAAACAGCTAATTCCGTCTTCGGGAGATGTGAATATTATTCGCATTCCCTCTGGCAAACATGATTTGAAGATATGCGATTCGGATAGTAATAGAGATCTTATCTTCAATTTTTATATTAGTAAAAACGCTGTGAAAGTAGAAAAGCAATGAAAAAGCTGTTGATCTTAATATTTACTTGCTTACCAATCCTCCTATTTGGTTGGGAAATAGATACAAGTGCTGAGATTATTTATGACAGCAATATTTTAAATTTATCGGAAGATTCTCTGGACGAGTTCAAGGATAATTTGAAAAATGAAAAATATGATATAGAGACCAGCGATGATTTGATAACTGCTTTTAGATTGGAAGTAAAGAATCAAAACTACTTAACCGGTCATACCCAGAATCATAGAGTGCTAATGAAGTATAACAAATATTGGCAAAATTCATTGAAGAACAACTATTATCTGGGCTATGAAATCCAGCAGTTTTTCTCAAAAAAAATTAACTTGAAAGCAGCTTATTACTATTTTGCCGATATCTACTTGAATAATTATACCAGTAATACTGAAACCAGCGGCGTTTATCGTCGTTTTACTTATGATAAAAATGTGTGGCAGGCAGAGCTTTTTTACAAGTTTGCCCAGCATTTTTCGGCTGAGTATAAATTTCAATTTTCACAGTTGTTTCATAATAAATATTTTACCGATTACGATGCTGAAATCTGGGAAAATAGGGTAGAATTACGTTATTATTTACCCCAGAAATTGCGCTTACGCTTTGCTTATAATTACAAAATTTCTGAGCAACAGCAGCTAAAAACTGAATATGAAGAGAAAGTTGATCCTTCCTATGAAGCCGACATTTATTTTTTAGGAATAAGGATACCTCTGCATTATCGTGGTGCCTATTTTTATAATAGAACAACTTATGAAACTCGCTTCTATGGTTCTAAATTAGTAAACGATGAATACCACCTTGGCCGGCAAGATAAAAAGTGGAAGTATGAATCTTTAGTCTCGTTTGATTTAACTAAGACAATTAGAGCAAAATTTTTTTATGAGATTACCAGGCGCTATACGGATTCCTACTTTGACTATGTGGAAAATGATAAACAATATGAATCTTATGAGGTTGGCTTCAGCTTATCCACTTCCTTTTAATAAAAATCCTTGCTAATTTAGTTGGTTTAAAAAAAATTACTTAAAATAAAAAAGGATTTGCATATGAAGGGTAAAGTTAAATGGTTCAATGAGTTAAAAGGCTATGGTTTTATTATAGGCGAAGATGATAAAGAATATTTTGTGCATTGGAAATCAATTGTTACCAATTCAGAAAAGGAAAGAAAGTTTTTAACACCAGACGAAGAGGTGGAATTTGATACAATGCAAACGGAAAAAGGAATTCAGGCAATAAACGTTCTGAAATTGAATCCAGCTGTCAATTAACAGCAAGCGAACAGTTTTATGTTCCTTCCTACCAGTAAAAAAGAAATAACACAGTTAGGTTGGAAGCAACTAGATGTTATCATCGTTACCGGTGATGCCTATATCGACCATCCTGCTTTTGGAGCAGCAATTATTGGGCGCTATCTGCTTAGTAAAGGCTTCAAGGTAGGCATAATTGCCCAGCCAGATTGGAAAAAGGATCAAGATTTTTTAGCCCTGGGAGAACCCAGGCTTTTTTTTGGCATTACTGCCGGCAATATGGATTCCATGGTGAATCATTATACAGCCCGTAAGAAAATACGTTCTAACGATGCTTATTCTCCCCAAGATAAAGCTGGTTTACGGCCAAATAGAGCTAGCATAGTTTATAGCAATAAGATCAAAAAATTATTCAAAAACGTTCCTGTAGTATTAGGTGGTGTAGAAGCCAGCCTGCGACGTATTCCGCACTACGATTATTGGAGCAATAAAGTACGTAATTCCATTTTATTCGACAGCAAAGCCGATTTGCTGGTGTATGGAATGGGAGAAAGGCCAATTTTACAGGTAGCGCTTGCTTTAGAAGCTGGTGAAATTCCCCAGAATATAGCTGGAACAACGGTAATAAGTAAGCAAATAGCTTCTGAACCTTATCATCTGTTACCAGAATTTCATAGTAAATTTAGCAAACAAGAGTTTTGGCAGTTAAATAAAGAATTTTTGCAAAACTATCGTGATAAAGATCTTTATATGCTGTTTGCTGGTAGATATTTGAAACATAATAAGCCTGCCGAACCCTTGTCCACAAACGAAATGGATGAAATCTACAACCTTGAGTTTGAAAGAGATTTACATCCTCAATATAAAAATAAACGGATTACAGCTTTTGAACAGATAAAAACCTCTGTGACTGCTCACAGGGGATGTTTTGGCGGATGTAATTTCTGTGCTATTGGGCAGCATCAGGGTAAAACAATTAGCTCGCGCAGTGAAAAATCTATTTTAACAGAAGTAGATAAGATAACAAATCAGAAATATTTCCATAAAAATATTTCCGATATTGGTGGGCCTACAGCTAATATGTATGGAACCTATTGTAAGCTGGGTATAAGTAGAACTTGTACCAGAAATTCATGTTTGATGCCAGAGATTTGTCCACATTTGCAAACTTCCCAAGCTTCCTATAAAAAACTATTAACTAAAGCTAGAAAAAAGGAAAAAGTACAAAATGTTTTTATTGGTTCTGGCATCAGGTTCGATCTAGCCTTGCAGGATCAAGATTTTATTAGGCAAATTGCTAAAAACCATACCAGCGGCTTACTAAAATTAGCGCCCGAGCATACAAACGATAGAGTTCTGCAAAAAATGAATAAACCTAAGTTCAAATACTATCAACAATTCTTAGAGCAGTATATGAAATATAGTCGCCAGTTTGGCAAAAAGCAGTTTGTGGTACCGTATATTATTGTTGGTCATCCAGGTGAAACGCTGCAAGATACAATTGAATTAGCGTACTATCTTAAAAAAAATAACATCAGGCTGAAGCAGATACAGCAGTTTACTCCTACACCTATGACTATTAGCACTTTGATGTATTATACAGGTAAAGATTTACAAAATAGAAAAATATATGTACCTAATGGGCGAGAAATTCGCCTGATGAAAGCTTTAGTACAGTGGTATAAAACCAAAAATAGGAAATTAATAAGAGAAGCTTTGCAAAAAGCTGGCAGAAATGACCTGACCAAGTTTTTCCTTGGTTAATCATCTAAATTTTTGTATATCTCTTTAATTTTCTGGGAGTGTTAATGTTGGGGGTTGTCCCACAGGAGAAAAAAAGATAAGATTATAATTTACAAATTTTATACAATGTTTATTTTTGTACTATGATAAAGTTTAGAAAACATGAGCAAGAACAAAATTTAGCCCCACCTCTGCCCCATCCTGAAATAGGTTGGCATAAACCTAAAACTAAGCAGATGATATTTATGATATTGTATAAACCAGTTCTTACGAGCTTTTAAACTAAAATGCAAATGTTAATATGCGATTGGGATGGTACTTTGTACCAAAACAACAGGTTAGAAAAGAAACTCCTGAGACAATTACAAGTATTGGGAGATAGAAATGTAGTGCGGGCAGTAGCCACTGGTAGAAATTTGTTTTCAGCTAGAAAGGTGATATCTCCCGAATTTCCTATTGATTATCTGATATTTTCCAGTGGAGCCGGAGTAATGAACTGGCCTAAGCAGAAATTAATAAAAAAATATTCTCTGCAGCGAACAAAATTATTAAAAGTGGTCAATTATTTGCAGAACGAGAATTTAGATTTTATGGTTCATCGCCAAATTCCCGAAAACCATTGGTTCTTTTTTCATCGTACAGTTAACCATAATCCCGATTTCGAACGTAGAATGAAGATTTACCAAAAATATCAGATACCAGTAGCTAATTGGGAAGAAAAGGCATCTCAAGTACTGGCAATAGTTCCCGAAAATCCGGAATATTTCCAAAAATTGAAAAAGCGATTCCCCGATTTAACCATTATTCGTACAACTTCTCCCCTAGATGGAAGTTCTTTGTGGATAGAGATATTTCCTAAAAATGTTTCCAAATCGCAAACAGCCAGCTGGCTCAGCAAAAAAATAGGAATAACCACCACAATAGCTGTTGGCAATGATTACAACGATGAAGATCTGCTGCATTGGAGTGATAAAAGTTATATAATTTCATCTGCCCCTGAAGTTCTGAAGCAGAAGTTCACAACCTGCAACACAGTATCCGAAGTAATAAAAAATGAATTTGGAGAGATTTAATTAAAAAAACTTATTGCTATTAATAATTTTTACAAGCGCTTGCACTTCTGTTCCAGAACCTCCTAAATCACAGTTAAACCATATAAATTTTCAAAGCATGGCATAACCCGACAGCACAGCAATGCTTGGATAAAGAATAAAACCAGAAAAAATTTAACCATGAGCTAAAACCAGGCACAGAGGGAAAAAAAATTAACTTTTACACAGGGAAAAAGGAGACAGATAGCTGATTTTATATCAAGTGTTGAGACCTCATTCTATTATTAGAAGTAAGGTGTGGGCATCATTAAATTATCTTGACAAAAGTATAAAAAATATAATTATTCATATAAAGAAAATGGCGGTTAGCTCAGTGGTATAGAGCGCCTGCCTTACAAGCAGGAGGTCACTGGTGCGAATCCAGTATCGCCCACCCTTTGTTTCTAGTGAAGATAATTTAATTGTTTAGGACAAAAAAACAGCGGAGGTTAGAGGTGAACAGGCAACTAAACAAAACGATATTTGCTTATGTTTTGTGCTTGATTTTTATAGTCATCAGTGCCGTCTGTATGGCAGATAGTTTAGCAATAGAAGAATCTACTTCAAGTGTAGACACTACAAAGTATGAAGAAAGGAGCAGAGATATGGCACTAACAATTAAAAGTCCGGCATTTGAAAATGGGAAGAAAATCCCTATAAAATACACCTGTGACGGAGAAAGTGTTTCTCCACCACTTTTATGGGAAGGGATTCCTGACAGTGCAAGAAGTCTTGTCCTGATTAGTGATGATCCTGATGCTCCTATGGGGACATGGGTACATTGGGTTGTCTACGATATTCCGCCGAAAATTACAGAATTCCCGGAGAATATTCCGACCGTTCAGGATTTAGCCAATCTTGAGGAGCAAAATCTTGGTGGCAAACAAGGGATGAATAGTGGTGGAAAGATCGGATATTATCCACCATGTCCGCCCTCTGGTACACATCGCTACTTTTTCAAGCTCTATGCACTTGATGCTATGCTTGAGATAGAGCCAGGAGCCACCAAAAATGAGATTCTGCAAGCTATGCATGGGCATGTCATAGCCGAGACACAATTAATGGGATTGTATTCTCGTAAATAATTTTATCTGTTTCCAGATTCAATCTGAGTTATCTCTGGTTTCGAATTATTCCTTGCTTTAAAGCTCTGAAGGCATAAGGAAAGCTTAATATATTTTTGCTGATTCTTTGCCTGTGAGTACACGGAGTGTGTTTTCTGCCAATGCACGCATCTCGTCTGCTCCTGCAAATACAAAAACAGGTGCAATAAATTTTACTCGCTCTTTGATCCAATCCACGAGTAGCTTTACATAGGCAGCATTACCAGTAATAATAATCGCCTCCACATCCCCTTTAATCACAGTTGCCATAGCACCTATTTCTTTGGCGATTTGGTATGCCATTGCTTCTAAATAGAATTTGGAAATCGTATCATTTTCTTTTTCTATGCTGGCTACAATTTCTTTAAGGTTTCCCGTGCCTAAATATGCTGTGAGTCCGCCTTTTCCTGTTACCAGTTTTTTGATTTCAGGCTGCGTATATTTACCAGAAAAGCACAGATCAATAAGGTGGTTTACAGGCAACCCTCCACTTCGTTGGGGTGAAAAGGGACCTTCCTGTATAGCATTGTTTGCGTCAACTATTCTGCCTTTTTTGATTGGGCAGATTGATATACCACTCCCCAGATGTGCAACAATAAGATTTAGCTCTTCTAGTTTTTTAGCGGTTTCTGAACTATATCGTCTTATCACGCTTTTTATGTTAAGAGTGTGTTGAAGGGCATCACGCGGTATTTGCGGGATTCCAGATACTCTTGCTAATGGCTCAAATTCATCCACACTTACAGGGTCAGCGATGTAGGAAGGAACTCCGAATTTGTTTGCTACAGCCATTGCTAATAGTGCACCTATATTAGACATATGCTCGCCAGACATATTTCCCTTTTCTATGTCCTCAACCATTTTGTCATTTACTGCATAAGTTCCGCTTTCCAAAGGCTTGAATAATCCGCCTCTGCCAATAACTGCACTTAAGTCTGTGATATTCCATTTGTTGAGCACGACATTAATAACATTAGACCGAAAGTCAATCTGGTCTACAGCACGGTAAGAAAAGCGTGATAGTTCTTCTTTACTATGTTCTACCTTTTCTTCTCTGATAAGGTTATCATTTTCAAATAAAGCAATATGGGTGGACATATTACCAGGATTGATTACCAATATTTTTAATTTTTTCCCCATACCTGACCTCTAAAACAGTTTAAATTAGATAAATCTATTTGAAACTCCTATTTGTATTCATATATTACGATTTGCTTATTTAATGCCATATCAGCCAACTTGCCGAGTGTTAATAACTCTTCTTCTCCCGGATATACATAAACTGATGCAAGGTTTTCGATATAGGTTTTCAAAGAATTTACAAGAAACATGGAATGCACAGCCCCTCCTGTGAGTATAATTCCGTTTATCTTACATTTTGCCGCAACATAAAGAGCACCGATTGCTTTTGCAACTTGATAAATCATTGCATCGTAGGCAAGTTTTGCTTTTTCATCACCATTTTTGATTTTTTTCTCTATCTCTGGGATAGAAGCTGTTCCAAGATGGGCAACTAATCCTCCATTGCCATACCAGAATTTAACCAGCTCTTTTTCTTTGTATTTTTTACTGAAACACAGTTTGACAAAATCGGGCAAAGGCACTCCTCCTGCTGCCTGTGGGGACATTGGCCCGTACTGCCTAGCATCTTCAATATCAACGATTTTGCCATTTTTGACCAGATTAACGGTTAAACCTCCACCTATATGAGCCACAATAAAGGTAAGATTTTCCAGGGGTTTTCCTATTTCTTCTGATAATTTTCTTGCTCGAGCTTTAACGTTCAGGGCATGAGTCCGGGAGAATTTCGGAATCTCAGGAAGACCTGTTACTCTGGCTATGCCGCTAAGTTCATCTGTTGAGATTGGGTCAGCCATATAGCATGGGATATTAACTTGAGAGGCAATTTCATACCCAATGCATGCGGCAAGATTTGAGGCATGATCTGCTTGGACATTGCCCCTCTTAATATCGCTTATCATAATGTCATTCACAAGATATACTCCACCCGGTAAAGGTTTAAGGATACCGCCAATACAAGCTATAGCACTAAGAGAATTAAGATTAAAGTTTAATTTTTTGAGTATTTCCTCTATTTTTGTTTTTCTAAAATTATATTTCTTTTCAGTGGTATTCAGCTGTCGCAGTTCCTCTTGAGTATGCTGGATTTCATATTTTTGTTGTATCTCCCCATTCCTGAATATACCTATCTTTGTGGATTGTGAGCCTGTATTGATTATGAGAATAGTATTCATAAACTTTTCTTTCTATAGATAATCTTTTGGAGTTTCTTTTTTTTGTAGCACACGGAGTCCTGCCTCTGCCAGTGCTTCCATTTCTTCTTCGCCAGGGAATATGTAAGTTGGGGAGATAAAGCCTGTTCGTTCAATGATCCAGTGGGTCAGACGTTTACTCGTAGCAAGGCCTCCTGTTAAGAATATAGCATCAACCTTCCCTTTTAGAACCGTTGCATATGCTCCAATCTCTTTTGATATCTGGTAAGCCATCGCAAAGAAAATGTTTTCATATTCTTTATTGCCATTTTCAATCTCCTGTTCGATTTTTATACCGTCATCAGTGCCAAGATATCCCATAAGGCCGCTTTGTTTTAGTAATTTTCTTTCAAGCTCTTTTTTTGAATATTTTCCGGAGTAACACAGGTCTATAATCCCATGCAGGGGGAGAGAGCCAGCCCTCTGCGGAGAAAATGGCCCCATGCCCAGAAGGGCATTATTATCATCCACAATACGACCTTTATGGATTGCGGCAATACCTATACCTCCACCCATATGTGCCGCAACAAGGTTGCATTCTTCAAGTGGTTTCCCAATTTTTTGAGCGGTTTTTCTCGCTATGGATCTTATATTTAGGGCATGAAAGATGCTCTGGCGTTTTATTTCTGGCACCCCGGATATCCTGGCGACATCTTCCATCTCATCGACAGTAACAGGATCAACGATATACGTGGGTATGCCAATTTCGTCAGCCATTGATTTTGCAATAAAAGCACCGAGGTTTGATGCATGGCTTCTTCCCCAGATAGAAGGATTAAGTAAATCCGAAAGCATCTTTTGATTTATTTTATAAATCCCACTTTTAACAGGACGGATTAAGCCACCTCTTGCTATTATAATATCCAAGGATGAAAGAGAAATGGAGTGCTCTTTTAGCTCATTCTCAATAATCTGCTTACGGAAATCAAATTGGTCGATAAGTTCCTTAAATTGATTTAACTCTTCTGGTGAATGCTGCAAATTTTTCCGAAAAAGTTCAACCGAATCCTCAAATACAGATATTTTAGTAGATGTTGAGCCTGGGTTGATAACCAATATTCTATATGATGCCATAAATCTTCTTCTCCCTGTCTTTTTGCAGAAAGATTTTCGTGTTTGATTATTTGTCAATAAAAAAAGTCTCGCCTAAAAGCGATACTTTTGGTTAATGAGAGACAATATACCCCTTTAGAATGTAAAACCGATTAGAGCATAACTGTATCGCTGCAATCACCAAAGCCGATATCAACATCCTCTTTATCAAGTGAATCAAGGTTATATTCTAATTTAACAAAGGAGTTCTCAGTAGGTGAAATATTGAGTCCAAAAATCGCATTATATCGGTCTTCTCCCGCAAGATGATCTGTCTGGAGATAATAGCCGGCATAGGGAACAATTTTATTAAGGATAGGAAGCTGAAATCCTTTTTCATAGGCTACAAGTGCCCACAATTCCCAATCGTCATCAGAACCCCAAGCTTGCTCTCCAGCAAAGTAGTTATATGCCTGGATGTCGAACTTTATCGCGTCCAGCAAAAGATATTCGATATCAAATCCATATTCTGTTTGGTCATCATCCATATCACTAATGATATAAAGTATTCGGACTGAGGCTCCAAGATGAAAATTCTCAAGAGGGTTAACTGCGAGGTGTACACCAAGGTGCATTTCTTGGTCATTATTATGTGTGCCTGGGTCTGAGAATATTGGCAGAATCTGCATCACTTCGCGAAGAAATCTTAGTTGAAATAAAAACTAGAATAGTGGAAAATAATCTCACTGTTCCGGTAAAGAAAAATAGTTTTTTTATTTCACTAAAAAAAAGTAAAGAGTATCCAATATTTTGGCTTTCGTCGGTTTTGAGGACACACGTGTAAGCTATTGGGAAGCGGTAAAATGGGTAACTAAACTACGCGAACACAATACTGCTAAAAAGCAATATCTTGCTATAAACAGATATGACTGCTGGACACATGGGCGCTTCTGCTCGCTTCGATTATTTAGAAGAATTAACCCCTAAATATTCTTTTACCTTGCAAATGTTGGCAAACACAAAAAATAATGTACCATTTTACAGCAAGTTAGCTAAACAGATAAAAAAAAATTATAAATTGTTTGACAGTAAAACCCGCTAACTTTTTCTGTCATTTAAAATTACAGGAATGGAGGACTAATGCCTAATCATAAATCTTGCGAAAAAAGATTACGACAAGAGAAAAAAAGAACGGCACGTAATCATTACGTTAAAAAGACTATTAAAACATTATCTAAAAAAATGCACGATGAAAATATTCCCATCGAGGAAAAAGAGGAATTATTAAACCAAGTTTATTCAAAACTGGATAAAGCAGCCAAAAGAAATGTTATTCACAAGCGTACTGCATCCAGAAGAAAATCTCGCTTGAGTGCATACTTCAATAAGATAAAAGCAGAACAAGCCGCAGCAGAAAAATAAATGATCCATTTTTTAGCAGACATTATCTTTTTGTCGATAATGTCTGCTTTTTTTATAAATAGGAGATATTATGCTCGAATATAGTTACATCGCTATTGCGATAGTTGTTTTGTTAATTTTGTTAACAGTTTTTTTGGTAAGTAGAAAAAAGAGAAACAGAGCCTTAGAACCCGGGAAAGCTAATTTAGATAAGAAATTAGCTAAAACCAAAAAGAGCTTGATGGGAAGAATATCCGAACTTCTAAATCTCCGCAAAAAAATAGATGATGAATTATTGGAAGATATAGAAGAAATCTTATTGCAGGCCGATGTAGGCGTACAAACAACCTCTGAAATAGTTTCCAGATTAAAAGAACGAATTCGTAATGAAAATATTTCAGAGCCTGAAACAGTAAAAACAGTTTTAAAAGAAATTGTGAGAAAGTTAATGCTTTCCGATTATTCTAATACAGACTTGAACTTAGAACCTGGTAAGGGAAAACCGTATATCATTCTTTTTGCTGGTGTGAATGGGGTGGGAAAAACCACAACTATTGGCAAATTAGCCAAAAAATTCACTGCAGAAGGGAATAAAGTGATGATAATCGCAGCGGATACCTTCCGTGCTGCTGCTATCGAGCAGTTAACCGTGTGGGCACAGCGGGCTAATGCAACTATTATGAAACAGCAGCAAGGCGCCGATCCCTCTGCCGTTGTGTATGATGGAGTTAGTTCGGCAGTTCATAAAAAATTCGATGTTGTTTTAATAGATACAGCTGGCCGTCAGCATACTAAAGTGAACTTGATGAATGAATTGAATAAAATAACCCGTACCATCAAAAAAATAGTGCCTACTGGTCCCCATGAATCTTTATTGGTTGTAGATGCTACAACTGGGCAAAATGCATTACAACAAGCTGAGATCTTCCATAAAGCGATAGAGTTGACCGGTTTGGTATTAACTAAGTTAGATGGAACGGCAAAAGGTGGAATTGTGTTGGGAATCAAACATCAGTTGAATATACCTGTCAAATTAATAGGTGTAGGTGAAAGTGTTACCGACCTGCGCAAATTTGATATTAACGCTTTTGTTGCAGCAATTTTGGAATAGGAAATTATGTTATATTTAATCGGTGCGATAATAGCTTTAGGAGTTTTGGTAACTATTCACGAAGGTGGGCACTTCCTTGTAGCCAAGCTTTTCAAAGTAAAAGTAGAAAATTTCTCAATTGGATTTGGGCCAAAACTAATAGGATTCAAAAGAAAAGAAACTGACTACCGTATTTCGCTTATTCCCTTGGGTGGTTATGTAAAGATGACAGGCGAAAATCCAGATGAAACAATAGAGGACTTGGAAGGCTCCTATGCAAATAAACCCTGGTGGCAACGAGCAATAATAGCATTTTCTGGTCCACTGGCAAACTTCATCTTCGCTCTGCTACTTTTTATATTCACTTTTGCAATAGGAAAAACCATAGAAGACCAACTGCCAGTAATAGGAAAAGTAGAGCAGTCAACTGTATTTCAGGTAGAAGATAGAATTTTACAGGTAAATGGTGAACAAGTTCAAGGTTGGACTGATATTATAAAATACTCGCAGGAAAACCAATCGAATAGTTTCCTAATAGAACGTGATGGTAATATCCAAAAGATAAATACGGCAGGTATTCCAACAACATTTTGGTACCAAAATGTTCTGCCCTATGCTCCAGCTAAAATCGGTGAGGTTTCCCCCGGTATGCCAGCTTATGAAGCCGGATTACAGGAAGGTGATGAAATAGTAGCTATAAACGGTGAACCCGTTTCCAATTGGTACGATATGCGCCAAAAAATCCTGGAAGCTGCATCTACCTCTGTAGATATTACAATTAATCGTAATGGCCATACATTCCAAAAATCAATTACTCCAGAAGAAAATATTCTTAGTGGAGAGCCAATCATTGGTATTACCCAGTACCTGCCAGTAAAATTTCACGAAAAATATTCATTATTGGAATCTATTCGTTATGGAACTCTATCTACAGTGAATTTTACCCTATTGAACTATCAAGCGTTATTCAAGCTAATTGCACAACCTTCTGCAATAAAAGACAATTTGGGCGGACCGGTGATGATAGTTTCCATGTCTCAACAATCGGCTCAAAAGGGATGGAATTCTATTCTTACCTTTATCGCAGCAATTAGTTTAGTGCTTATGATAATGAACCTGTTACCAATTCCAATTTTAGATGGAGGTCATATCATGTTTTGCCTTATTGAGGCTATAAAAGGAAGCCCACTTACCATTGGAACTCAGATGGCTTTGCAAAAAATTGGATTATTCCTACTACTTATGCTTATGTTCTTTGCATTTTTCAACGATTTTAGCCGCATTTTTAAGCGTAGCGCTTCCTTGAATGAACAAAAGATACAGCAAAGCCAACCAGCACCTTAAAGTAGGAGGTGTATATCTTTGAATATACTTTAGAAGCAAAAAGCGGAGATGCCAGGGCAGGATATTTACGTACTCCCCACGGAAATGTGGAAACTCCCATTTTTATGCCAGTAGGCACTCAGGGAACTGTGAAAACACTTTCACCTGCTGAATTGAAAGAAGATATCGGTGCACAGATAATTTTAGGAAATACCTATCATCTTTACCTTCGCCCAGGACATCAACTTATTGAAAAAGCAGGCGGGTTACACAAATTTATGGGCTGGAACCTTCCGATCTTAACCGATAGCGGTGGCTTTCAGGTAATGAGCCTAAAGGGATTACGGAAAATAACTGATGACGGCGTTCGCTTCCAATCTCATATTGATGGTAGCTACCATTTTTTTACCCCAGAAAAAGTTATCCAAATTCAAAATGCTATCGGGGCTGATATTATAATGTCTTTCGATGAATGTCCACCCTTCCCAGCTACAAAAAAATATGTAGAAAAATCATTAGAGATGACCCTGCGCTGGGCAAAACGTGGGAAAAAAGCTCATCAAAGACCGAATGAGCAAGCGCTATTTGGCATTGTGCAAGGAGGGATATATCCAGAATTAAGAGAAAAAAGTGCAAAAGCGCTTATGGAAATAGATTTTCCAGGTTATTCCATAGGTGGCTTAGCTGTGGGTGAACCCAAAGAAAATATGTTGCAAATTACATCTAAATTAAATAAAGTTCTGCCAGTTAATAAACCTCGCTATCTGATGGGAGTGGGTACACCTACCGATCTTTTACAAAATATTGCCAACGGAGTTGATATGTTCGACTGCGTGATGCCAACCCGTAATGCCCGCAAGGGAAGTGTTTTTACCAGAAATGGAAAACTTATCATAAAATCTGCCCGTTACAAAGAAGATTTCACCCCTATCGATTCGGAATGCAGTTGTTACACATGTCGCAATTTTAGTCGTGCCTATATTCGTCATCTTTTCAGTGTGAACGAACTATTGGGAATGAGATTGGCCAGTATTCATAGCTTGCATTTTTATTTGGAATTAGTGCAAAAAGCCCGAAAAGCAATATTGACAAATTCCTACCAGAAATTTAGTGATGAATTTGGTAAAAATTTAGATAAAATTATGGAATAAGAAAAATGAAAAAAATTGTATTCTTTATCTGTGCCTTTAGTGTGTTTTCTTTGCAAGCACAAACAGAAAAAAAACCTCTGAAAGCTGCCGCACTTTCGGTTTTAGTGCCAGGAGGTGGTCAATATTACAACGAAAAGAAATTGAAAGCTGCTGTAGTCTTTTCGGGAGAGGCTATTCTGTTAGGTCTATCTTTTTACCAGCATTACAAATCGGAAGATTATTATGATAAATATGAAAATACTTTAGAAGAAATGTATTATAATAAATATCTGGATTATTACTATAAAAAGCAAAATACACTTTGGTGGACGGGTGCTGCCGTTTTCCTTTCAGCTTTGGATGCATATGTCGATGCACATCTTTTCGATTTCGAGGAAACTAAGCAAAAGATTCATTTGAAGTTTGACCAGCAGATGATTGGAGTGAGTGTTAACTTCTAAAAAAAATATTGACTATTTAGCATAATTTCTTTTTCTGCGAAAAATGGGATGTAGCAAAGAAAGTTGGAGGGAGTGAGAAAATATGGAGCAGGAACTGAAATCGAATTATAGCACGGACTTGGATAAATTAACCATCTCCCGTTTTGAAAAACAATTTCCCCTTGCCGATGCTGGCTTTTTTATCAATTTCTTAATCGCTTATATATTGGCTTTTATTAGTTTGTATCCCAAATATGGAATAAGTTTGGTAGCCCTTAGCCCTCTTTTGGTAGTAGCTGCTGCCTGGTTTTGGGGTACTAAAGGCGGTATTATTGCCGGCTTACTCAGCTTTCCCGTTTATACTCTGCTAAGTTATTTGGTTGGTGTAGAATATTGGAATGAGAATTTCTGGTTTGCAGGTTTTATTACTCTTTCTGCTTCTACTCTGCTGGGTGCCTGGGTAGGTCTTATCTGCGATATGGGTGATAAACTAAAATCTAAAACAATTAAAGAGATGAATACCCGCAGTGAATTGGAAAAAACCAATCGTGAATTAACCCAACTGAAATCCAAGTTAGAAGATAAGGTAAAACAGAACCTACAAGAAATGCGTGAAAAAGACCATTTGATGATACAGCAATCGCGGCAAGCTGCTATGGGAGAGATGATAAGCAATATAGCCCACCAATGGCGACAACCTCTTACGGCTGTAGGAGCTATTATTCAAAGCTTTGAAGATGCTTATGAGGATAAAGAGTTAACCGCTGAATATTTAGAAGAAAAGATCGAGATGGTGATGGATATCTTACAACATATGTCTCAAACTATCGATGACTTTCGCAACTTTTTCCGTCCTAATAAGTTGGAAGAGGAATTCGATATTTCCGAAAACATTAATAACACTGTGAAACTTATCAGCAGCAATTTCAAATATAATAAAATAAATTTGCAATTGGAACTAAACGAGGAAATCATTATTCGCGGTTTCCCCAATGAGTTTTCTCAAGTTATTCTAATAATTCTGAATAATGCCAAGGATGCTCTTATTCAAAATAGAATCAAAAATCCACAGGTTACTATTAAAGTAGAAAAAACAGATGAGCGGAATTTGGTGAAAATACGAGATAATGGTGGTGGTATTAAACTTGATAATATCTACAACATCTTTGAACCATATTTTAGTACCAAAGAAGCAGGTAAGGGTACCGGCTTGGGTCTTTATATGAGCAAAATGATTATAGAAAAAAATATGGGTGGACAGCTGGACGTAAGAAACACTAAAGACGGAGCTGAATTTATCATCTCTTTTTCCAAATAAAACCAATTTTACTATTGACTTACATTTAAAACAATTCTTTTTGTGAATTTAAAATATTTGAACAGGTGAAATATGAAAAAAGGATATGTTATTGCTATCGATGGACCAGCTGCTTCTGGCAAAAGCACTACGGCAAAGCTTTTAGCAGCTAGGTTGGAATACGTTTATATCGATAGTGGAGCTATGTATCGTGCTTGCGCTTTAGCAGCCTTGCAAAATAAAATCGGTTTGCAAGAGCGCAAAAAGATAAAATCTATGCTCGACCAGATAGATATACAGATTAAATACCATCCCAAGGGTAACAAGATAATTTTGAACGGTGAAGATGTTAGCAAAAGAATTCGCAAAGCAGATATCACCAAACTTTCTTCTGAAATAGCAGTAATAGATATTGTACGGAAAAAGATGGTAGAGTTGCAGCGCAAAATTGGCAAAGATGGTGCTGTAATTATGGATGGCAGAGATATTGGCACTGTGGTATTTCCCAATGCCGATTTTAAATTTTTTATGATAGCAGATATAAAAACCCGAGCTAAACGCCGCTGGTTAGAAGCTAAAGAAAAGGGCGAAGACCTAAGCCTGGAATCAATCGAAAAAGAATTGCGCTGGCGCGATGAAAATGATGCCAACAGAAAAATATCGCCATTAAAACGTGCTAAAGATGCTATCGACATCGACACAAGTGATATGAGCATTTCCGAACAAGTGGATTTCCTCTACAAAATTATAAATCAAGGCAAATGAATTTACTTTATAGAATATCAGTATTTAATTTGACCTTACTAAGAAAAATCTTGGGAAATAGAGTTATACATAAACAAAGATTAGCTGGTTCTACTAACTGTATCATAGCCGCCAACCATATCTCCTATTTAGACCCTCCTTTTATAGGTTCTCTCATAAAGAAGGAGATAAACTATTTAGCAAAGGCAGAACTATTCCACTTCAAACCATTTGGGAAAATTCTTCGCAGTGTGCACGCTATTCCTATTAAAAGAGGGCGTATCGACCGTAAAGCTATCGAAATCTGCTCACAACGCTTACAATCTGGCCAAGCATTGCTCATTTTTCCAGAAGGTAGCCGCAGCTCCTTCCAAGCTAAACCTGGCATTGGAAAAATAGCACTACAAACCCGGAAAGATATTTTACCAATCTATATAGCAAATTCTAACAAATTTTGCGCTACTCTTTTCAGAAAAAAGAGGCTAACATTTGTGATAGGAGAAAAAATCAAGATAAATAACTTTATAAAATATGGAGATAATAAAGAAAATTATCGCCGCATAGCCAATTATGTATTAGAAAAAATAAACGGATTAAAAAATGAGTGTGAAAATAGCTAAAAATTCGGGATTTTGTTTTGGAGTAAAACGCGCTATAAAGCTCGCTTTAGCTGCTTCCCAAAAATATAATAATGCAGTTACTTTAGGCCCAATTATCCACAATCCACAAATGGTTAATAAATTGCAAAAAAATGGCATAGAATATGTAAATAATTTAGAAGAGATTAAAAACCGTCCCACTATCATTCGTTCGCACGGTGTTACCAGAGAAGTCTTAAATGAATTGCAAAAGATGGATATCGATATTATCGATGCTACTTGTCCTTATGTTTCCAAAACACAAGTTTATGCCAAAGAACTACATGAACGCGGCTATCAAGTTATCATCATGGGCGATAAGAACCATCCAGAAGTAATAGCACTACGTTCCTATGTAGACGGAGGAACAATCATCGCTGCTACACCGGATGAATTGCCTGCTAAAAAATTTTTAAAGGCTGCAATAATTTCTCAGACCACTCGCAATATAACAGATTTTCAAAATATGGTTTCCGCACTAGTACCTCGATGTGGCGAATTACTTGTTGTAAACACTATTTGCAATGCTACGAGTATCCGTCAGAAATCTACTTTAAAATTGGCAAAAGAAAGTGATTTGATGATAGTGGTTGGAGGAAAAAATAGTTCTAACACAAAAATGCTTGCCAAAATCTGCGACAAATTTATAGAGACATACCATATTGAGACAGAAGCTGAAATTGACACAAATTGGTTTGAAAATAAGCAAAAAATTGGAATTACAGCTGGTGCTTCCACACCAGATTGGATAATATTAGGCGTTTATAATAAAATATTAAAATGCTTGGGAAAAGAAGAACAACAAGTAGAAAGTGTTGAGCTAATTCCTGGGTTTAAGGAGGAATAAAGTAATGTTTAACAGTCAAAAAGAAGAAAAAGATTCACAAGGTATCGAAACTAAGGAAGAAGAAACCAAACAAAAGGAAACAGTTGAAAAGAAAAAAACAGAAACAAATGAAACTGCAGTAAAAGAGAAACCTGAACGAAAAAAAGAAGTAGAAACAGAACCAGTAGCTAAAACAGAAGAACCGGTTGAAGAAAAAAAAGCAGAAACAAATGAAACTGCAGTAAAAGAGAAACCTGAACAAGCAACAGAAGTAGAAACAAAGCCAGAAGCTAAACCAGAAGAACCAGCTTCCGAAAAGAAAAAAGACAAGGATATGATGAGTTTGATGGATGAATATTTCAGCAAATTCAAAGCTGGTGAAATAGTAAAAGGCCAAGTAGTAAATGTTGATGAACACGAAATTATGGTTGATATTGGTTATAAATCTGAAAGTGCAATCTCTATTCGCGAATTTTCCGCTGAGCACATCCCGGAAGTAGGCTCAGAGATAAAAGTGTATATTGACTCTGTTGAAGATGGTTCCGGCAGACTGAAATTATCTAAGAAAAAAGCAGATTTCTACCTGAATATAAATACTCTTAAAGAAAAGATGGCGAACAATGAAACTGTGGAAGGTGTATTGAAAAGAAGAGTTAAGGGAGGTATGATAGCAGAGGTAATGGGCTTGGAAGCATTTTTGCCCGGTTCTCATATTTCCACAAAACCAATACCCAATTTAGATCAGTTTATTGGGAAAAAAGCCAACTTCAAGATCCTAAAAATAGACGAAGATAGAAGAAATATCATTGTTTCTCGCAAAAGTGTGATGGAAGAAGAACGCAATGCCCAGCTGGAAGAGCTGAAAGATAAGATTGAAGTAGGTGCGGAACTCGATGGTGAGGTACGCAACATCACCGATTATGGTGCTTTTATCGATTTGGGCGGTGTAGATGGCCTATTGCATATCACTGATATGTCTTGGGGCCATATCAATCATCCCTCTGATATGCTGAATATTGGTGATAAAGTTAAAGTTAAAGTTTTAGATTATGATCCAGAAAGCATGAAGGTTTCGCTTGGTTTGAAACAGTTGGTACCACATCCTTGGGAAAATATTGAAACAAAATATCCTGAAGGCTCTATTGTTTCAGGCAAAGTTGTGAACATAACCAATTATGGAGCTTTTGTAGAATTAGAAAGCGGCGTTGAAGGGTTGGTACATGTTTCTGAAATGTCTTGGACACGCAAGATAAGGCATCCCAAACAGATTCTGAAAGTGGGTGATACAGTTAAAGCTATTGTGCTTTCCACTTCCAAAGAAGAGAAAAGAATATCTTTGGGAATCAAGCAGATGGAACCCAACCCATGGCTTACCATTGATGAACGCTATCCGGTTGGAACTGAAATAGAAGGTGTGGTAAAAAGCATCACTCCCTTTGGAATTTTCGTGGAAATTGAAGAAAATATCGAAGGCTTGATTCATATCTCAGATATTTCTTGGACAAAACGTATTTATAATCCCAAAAAATTCTTCAAAAAAGGTGAAAAAGTTAAAGTTAAAGTTCTTTCTATCGACAAAACCCTGCATCGCATAGCTTTAGGAGTAAAACAACTCACTCCCGATCCTTGGGAAAATTTAGATGAAAAACTACCTATCAATAGCGAAGTAACAGCTAAAATAGCTAAACTTATCCCTAAGGGAGTTTTGGTAGATGTGAAAGTAGATGACAATTATGTAGAAGGTTTTGTACCTCTTTCCCACCTAGGAATTCCCAACTTGAAGAATGCTAGTTTGGCTTTTAAAGAAGGCGATGAGCTTCCTTTAAAGATAATAGAGCTGGATTTAGAAAACCGCAGGCTTATTCTTAGTGTAAAAGCATATTACTTTACACGTTCCAAAGAAGAACTGGATAAATATATTGCCGAACGTGAACAAGTTATTAAGGAAAGTTTGGAACAAAAGCGAGCTCAGAAAGAACGTAGGATAAAGAAAAAAGAAGAAAAAAAAGCAGAACAGCCTCCTAAGAAGGAAACTGTAGCTGCAAAAAATGAAGAAAATTCTGAAGAAACTCTCCAAACAGAGCCGCTTACAGAAGAACCAGAAAATAAAGAAACAAAAGAACAACCACAAGCAGAAAAAACCGAGCCAAATGTCTCTGAAGATGAAAATCTAGAAGAAAAAGAAGTAGATTCACTAAATACTTCTACTGAAGCAGAAAAAGACACTGAAAAAACTGAGTAATGAAATAAATTGTGGGCATCCGTTAACAGCGGGTGCCTTTTTTTATGAAAAATATCTTTTTAATCGGATTTATGGGAAGCGGCAAAAGTTATGCTGCTCGTGTTTTAGCACAGAAATTAAATCTACCTTATTTTGATTTGGATGTAGAGATAGAGAAAAAAGTAGGAACAACAATCAAGTCTATCTTCGAAAAGCGAGGTGAGGTATATTTTAGAAATCTGGAAACTGAGTTACTGCTTTATTCCAATTTTTCGGGAATAATTTCCACAGGTGGGGGAATTGTGGAAAGTAAACAGAATAGGCAGTTTCTCAAAACTCAATATTGTATCTGGCTAGCACCACCTTGGCAACAGATATATTCCAGAATAAAGAAGTCTCAGCGACCTTTAGTACTAAACAATACAGAAGCAGAACTAAGAGCTATTTACAATCATCGAAAGCCGCTCTATGAAGCTTGTGCAGATCTAGTTTTTTACGATTCAAATTTAGATAAGTTACTAGAACAAATATAAAAAGCACCCCGATTTCGAGGTGCTTTTTATTTATTTTACTTCCGTATTCTCTATTTCATCAGGACCTGTCCCATGAAATTCCAAGGGACTATTTCATTAGGATCATTTTGCGGGTAGAAGTATAGCGGCCGTTAGTCATGCGGAAGAAATATACTCCGCTAGATACGCTGTTACCGCTATCATCGCGTCCACTCCATAACACAGAATGCTGACCTGCTGACATCTCCTGATTTACCAGTGTCTTCACTTTCTGTCCCTTAATATTG
>JASUTE010000005.1 GCA_030445745.1 Candidatus Cloacimonadota bacterium
CTTTTTTCTATTTCACTGGGTGAAATTTCCCTCATTTCACATGGAAGTAATCTATAAATTGTTAATAAAAGTCTTATATTAACTTTATGTTTTTAATTATAGATTGCTTCACCCGATAAATCGGGATTTGCAAGGACAGGTCTATAAAATAGCTTTAGCGCTTAGGGTAGGAAGGGTTTTATCTCAAATTTATAAATAATTCAATTTCTAAACCGTCATGTAAGTGGCGGTTTTTATATTGCAGATTAGTTGCCAGAGTTATAGTACTGGTAGTTTCTTAATCGCTTCATCTTTTTTCTTATCAATAAGCTTAGCATAAATTTGAGTTACCTTGACATCTTTATGCCCTAAATATTTTGATAGGGTAAAGAGGTCCATGCCGCTGGTAATACATAGAGTTGCAAAGGTATGTCTTCCACAATGGGGGGTAATGTGCTTATCGATACCAGCTTTTTCTATAATTTTCCTTAAATGATACCTAAACGTAGCTTCATGGGGAAGATCGAATATATGTTCACCTCCATGAGATTTCTTTTCTTTTTTATATATTTTTTCCGCAGTAGGATGTAGGATGAATTTATTAAATCCGTTTGTTTTTTTATCTGAAAAAGCTAAATAATAGTTACCGTTTTCCTTGATAATATTTTTAAATTTTATACCGTACAAATCGCTTAAACGTAAGCCGGTAAAGCAGGAAAAGATGAAGGCTCTTTTAACGGTTTCGTTTATATAAGGCATCTCATATATCTTTGTTATCTCTTCAAAGGTAAGATATTCTCTTGTGCCATTTGTTTTACTAAAGGAGAGCTTTTTGGCATAATTTCTAGGGATGATATCTTCTTCATAGGCCATGTTAATAGCAACCTTGAAGCGAGCGAAATAGGTGTGGGATGTATTATCGTTAAGATCCTTACATTCTTTTAAGTATTTGTGAAAGCCCTCGCAAAACTCCTTTGTCACTCTTTTCAGCGGCATATCTTGTGGCTGGTAAATTTTTAAATGACGAATTGTTTTTCTCCATATTGCCCTAGAATTGCTCTTAGTTTGCTTATTCATAAAGCCATCAAACCACTCATGCAAATAAATGGTTTTTTCTTTATTGATTAGATGTCTATTCTTATTGACTAACTGCTCATATTTATTGCGGATGATAATTGCTTCATCAACCTTGTTCTTATCTTCATTGTAGGATTTCCTAGTGCCTACCAAATATATACCCAAAGATTTTCTTTCCCGATATTCCCTGCCATTTTCCATAAAACGGTAATCTAAAATGATGGAATATCGGCCACTTTTTAGTTTTTTAAACCTTATTTTCACCTTAAAGTTTTTGTTACTAAATCTTTTTCTTAATCTCTCTAAATTCATGGGACAATTTTGCGAGTGTCCAAAAAAGTGTCCAGAATTTTCACAAAAATTGACAATTTAGGCAAAATCGAGAAAAATTGAGGTCGATTTTTTTATCTTGTAATTACCTATTATGTAAGAAGATAGAAATAAAAAGAAACACTATGAAAATATATGAAAACTGATAATTTAAGGTTGCGGTTCGAACCTATTATGAGACGAACTTGGGTAAGATTCCTAACTGCTTTAAAATCAATGAATTAGCGTCATCATTCTTACCCAAAATTTTGTTTATTTTACTTAAAATAGCAGTTAGGCATTTCCTTTGCCTGAGATGTTCTCTATTTCCAACTTTAATACCACTACATTTTTAAGATAATCCTCGATATAATTTCGCCTTCTATTTTAAGTTGGGGAGCATATTTCTTTACCAAAAGTTGCAAGCCAGTTAGCTTTTCAGTATCATTCTTCACGGCAGAGTCAAGTCCAAAAAGTTGTAAATTTCTCATAAAGGAAGCAAGTACTTTTCAGTTATAGCTTCTTTTCACTTCTTTTCTTATTATCTGCTTCCATATCTAAATTAATTTTACACCACTTTCTGGAAGTTAGCGGGTTCGTGTCTCCACGGAGGTAGCATGTGTTTTAGGAAGATTGTAATCTTTTTCTCAACTCTGTACTACCGGCAATTCATTCCAGCAGGTAGTGTAGCGTGGCGAAAGCTGTTCCCGGCGCATTTTCCAATCTTGCTCTACTCCGGAGCTCGCCAATTGAATGGTATCTCGGCCAAATTTATCATTTATTCTGTCACTAAAATCGGCCAGTGTTTTGCGCTCATCATCCAAATAGCAGGGAGCAAACAAATCCAAAGGCGCATATTTGTGGGAAATAATATCGGAAATCATCACACCTGCTTTTTGGTAATTATAGCCTGGCCGGAATATCTCTGTCAGCATTTTGTTGGCAATTTTTACGAAATCGGGAGTATAAGCCGAAGGAGTTTCCAACCTGGCACTGCGATAATTGGCATATTGTGCTTCCTGGCGAAAACGATTGGTTTGTATAAAAACCATTATCTGGTAGGCTAAAGAATTTTGCTGGCGCAATTTCTCTACAGCTCGGGTTGTGTATTGGGAAACAGCATGTTTCAATTTAGATAGGTCGGTTACTAGTTTGCCAAAAGATTTGGAAGAAACGATATTTTTTCGCGGCATTATATCTAATTCCAAATCTATACAGGAAATTCCTCGCAGTTCTTTCACCAAGCGCAGTCCTGTTATAGTCGTCATTTTTTCTATCCATTTATCTTCGCATTGAGAAAGCTGCCAGGCATCATGAATACCGTAGCGTTGCAATTTTTCGGCATAGCGCCGGCCTATACCCCATATTTTGGGGGTAGGAATACTCTGTAACACTTGCTTGAATTTGGGATGGGCGACTAAATTGAAAACGCCGTTGAACTTTTTATAGCGTTTAGCGACGGTATTGGCCAATTTTGCCAGGGTTTTGGTAGAGGCTATACCCACCGACACCGGAATTCCTGTCCATTTTTCCACACTTGCTTTTATTTTTTGTCCATACTGCTGCCAATTTGGGCAATTGATGCCTGTTAACTCCAGAAAAGCTTCGTCGATTGAGTAAACTTCCAAATTTGGGGTAAATTTTTCCAAACTACGCATTACCCTGGCAGACATATCGCCATACAAGGCATAGTTGGAAGAAAATAAGTGGATATCGTACTTTTTCAGCAGATGTTTTATTTTAAAAGCTGGGGTACCGCGCCCTATATGCAAAGCTTTCAATTCGGCCGAAGCAGCTACAATTATGCCATCGTTATTGGAAAGCACGCCTACTGGTTTTTGTGCTAGATCAGGCCGAAAAACTCGTTCACAGGAAACATAGAAACTGTTACAATCCACCAAGGCAAAAACTTTGTTTTGGGCTAACATTTTCTTTCCTTTCAAAATAATTTGTGAATAGCATAGGTAACCACGCCCCAAATAGAAAAATCGGTATCTTCATCGATTTCAATAGGCTTATAATCATCGTTTTGTGGGAGTAAATACCAGCGGTTCTTGCAGATATGTAGTTGTTTAACAGTTAATTCTCCTTCCAAGGCAGCTATCACAATTTTTTTATTCGTGGCTGGCAGGGCTCTATCTACTATCAATATATCGCCCTCATAAATACCTGCATCTATCATAGAATCACCGGATACTTTCACAAAAAAAGTGGCTGCTTCGTGTAAAATAAGCTGTCGGTTCAAATCTAAATTAGCTTCTATGTAGTCTTGGGCTGGTGAAGGAAAACCAGCAGCAATTTCAGTACCCAAAAGCGGGCGTTGCAGCTCTAAACCGTTTTCTAAAATTCCTATACTGCTTATGTTGGCGCCATACGATAATTTTTTCCCGCTCATAAAATTCTCCTTTCTAACTTCAAAAACAATTTTTAACTGGACAGATAAGATGTCAATCTTTATTTTGTCTCTATAGTTAAAAAATAAGGAGGGAGAGATGAGTTTAGGACAAAGATTGCAGCAGCTTTTACAGGAAATGGGGTTAACTCAGACTGCTTTAGCAAAAGAGTTAGAGACTTCCAATGTGGTGGTGAATCGCTACATAAACAATCGCACTAACCCCGATTACAATTTCTTGCATAAGCTAGCGCTTAACTACAAGGTTAACATAAACTGGTTGTTAACTGGGCAAGGTGCTATGTTCGGCGAAGAGCAAGTAAAGATGGTAGCGGGCAAAGAGTATTTTAATTTGCCTATTGTAGCGGCCGTAAGCTGTGGTTCGCCTGAAGAGATACAGGCAGCCGAAGTGGATGATTATATTATGGTAGATCGCGATACTCTACCGGGAGATTTTCAAGATTATTTTGCTTTTTTTGCCAACGGAGAAAGTATGCATCCCTATATTTCTCATGGCGATGTGGTAATAGTGAAGCACAGCAACAATTGGCAAGAGGCAGATGAGAGGGTTTGTGTGGTAAATTACGATGGCGAGGTTACCCTGAAGAAGGTTAAATTGTTTTCAGAAGGCAAAAAAATTCTGCTTTCACCCTATAATACCGAGTTTACACCAATATTGCTCGATAAAAATCAGCTTAAGAATACCCAGCTGGTGGGAATAGCAGTGATGGCGGTTCGGAATTTGTAGAATTAATTTGACAGCTATTCAAGCCGAAGCTATGTTACCAAAAAAAAGAGTAAATAGTGAATCAAAAAGAGAATTTCCTGGCGAAAATAAAAGCATTGAGGCCAGATTTAAAGTTAAAGCCTCTGCAGCAGGCTTATGAATTTAGCCAAAAAGCTCACCAGGGACAGAACCGGTATTCCCGTCAACCCTTTATAGAGCATCCAGCTTCTACTGCACTTATATTAGCCGAACTGAATGTGGATATTAACTGTATTATTGCCGGTCTTCTCCACGATACTTTGGAAGATACAGCTATCGAATTTTCTCAGTTAGAAGATAGATTTGGAAAGGAAACAGCTCAGCTGGTAGAAGGGGTTACCAAGCTCGATACCTACAGCTATCAGGAGAAACGTACCCATCGGAATAATCAGGCTGAGAATTTTAGGAAGCTGCTGGTTTCTATTACCAAAGATATTCGTGTTATACTGATTAAACTAGCTGATCGCCTACACAATATGCGCACTTTGGAGCATCTACCTGTTTCCAAACAAAAAAAAATAGCTACAGAAACACTGGATATCTATGCTCCCTTGGCTAATAGGTTTGGATTGGCTAAAATAAAATGGGAACTGGAAGATCTTTGCCTTAAATATCTGTATCCAGATGAATATACCAAGATTCGCAGCATTATTAAAACTCAAAAAGCTGGCCGTGATCGGTTTATCGGTGCTTTTATCGATTCAGTTCGCAAGATATTGAAAAAAAATTCGATCAATGCAGAAATTACTGGGCGCACCAAACACCTCTATAGTATTTTTCGTAAACATAAATTAGATCGCCTTCCCTACAGTGATATATATGATCTGGCAGCTATCCGCATCATTGTAGATAGTGTGGAGAAGTGTTATACTGTTTTAGGAATTATCCACGCCAATTTTCAACCTGTTGAAAACAGTTTCCGAGATTTTATCGCTCGGCCTAAACCCAATAATTATCAGTCGTTGCACACTGTTGTAATAACTTCTGCTGGGCGTAAAGTGGAAATACAAATTCGGACTCTGAAAATGCATTGGATAGCCGAAGAAGGTATTGCTGCTCATTGGAAATACAAAGAGTTGCAAGATTATCGTTTGCGGTTTTGGAAAAAACGTAGTAAAAGCGACCAGATAGTGCAAACCAATTTCGAAAAGCAACTTACCTGGATCCGTACTTTTTTGAAACAGCCAGAAGCAGAAACATCGGAAAATTTTATCGAATTACTCAAACTCGATTTGTATCCAGATATCATTATCGCTATTTCGCCTCAGGGAGATCTTATCCAGCTTCCAAAAGGTTCCACTGCCCTTGATTTTGCCTTTGCTATCCACACCGATGTAGGATTTCACTGTGAAGGAACCCAGGTGAATGGGAGATTAGTTCCTATTCGCACTGAACTAAAAAGTGGCGATATAGTAAAAGTTATTACCAATCCCCAGGCGCATCCCAGCCAAGATTGGCTGCAATTTTTGCGCACTTCGCGCTCTCGCCAGAAAGTTAGAGCTTATTTCAGGGAAAAAGAGCAACAGGAAGCTATCGAATTAGGCCGAGAAATATTTGAGAAAAAGGCGCGTAAATATCATTTAAAATTCAAAACTGAAGCCCAGATATTGGAATTAGCTCGCCAACTGAAAGTTCACGATTTGAAAACATTTTATGCTCAACTGGGCAGGGGAGAGCTGCTCTTTTCCGATATTATAAAACAGATTTCGCCACCAGAAGCTCAAGCAGAAGCAGTTTCCCCAAAAAATGATAGACTGGGAAGCTTGCGCGAGCAGGCCCATGGCATTCGCATAGGAGATGTTGATAGTTTGCTTTTGCATTATGCTAAGTGTTGTCAACCAGTGCCAGGCGATAAGATCTTGGGATATATTACCCGGGGGAGAGGTATTACCATTCACAAGAGCACTTGTAAAAATCCCGGTTTTTTGAATTTACAGAAAAAAGAACCGGAACGGGTTATTAAATTGCAATGGGATTACGAGAGCAAACAGACCGAGCCTTTCCCAGTAAAAATGAAAATTGTAGGCTTAAATCGGCGAAATTTCTATTTAGATGTTTTGAATGTATTTTCTAAACTGAATATCGATATCAGCGATACCAATATGCGGGCAGTGAAAAAAAGAATTATTGGAAATTTTAAATTTTATATCGACAGTAAACAAAAATATGATTTATTAAGGAAAAGCTTGCAAAAAATTTCGGGTTTGATAAGTATTGATAAATTCTGAATTTATTAGTTTTTAAGAGGGATATGGATGAAAAAAAGTATACTATTACTACTATTACTTTTTTTGTTATCAATTTTAGCTGCTGAAACTGTGGAAATCGGCATATTGGCCACAGAAGGAAAGGCAGAATGTATTGAGCGCTGGTGTGGCTTAGCGAAATATTTAAACGACAGACTACCACAGTATGAATTCCAAATAATTCCTATAGATTATGCCAGTGTGGAAAAGATAGCAAAAACTAAAAACGTCGATTTTTTGCTAATAAACCCCTATTATTATGTTCTAATGGAGGAAAAATACCAGGCAACCCGCCTTGCCACAGTAGAGACAAATATTAAAGGCAAGCCTTACAACGAATATGCAGGTGTAATTTTTTGTAGAGCAGATAACCAGCAGATAAATTCTCTTACAGATATTAAGGGCAAAAGCTTTAGCGCTGTTTCACCCCAATCTTTTGGTGGTTATTTAATAACCCGTTATTTGTTTTCCAAATTCAAGATAAATACTAGCAAAGATTTAAAAATTAGTTTCGCTGGTAGCCATCGCGCGGTAGTATACGAAGTTATGTCTGGTAAAAGTGAAGCTGGAAGTGTGCGCAGCGGAGTTTTAGAAAGAATGGCTGCCGATAAATTGGTTGATCTCGATGATATTAAAATTATTTCTGAGGAGAAAGATTGTTCCGATTTTCCACTACTACATTCAACCTGCTTATTTCCGGAATGGCCTTTAGCAAAACTACAGCACACTAGCAAAGATATTGCCAAGCAGGTAACTATAGAGTTATTTGAAATGAGCTCAGAATCTGCTGCTGCCAAACAAGCCGGTATTTGGGGCTGGACTTTTCCCAGTAACTACCAACCAGTACACCAAGTTTTGCAGAATTTGCAAATTGCGCCTTACGAAAAGCAGGATATATCTATTTTAAATTTGATTATTCAACAACATTTAGCGGAAGCTATTGTTATAATCATTTTTATTATTGCTGTTGCTTTTCTGGTTGTGAAACTGCTTAGTATTCGTACTAAGCAAAAATTAGAAACAGCAGTGGTAGAGCAAGTTCGTAATGATCTACAAAGTTCACAGGCAAATTTGCAAGCGCTGATAGAAAGCACTGACGATGTTATAGTATCTTTCGATCGGGAGGGCAAACTGCTTACTTTTAATAACAAATTTGCAGAAGTTGTAAAAAAATCGAGCGGCCTCGATATAAAGCCTGGTATGGATTTGTTGAAAATTACTCCACCTGACCAGAAAAAATTCTGGGAAAGTGTGTATAAAAGAGCATTAAACGGTAAAAGATTTAGTGAAGTAATGGCCTATCACAAAGATTCTGCTAATCCACATTATTATCACATTACTTTTAATCCTATTATCGAAGATGGTAAAGTAGTTGGTTTCACAGAATTTTCTCGCGATCTAAGCGAATTGAAGAAAACTGAAAATGAGTTACGCAAAATGTATATGGCTGTGGAACAGGGAGCAAATGCGATTATTATAACAGATACAGAAGGTAAAATTGAATTTGTTAATCCTAAATTTTGTGAATTAACCGGTTATAGCAGAGAAGAAGTTATTGGGAAAAATCCTAATATATTAAAAAGTGGCAATCAAGATAGAAACTTTTACCAAAATATGTGGGATACCATTAAAGCTGGTAAAAACTGGCACGGTGAACTTTTGAATAAGAAAAAAAATGGCGAATTCTATTGGGAATGGGCCACTATAGCACCCATAAAGAATGAAGATGGGGAAATAATTAACTTCATAGCAATAAACGAAGATATAACCAAGCGTAAACAAGCCCAGCAACAACTGCAGGAAGCCAACCAAAAACTACGTGAACTTTCCGCAAATTTGGAAGAAAAAGTAGATAAGGCAGTTGCCGAGATCCAGGAAAAAGAACACATGCTTATTGCGCAATCTAGGCAGGCAGCCATGGGTGAGATGATAGCCAACATAGCACATCAGTGGCGGCAGCCTCTTAGCGCTGTAGCAGCTATTGTGCAAGATATCGAAGATGCTTATGAATTTGATGAACTGGATACAGAATATTTGGAAAATTCAGTCAAAAAAACAATGGAACAAATACAGTATATGTCACAAACCATCGATGATTTTAGGAATTTCTTTAATCCCAATAAATCCAAACAAAAGTTCAATATCAGAGAGAAAATAGAAAAAATTCTCACATTTCTGAATTCCAGCGTTAAGCAGTACAATATCAAGATAGATTTAGAAATCGACGAAAACTGTACTTGTCATGGCTATCCCAATGAATTTTCTCAAGTAGTTTTGAACATTTTAAATAATGCTAAAGATGCTATTAAAGAAAATAAACCGGAAAATCCCTTTATCAAGATAAGCTGTAAGGTAAATTCAGAAGGTAAGAATATTATAAAAATAAGTAACAATGGCGGCAAAATTCCAGAAGATAAGATAGAAAAAATCTTCCAACCCTATTTTACTACCAAAAAAGATGGAACCGGCCTGGGGCTTTATATGAGTAAAATGATAGTGGAAAGAAATCTAAAAGGCAGGATAGAATTACAAAATATAGAAAATGGAGTCGAATTTAAAATTGAAATCTAACAACTATACAAATTATTTTTAGGAAAATTTATGGCTGATAAATTTAATTTTGCTTCCAATGTAATCGCCAAAGTTGGTGGAGAAGATAGGACTGTTACTGTAAAAGTGGAAAACAACCATATCTGTGTTACCGATTTCAAAACAAAAAAGCAGATCATAGAATTCGATATTATCAATACTACCGCTGAAAATCCCATAATTTTTGTGGTTTCCAAAGATGAAAAGCTTGACTCGTGACGCCTAGTTTGAAATTTAACCTAAAAAAATAGGAACAAAAATATGGCCAAAAAGCGCAAAAAAAAGAAAAAAAGTTATCAAGGTTACCTCTATCTCTTTTTGTTTTTAGTTATCTTGGCATTAGCTGGTTATTTTGTATTTACTCATTATAATATAAAACTAGTTCCTAAAGAAGAATCTCAAGCATTGCAGGTAAAAGAGCTGGAAACAAAACAATCGGTAGATGGAGTGATAGCAGAGGCTATTAAGTTATTGGGAATTCCGCAGCGACTCTATTCCCATCGCATCAAAAAAGATGCAGTCTATTTTTACATCGGTATAAATAAGAACGAGATGGATTTAAACTTTGCCAACTTGGTTATTAGTGGCAAAGTGGAAGAAAACGGGGGTGAGATAATTTCGGGAGAAGAGATAGGCGATGGTTGGAAGCAGATTCTTACTTTCAAAGACCCCCAAGATGAGCAGCTTTACAAAGTGGTTATTTATTATGCAGAATCGGCTGAATACGATGAAAAAAAAGCGCAGATGGCTATTGTGGTAGATGATTTTGGCTATTTTGCCGGGAAATTATTAGAAGACTTCAATGAACTGCATCCACACCTTACCTATTCTATTTTACCAGGGTTATCGCATTCCCAAGAAGTGATGCAGAAAGCTGCTGCTACTGGCCATGAAACTATTATTCATATTCCCATGGAGCCCATAAGTTATCCCAAAGCTGATCCAGGGAAAAATGCCATCTTTGTGCAGCTTTCTGAAAAAGAGATAATAAAGCGGGTGCAAAATTATATAGATGAACTGCCTTTGTGCAAAGGCGCAAATAATCATATGGGATCGTTAGCTACCGCGGATAAAGATGTGATGACTGTGGTGCTAAAAGTACTGAAGGATAACGATAAATATTTTATAGATAGTCGCACTACCTCTTCTTCTGTAGCTTACGATACAGCCCAGCATCTACTTATGCCATCTTTGGAAAACCAGATGTTTTTGGACAGTCCCGATATTAGCGATAAAACTCTGAACACCAAAGTAAGGCGTGTGAAGAAATTGGTTGAACAGAAAGATAAATTTGTGATAATAACGCACTGTACTAACCGTGAAAAATATGAATATTTAAAAGAATTTCTTAGAAGAATTAAGAAGCTAGACGTGGAGATTGTACCAGCTTCCAAATTGCTTCACAATAAATGGGCGGAGATTAGCTGATGCAGTTTTTCAAGGCGATAATTTTGGGGATAATACAGGGATTAACCGAATTTCTACCAGTAAGCAGCTCCGGGCATTTGGTATTAGCAGGACACTTTTTAGATTTTCAAAAACCCAATATTAGTTTTGAAATTTTTCTACACTTTGGTTCTCTGTTAGCTGTACTCATTTTCTTTCGTAAAGATATTTGGAGTTTGTTGGAATCTCTCTGGCATTTTCAGAAAACGGACGAAACCCACACAAATAACCGCAAAGTAGTGTGGTTTTTGTTGATTGCTACTGTGGTTACTGGTGCTATTGGCTTGGTATTAGAAGATTTCTTTGAATCAATCTTTTCTTCGATATATTTAGTGGCTTCCATGCTGCTGGTTACTGGAATCATCCTATTTATTTCCGACAAATTTAACAGCCAGAGATTCGCAATGCCTAAAATCGGGTGGAAACGTTCGGTAATTATTGGATTAGGACAAAGCTTTGCAATGTTTCCGGGTCTCTCACGCTCTGGTACTACTATTGCGGTAGGTATTTTCAGTGGTTTAAAAAGAGAAGATGCGGCTCGGTTTTCTTTCCTACTTTCAGTTCCTGCTATTTTGGGTGCAAATATTTTAAAAATTTCAGAACTTTCCCAGCTGTCAGCAGAATATGTTCCCAGTTATTTGGGAGGAGCGATAGCTGCTTTCATATCTGGGTATGCAGTTATTTCTTGGCTGCTTAAACTTGTGAAAAAGAGTAAACTGAAATATTTTTCTTACTATTGTTGGCTGCTAGCAATAATTAGCATAGTTATATACAGTTTATGAAGAATAATTTAAGACACTACGAATTTCTACGCCAGATAAAGAAGATACGTAAACCAGCTGCTTTCGCTGTAGTTGGCGAAGAACAATTTCTGAAGGATAAGGTAACCGAGGCAATTTTGCAGAAATATAGTTCTAATAATAATGAATTTGACCTGCATAGTTTTTATGGAGATGAAGCTAATGGATTGCAAATAGTGGAAGAGCTGGAAACACTCCCCTTTATGGCTAAATATAAAATTGTTCTCTTAAAAAACTATCATCAACTAAATGCCAAAGAAAAATCTTATCTTGCTTCCTATTTGGAAAATCCCTACAATTCTTCTATCTTTATTTTAACTACCGATAAATTAGATAAACGCCAAAAAGTTGATAAAATTGTTGCACAAAAAGCTTTAAACGTGATATGTAAAAAACCATATGGGCCAATTGATATTGAGCGCTGGTTAGAAGCAGAGTTGCGTAGCCGCAATAAAAGTATGGATAGACAGGGTGTGCAATTTTTCAGTAGTCGCATCGATTTGGATTTTCTGGTAGCAGCGAATGAGCTGGAAAAACTTATTATCTTCACTAAAGATGCGCAACATATTAGCTATTTGGAAGTAAAAGAATGCCTGGGACGCTCTCGTGTTAACGATATCTTCGAACTGCAAAAAGCGCTGGGACAGAAAAAGCTTTCTCTCACTTTTAAAATTTTGGAAAATATGATGCAAAACGAGAGTTCAGCAGTTTTCATTGTTACAATGCTTACCAGATTTTTTACTCAACTTTGGAAGATAAACAGTCTGCGTGCTCAAAATTTTTCTGATAGCGATATCAGCCAGAGATACTTACCAGAGATTTACTATAAATTCCGCAGTGAATACCTGCAAGCTGCTAACAATTTCAATATGAGCAAGATAAAGCACATTTTCTCGTTATTGCTACAGGCAGATATAGACTTGAAATCGCTGAATATGAGTGAAACGATAATTTTGGAACTACTATTCTACAAAATTTTGAATGATTAAGAAATGGATAATTTTAAAAGCGGGTTTGTATCTATTGTGGGCAAACCAAATGTGGGGAAATCTACCCTGATAAATAAGATCTTGGGAGAAAAGATCTCGATAGTTACCCCCAAGCCACAAACTACTCGTCAGCAAATAAAGGGTATCTACAACGACGAGGAGAGCCAGATAATTTTTCTGGATACACCCGGTTTTCTGCAGCCACGTTATGAATTGCAACACAAGATGGTGGAATATATCAATCAATCGCTCAAAGATTCCGACTTGATATTATATATCTGCGATGCTAACTACTATCCTACCGATTACGATAGAAAAATTTATGAAAATATTGCTAAAATGAATATTCCGAAGCTGGCGTTATTAAATAAAATCGACCTGGTTAGCAATGATAAATTAGCTAATCTTAAAAAACAGATGCAAGAGCTTAATTTCGAAGAAGTTATTCCCGTTAGCCTTACACAAGCAACCGAAGTACAAGGTATCCTTACTAAAATTAAGCGATTTTTACCCTATGGCCCACCATTTTACGATCCCGACGATATCTCCGATCTACCTGTACGCTTTTTTATTCAAGAGATCATTCGCGAACAAATATTCCTGCACCTGCGCGATGAACTACCCTATGCTTCTACTGTGGTGGTAGAGCAGTTTAAAGAAACTGAAAATAAAATCGAAATAGCAGCCAATATTTGGTTAGAACGCAAAAGCCAAAAAATCATCATTATTGGCAAACAGGGACAAATGATAAAAAAAATCCGCATCGCTTCCGAAAAAGAGATTCACAGAATTATGGGTAAAAGAATAAAATTAAGTTTGTGGATCAAAATAAAACCAAACTGGCGTAATAAAAAAAATGCACTAAAAGAATTCGGTTATCGCTAAACTAATTTCAGCCAGTTATAAATGCCAGTTTTCATACTTTCCAATTCGATTTTGTAAAATAATGCACTGCCTATTACCCAGTTAATCGTATATACAAAAATGAGCTTAACTAACTATAATAGCCATAAATCTGCTAAAAAAATAAGAGCTGGTATTATTATAAGAGTTTCTACCAGATTATAAACATAAGCACTTCTTAATTTTATCGGAGTAAAAAGGCCTAGAAGGCAATTCCAACCGCATAATTAGCCCTCTATATTTACCTTGATGTTAGTAAAAACTAACGATTACGCATAAATTAACATGCATTTAATCATTATAATATCATCTTGCTGCTGGTATTTATAGCCGAATTTTTCTAGCATTTGAATTAATTTATCTTTCATAATTATCCCCTTTGTAAACTTAATCAGACCTATTTATTTAATAGCTGTCAAGTTTTTTTAAAAAGTTGACGTTTTTTCTTAAATTAGTTGACAGCGTAAGTAGCAGAAAATTATTTGTACAATCCCGAAGGGAGGATTAGTCCTAATTGGTAAGGCAGCGGTCTTGAAAACCGCCGGGCTCTGCCCTTGGGGGTTCGAGTCCCTCATCCTCCGCCATAGAGATCTTTCTGGAGAGGTGACCGAGCTGGCTGAAGGTGCTCGCCTGCTAAGCGAGTGTGGGGGTCATACTTCACCGAGGGTTCGAATCCCTCCCTCTCCGCCAGATATATAGTTTGTTGGGTCGTCGCCAAGTGGTAAGGCACATGGTTTTGGTCCATGCATACGGGGGTTCGAATCCTCCCGGCCCAACCATTTTTAACCGAAGTGCCTAGCTTCGGTTTTTGTAATGTAAAACAAAAAGTTTGACATCATTTCAAACCTGTTGTTTTATTCATTAAGATGTTGGGGTGTCGTCTAACGGTAGGACAGCGGATTCTGGTTCCGTCAGTGAGGGTTCGATTCCTTCCATCCCAACCATTTATTTTATCAAGGATTTAGAAAAATGAAACAGGTGGTTCGTATAGATAAAATTAAGATCCAAAATTCTTTGGAAGTAGACCGCTGATGTTTCTAAAAATTAATAACAATTTATACAATGTGGAGGATTTTTATGCCTGAACCGATCAATTTTAAAGATATTTATGTTAAACCAAAGCTTCCTAGTAATTTACAGAAATTAGCTGAGTTAGCGCAGAATATTTGGAGTACCTGGGACACCGATGCTTATCGGCTTTACAGTCGCATCGACCCTCATTTATTTCGTAAATTCCAGCATAATCCCATTAAACTGCTGCAGATGATACCTGAAAGCAGGTTACAAGAACTTTCTGAGCAAAAGGGTTTCTTGCACGAGCTGGATAGTGTTTATGAAAAGTTTCAGCGCTATTTGGAATACAAGGGAAGTTTTACAACCGAAAGTGGTGAACAACAAGATTATGACAGCAGTAAGCAGATAGCCTATTTTTCTATGGAATTTGGTTTACACGAATCGGTGCCGATCTATTCAGGTGGTTTAGGTATACTCTCTGGTGATCATCTAAAAGCAGCTTCTGATCTCGGTTTACCGCTTGTGGGTTTTGGTTTGCTGTATCGCTATGGCTATTTTTTCCAAAAGATAGACATAAGTGGCAACCAGCAAGAGATTTATGAAGAAAATGAATGGTATTCGAAACCGGTAAGCAAAGTTAAAGATAAAAATGGTGATGACCTCACCTTGCAGATTACAATTTGTAATAAACCTCTCTATATGAAAGTTTGGAAAATAGAAGTTGGAAAAATTCCTCTCTATCTTTTAGATACTAACTTGAAAAAAAACTCTGCTGAATTTCAAAAAATCACCGATTATCTCTATGTTTCCGATAAAGAAACGCGCATTTTACAAGAGATCGTATTAGCTTTTGGCTCGCTGGAGTTAATAAAAAAATTACACATAGATCCCGTTATTTACCACATGAACGAAGGACATTCAGCTTTTATAATTATCAAGCGGCTTTTGCAGCTTATGGAGGATAAAAAATTTAGTTTGGAAACTGCTGCCAATTATGTTCGTAGTAGTAGTGTTTTTACGACCCATACTCCAGTTGCCGCTGGGAACGAAAAATTCGCATCGGAGTTAATAGAAAAATATCTGAAAAACCAGATAGAAAAACTGGGTATCTCTTTTGCCGAATTTAGCAAATACGCTATGGTTAACAATGAGAAAGCGTTTTCGTTACCTGCATTGGCGCTACGTTTTTCCAATTTTATTAATGGAGTTTCTAAATTACACAGTCAGGTATCGCAGGCTATGTGGCACGATATTTATCCTAAGATTTACGAAAAAGAGATGCCGATAACAGCCATCACGAATGGGGTTCATACGCAATCGTGGCTCAGCCGCCCCGTTACTAGGCTTTTCGATCGCTATTTAGGTACTGAATACATCCATACTGGTTACAAAGAAAGCATCTGGAATAATATTAAGGCAATCCCCGATATAGAAATATGGGAAGCTCATCAACAGCGCAAAGAACAGATGGTCAGTTTTATTCGCAATATTCTAAAGAACAGTTTGATGAACAAGGGAGCTGGTCGTAGTAGTTCTGAGATTATTAATAATGCTTTGAACCCTGCTCATTTAACTGTGGGTTTCGCTCGTCGCTTTGCTACCTACAAAAGAGCTAACCTCATTTTGCAAGACAAAGCGCGGCTTTTGCAACTGCTGTTAAATACAGAGCATCCAATTCAGTTTGTTTTTGCCGGGAAAGCGCATCCTGCTGATGATAAAGGAAAGGCTATGATAAAAAATATTATCGATTTTGCTAAAGCTAACAATGTGCAGGACAGATTTGTATTTTTGGAAAACTACGATATGAATATTGCCAGACATCTGGTACAGGGTGTGGATGTGTGGTTAAATAATCCTATAAAACCCCTGGAAGCCAGTGGTACTTCTGGCATGAAAGCAGGTATGAATGGTGCTTTGAACCTGAGTGTGCTGGATGGGTGGTGGCCAGAATGTTACAACCAAGAAAATGGTTGGGCAATTACTGCTGGCGAAGATATAGAAAATGAAAATGTGCGAGATACTTTGGAGGCGAACCAGATTTACGAGCTTTTGGAAAACGAGGTGTTACCATTATATTACGAACGTGATCAGAATAATATTCCCCATAATTGGATTGAAAAAATGCGTAATTCCATGTTTGATGTAAGCCGTAATTTCAATATTCACAAAATGTTACAAAATTATATCAGGAAATTTTATCTTCCAGGTATTGAATTGATGCAGCAAATACAAACCGATAACTATGCGAAATTGAAAGAATTTGAAAAAGTGGAAACTGAAATATTGCAAGCATGGCCAAAGGTTAACATTGTCGATTTCCAAATAAATCTTCAAGAAAAATCAATTGTTGATAGCGGTAAGCAAGTTGAAGCAAAAGCAACGATAGATATGGCTGAACTTTCAGCTGAATTAATTGAAGTAGAGCTATTTTATAAAATCGGGGAAAATAATTTTAAATTAATTCCGCTGCAGTTACAAAAGCAAAATAATAATCAAGCAGATTTTAGCTGCAGCTTCCAACTAGTTGGTTCTGGTAAGCAAAGTTTCAACCTTAGGATCAAACCCCAAAAAATCTGTTGCAAAAAATTTTACGAATACATTAAATGGTATTTTTAAGTATGAAGAAATCTATTTTATTGAACCAGGAAGCAAAAAAACGGTACAACTTACCAGCAGATCCTATCTTAGAAGTAACTGGTAGAATCAGTTTGCACCAGATTGTAAATAAGATAAATCAAGAGAAGATTAAGCAAGGAGAGCAGGTTTTCAAAGCTTCCGAACTGAACATCATAATGCTGCTGAATACAATTTTTCAAAAGGTAATGGATAGCTATCAAACCCAAAATCTGTTTCAGAAATTTTATAGAGAAGTTAAAAAGGAACTGCCAGCTCAGGAGCTTGCTTCTCTGTTCCAAAAATATAAGGATAGTTTTGGGCTAAAACAAAAATCGCCAACTGAGTTGATTCCTGAAATGTTGAAAACCTGGCTACATAATTCGAATCCGGCTGCACATAATTACCGTGAGCTGTATTCCGATATTTCATTACGTTATTCAATATATGAAGAATTTCTAAATCAAATACAAATTTTTTTTGCTGAACAAAAAACGCTTACAACCGGCAAGAGCCTGATCGAATTATTGCAAGAACCATTTTTGAAATATCCCGATTCTTTGCAGAAACAATTGAGTTATATTCGTGATAACTGGGGCCATTGGCTTGGTGATGATATGGTTGAGTTGCTTTCAGCGCTCGATTTTGTGAAAGAGGAAACCAAACCCAGGTTTTTGGGACCAGCTGCCGCTACTGTGTATAACTTCGATGATGAAGACGACTATGAGCGCTTTTCGGAAGATAGTAGTTGGATGACCAAATTGGTTATGATCGCCAAAAGTACCTATGTGTGGTTGGATCAGTTGAGCCAAAAATACAACAGAGATATCACTCGCTTAGATGATATTCCAGAAGAAGAGCTGAAATCTTTATCTGAACAAGGTTTTACAGGTTTATGGCTGATAGGAATTTGGCAGCGCAGTGCTGCTTCCCAGAAAATTAAGCACCTTACTGGCAACGAAGATGCTATAGCTTCTGCCTATTCACTCTACGATTACCAGATAGCAGAAGACTTGGGTGGAGAAGCAGCAATAGAGGAGTTATCCCACAAAGCTTGGAAATATGGCATACGCTTGGGCTGCGATATGGTGCCAAATCATGTAGGAATAGATTCCAAGTGGATCTATCAGCATCCAGAGTGGTTTATTCAAACTGAGCGCTCTCCTTTTCCTAACTATATCTTTTCCAGTTTAAACCTTTCCAGTCATCCAGATTTCGAGATTTATTTGGAAGAACATTATTTCGATAGAACAGATGCAGCTGTAGTTTTCAAAATGCACGATCATGTGAACCACAAAATTCGCTATATCTATCATGGCAATGATGGTACCAGTTTCCCTTGGAACGATACAGCTCAATTGAACTATCTTTTACCACAGGTACGTAGTGCGGTTATCGAAGAGATAAAAAAAATCGCTCGTAGATTCCCAATAATTCGCTTCGATGCTGCCATGACACTTACCAAAAAACATTTTCAGCGGCTTTGGTATCCACAGCCGGGCACAGGCGGAGATATTCCTTCCCGCTCTCAGTTCGCTATGACAAAAAAAGAATTCAATAGGCATATGCCAATAGAGTTTTGGCAGCAGGTAGTAGACGAAATTAACAAGGAGTTGCCGGATACACTTTTGTTAGCAGAAGCTTTTTGGATGATGGAAAGTTATTTTGTGCGTAATTTAGGAATGCATCGAGTTTATAATAGTGCTTTTATGAATATGCTGAAAGATGAGGAAAACGAGAAATACAGACAGTCGATAATCAATGTCCTTAAGTTCAATCCCCAAATATTAAAACGTTTTGTAAATTTTATGAGTAATCCAGATGAAGAGACAGCTATTGCTCAGTTTGGTAGCGATGACAAATATTTTGGTATTTGCGTAATGATGAGCACACTACCAGGTTTGCCTATGTTTGCCCATGGTCAAATCGAAGGTTATAAAGAGCATTATGGTATGGAATTTGTACGTGCTAAATGGCAAGAACAAATCAATGATAAATTAGTGCAAAGACATTGGCAAGAGATATTTCCTATCCTAAAAAAACGCTATCTTTTTGCTAATGTAGAAAATTTCCGATTGCTAAACTTTGAAACCGAACCAAATAATACCTATAAAGATGTTTTTGCTTACAGCAATTCCAATGATAATGAAATCGCTTTGGTACTCTATCATAATCGCTATGCGGAAGTTTTTGGCAGAGTGTATTCTGGCTACGATCATCAGAATAAAACTGAGGTGAAATTAGGCGATATTTTGCAGATTCCTAACCATGCTGATAGCTTTGTAATCTTTTACGACCTGGCGCATAGGTTGGAATACATTTACAATTGTGCTGAAATTCACCAAAAGGGACTTCCAGTGCATTTACAAGCTTATAAATTCCGTGTTTTCCTTAAAAGTAGGATTGTGAGTTATAGCGCTCTGTATCGACAGGCATGGCAGCAATTGCAGGGCAAAGGAACTGAAAATATAGACCAATTTGTAGCAACTATAAAGTTGCAGCCACTATTAAAATCGTTTGCTAAGTTGTTAACTAAAGAAGATGTTCATAAACTGATCGATAGTGAAGATTATATAGAAACAAGTAATTATTTGAAAAAAGATTTTAACCCGCGCTTGCAACAATTTCTGCAAGAATTACAAAAACAGATAGATAAAAAAATTAGTATAACTGAAAGAATCTATAGCATCAACAAAGAGCTTTTGTTTGCAGTTCAAACCAGCAGTTATGTTAAATGCAAAGATATTTCTTGGCTGCAGTTATCACCCATGTTATGGCAAATTTTAAAAAAAATTGAAGCCCACTCAGAACAAGATTATCTGATATTTTACTGGATAATTTTGCAAAATTTGGAAACAGACCAAATTGATGCTTTAAGTATATTGGAAGAAAAACGCCTGAAAACAATCATTTTGAATAAACTGGGAAATATTAACTCTGAATCTGCTTTGGAAAGACTAAAAATAGCTCTAACAACAGAAAACGTATGGCAACAATTGGAATCTCAAACTTATTTCACAGTGGTACGAAGTCTATTTAACAACGATATTATTCGCAAATATTTAGAGATAAACGAATATGAAAATACTCTCTGGTTCAGGCAAGAAAAATTTGAATACTTTTTCTTAACACTTTTTTCGGTTAATTGGTTCAATCTATCTTTCCGAGAATTAAAACAACAATACAAAACTTTCGAGAAATTTATGGTAAATTTATGGGAAGCTAAGCAACAATCGCAGTTTAAGGTAGAAGAGTTATTAAATTATTTTAAGAAAGGGTAAATAATGCCACAAACAGAAGCTATGGAAGAGATAAATCAGGAATACCAAAAACTGATGCCAAAATCTCACAAGCCCAAAATTCTTATATGTACCCCCGAAATTACCGAATTGCCCGAAGGTATGGGAAATGCTGCCAATTTAGTAGCGGCTAAAGGCGGCGGTATGGGCGATATTTCTGCCAGCCTTATCCGTTATTTGCAAGAGAGTGGTGATTACGAACTGCATATCGTCTTACCCAAATACGATAATAAAATTCGCAATATTGCCAAGTTTACCAACAAACAGCTTGATCGCCTCGCCATAATTTTAAGTGGAAAAGGCATTCATTTAGTAAACGATAGCGCTTTTTCCTATATTAATGATCCTTACGAGGATAATAAATTGCATTCCCGAGTTAGGCGGGCATTAGTTTTTCAAAGATTTATTATTAACGATCTGCTGGATTGGATTCAACCAGATGTAGTGCATTGTAACGACTGGATGACAGCCTTAGTTCCAGCAGCAGCAAAAAGTAAGGGAATTAAATCGCTATTTACTCTACACAATATTTTTACAGAGAAACAGACCTTGATGAACATAGAATTAAGTGGATTGAAACCACTTGAGTTTGCTGAACACCTCTACTTTGAGAAATTTCCTGAAAATATTACCCAGAATTGGCAAAAACATTTCAGCACAAATCGTGTAGATTTCACTGCTAGCGGCATTTTAGCCTGTGATTATTTTAACACAGTTAGTGAAACATTTTTGAAAGAATTGATAAATAACTATTATCCAGATATTGTTCCGACTTCTATTTACCAAACCATAAAAGATAAATACGACCAGGGACGCGCTGTGGGCATACTGAATGCACCCAATGACACGGTAAATCCTAAAATAATGCCCCATATCATCAATTTTAATAAACACACTATGCCGCAGAAAAAAGCGGAAAACAAGGCACTCTTCCAAAAGAAAATGGGTTTACCTTTGCAGCCAGAAGTACCACTTTTCTTCTGGCCGAATCGCCTCTATTTCCAAAAAGCACCCGATCTTTTATTAGATAATTTGCAATATTTTATTGAGAAATACAAATTCCAACTGGCAGTAGTGGCAAATGGCGATACCAAATATGAAAACCAAATCAAAAAAATGGCAGCTAAATATCCTAATGTGGCCTATCGCTCTTTCCAGGAAAATTTAAGTAATTTAGGAAAAGCTGGCTCAGATTTCATTCTGATGCCATCACGCTATGAACCATGTGGTTTACCCCAGATGGAGGTTTTGCGTTTTGGCACCTTGCCTATTGTGCGTTCTACAGGCGGCTTGAAAGATACAATTCAGCACCTGGATTTTGAAAAAAGCAAGGGTAATGGATTTGTGTTCCTAATGGCAGACCGACAGGGTTTGGAATACGGGATCTCGGAAGCTTTAAAGTTTTATAAACAACCAAAAGAGATAAAAATTCGTGAGTTGAGAAGAATAATGAGTAGTTCGAAGCGGCAGTTTAGCCTGAAAAACACTGCCCAAAAATATATGAAAATTTATAGTCAATTGATTTCAGAAAAATGAGGTATTATGAAATTTGAGCGAGCAAGTGGTATTTTAATGCATATAACATCATTACCTGGCGACCATGGTATTGGCAGTTTAGGGAAGTCAGCGTTTGATTTTATAGATTTTTTAGTAGCTGCAAAACAGAAACTTTGGCAGATATTCCCATTAGGCCCCACAGGATATGGTGATTCTCCTTATCAAACTTTTTCCGTTTTTGCTGGCAATCCTTTGTTGATAGATATGCAAGATCTGATAAAAAGAGGTTTGTTGGCACAAAAAGATTTGGAAAATATGCCTGCCAATACAGCTAGCGTTGATTTTGGTGCTGTATTTAAAGCAAAACACCAGGTATTGCAAAAAGCTTACCAAAAGTTTACAGCTACCAGCGAATATGAAGAATTTTGTAAGCAAAACAATTTTTGGTTGGAAAACTACGCTACTTTTATGGCAATAAAAGATAATAAAAATGGCCAACCTTGGAATAAATGGGACGAAAAGTTGAAACAACGCGATTTTGGGAAATTGCAGGAAATAAAAACAAATTTAGCTAAGCAAATCGGGTATTACAAATTTTTACAGTACATATTTTACGATCAATGGCGCAAGATACAAGATTACGCCCATAGTAAAAATATTAAAATAATCGGAGATATACCTATATATGTTGCTTTTGATAGTGCTGATGCCTGGGCAAATCCTGAATATTTTCTCTTTGATGAAAACAAGCAGCCCACCCATGTGGCGGGAGTACCGCCAGATGCTTTCACCGAAACAGGACAGCTTTGGGGAAATCCACTTTACGACTGGAAAACCATGCAGGAGGATGGTTTCAAATGGTGGATTAATCGCTTTAAAATTACCTTATCATGCTGTGATATTATTCGCTTAGATCATTTCTTAGGATTAGTAAATTACTGGGCCGTGCCTGCAGAAGACGATACAGCAATAAATGGAACTTGGCAACCAGCCTTGGGAAGAGAAATGCTGGAAGCTGTGTTGAAAGCATTAGGAGAGTTACCAGTCATAGCAGAAGATCTGGGGGCTGTAACACCACCAGTGGAGCAATTGCGCGATGATTTTAATCTACCTGGTATGAAAATTTTACAATTTGCCTTTGGCTCGGGCGACGATAATCCATTCCTACCCCATAATTTTCCTGAAAATTGTGTGGTTTATACTGGTACTCATGACAACGAAACTACTCGGGGCTGGTATGAAAATATTCCTCAACCTGTAAAAGACCATCTGCACCACTACTTGCAGTTCGATGGTAGCAATGTAGCTTGGAAGTTGATCGAAACAGCTTGGCATTCACGGGCAGTGATGGCATTAGCTCCTATGCAGGATTTTTTGAATTTGGATAACTCAGCTCGTATGAATACACCCGGTACTTTAGGTGATAACTGGAAATGGCGGGTGTTGCCAGAGCAACTTTCCCCAGAACTGCAAAATAAAATTGCTGAACTTACTACAGCAGCCGGTCGTTAAAAAAGTTGAGAATAAACTGCAATCGTAATTCTTCCTTGACACGCTATGAGCGCATAATAGTTTCAAAAATAAGCAAATACGTTACATTAATCGGGAGGAATTTATGTATATTTTAAAGAACAAATTTATGTATGTTTTAGCTTTTATGTTTTTGCTAACCATTTTTGTGAACATTACCGCTGATGAGGTGGAAGATTTTATTGAAAAGGGACGTAAAGCCTATTTACAAGAAGATTATAAGCAAGCACATCAGATGCTACAAAAAGCCGTTGCTGCCATCAGCGAAAATATTTCTGCTGCCTTCACGCCTTTTTTACCAGCTGCACCATCTGGTTGGCAGAAGGGTGAAGTAGAGACAAATACAACCTCAATGCCAACAGCGGAAGGCGATGTACGAGTTACCGAAGCAGGATGCGAATATAAAAAAAGCGAATCTGATGAAGAAGTAGAAATTTATTTTACTAACTCACCTCAAATAGTACAACCATACCAGCAAATGGCAGCAAGAAGTGATATGATGAAAGGAATTATGAAACAGCGCGGGTTAGAAGTTAAAGAAAAAAAAGGTTGGTTCATTGTCATAGAAAAACGAGGTGAAGCAGATCATGAGTTAACTGCTGTGCAACAAGCAGTTGCAATAAAAATTCAACGAGCTTCAAATCAGGAAACTGCTCAACTATTTTTTGATGCTATCGATCTAAATGGTTTGCTGCAAGCTGCTAAACAGTAAACAAGTAGCAAATAATTAAAATACTTTTCCCTTTTAATAGCTTTTTAGGTAAGCTTAGCCGTAACCCTACTCCACCATCTTATTTTGATAGGTGTTTCCATATAGTCTACCAAACCGCCTTCCAATTTGGTTTGGGACTAGGTGTAACACTAATTATTCTTAAATTTTGGATAAAAGAGGCAGATAACTTTTCTAAACTAGGTAAATTGCCGTTAACTATTTGAAATATTCTCTTTACGAGTGTTGCTAGCTTCCTAATTTTGGTTCAAAATAAATATTTTGAAGGAGCATGCTATGAAGTATAGGGATCTATTGCAGGAACTAACACTTTTACCAGGAATATCTGGTTATGAAAGACGTATTGCGCGGTATTTAGAAAAAGAACTAGCAGCAGATTGTAGCTTTAGTAAAGACAATATGGGAAGTGTTCTCTGCGAGTACGAAGGCAGCCAAAGCACTCCTAAAATTATGTTCATAGCTCACATGGATGAAGTAGGATTCATAGTCTCCGATATTCATCCAGATGGTTTTATTAAATTCCACAATATCGGTGGTTGGAATCCAAATACATTACTTTCTTCGCCGGTGGAGGTTTTTAATTCCCAGAATGAAAGTTTTCCAGGTATTATTGGTTCGATCCCGAAACATTTTAAAGTCAAAGAAAAGAAGTTAGAAATTGCTGATATGTTTATCGATGTGGGAGCAACCTCTGCTGCAGACCTGAAAGAAAATTTTGGGATCAAGATCGGCGACCCCATTGTTCCGGTAGCCAATTTTCATTATTCGGAAAAAAATAATAGGATGTTTTCCAAAGCCTTCGACGACCGAGTTGGTGTGGCGGCGCTTATTGCACTGGGAAAGAAAATGAGAGAAATTTCTCATCCTAATACTGTTATTTTAGCAGGAAGCGTGCAAGAAGAAGTTGGTACCAGAGGCTCAGCTTCCCTTGCCAATAGAACCGATGCCGATATCTGCATAGTTTTGGAAGGTGCTCCAGCAGATGATATACCAGGTATTCCCGGAAATTCGCAAACTGCTGTCGGCAAAGGTGCCCAGGTGCGACTTTTTGATCCTACCATGATAGTGAAACCAGAAATGCGCAACTTCATTTGCAATCTAGCTGAAGAAAATAATATCACATATCAGACTACTGTGCGTAAAGGTGGTGGTACAGATGGCCGCAACATGCATATTGCCAATATGGGAATTCCCACTATTGTGCTGGGCTGTCCTGTTCGTTATGCTCATAGCCATAATTGCTTGATCAGTTTGAACGATTTTGAAGAGCTAATGAAACTGATAACGGCAATTGTGGAAAATATGAATGCTGAAACTTGTAAACAGATCCAAAATTAAGAAAAATGGAGCGGATAACGGGACTCGAACCCGCGACATTCAGCTTGGGAAGCTGACACTCTACCAACTGAGTTATATCCGCTTGCAGCAAATTCGCAGAAAAATGTATAATTTGGCAAGATTTTTCTAGTTTAATTTATATGGGAATAAGTATAAAAAGGGAAAATAATAGGTGATAGCGATATTTATCGACCATAAATTGCAAAGATACGAAAATCAAATTAAATTCGCTTTTAATTTTATTTTCAGAACTTTAGGCTACGAATATAAATTCGCTTCCAATCAGAAAGAGATCGGTAAACACGATATTGTTTTCTATTATGCAGAAACAGAGCTTTCCGATAAGGGCAAATTGCAATTAGGAAAAGACCGCCTACTTTGCTTTATCCCTTGTTTTAAAGAATTGCTTATACCCGGCAAAATTCCCAAAACCAAGCTTCGTGAATATACGCAGCAAATCAACATCGGCGATCCACTTCCTATAATTTGTGATTGGCAGTTTAGAAATCCTATTATCTATTTGAAAAATGAGCAAGTTTTTTATGTAAAATTCCATTTTGACCTGCTGGCTAATGTGTTTTTTAACCTTTGTAACTACGAAACAGTAAATGCTGAGAGAGATAGTTTAGGCAGAATCCCCGATAGTGAATACTTGCACCATGATTTCTTTTATTATCCATATGTAAATGCTATGTTGTGGTTCATAGAACAAGTTCTTAAGGACGCAGTAACCCGCAGCGGACGTTGTTTTTTAACTAAAAAAGAGATGTGGCCAGCTGCCCAAGATTATGGTTTTGCGGTTTCCCATCAGCTAGATAGGTTACAAAAATGGACTGTGGGACGCTTTTTTAAAAGTTTTTTCAAAGATTTATTACTTATTATACACGTAAAATATGTGTGTAAAAATCTATATAGCAAATTGAAATATATTCTTACCAATATAGAAGAATACTGGAACTTCGACGAAATTGAAGAGATAGAAAACGAAACTGAATTTAAATCTACCTTTTTTTTGGGAAGCGAACACGAAAATGAATATGATGTGGACTATGACTTAGATGATAGAGATCTTTTGGAAGAATTGGAGAGAATAGAAAAACAAAATAAAGAGATAGCTCTGTTAGGTTCTTACCAATCTGCTAAATCTGATATTTTAAGTCACCAAAAACATTCTATTAGTCAACTTATCAATAAACATAAAATAGGGATACGTCAGATTTGTTTTCGTTATTTTCCTGAATTTACTGCTGAATATCATTATAAACACAGCTTTTTTTACGACAGCTCGCAAACCTTACTTACAAGACCAGGTTTTAAATGTGGTATTGCCTTACCGTATCACCCTTATGCTGTGAATGATGCTACAGAATTAATACCAAAGCTAGCGTTAGTTCGCGATACTATTTTGGAACTACCATTAGCTTTTCGAGCTTCTAGCCTAAAAAAATCGCCTTTTAGTATTATAGAAAAACAGGAGGCTAAAAAGCTGTTTAACCATACTATAAAGGGAGTGAAACAGTATGGCGGCTTTTATAGTATGGATTTTACCTGTGCCGATTTTGCTGAGATCGATTATTTGAAAGGATTTTATAGCGAAATTCTACAGCAGGTAGATAAAGATAATTGCTATAAAGCTACTTATAAACAAATCGCTGACTGGTGGAAGAAACGAGAAAATGTGCAAATCACCGATTCCAAAGATGATATAATCATTCATTTCCCCGATCATTTACCAGAATTTGTACTTACAATTGTAGGAAATAATAGTTTCGACAGTGTGGAAAATGATAAAAATCGTGAAGATGAAAACCAAATTTTCTTACCCTACTACGACAAACAGAATACATTTGAATTTAATGGGACTAAGGTAAAATTCGCAAAAGACCGAATATTTTTTAGCGAAATAAAACCTGATACCAGGCTGCGCATCAAGCTTTCCAAAAAGGAAATTGAGAAGGAAGCATGAAGGACTTACTTTTGATATCCTATTTTTTCCCACCATTGGGGGGGCCGGGTGTGCAAAGAGTTCAAAAATTTGCTAAATATCTTGGAAAATTTGGTTGGCGACCTGTGGTACTCACTGTAAAAGATATCGAGTATGTAGCTTACGACCCCACCTTATTAACCGAGATTTCCGATATTCCTATCTATCGTAGCGGCTCTGCCGATCCCATGCGGATTTTACATATTTTGGAAAAAATGAGGGGAAAGAGGAAACGACTTTATACCGAAGTGAAAGAGGAACGCAAAAAGTTATGGCGCGATATCTTTCCTATAGATTCTAAAATAGGATGGTTACCTTTTGCGGTTAATAAAGGTGTAGCACTTGGGAAAATTTATAATTTTAAAGCTGTCTATGCTACTTTACTTCCTTATAGTTCAGCTCTGGTCGGTTACAAAATAGCAAAAAAATTGCAACTACCCCTTATTTTAGATTATCGTGATTTATGGCTGGGAAAACCAGAGATCAGTTTCTTTTCAGAATGGCATAAAAAGTTAGCAAAGAAATGGGAAGCGAAAATACTACAATTTGCCAGTAAAGTAATTATGAATACTCATCGTGCCAAAGACAAAATAAAAGAGATCTATCCTCAAATCGATTCGCAGAAATTTCAGGTTATATACAACGGCTACGATAGCCAGGATTTTGAAGAAAATATCCAAACCCATGATGATAAGATAATTTTTACTTATACAGGAGGTTTCTATGGCGAGCGTACACCAGAGTATTTTTTGCAAGCTTTAGAAACCATGGAAATCCCAGAAAATGTAGTTTTTCGGTTTGTAGGAAATTATTTCAAACATATAAAAGAAATGTTCAAAAAAAGTGGTAAAAAGCAACATTTACAGATTATTCCTCAGGTAAATCATCGGGAAAGTGTACGTTATTTGCAACAAAGCGATTTTCTGTTACTATTTATTGCTAAGCACAAAAGCGAGATAGTGATTCCAGCAAAAGTCTTTGAATATTTAGCTGCTCGCCGACCAATTTTGGCAATGATACCACCCCAGGGAGAAGCGGCTGAGTTAATTTCACAGCACAAAGCTGGCCTTATTTGCCCTATCGATGCAGTTAGCCAAATTCAAAAAAATATAAAAGAGATGATATCCGGCAATAACAATTTTAAACTGGACACACAAGATTACAGCATTTATTCTAGAAAAAGTTTAACTCGTAAATTGGCTGATATCCTGGAGGAAGTGTGAAAAAAGTAGCCCATATACAGATTTTACCGATCTTAGCTGGCGGGCAGCGGGTACTTTTAGATATTTTGTCTGCTTTGCCAGAAACTGCTTATGAAAAATATGTGATAACTCGCAGTGGTGGTATTTTAGTAGAAAAGGTAAAGCAATTGGGTTACACTCACATCTCTGCTAATTTTCTCTATCGCAAATTTACTCCGTTAGATATTGTAGCCTTTTTTCAGCTTTTTTTCATTTTCCGAAAATACAAATTCGATATTGTGCATACTCATGCTTCCAAAACAGGTATTTTAGGAAGATTAGCCGCTAAATTGGCAGGTGTACCGGTTATTTTTCATACTGTACATGGTTTCAGTTTCCATCCTTATCAGAACCAATTGGTAAATAAATTTTATCAATTCGCCGAGAAATTTACAGCAAAATTTAGCGATAAAATTGTGTTTGTTAATAACTACGAGCGTCAGCTAGCTCTACAAAAAAATATTGTGAATGCCAAACAAGCCGTAACAATCTACAATGGGGTAGAAGTAGCTAAACAACAGCGGCAAAAACCTGATGATTTTAAAGATTTTTTTGTGATTGGCAGCACTTTACGCTTCGAACCTCAAAAAAATATTGTTGATACCGTAAAGGTAGCAATTATTTCTGCTAAATTGAATCCGAAACTAAAATTTGTGTTTGTGGGTGCTGGTTCACTTTTGAACAAAGCTCAGCATTTGGTACGCAAAAATCGGATGGAGCATCGAATAATTTTACCGGGCTGGCAGAAGGATATAAACTGGTGGTTGCGTAGTTTCGATGCCTTTCTGCTGTTTTCCAAATGGGAAGGTCTGCCACTTTCTATTTTGGAAGCAATGGCGCATGGATTACCGATAATTGCTTCCGATATTAAAGGTAATGACGAATTGGTAGATCAGCGCAATGGTGTGCTTGTATCTGTAAATCATATTGACAAATTGGTTCAGGTATTAAGAACTTTACCGCAGAATAAGAATTTGCAAAAGTGGCAAGAAGGTTCCTTGTGGAAAGTACAGCAAATTTTCAGCCACGAAAAATTTATTAAAAAATACCGAGATTTATACGATGGTGCAGAATAAAATTAAACAGTTCATATTACTGCTGGGGGATCTGGTAGTTTTCTATGGATCACTCTATTTAACTCTATTTGTGCGTTATGGGCAGCTTCCTTCAAAGCAGTTGTGGCAACAACATTTTTTGCCATTTACTGCTGTTTTTGTTGTTTGGATCATCATCTTCTATATTTCCGAACTCTATAATTTAAATTTCGCAATTAATAATCGTAAATTTTATCGTCTTTCTTTTCGTAGTTTCTTTTCTGGCGGTTTGATAGCTGCCCTATTCTTCTATTTAAATCCACATATAGATATTACTCCCAAAACCAATTTGGCTATTTTTGTTGTTATTTTTGCAATTTTTTTCCTACTATGGCGTAATTTTTATAATTGGTCTTTGAAATCTTATCTACCTAAAGAACATCTGGCAATTGTGGGTTACAACGAGCTGGTAGGTGAGCTGGTTGCAGATTTGAAGAATAAACCACATTTAGGATACCAGATAGATTTTTTGGTGAGTGAGCAGCAAGTTGACCAAGCTGGGCTCCCCGTATATTCCAATTTAGAAAATTTAAAAAAATATCTTGGCCAAAAGAAAATCTCTACAGTAGTTTTAGCCAGTGATCCAATAAGGTCGGAAAAACTTAACACAATTTTGTTCGAATGTCTTTCTTTAAAGCTAAATTTTATTAATCTTTCCCATTTTTATGAAAATATGACGGGGAAAGTGCCTATCGATATTATTAATAAAAGTTGGTTTTTAGAAAACTTAACAGAAGGGAATAAAAGCTTTTACGATATTTCCAAGCGTATATTTGATATTTTGTTGAGCATTATTCTGCTGCCATTCTTATTTATTTTAGCACCATTTATAGCAATCATTATAAAGCTGGACAGTAAAGGACCAGTCTTTTTTAAGCAACTTCGGTTAGGAAAAATGGGTAAGCGAATAAATGTGGTGAAGTTTAGAACTATGCACTATAATGCCAACTCTACGAAACCCACCGATGAAAATGATGAACGTATCACAAATTTCGGTAGATTTCTACGCAAAACCAGACTGGACGAACTTCCGCAAATTGTGAATGTGCTGAAAGGTGAAATGAGTTTTGTGGGACCGCGACCAGAAAGACCAGAATTGGTGAAGGAATTGGAAAAAGTTGTGCCTTTTTACAAAGAACGGATGTTGGTGAAACCCGGAATTACCGGCTGGGATCAGATAAGCAATGAATACCATTCACCTTCCTATAAAGATACTATGAAGAAATTGCAGTACGACCTTTTTTATATAAAAAACAGAGCACTGTCTTTGGATATTTCGATAATTTTGAAAACTTTAACTACGATGTTGGCTCGCAGTGGACGCTAACCCGAAGAAGGAGAAGAAAATGAAAAGGATATTTTTGTTAGCACTGATTTTAACTGTTAACTTTCTATTTGCTCAGAAAAATTGGCAGGTTTATACCAATAAAACTCATATTTATCAGATGGAAGAGACAGAAGAGGGTATATATTTGGCTACCTGGGGTGGATTAGTTCTGTATGATTCTAATTCAAATACATTTACCAAAACCTACACTACTATAAATGGTTTATCTGACCAGGATATAAGAGCTGTCACCTTCCAAGAAAGCTCCGGGATTTTTTGCGCTGGAACCAAAAATGAAGGAATTAACAGAATTCAAAATAATAGATTTATAATGCCGATAAAAGAAGATATTGGCCTGATGAGTAACACTGTAAATGCCATAGTTGATAACGATAGTCTGCTTATAGCTGCCACTAAAGAGGGTGTTAGTGTTTTCAAAAATAGCGATGAGCTTCCTTTCCCTTTTTTATTTCATAATTTGAATATTATTAATGGGCTAAGCTCAAATAATATAACTTCTCTGCAGTTGACTGATAACGGCTATCTTTATTGCGGTAGTGCCGCTGGCTTAGATTTTGCTCCTCTCGATTCCCTGCAGTACAGCAGTGCCTGGCAAAGTTGGAATTCTGAAAACTCGGAACTACCTTCTAGTAAAATTTCTGATATATCTGCCAATGGGAATATGCTGGCAGTTGCTACTGAAAATGGCTTAGTAGCATTTGATCTTAGTGGTATGCAACCACCTTTGGTTTATGAGCAGAGTGCTATTTATCCCATTTTTGTGGATTCACAGTCCAGAATTTGGTATGGATATGGAATTTGGGATGATATGTTTCTGGAAGTGATAGACGCTGGTGATATAGCAATAAAATGCCTGGACGCCGATGAGCTTCAAATATGGGAAATTTCCGATTTAGATATAAACACTAATGCAATAATGGGTTTTAGGGAATTTGAAGATAAGATCTATGCTTACACCTGGGGAGATGGCTTCATTACTTATGAAAATGGCAATTGGGGAGAGCAGCGTAAACCTAATACTATTTTAGCTAATCTGGTTACCGACATAGAACTGGATATGAATAACAAATTGTGGGTTAGCAATGGGCACGCCGGTGGAGGTGCAATAAGTAAGGGTACAAAGGGAGTTTCTAGTTTCAATGGCCAGGTATGGGAAAATTATACGATTGAAAATAGCGGTTTACAAGGCCATAATATTTTTACAATTGGCCTTGATAAGCAGAACCGAAAATGGTTTGGAGCATGGACAGGTGGGTCTTCTGAAGGTTGGCAGGCAGGCATTAGCATTTTAGATGAATCAGTTCAGCCCCATAAATGGGAATATCTGAATACTTCAAATAGCGCTATGACTAGCAATTGCATTTCCAATATAACTCTAGGTCCAGAAGGTTATATCTGGGTTTGCGGATACGATCATAATATAGAGGTAATCTCAACTGAAGAGGAAGAACTGGAGATAGTGCATAGTTTTAGTGCAGAAGCTTATGACGTGGATAAAAAAGTGATGTTAACACATTTTGCCAATAATGGTGAGATCTATTTTGGTTCTTACTATTTTGGTTTAGGAATTTGGACAGGTGAAGGTTGGCCAGAAACAAATGACTATTCCCATTGGAAAACACCGCCTTTTACCGAGTTAACTGGGTGTAGAATTTACGATATCGAGGAGCGACAAACTGCTTTTGAGAATGAAATATGGATTGCTGCTGCCGAAGGTTTATTTATGCGTGATTCACAAACCTGGTGGCGTTATGGAACTCAGATAAAAAAACAAGAATGGCGTGGATATTGGTACGATGAATTTACTCCTGAATATCGCTACATTGAAGGGCAAGAGCGCCTATATGGTTCGGTTCCTACATATCCTACAGCTTTGTTTATAGATAATTTTGATCGAATTTGGATAGGAACAGATAGCCATGGAATTACTGTTTTTGAACCAGCAAAAGATAAATTTACCAACTATCATAGGGAAAACAGCCCTCTGGTATCAAATACTATTACCGATTTTTGTTATGATGAGATAGATGGAAAGCTTTATATTGGTACTCCCGAAGGTTTGATGAGTGTGGAGATAGGCATTTATCCAGACAATAACACTGAAGAAGATTTGGCAAAAACTCGTGCATTTCCCAATCCTTTTTATCCAGATAAAGGTGAAGAGCTTTTTATAGAAAATGTGGGCAAACTTACCATGCCAAAAGGGGAAACTAAATGCAATATCTACGACCTGGCAGGAGATTTAGTGTTAACATTAGAAAAAAATATCTACGAACAATTTACCTGGAATGGTTTGAATAAAGAGGGGAAAAAATGTTCATCAGGAATGTATTTTTATGTTGTTTATACTGCTGATGGACAAACTTCTCAAGGTAAAGTAGTTCTTATCCGATGAAAAAAGTAGCTGTAGTTTCTGCATATCAGAAAACTTTTATTGAACAGGATATTAAAGCTTTAAAAGATGAATTTGAAGTTCTAAAATTACAGCTACCGCAAAAAAATCTGAGAAATATACTTCAATTACTACGTATAATTCAGCAGACAGATCTGGTTTTAATCTGGTTTGCCGATTTTTGGGCTATGCTAGCTGTTTTTCTATCTAAAATATTGGGGAAAAAAACAGTAGTGGTTGTTGGAGGCTATGAACTAGCTGCTTTACCAGATTTAAATTATGGTGGTTTATTAAGAAAAAGAACCTACCGAATGGTGAGTTATATATTAAAAAATGCTGATCGTGTGCTATTTGTAGACGATTCCTTACGACAGGAAGCTCGAAGTAAATTACACTTAAATCTCGAGTCTTTTCAAGTGGTTCCTTCTGGCATTGATACCAATTTTTTTGTAGAAGCTGGAGCAAAAAAGAATATGGTTTTAACTGTAGCAGCTTGCCACACTACAGAAATAGCTATTTTGAAAGGATTAGATAAATTTGCAGATGTGGCAAAGCTGTTACCAGAAATAACATTTTGCATAGTGGGAGCAGAAGCAGAAGCAGCCCAATGGCTGCGTGCACTAAAAGTAAAAAATCTGAAAATTGTAAATCAACTGCCTCCTCTGGAATTACTGAAATATTATCAACAGGCATCTGTTTATTGCCAATTATCGGTAAGAGAAGGTTTACCGAATGCTCTTTGTGAAGCAATGCTATGTGGGTGTGTGCCAGTAGGAAGTAATGTAAATGGCATACCAACCGCTATCGGCAATACCGGGGTTATATGTCCCGATCGAGAATTGATAACCATTTACAATTGCATTAAAACAGCAATGGAAATGGGAAAAACCAGCAAGCCTCGTTTACGGATAAAGGAAAATTTTTCCTTACAACTACGCAAAAAAAAGCTGAAAGAGATATTTGAGGAACTGCTGTGACCAAATTGCATATAAATAAGTTAACACCCGCTTGGAAGATTATATTAAACCAAATCGGTTTGCCATATACCGAAACAGATTCAGTAGAAGCTGAGCTGGTGTTAATGAATACCTATTCAGCAGGAATGGAGAATCTGCAGCAGCCAGGTATTATTTTAACTCCCAAAGTAGCTTCCCAGTTTCTAAAATACAAAATATATCCCCAAAAAAGTATATTTTTACAAGGTGAGTTTGCTGATCTGAACCCATTGGATTTACATACCAATTTTTATCTGTTTAAAGAAGCTAAACTGTTAAAATCTGGTATACAAAGGTATAAAAACTTTTGGATATTGCCATTTGCTATTGAAGATGTTATTATAAAAAACAAAAATCAGCGTAAGAAATTTTATGCAGAGCGCTACGAGTTGCCTTCTGAAATTGTTTCTAAAGTTAGTAAAGGAAATATCCGGCGCTGGCTGCAGCGGGTTTTCCTAAAAATATTGCAGGAAAATCACAAAATTTATGTTAGATACTCTCATCTACCGCAACCAGAGCAAAATTTATTTATATTTCGTATTGACACCGATTTTGCCAATTTGAACGAGGTTGAACAGCTGTATGAGCTATTAGAAAAATATGAGATAAAAGCTTCATGGTACATCGAGGCAACTGCAGAAACTAAGCTAATGAAATTTTATCGTAAATTGCAGGAAAATAATCACGAGGTTGGCTTGCACTGCTTCAGGCATAGAGTTTTTAAAGATTATGATAGAAATTTACAGAATATGCTGCAAGGGAAAACGATTTTGCAAAAAAATGGTATTTTCCCGCGCGGATTTGTGGCTCCCTTTGGAGAATGGAACGAAAATCTGGATTTGGCAATACAGGAATTGGGTTTTGACTACAGTTCCGAATTTTCTTTAAATTACGATGATTTACCATTTTATCCTTATACCGGTAATAAATTTTCTGCAAACTTACAAATTCCTATTCATCCCATTAGTATAGGCAGGTTACGCCGTTCTCATTTCACAGAACAGGAAATGATAGAGTATTTTAGATTCGTTTTAAAGCAAAAAGGTGCATATCAGGAACCGCTGATAATCTATCATCATCCAGGGCATAAACATTGGCAGGTGTTGGAAGCTATTTTTCAGGAAGTACAAGCTTGGCCTAAACAAACTATGTTAGAATATGCTAACTGGTGGCGACAGCGCCAAGAAGCAGAAATTTTGAATGAAACCACAGAAATTCCATTTTATATGCAAAAAGAAGATAAATATACTTATACAAAAGATCTAAAAGTAACTACTTCCAAATTGAATTGGCAGCTGGTAAAGAGCGGAAAACCTGTGATGAACCCAAACCTGAGGAAATGGAGCTGGCGCGATTGGTTGTATAATTTTGAAGCTTGGCGCGGAAAGGTGAAAAAATGAAAATATATTTTGCTACTTATCAAGCTCTTTTAATGAATAAAGGAGGTCCTACCTACAAGATTTTCTCTTTGCAGAAAAATTTGCTGAAATTAGGTATCGAAGTTCATCTTTATAACATGTGGAATTTAGAGCAACAGCCTACCAATAAAGATCTTGTCCACCTTTTTACAGCTAATTTAAATACCTATCCACTAGCACGTAATCTACAAGTAGCCGGCATTCCCTATGTGGTTAATCCAATATTTTTTAGTAATCATAAGGCTGGAATGATAAGAAAATATTTATCATTGGAAAAAATAGCTGGGAAACTGCTGAAACGTTCCTACTCAGATTATACAATTACTCAGAAAATATGCCAGCAGTCACAAAAAGTGCTTCCTAATACTAAAGCTGAAGCTGAACTCCTGCAGCAAGCTTTGGCTATTGCACCAGAAATAACCGAGGTAATTCACAATGGAGTGGAAAAACGTTTTGCTGCAGCGAACTCAGCTGAATTTAAAAAGAAATTTGGTTTGGAAGATTTTGTATTATATGTGGGCCATTTAGGTTCACTGCGCAAAAATGGAGTAAATATTGTAAAAGCACTGCAGAAAATGGATGTACCAGCTGTGATAATTGCTGATGTTTTACAAACTCCTCAGGGAATTTGGTGTGAAGAGCAGATAGCTGCCAGCAATAATATCACTCTGATAAAATGGATAGAACACGAGGATTCCCTGCTGGCTTCTGCTTATGCTGCCTGTCATACTTTTATTTTACCTACTAAATTTGAAACTCCCGGAAGAGCTGCTTTGGAAGCAGGTTTAGCAGGAGCAAATATAGTAATAACTCCACACGGTGGCACCAAGGAATATTTTGAAGATATGGCCGAATATGCACAACCAAATTCAGTAAACGATATCGTGCGGGCTACCGAAAAGATGCTAAATAAAAGAAAAAATGATAAGTTAAAACAGCATATATTAAATAATTTCACTTGGGAAAAAATAGCTGATCAAACCTGGCAGCTTTACAAAAAAATTGGAAAAGAGCGCAGTTGATTCTATTAGAAAAATTTAAAACTTGGGAAGCTACCCGCAAAAATTTGGGATATAAACTGAGCAAATTCTATCTGCACAATCTGAAAATAAGATTTTTTAGGAAATTTAAACTAAAAAATCAACAAAAAAGATATGGCCTGGTATCCACAAATTTAGAAACATACGCCTACTGTAATCGTAAATGTAGTTTTTGCTTTAATAACGAACGTTTTCCTCAACGTAGTAAAGGTGAACTTTCCACCTACTTTTGGCAGCAGATAATTGACCAACTAGCAGAGATAAACTTTGCTGGGCGTATATCTCCACATTTTTATGGAGAACCGCTACTGGATAAAAGATTACCTGAACTTTTAGCTTATGCCCGCCAAAAACTACCTTGGGCTCATATCGTCGTAGTAACAAATGGTGATTTTTTGAATGAAACTAAACTGCGCCAGCTAATCGAAGTGGGTGTAGATCATTTTGCAGTAACTAATTACGATGATTGTGAGCGACCGATTTTGCAAGAATTGCAAAAAAAGTTTCCTCTGCACATCCATGTACGCAGCTATAAAGATTATCCCAAAACCGATCGCACTGGCGAAATTTTCCATAAAAATAAATTAGTACAAAAACCTTGCTTGCGTCCAACATCCCAACTGGTTATAAATTGGCAGGGTCAGGTATTACTTTGCTGTATGGATTATTATGCTAAAGAAGTTATGGGAAATATTAAAACTAATAAGTTATGGGAAATTTGGAATTCGCCTAAATTCCAAAAATATCGCAGAATTTTGCAACAAGGGCAACGACAGAAAATAGGAATTTGCAAACATTGCGACGATCCTGGAGTAATTCCATGGTAAAAACAGGCTTATTCCGCAAAATTTTGCACTATTCTTTTGCCACTTTAGTTAGTAAGGGACTGGTTTTTCTTATTTTGCCCTTTCTCACTTATTATTTATTACCCAGTCAATACGCTATCTACTCGCTGCTAATGTTTTTTGCTGCTCTAATGAGCATGTTCTACCAATTTGGACTGCAACAGTCGCTTATGACTCTCTATCATCGTCAGCATACTGAGGCAGAAAAATTTAAATTGGTAACTACAATTTATATAGCAATTTTTTCCATTGCAACGCTGGGTACCGTGGTGTTGCTTATTTGGCGGCAATCACTGCTTAAATTTATCTTACACATTCCTTTAACACCGCAGCTGGAACAGATTTTTATTCTTACAGTTTTTTTTATTATTATCGATTTATTTACGGCTGTCACCCTTATCTTACTTAATATTCGTCAAGATTCACGTCGTTTTTCCTATTTAGCACTAACCAAAAATCTCGTTTTTTTCTTACTCATAATTCTAGGCGCTGTTACCCAGAGATTGAGTTTATTTTACCTTTTTGCTTCATTATTGGTAGCTGCGATTTGTTCTGCTTTGCACGCCACCAACTATTTTGGCAAGATATTGAAAGAACTTAAAACTTCCGAACAAAAGATTAAACTGTTTTCTCTTCCTATTCTAAAAGAGGTTTTGCGTTTTGGAATCTATATGCTGCCAGCCACATTTGCTGTGCTTATTTTGCAATCTTCCGATCGCTATATGTTGAACTTACTTTCACCTAACAAATTACAAGATGTAGGAATTTATGCAGCAGCTTATAAGATAGGGATGTTGATGAGTTTGCTAACAAGCATTTTCGATTTAGTATTTTTTCCGTATATATTACAGCAGGCTGAATCGGGAAGAGTAAAAATAATGTTGCGACGGTTATTTTTATTATACAACATACTCGGTGGCGCGATTGCTTTGTTAATTATTTTGTTTTCATCGGAAATCTTTCTAATTTTAGATTCTAATTATGCTTTAGGCGGGAAGATAGTGTTCTTCAGTGTTATTTCCATGTTTCTGCGAGGTATTTTTAATCTGATAAATTTAGGGTTTTATATCTTGAAGCGTTCCAGAAGTATAGCTTTGGGCGTAGTTTTGGGTGCTTTTATCAATTTGCTTTTGAATTATTTTTTAATACCAAAATGGGGGATGTTCGGCGCTGGTTTTGCTTCTATTTTAGCTTATATGTTTATAGTTTTCTTCAATTATGCCGCTGTACAAAAAGCCTTTCCTGTTCAGTATAATTTCTGGTTTTTGGCTGCTAATATAGTTATTTTGGCCTTTTCAGCTTGGATAAACTATTTCCAAATAAGTTGGCAGTTGTTATTGATAAAAGTGGCGATAGCCCTGGTGATATGTGGTATAAGCGGGGTATTAATAATGCGTTCACCCAAATTTGAAAAATTCAAAGAAATTCTGCTGGGAAAGGAAATTGAAAGATGAAGAAGATTTGGCCAAATGAAATTATATTTGGAAACAGTACAAACTTTCCCAAATTAGGTAAAATTTATGTTGTCGATAACAAACTACATCAACTGTATCCTAATAAAATTGAAAAAATTACAGCAGAAGGGGCTGTATTAAATATAGAAGTTTCGGAAAAAAACAAAAATTTACAAACTTTGCAAAAAATCTTTAAATTTTTCTTAAAACATGATGTTACCCGAGAAGATATGGTTGTTGCTATCGGCGGAGGCATTCTTACCGATATCACTGCCTTAGCGGCTTCACTTTTTAAACGTGGTTGCCAGCTGGCGTTTGTTCCTACCACTCTTCTGGCTATGGTAGATGCTGCTGTAGGTGGGAAAACTGCGGTAAATTTTACAGGATATAAAAATATTTTGGGTAACTTCTATCCTGCCCACAAAATTATTATCGATTTAGATTTCTTAGATAAATTACCTGAATCTGAATTTGATAATGGCTATATTGAAATAAAAAAAATTGCCTTGCTTGCTGACAGTGGACTTTTAGAGATGATAAAAGAAAAAGCGCCACTACAGGCTCTTATTGAAAAAGCCATTTTAACTAAAAAGGAGTTTTGCCTACAAGATCCTAACGATATGGGGGAGAGGCGCTTTTTAAACTTAGGTCACACCTTTGCGCATCTCATCGAAACTGCCACAAATTTTAACTTTCCACATGGTTTGGCAGTAGCCAAGGGAATTATGTTAGCCGCAGCCTATAGCGTATTTTTGGGAAAATTATCGCAAGATGAATTTAACCAGATATCTCTTCTTTTCGAGCCATATCAGCTTCCCAATTTTCCGTTATTAAATTTTACTGAATTTAAAAAAATTATCCGTAAAGATAAAAAAAAGGGTAAGGAAGTTAATTTAATACTATTGGAGAGTATTTATAAACCATTCCTATTTCCGGAAGCTAACTTAAAAAGATTGTATAATTTTATATATCAAAAATAATATTTGACAACTTGTTATTTAAAAATAAGTTATCGCTATGCTTACGGAAACGTGAGAGAGGAATTAACATAGGGAGTCCGAATATTCGGACTCCCTATTCTACTAATTATCAGTATTCCATCAATCCATCCAGTTCAGATTCATCAAACCACATCATAGTGCCCTCCATTTTATCCAACATATTTTGCAAAAGGGCATGATGGTCCGCTTCCTCTTTGGCTAAATGGTTAAAAAGTTCTTTTACTTTAGGGTCTTTGGAACTATTTGCCAGTTCTAAATAGCCTTCTTTAGCTGTGTCTTCACGTTGTTGTGCAAATAATATAGCTGCGCGTGGTTCATCTATCTTATTATTGGAATCTAAGTGGGGTAGCATTGTGGAATCTACTTGCAACTTGCTGTAGGGATACTCTTTATGAAAAAGTTTTCTTAATTTTTCCTCATGGATCTTTTCCAGAGGTACTAAATTTTTGAAAGTTTCGCCAGAATCACTTTGTCTAAATGCTTTGGCCATCTTTTTGTATAAATTCTGAGATTTTATCTCGTTTTGAATAGCATACTGAATAGCATCTTTTCTAGATAACATCTTTTCCTCCTATAAATAAAATATACTTACAACTATAAGCGTTATTATGACTCCCAATATCTGCCGGAAATTTACCCTTTCTTTAAAGATTAATACTGATGGGGGGATAATAAGTACAGGTACATTAGCAATAATTGTGGAAGCTACACCAGTTTGTTGAATAGCTAAAAGCGAAAAGGAAATCACTAAAAAAGGTCCAAAAAATGCGCCTGCTCCAATTCGTCTTAAAACCGGTTTGTTTTTGATTGCTATTTTTATATTATCCCACTTTCTTAAAAAAGAAAAGATCAGTACAAATCCCACTATTCCACTTATTACTCTTATTTGTGTAGCAGCAAAAGCGTTGAAATCACCCATTCCATACTTGCTTAAAACCAATCCAGCGGCCTGGCCTAATGCTCCTAAAAGAGCAAATATAATTCCATGTAATGAATGGCTTAAGTGTAGTTTTTCCCTCTCTTTTTTAATATTAATAAACAAATACCCACAATTGTGATCGCCATTCCCAAAATTGTTTTGGCTCATTTGGAGTAGATAAGTTTTGTTATTTTCTGCAAGTTTTCAGCATCGATTTCATCAAATGCATCAAAATCGCGGCTATCTATATCTAACACAGCCACTATCTTGTCATTTTTCCGCACAGGTACCACGATTTCCGAATTGGAACGGCTGTCGCAGGCGATATGCCCAGGGAATTCGTGCACATTAGGCACAATTATAGTTTTTTGTTTGTTAACTGCTTCCCAGCAAACCCCTTTAACTGGTTGCAAGCTTAGGCAGGCAAGTGGTCCCTGATAGCAGTTCACTAAAAGCTTATCTTTTTTTAAATCATAAAAACCAGTCCAGAAAAAGTGTTGGAATTTATTATGCAGTAGTGCTGTAATTGTTGCCATAGAACTTTGAGGATTTTGCACCGGCTCTATTAGTTTTTCTAACTGCTGATAAATTCTAACGTATCTGAATTGCTTAACTTTTTTTTTCATCTGTTTGCTCTATACATATTCAATTGTATCGTCATGATCTTTTAACCAGGAATACACTATATTAGCTCTGTCCAGTATTTGGCGCTCATCATCATTGGAAAGTAAGTCATTTGTAAAAATATCTATGTCATCTTCATCTATTTCACCTTGAAATTTATAAGCTATTTGACCTTTGTGGAAAAGAAAACTAAGTTCTTGGCTTTTCAAAATTAGGGTTTTATTCTTAAAATTTTGGAAAAATGCCATTTTTTTACAAAAATGTCTTAAATAACCTTTGCTGTTTTCTAAATTAGCTGCTTTTTCATATTCTAAATCTTCGGAAGCCGCTTTTATAGCACGTTTTATTATCTTTTTAAATAATTTTTCGCAATTTCCTTTTAAAAAATCACGTATCTCCTCGATAATTTTGTTATATTCAGGTGCTGTAATTTTTCCTAAACAGGGTCCTAAACATTTATTTAAACTATAATTAATACATTTCCGTCGGGGTGTTTTATCACGGCATTGCCTTATTTTAAAGATAGAATAGATAAGTCTTTCTATTTTTTGAGCTTTAAAGCGGTCTTCGAAGGGTCCGTAAAGTTCTCCATCTACTTTTTCTTGTTCGTCTACAATTTTTAAAGTAGGAAACTCATCTTTAGTGATGTACAGATAGCAGTAGGAAGGGTAATCTTTCTGTTTTTTATTATATTCCGGACGATATTTCTTGATCATTTTATCTTCCAAAAGCAAGGCTTCCAGTTCATTTCTGGTTTGTTTAATTTTAACATTCCTAATAGCTCGTTTCATCTCTTTAGAACGATTTTTATCGTTGCTGTTATTATGAAAATAGGAAGCTACTCGTTGCTTTAAATTTTTACTCTTCCCTACATATATTACCTGCTTTTGCCGATTGAAAAATAGATAGATGCCTGAAGTATTGGGTAAGTTTTTAATTTCCATAAGATTTCCGTGATATCGGAGCTAACCGATAACTCATTGTATTGGGAAAGATATTCTGCAGTAATTCCGCTTTTAGCAGTTTACGTGTTTGAGGAATATCGCATTTCAAGCGCACTACAGCCTCTTGAGGAAATTCCTGAATATGCGCTTGGAGCCAATTGACTACTCTTTGTTCATCTTCACTGTAAAAATCCACCTCCAGGTTATACATGGGGCGGGTTGGTAATTTTTCGAAATTATATTTCAAACCATCTTGATCGAGTTCCAAATATACAAAACCTTTCTGTTCATCTTTTTCCACTATGGAAGTTTTTTCGGTAGAGCCGGGGTATATTGCTGTTAAATTTTTATGTTGCAGCACCTGAGCGCGATGGATATGACCGCTTAAAACAGAATCTATGTGTTCTGGTATGTATTCTAATGGCAGCACATCCCGGCCATAGCGGAAGGTGAAATTTTTAATATTAGCCCCCTGTAAGGTTTGATGACAGCATAAGAAGCGATGATCACAGTCGTTAATACCTTCACTGGCCTGTTCTATAATATGTAGGAAATTATCGCGAATATTAGCGCGTTCATTGGGAAAACCTACAAACTGAACATAGATGTCGTTTTCTATAAAACCGTAAGTTTTGGGCTCATCAAAAATATAGATATTGGGATGCTTGGTAAAGATAGAATCCGGCAAGATAGAGCGTTCATGATTACCAGGAACCAGGATAATTTTAATACCATTCTCTGCTGTAGCGAATAGCATCTTGTAGGTCTTATTAACAACCAATGCAGGTACTTTGCTACGATGAAATAAATCACCGCCATGCACTAAAAAATCTGCCTTTTGTGAGCGTGCAAATTGCAATACTTTGGCAAAATTATTAAAGAAATCATTTCCCCGCCTTCGGTGTGAAGTACGGGGAAATATTGGCATATCAAAACCGAGATGTGTATCGGCACAGAAAACGATTTTTATCATTTTAATCTAATCTTAGATCTGTTTTGTAAACTGAACCATCTGGATACACTAGTTCTAGTCTGCTGCCTTCGATTTGGGCTATAGTAGAAATATGGCCATCAGCCTGCAATTTCCAAGCATTTACTACCGGATCGTAGATAACAGCAACGCTTTTGCCTTTATCTTTACCTTCTACCACTGTGATATCGTAGCGATTCTTAGTAGCCTTTATTTCATAGGTGTTGTCTTCGGATGCTACTTTCTGAATATCTACTTCATTCTCGTTCATTGTCACTGGATTTTGTCCAGACCAAAACTCAATAGTGTTCAGAACTACTACGTCCAAAAATCCGCATACTTCATATACTGGTATGATCATCATTGCCCACATTACTGCAGTATTTGCCCATTTATTACCAATAGATTGATTCTTATTGTAAACTTTACGGGTTAGAGCAAAATTACCAAAACAACCGCTCAACATAACTACTACGAGAAGTAATGCAATGATTGTACTAATTTTTCTTAATTTTTTCATGTCTCCTCCTTTGTTTTTTCGGTGTTCCCTTCTAAATCAATTTATATTAATTTCTTAAAAACCGTTGATGGTAAATCCGCCATCCACAGGTAAACATTGGCCAGTGATATAAGCTGCGGCTGGCATGCAGAGGAACGCAACCGCACCTGCTACATCTTCTGTTTCTCCTATCTTATTTAAAGGTGTCCGCTCTAACACATTGCTAAGGTAACTTTTATCCTTCAGTACAGATTCTACCAGTGGTGTAAGAATATACCACGGCGCTACAGCATTCACTCTGATGTTATCTTCAGCCCACTCAACAGCCAGATTTTTGGTTAATTGGATAATAGCTGCTTTGGTCATGCCATATATACTACCAGAACGCACATGGGTGAGGCCAGCAGTTGAAGCTATATTTACAATATTTCCCTGAGATGAATTTTTTAATAATGGATAGCAGAGTCTACACATATCAAAAGCAGAATGAAGGTTGGTGTCCATAATCTCGTTATACTCTTTTTCTGTATAATCAATAGTAGGTTTCCGAATGTTCATACCTACATTGTTTACCAGAATATCCAGGCTGTCCCAGCGCTCTTGTATGTAGTCGCAAACTTCATTGCGAGCTTCTATTTCGCTGATATCAGCACTAATTCCATCAACATTTTCATGTTTTTTACTGAGAAATTCTACATCATCTTTGGTGCGGGACACCACCATTACTTCAGCACCCAGATGCAGAAACTCTTGTAAAATAGCCATACCAATTCCCTTGGTACCGCCAGTAATTACTGCTTTTTTCCCCTGTAAATTCCAACGATTGTCCATCTTTTACTCTCCTAATGCTGCTTACTTAAATCCAAAACCTTCAATAATTCCCAATTTAAGATTCTTCAACTATACCGAAATTCCTCTATTGGGTGCATATTCTGTTGCGTAAACATAATCTTTTAAGGCTATTTTGTAAAGAAAGAATTAAATTTCTATCTTTTCCAAGTTGGAATAACCATTAACTTCAAAACCTTCACTCTACGCTTCAATAAATAAAATGCATGCGCACAGACATTGGGCTATTTATAAGAATGATAAAAGTAATAAGAATAATTTTTCTCAATTTAACTTCCTATACTAGATGAATTACCTCTTTTTTCCAGATAATTTGAAACAACTACAATGGAAACATCGTCTTGCGCCCCATTTTCTCGTGCAATTTTATACAATTTATCTACTATTTTATCTAAACTTTTTTGTTTATTAAATATCATCTCGATCTCATCATCAATACTTACATCGGTTAAACCGTCTGAACATAATAAGAAACAGAAATTTTCTGGTAGAATGAACTCCTTTATTTGAATATCTAAATTCATTTCGAATCCCATAGCCTGGGTAATGAGATTTTTTATAGAACTGGAAATTATATCGTCTTTTTCAATAAGATTTTTTTCATATTGTTCCCATACCAGGGAATGGTCATCTGTTAGTTGTTGAAGCTGGGAGTTTTCATAGATATAAATACGACTGTCGCCTACATTGAAGGTATAAGCTTTATTATCTTTTATAAGCAGGGCAGTAAGAGTAGTGGACATTTTATGCAGGTCATTTTTCTGGCCGTGTTCTATAATATATTTATTTATCTGCTGAATTTTGGTTTGAAACCAGCCTTTTATCTCGTCTTGTTTTTCTTCATAATAGGCATTTATAAGTTTGGAACAACAAAGTTTGCTGGCAATTTCTCCACCTTCATAGCCTCCAACTCCATCGCAAACAGCAAAAAGGTAACCTTTTTTTTGTAATAAGGATGTGTTTATTTCTGTGGGAAGGGCAAGTGAATCTTGGTTGACAGAGCGATAAGTTCCTTGTTTGGAAAGATAACTATATTTCAATTTATTCATCTAAAAATTCCTTTACTTCTCCAGCTGGAATAGTGCGGATTTTTCCACCGTTATTGATATCGCGCATTACACCTGCTTCAATTTTACCAGAATCGGAGTAGCCACGTTTTTCCCAAAATCCGGGAATATAGTGGTTTAACAACTCTATTTTTACTACACTTTTAGCAGATTTATAGCCCCAAAGATAGGGACAAAACACTCTAACAGGGCCACCATAATCTTCTTGCAAATATTGTCCATTAAATTCATAAGCAAGCAGTGATTTTTCCTGTTTGGCCACTGAGATAGGCATAGAAGTATCGTATATTTTGCCTACCGACCAGAAACGGAGGTATTTCACAGTGGAATCAGCTTTTACTGCTTCCAATATATTTGCAAGCTGCACACCGCCCCAATTACCCCGAACCGACCAGCGGGTGACACTGGTTAATCTTGCGTCTACTATTGTTTTAGGAAATTTTTTTAACTGTTGCCAACTAAGAGATTGCGGCATTTGGCACAAACCGGTAACTTCTATTTGCCAGCTTTCTCTTTTCAATTCTCCTGGATGTCCCTCAGCCCAAAATATTGGTGTATTCATTTTATGAAGATCACTCATTGCTTCCTCCTGATATTCTTCAATACCCTGGTAATATAAAAAACATAATAAAGGCAAAGTTACCTATTTCTACTCACCTTTGCAAAATAGATTTTTAAAATAATAATTGCAAGAAATAAATGTAAAAAAATATTAGTAAGCAGGAGGAGGTAAGATGAAAAAACTGAAAAATCCATATTTAGAAATGCCAGGATTTAACTGTTTTGGTTGTGCCCAAGATAATAACTGCGGTTTGCAGATGCAATTTTACGAAGATGGAGAAAACATTATTTCATATTGGAATCCCCGAGAGCATTGGCAAGGATATTTTGATATTTTGCATGGTGGGGTACAAGCTACTTTGCTGGATGAAGTAGCCAGTTGGGTAGTATTTGTAAAACTGAAAACAGCTGGCGTTACTTCTAAATTGGAAATTAAGTATAAAAGACCGATCTCTACCAAGGAAGGTAGTTTGAGGATCGAAGCAAATTTAGTGCAAATGAAACGTAATATTGCCATCATTGAAGCTAGAATTTTTACAGCTGAGGAACAGTTAGGGACCATGGCAACCGTACAATATTTCACCTTTTCCCAGCAAAAAGCAGCAGATCAATTTAAATATCCGGGGTTAGAAAAATTCTATGAATAATCTTTTTTCAGGAATTCCTCCAAAACTTCCAGAAGAACTCAATGAAACTCTGCTGCAAAATGAGAAATTGCGCTTAGAGAGAATTGTTTCTTACGGGCATAACTCAGCACCAGGTTTTTGGTACGATCAAGAAGAATCTGAATGGGTGATTTTACTGAGCGGAAGTGCTGAAATAGAATTTGCTAATGGCAAGATTGCGAATTTACATGCAGGAGATTATCTATTGATACCAGCGCATACAAAACACAGGGTAAAAAGCACTAGCAAGAAAGAAAAAAGCGTATGGTTAGCGCTGTTTTTTTAAGAAAAAATATTTTCGAAAAAAGCTAAGAAACTGTTATATTGCAGTTGCTCTGCTTTTCTAATCAATTGGCTCTGCTGGCGATGCTTGGTTAAGTTTTTCTGCAGTTTAGGCAATATGGCACTACCTGGTAAATCGATAAGCACATTTGTTTCCTGCATTTTTTCCAATGAAACCGAATTCAAGTTGGAAGAGCCTAGCAGCAAATAGTTATTGTCCACCAGGATAAGTTTAGCATGTAACATTTTTTTATGTAGATATATTTGTGGCTTGTAAGCACTATGTTCCAATAACCAGCGCATCGATTTTAAGTTAAGATCGGTTTGTAGATTGGCAGTTTGGGGAAGGAATATCTGTACATGAACTCCGCGGTTGGCTGTTTCGGCTAAACGTTGTAGTACGTCCTTATCGCCCCAGTAAGAGTTTTGTATTATCACTGAATTTTGCGCTGTTCGTAGTAAGCTTAATATTTTGCTTTTTACTTCAAACTGCCGCACTGGCTTAAATTTATTAACAACAAATTCCACCTCGCTGTTACTGGTTACGTGCTCACCGTTTAATTCCTGTAAAAATTGCTTTACAAAATTTCTGCCATCGAGCTCAATCATATAATCGCTGTATTCGCGGCCAGCCGCATCAAAAAAAACTTCTTTATCTTCAATGTTCACACTTCCTAAAACCAAAGTTTTGTTATCAAAAATAAAGTATTTGGAATGGTCGTTTTTAATCTGATTGGCAGAAACGGTGATATTAGGATGAGCAGTTAACTTGCCAGCATAAGAAATTTCTGGCTTTTGTCCAAATTTCCCAGGATGAGCATAGAGCTTTTCCAAGAAAAATTGTTTTATCCACAGAGAGGGAATGGCTTTCTTATGGAAAAAACTGAGTTTATTCTCCTCTGTTTTTTCGTGCAGAGCACCTAGTTTATCTTTTTCTATTATTATCTGAACACCGCGGTCGGCAGCTTCCAAAAGCTGTTTTGCTAACATATTTCCCACTTTGTCGTCTCGCCAGATGAAACTATGTATCAAAATAGTGTTTTTTGCCTCTTGAATATGGTTAAAAATTGCTGCGAAGGTTTCTTTACCATCGATAAGAAGTCTGGCATTGGTGCGTAAATCAGCTGGTAAGTAATCGTGGGAAGCTAAAATTACTTCTTTATTTAAGCTGGGTATATTATTGGGAGTATCGTAAGCGAAAAATACCAAATAAACGATGAAGATTAGAATCATGACAAAAATGAAGAGAAGTGGGAAAATAATAGTTTTATTTTTCATAGGGATCGAAGTGGATGGTAGCGTTTATGCCATATTCTTCTAACAGTTTTTTTTCTAATTTTTTAGAAATTTTATGACCTTCGCCGATCGTCATGTCGGCTGGCAGTTTAATATGGAATGTCATCTCTTTATGTTCTCCATACATGTGCATATGAATATGATGCAGATATACTCTAAAATCAAGTTGAGAACAAATAAATTCTTCCAATTTTTGTTTAAAATCATCATCCATTTTGGTACCTAGTAGTGAGTTGATCGATTGAGAAAGAACTTCATAGGCAGCATAGAAAAGCATAAAAGAAACGATAACACCAAGCAGGCTATCAATCCACCAAACGTATCTTCCCAGAAAAATACCAGCTAGTATAAGCAGTGAAGAAAGAGCATCGGAACGATGATGCCAGCCATCTGCTTTAATTAATTCAGAATTTAATTTTTTTCCTAAATGGGTAGCATATCTTGCCATCGCTTCTTTGAAAATTATGGAAATTATTGTAACAATTATAGCAAGAAGCCCAAAATTGGCAGATTCATTATTGAAAAAGCGTTGCACCGATTCTACCACAAAATTAACACCAATGACGCCTAAAATTACTCCTATAATAACAGCCGCTATCAGTTCCATTCTGCCATGACCGTAGGGATGTTTTTTATCTGGTCCGCGATTGGATATTTTGAAACCAAAGAAAAGAATAATAGAGGAAAAAGAATCGGAAAGTGTGTGCCACGCATCGGCCATTAAAGCTACTGAAGCACTTCTAATTCCTACCCAAAATTTTAAGCCAAACAAGAGAACGTTCAAGATTATCGATAATTTAGATTCGGTATAGGCTTGTCTGGTTCTTTCATTTAGGGTTTTATGCATTTTTATATTCTACTCTTTACTCGCAATAGTGTACAAGAATCGCTTGATCTTTTTAGTAGGTGTTTTTTCAAACTCTTCGGGATAGATCTCTAAATTATTTATATGACTGTAAGCTGGCAATTGTTCGTTCAATTTTTTTCGATTATTTTCCATTATTATTTTCAGCTTTTCATCGCTTATTTTGCGGGAGTCCACAGTTTCTATATCTGGGTAAACCAGAGCGGTTAGTTTATTTTTATGTTCTATGATTAAAGATTCTTGGACCAAAGGCATATTGTTCAGGCGTGATTCAATCTCTTCGGGATATATGTTTTGTCCGGAAGGTCCCAGGATCATATTTTTGCAGCGTCCTTTGATGTAGATAAAGCCATCTTCGTCTAAGATGCCCATATCACCGGTATGTAGCCATCCTTCCTTATCTATAGCAGCTTTGGTTGCTGCTTCATTTTTATAGTAACCTTGCATCACATTTTCGCCGCGTACTAAAATCTCGCCAGGTTTATTGTGTGGGTCTTCAGAATCGATTTTTACTTCCAATGTGTCCACGAATTTCCCTACTCCTTGCAAACGGTGAATTTTATGATTAGGTGAAAAGCTTACCCAGGGCCCGCACTCTGTCATTCCATAGCCCACAGTGAAGGGGAATTTAATCTCATGCAGAAATTTTTCTGTTTCCTTATTAAAAGCTGCTCCCCCGAGAACAATTTCATGGAAATTACCTCCGAACAATTCAACAAGTCTATTCTTGATAGATTTTTTTACCATCTTGCTGATAATAGGCAGTTTAGAAAGGGTTTTTAGCGGCTGCGAATTCAGTTTGGGCTTAATTTGCTTTGTATATATTTTTTCAATAATTAACGGAACAGTTAAAATTAACTGTGGCCTAACCTCCTGAAGTGCTTTTATAATAATCTTGGGAGATGGTGTTTTATCTAGAAAAATAACATGGCAGCCCACAGAGAATGGGTACAGAAACCCAACAGTGCAGCCATAGGAGTGTGCCAAGGGCAAGAAATTCAAAATTGAATCTCCAGTTTTAAGCGGCATATTATTTTGGGCATTAACAAGATTGGCAGCTAAGCTGTTATGTGGTAGCATTACACCTTTAGAAAAGCCAGTCGTGCCAGAAGTATAAGAAATTTCCGCTAATTTTTCATTAGGAATTTTCGGTAATGAGAATGTTTCAGCAGATACATCCAGCTTTTTACCCTTGTTTTTTTGCAAATGCAAATATTGCTTTAATGTTTTTTTCCTTGTGAAAAGTAGTTCAAAGTTTTCCAGAGAAAAGATTGAATCCAGAGCTGGCATATTAGATTCATCCAGTTTTTCGTAGATAATTTCCGAGCAAAAGAATAATTTGGAATCGGAATGATTTACAATGTGGTGAATATCATCAGTTTTGAAATCGGGTAGGATAGGCACCACTACAGCGCCATAAGACATCGTGGCTAAGCAGGTAACAGCCCAATTAGTCGAATTTTTTCCTAGCAATGCTATCTTATCACCAGGCTGTAGATGGTTTTTTCGGAATAAATCGTGAAACCAAGCAATTTTAGCTGCTACATCACCAAATGTTATAGGTTTTTTTTGAAAATCGGATAACGCATTTAATGTCCAATTCTTTTTTATACTTACTTCTAATAGTTCCACAAAATTTTCTTTCATCATAACATAACTCCTATTTTGTAATTTTATATACTTTTTTAAAATCGATCCCTAAATCCTTAAATTAATAATGAACATTATTCATAAATAGAGTTTGAAAAAATTTTAAGCAAGGATTTTTTAAAACCAACCAAATTTAAACGCCAGATTAGCAGTAAAGCCACCTAAGTCCTTTTCGCTGATGTAGGTGTTTTTTAATTTGTCTATATACCGGTAAGTTATACCAGAAGCAACATGGCAAATGTCGGTTAGGTTTATTTTTAAGAAAATACCTGGTTCAAAGATAAAAAAATCTTCCTCCTCAATATTTTTATTTTTATTCAGAAGTATATCTAATCCACCGAAACCTACTAAATTATAAATGGAAAAATGAACTGGTTGGAAGGGAAAGAAGTTATACTCAATTTCTAATCCGCCATATTCAGATTTAGCGTAATAGGAAGAATCTGGGTGAGCTTGGTATATTTTGGGATAAGATAAATTCCAGTTATAACTACTTCCAATAATAAGTTTGTGATTAATAACCCAACCCAGGCGCGGGCCTAGGTGAAAATTAGCTTCAGAATTTATAGTAGAGAGACGGGCATGGGGAGCAATAAAAAATCCATTTTCAAGGTAAACAAGACTGGGGAAAATACCGTAAGTAATTTCGGCATTAGCGATTATGGATATGCAAATAAACAGAAAAACCAGAAGAATCTTTTTCATATTAACTCCTATGAAAAAAAATAAAGTTTGGAAAAATTAGTCAACTGAATTGTTTGGAATCAGGTGGTGAATAGTAATTTCGGGAGGGCAATTAAAACGAATATTCATACCGGAACAACCGCAGCCGTTCGAGGTATAACCTTTCATTTCTTCGTAATGCCAATTTCCACGGCAAAATATGTTTTTTGCTCTGGCATTCATAAATATTGGTTTGCCATCAGGCCAGCATATCTGCCCACCATGAGTATGGCCACATAGATAGAGGTCAACCATTTTGCTATTTGCCTGAGAGATATATTCCGGCGAATGAATAAGTAAGATCTTACATAAATTATTATGATGTTGAGGCAGAGCTTCGTTTATATCGGCATTACGGTAGAAATGTTGATCGTCTAAGCCAACAAAACAGAGAGGGGTTTTTTGCTGATAGATGATTTTGTGTTCATTTATTAAAAATTCTATTCCTAATTCCTCTAACAGAGGTACAATTTCAATAAAATCATGATTTCCTAACACAGCCAAAATGCCATCTTTACCTTTATTTATATAGGGAAGCAGCTCTTCCATACTGTTTATTACTGGCTGGAGTTCACCAGAAGTGCGATACCTGAAATCACCGGTAAGCACACATATGTCATAATCCAGATTCTGTAATTTATCGGCTAAATTTTGCAAAAGCAGAGGGTTGCCATCGATATGTAAGTCACTGAGATGCAAAATTTTATAATTACGAAATTCTTTTGGCAGTTTCCTCAGAACAATTTGGTTATGATTAATTTGGATATCTAAAGCATTACGATATCCACTGTCGTAACTATTGAAGGCTTTCAGCAGATAGCGACCTAACCGAAAAATCACAGAGAAATTCTCTATATTAATGTGCTCATAGCTGATGATGTCGCTGGAATGATTTACTTGGCGTATTAGCCTGTTTTGTAGTTTTTTTTCACCTAAGCGTTTTTTTAAAATCTCATAAACATCATCCATACTACACCTTCTGCAAATAATCTTCTTCTAAAATATCGATCTCTTCTCTTAATCTGTTTATATTATCTTTTATATTCTTTATTTCGCTGTTTATTTTTTTTAGTTTTTGTGGCCTGTTATAAATATTTGGGTCATAAAACTCACTTTGAAGAGAAATTAACTCTTCTTCTAACTTTTCCAAATCGGAATTTTTGTTCTCTATCTCCTGCAGTTTTTTTTTCAAAATAATGGGATTTGTTTTAGTGGATTTTTTTGGTTTATCAGCACTATTTCTTTTTGCATTTTGAAAAGTTTGAGCGCGGCCAATTTGGGCAAAAATATCTTCCAAGTTAGCTGAAGTTTCTCTTATAGTACCGTTTTCAAAACTCCATTTTTTGGAAGCTACTTTTTCTATGAAATAACGGTCGTGGGATACAAACAACACGGTGCCTTCATAATCTTGCAGAGCGGTCTCCAGACTATCTATCATATCCAGATCCAAGTGGTTAGTAGGCTCATCCAAAATTAGGAAATTAGGATGTTCGTGTAATAGTTTGGCCAGATATAATCTGGCTTTTTCCCCGCCACTAAGCACACTTACAGGTTTTTCCACATTATCGCCCCGAAATCCAAATTTAGCCAAGTATCCCAGAACATAACCTTGATCTGCGGTTGGAGCTAACTGCCAAATAGTTTCTTTTACTGTTAAAGAATCGTTTAAGCTTAAATGCATCTGGTCGTAAAACCCAATCTGTAAGCCAGTACCAAGTTTTATCTTACCGCTCAAAGGTTTCAGCTCTTGGTTTATGATCTTAAGAAGAGTGGTTTTACCACAGCCATTTGGTCCTACAACAGCGATTTTATCCTGATAGAAAAGTTCCAGGTTGATATTATGTGCTAAGATGTTGTCTGGATAGCCGATAGCTACCTGATGTAATTTGCAAACATCATTGCCGCTACGAGATTTAGAGTTTATGTTCAATTTGATCTTTTTCTCAACTTCCGGTTTCTCTATAACATCCATTTTAGCTAGCATTTTTTGGCGTGATTTAGCTTGATTCACCTTTTGGCCCGCCATATTTTTTTGAATAAAATCTTGGGTTTTCTTGATGAATTTTTGCTGACGTTCATATTGCTTAGATTGCAATTCAATATTGTTTTTTTTTGCTGTTTTATAGTTAGTGTAATTGCAGTTATATTGGTGTAGACGGCAGTTTTCTAACTCAAATATCTTGGTAATAGTGTTGTCCAGAAAATAACGATCGTGTGAGATGATTATATAGGGCTGTTCGATTTTTCTTAGATAATTTTCCAGCCAAAATATCATAGCAAGGTCCAAATGATTAGTGGGTTCATCTAAAAGCAGTAAATTAAAAGGTTCCAGTAGGATCTTTGCTAGCTGAATGCGAGTTTTTTCCCCACCACTAAAATTAGCGATTGGTTTTTTCCAAACAGATTGCGGGAATTTTAAATTGGTAAGTACTAACTTTATTTGTGTTGTATAGTTATAGCCATCTATTATTTCAAATTGTTGTTGCAATTTGGCCAGGTTTTGCATATTTTTTTCGGAACTATCTTCACTGAGATTATGTTCTGCCTGGCGCAGTTTTGCTTCTAATTCCAAATAGTCTGGGCGAGATTGTACCACAAAATCGTAGAGTTTCATTGCTTCTGGTAGGTTGGGTTCCTGGGTTAGGTAGGAAATTTTTATTTTTTTTGTGTAAGAAAGTTTTCCCTTGTGAGGTAAAATATTTCCGCTGATTATATTAAAAAGCGTACTTTTACCACTTCCATTTTTACCTATTAAACCTATTCTGCTGTTCTTTTCCACAGAAAAGCTGATATTTTTGAAAATATCTATATCGCCAAAATTATGGGAAAGATTTTCTACTTTTAACAAACTCATTTCTACCTCTTACTCTATTCAAATTCCTAAAAATTCTATAGAAGGTGATTTGTCAATTTTTAATCAACTTAGCTTTGGCATTTTGTATCAATAAAAATAATTAAATAGATATTGAATTTTATTGTAGCTTCAGAAAAAAAACTTGTCATGAAAAGCAAAATTAAGAAACCTGTCACTAGTCGGGATGTGGCGCAGTTCGGTTAGCGCGTTCGTCTGGGGGGCGAAAGGTCGTTGGTTCAAATCCAATCATCCCGACCATTTTCATTTCTTGTTAGTTAGGAAATTCCAAAATTATTGCCAACAATATGGGGAATAGGAACTAATTTTAGTTTGGGAAATTTAAACTACTTTAAACTACTTTTTAGAGGGTAAAACATATAAAATAGCATGGAAAGAAGAGTTTTCTTAGTTTTCGTCCCATTTTTATGAAGTTCATCGTTTTTAAATTATGAGGATGGTCAACGACTTCATAATCTTGTCCTCTCTCGATCACGGTCCCGTGAGCTGCTTCGCCGTAGGGGGGGAGCAGCTTGCGAATTTTGTGTGTAATTAATTGACAACAACTTTTATATTTTCAATTTGGCGGTTAGAGGAAAAAAATGAATATTGATAAGGTTTATAAGAGATTAGAAGAGGAATTCAGCAAATTCAAAGCTCCAATAGTAGATTTGATAGAGGCCCAAACGAAGGACCCTTTCAAGGTTTTAGTAGGAACAATTTTAAGCGCTAGAACCAAAGACCAAACCACTTCAATGGTTGCTAATAAGCTATTTTCGGTAATAGATAATTATAAAGATTTGAAGAAATTAAGTATAGCTGAAATAGAAAAATTAATCTATCCAGCCGGATTTTACCGCAACAAAGCCAAATATCTCAAAAAATTACCGCAAGTATTGGAAAAAGAATTTGCTGGGGAAGTACCCTCCGAAATAGAGGATCTTTTGAAACTGCCTGGTGTAGGCAGGAAAACCGCAAATTTAGTAAGAACAATTGCCTTTCGGCAGCCAGCTATGTGTGTAGATGTACACGTGCACCGTATTTGTAATCGCTGGGGCTATGTAGAGACCAAAAATCCCCATGAAACGGAAATGGCATTACGCCAAAAGCTTCCCCAGCAATATTGGCAGAACTTTAATTCCTATGTAGTTGCTTTTGGCCAGAACCATTGCACTCCGCGCAATCCTAAATGTTCTAGTTGTCCCATCTATGATGAGTGTGAGCGAATAGGAGTAAAAACAAAATATGACAGATGAGTTTAAACTGGAAAATAGTAGTGTATCTATATATTTGACATTAGGAAAAGATGTTGATATTTTTGAATATAAAACAAAAAAAATAACAACTATTGTTTATGGATATCCTTATCACCTCGAGCAAGAAACTTGGTTAACAGCTGAAGCAATACTGAAAATAGATCAACAAAAAGGATTGTCTTTCACAGACAACATCGATGGTGTTTTTTCAATAGTAATCTTAGGAAAGGAAAATGTTTTAATTACTGATCCGATTGGTGTTTATAATCTTTTTTTGTTAAGAAAAGAAGGTAGAGTTTTAGTTTCCAACCAATTAAAATATTTGATTCAACATGATTCTTCAAAAAGTATTGATGAAAAAGGAATTAATGATTTCATATACTTAGGATATATAATTGGTGAAAATACAATTTTTTCGAACATCAAGAAATCACTGCCAGGAACAATAGAATATCTTGGCAGCCCTAATAAAGCTGAAAGATACTTTGAATTAGTAGAAATGAACAGTTCTTTACAAGAGTTAAGACAATTTTTAATTCACATCTAGACTTGGGTCTTGAATTGAGTGAAAAAATAATATTACCACTAACTGCAGGATTAGATAGTAGAGTTATTTTATCGAAACTAATAAAAAGTAAATATAAGAATTTTTCTACTTTTACCCATGAAACGAATGGTTTAGATGATATTAAAACGGCTACATTTAAAACAGAAACTATAAATTATTTGACGATTATCTAAACAAATCTCATTTGGATGAAACACTCTTTATAAATATAAACTTCTCACTTGCAAAAAAGCTAAATAACCCAGAAAAACATAATGCAATTAAATTACTAATAAGGATATAAAAATTAAATATTTCATTGATTGCAGCTAACACTATTATTTTTATAATAAGAGAAATTATTAGGGCAAAGTTATAGTAAATTAATCGTCTTAAAAAATCAGATTTACCCTTATTAACTCTATTATTCCATATCCAGTAATAGCAAATAATATATGTTACAACAATTCCAACTTCATAGGAGATTGCCGGAGATAATACATATTTTGTGAAATAGGAATGGAAAAAAAGTGTTGTAAGCACCCATAACACAAATGTATCGACAACTGCTCCGGCAACTCCTCTTATTACAAACTTGATGAAATTTCTAAACATATCATCTCATTAATTCAAGCATTAATTCTTAATTATTGAACATTATTTATTCACTTTTTATCCTCATTTTTTTCACGATATTTTTCTTCCCAGATAGGATCGAGGTGCTCAGCAAGTTCTTCATCATATTGGATCATTTTATTGTAATAATCCTGATCATGCAAACAAACAGCTGCAGAATCATATCCGGGTTTTGCTTTAGTTTTTTCGAACAAATCGTGAGCAACTTGGTGATGGTCTCGTATAAAGCAAGGTCTGATTTCATTACCGCGAGTATTAGGAGGACACATATAATTATATGATAATTGCCAGTCACGAACGCCTTTGAATAAATCAGAGTATAAAGCATCTGTTAGGTTTTTTCCCTGTTTCTTGAGATCATGAATATTGTCTTCCCAGAAGGGAACAAAAACACAAGGGTAAATATTTCCATTCCAATCAATATAGAGATAACCTCCTGATCGACCACCAGCCAGGCAACCGGAAGAAAAAGTACCACCATTCCAGAAATCAGCGAGAAATTTTCGTTCTTTCCGAACTATCTCTTGTTCCCGAGACCACATTTTTGTGCGCAGTTCGGGAGAAACCTGATGCTCAACATTCACACCTCGTCCTATCGGCATATATTGGAAAACCCATTCATAAAGTGCTCCCTGCTCTTCAAAGTAAAAATTAATCATTTCTTTGGAGATGAGAAGTTCTGCATTATCGGGTGTGGCAGTAACAGAAATACCAAAAGGAACACCAGCATTTCGCAGATTTTCAAAGGCAGCAAGAATTCTTTTGTATGTCCCCTTTCCTCTTCGTTCGTCAGTTTCCTTTTCAAATCCTTCCACAGAAATGGCTGGTGTGATGTTTCCAACTTCTGCCAATCTTTTTGCTCTTTCTTCATTAATGAGTGTACCATTTGTATACATAAGAAAATATTGTTCTGGATGCCGTCTTGCTATTTCGATGATATCAATATCTCCATCATGCCAAAGTAATGGTTCTCCTCCTGAAACAACAGTAAACCAGCTTCCCCATTTTTCATATTTTTCTTTAAGGATTTGTTCTACATCTTCAAAAGAAAGAGAAGGTAACCCTTTGGCAACGCTGGCGGCATAACAATCTTTGCAACGAAGGTTACAATTACCTTCGGGTGAAATAGCCAGAAAGCTTGGTGGCATTACGCCATATTCTTCTTCAAATTTTTTCATTTTTTCTTTAGTGTCGCTATTTGTTAGAAACTGTTTGATAAATAGATTAACAATCCGATCACGTACAGCAGGTGAACCGTTATCATACGCTTTAAATGAAGCCCTTACTGCATTTGACGCTATATAGAATTTATCTTCCCGTTCTTGTCGCGGACCTACTTTGATAGGATCGCCTTTATTCACAAAATATTTGTATGCTCTTTTTTCAAGAGGTGGTAAAATGACCTTCCATGCCTTTGTAATAGAATTTAGATTTGCGACATGCTTTGCGATAAATTCGCTTAATTTCTTTTCATTTTTTTCCATGATTAACTCCTTTCATTTATTTTAAATCATTTATTTTAAAAAACTATCTAATTATATTATAATCAATTAATTATATTAAGCATAATCAATATTACATATTTTGCTGTTTAACTTTTTTGATAAATAATCAACACATACTATCTATTATCATGAAACCAGTAAATTCTCCAATGCGATATCTTGTAAGTAATTCTGCTGCTCTTTTCATACTTTTATTCTCCATTTAATTTTTATAATACAAATCATAAATGTTTAATAAAACACCTTCTTCTTTTATGCTGGCGATGTTCAAATAATTCCCATTGAGCCTGAACTTTAATGTTGGTTTCCAGTTCGATATTCGTCTCAGCTTTCTCTATTTTATTGTCTATATAAGTTTGGATTAATTCTTTAAACAAGAGACTATTAACACCCTTTCCTTGCAAATCGGGACGAACTGCAATTAAGTATAGATCGACAAGATCGTTATGTTTTAATGCTTTCAGGATATGAAGGAAACCAAAAGGTAACAGTTTTCCGTATGCTTTTTGGAAAGCTTTAGAAAGAGATGGCATCGTAATTCCAAAAGCAGCAATTTTACCGGATTCATCGAGGATAAGAGAGATAAATTTATGGGGAATGAACTCCAGATAATGTTTGATATATTTTTCGACCTGTGTTTCCGTTAAAGGAACAACACCGTAAAGAGGTTCAAAAGCACTGTTTAAAACTTTGAAAAATTCTTTACCATAAGGTTTCAGGTCTTTTGAGCTCTTAGTTTTTAAGGCTGTTAATTTATATTTTTTCTTAACGATATTAGCGATCCTTTCGATTTTTTCAGGAACTTTCTCCGGCATTTTAACTTCAAATTCAATCCAATCTATATCCTTTGTATATCCGTATTTTTCAAGATGCTGGGAATAATAGGGATAATTATAGATCGTTGCGATTGTTCCCAGTTCTTCGAATCCTTCGATTAGCATTCCTTCAGGATCGAGGTCGGTAAAACCGAGAGGACCGTGAATCGCTTCCATTCCATTTTCTCTCCCCCAATTTTCCACTGTCTCGAGCAGAGCTTTTGATACCTCCTCATCATCGATAAAATCTATCCAGCCAAAACGAGCATATTTGTTTTGCCACTTTTCGATGTAACGAGGATTTATGATACCGGCAATTCTTCCCACAACTTTTTCGTTTTTAAGAGCAAGCCATAATTTAACATTGCAAAATGTAAAGGCAGGATTTTTCTCTTTATCAAGGAGATCAAATTCATCATTCCTTAAAGGAGGAATCCAAAATTGATTTCCCTTGTAAAGTTTATAAGGTAACGAGATGAATTTTTTCAAGTCTTTTTTATTTTGAACTTCTTTTATGATAATGTTCATCTTTCCTCACTTCAATGTGCGACCATATCGGTTTTGTATTCGCGGTTTAGTTAAAAAATATATCATCTCTTCACTATTCCTTTGAAAACTATTTCCAAAAGTTTATCGACATTTGATTCAATTTCCGGAAAAGAAATATTTAGCGACCACGTAACTTCCAAGCCTTTTAAAGCGGTCGCTATGGCGAAAGCTGTCAATTCAATATCGTTTATCTCAAAGATTCCTTTATCTTCTCCATCCTGCAGAATTTCCCGAATTGTTAGCAGTTCTCCACGGTTGTTCTTATCCCGGATTTTTTTAATGAAAGCGTAATGTTCCAAGTAGTCATCTTTAAGCGCACTATGAATATTAGCGAGTTCTTTCAGATATTCCATTTTCTTGATAATATAAATTTTCAATTTCTTTTGAGGAGAATCTTCATTGGTGATTGCTTCCCTGGTCTTTTCTTTCAGGAATTGGTACTCTTGCTCGACGACCTCTTTAAATATATCTTCTTTACCCTTGAAATAATGATATAAAGAAGCTTTTCCCATTCGTGCTGCTTGGGCGATTTCAGCGATAGTTGTTTTTATTAAACCATATTGGGAAAATATTTTTTGAGCAACCTGCGTGATGATTTTCTTTTTTTCATCAGCTTTCAATTTTCCTCCAATTCTCGAACAATATCGTTCTAGATTCAAAAAAAAGTTTCGGACTACCTTTCGTCAATCTTTTTTTATTCTGAGTAGTAACTAATATTTGGCATGCACGACGCTTGGCCGTCACTGGCGGGCTCTATTTGATTCTCTTCCAATCTGAAAGTGGAGTAGTATATTTATCGTATCTTTTGTAGTTTATTTATTTCAAGTTATCTGACCTACCCCTAAATTTTTTCAATAAATTTCATCATAAATCTGCTTTTTCTCGGGGTAGGCGTAAAAATGAAAAAACCATAGAATAAACAAAAAAAGAGGGCAAGTATACTTGCCCTCTATATTTCAGTTTTTTAACTTATTAATACATTCCGGGCATTCCACCACCCATTCCTCCGCCTGGAGGCATGCCTGCGCCTTCGTTGTTTTCTTCTGGAATGTCGGTTATCAAGCATTCAGTAGTAAGGAAAAGTCCGGAGATGCTTATAGCGTTTTGAACAGCACTACGAACTACTTTAGCCGGATCTATAACCCCAGATTGGAATAGATCTTCAAATTTGGAAGTAGCAGCGTTATAACCAAAATGAATATCATCGGAGTTTAGCAGTTTTTCCACTATGATAGCGCCTTCTTCACCAGCATTAGCAGCTATTTGGAAAGCAGGTTTGCGGAGAGCTTTTTTCAGCAGTTGAGCACCTACTCTTTCTTCATGGGTTTTGCTTTCCAACTGATCGATAGCACGGGAAGCATAGATAAGTGTAGCTCCACCACCAGTTACGATGCCTTCTTGTACGGCAGCGCGGGTAGCATGCAGAGCATCGTCTACGCGAGCTTTCTTCTCTTTCATCTCGGTTTCAGTTGCGGCACCTATCTTGATAACAGCAACTCCGCTGGAAAGCTTAGCTAAACGTTCTTGTAATTTTTCTTTGTCATAATCGGAAGTAGAATCATCAATCTGTTGCTTAATTTGCTTGATTCTTGCTTCCAAATCTTTTGGGTCGCCATTTCCTTCCCGAATTGTGGTGTTTTCTTTATCTACGATAACTTTTTTGGCTGTGCCCAAGTCATCCATAGTAACAGAATCCAATTTACGACCCAGTTCTTCGGAAATTACATTACCACCAGTAAGTATAGCTATATCTTGCAACATAGCTTTTCTTCTATCGCCAAAACCAGGTGCTTTTACTGCACATACATTCAAGGTTCCGCGCAATTTATTCACAACCAATGTTGCCAAAGCTTCGCCTTCAATGTCTTCAGCAATAATAAGGAAAGGCTTACCAGTTTGTGCTACTTCTTGCAGGATAGGAAGCAGGTCTTTCATCACACTAATTTTTTTATCATAGATGAGTATATAGGGATCTTCAAATTCAGTTACCATCTTGTCTGTATCGGTAGCAAAATAGGGTGACAGATAACCACGATCGAATTGCATTCCTTCCACTGTTTCCATATAAGTTTCGATTGATTTTGCCTCTTCCACATTGATAATACCTTCATTACCAACAGCTTCCATAGCTTCAGCTATAAGCTCACCGACTTTTTCGTCATTATTGGCAGAAATTGTACCAATCTGAGCTATTTCGTTAGAGCTTTTTATCTCTTTACTTAGTTCCTTAATCTTTTCCACAACAACTTTTGCTGCTTTCTCTAAACCACGTTTTAAATACATGGGGTTCACACCTGCTGTAACATGTTTCAAACCCTCTTCGATAATAGCCTGAGTAAGAATAGTGGCAGTAGTGGTGCCATCTCCAGCTATATCATGAGTTTTTTCCGCTACTTCTTTTACCAGCTGTGCTCCCATATTTTCAAACGGATCTTCTAATTCGATCTCTTTTGCGATAGTTACACCATCATTGGTGATGGTTGGTGAACCAAACTTCTTGTCTAATACTACATTACGTCCACGCGGACCTATGGTTACCTTTACCGCATTGGCTAGTTTGTCTACTCCTTGCTTGAGTGAATTTCTTGAATCATGACTAAATTTCATTTGCTTTGCCATATTTTAATTCCTCCTATTATGATGAATTTAGCAATCTATATCTCTGAGTGCTAAAAATTAAAGTAATTCTTTTTTTGTCAAATAAAAATAATTTTTTAAAAATAGATTGATTTTTTTGTTAGAGTATGAGAAAAAGCCCTTAATTAAAGCAAGTGAGGTAAAACTATGAAAAAATACTTTATTATTTTGTTAATTATTTCGTCTACAATCATTTGGGCTCATCCTAAGTTTTATAATTTGGAGGAATATAGCCTAAATTATAGCGTAAAGGCCGATTCGACTCATGGATTTGATGTCATTTCGTATGATATTTCAGTAACAATAGATGATGAAAATGAATTTGTAAACGGTAGTGTAGCAGCAGTTGTGGAAGCTGAAGAAAATTTGAACCAGATAACTTATGAATTGGAAGAATTGAATGTTAGTTCGGTGCAGGTTAATGGCAGCGAAGCGGTTTTTAGCCACAACAACGGAGAATTGCAAATTCAGTTGGGAAGTATAGCGCCTGGTGAGCAATTTACCACTTTGGTGAATTACAGTGGTAACCCGCAAACTAGTGACGATGTGTATAACATCGGTATGATTTTCAACCAAAATTTTGTCTTCACACTTTCCGATCCCAGCGGTTGTCGCTGGTGGTGGCCGGCTTACGATCATCCTTGGGATAAGGCGATAATAAATTATAGCATAACGGTGCGCGAAGATTGGCTGGTAGCCTGCAATGGATTGCGAATTTCCATAGAAGATAATGGCGATGGCACTAGAACTCATAATTGGGAAGGAGAAAATCCGATGGCAACTTATTTAAGCTGTATTCATGCTGCTGGTTATGAGGAATTGAATCAGAGTTATGGAGATTTACCGATTCAGAATTTTGTGATGCCCAGCCAGTATGAGAACGCAAGCGAAGATTTTTCCAACCTACCTTTTATGATAGAGGTTTATTCACAGGCCTATGGCCCTTATCCCTTTGAAAAATACGGCAATGCTGTGGTCCCAATGGTTACCTTTGGTGCGATGGAACACCAAACCATGACAACTTTGGGAAACACCATGATAACTGGTAATCACACATATGAAATGACTATTGCGCATGAACTTTCACACCATTGGTTTGGCGATTGTTTAACACCACTTACCTGGGCTGATGTATGGCTATCCGAAGGGTTTGCTGTATATTCGGAAGCGGTTTATATGGAAGCTTGGCAGGGGTATAGCCAAATGTTGGAATATGTGCAAAATGATATCCAGAATTATTATAAAAACTGGGCAGCTTCCAATGGCCCCCACACGGTTTATGATCCGGAATATAATTCCTATTTTACCCCAGCAACCTATGAAAAACCAGCCTCTGTTCTGCATATGCTGCGCCGTATAGTGGGTAATGAAACTTTTTTTACAATTTTACAGGATTATTTTCAAATTTACAAGAATTCCAATGTAATTTCACAGGAATTTATCGATATTTGCCAACAACAGAGCGGATTGGATTTGCAGCAATTTTTTCAGCAATGGATCTATGGTAGTGGAATACCATTTTTCGATTATACTTACTTTGTTGGTGAAAATTCCTTGAAAACTTTTGTGCAAACAACTTCCAATACAGATACAGAATTTTGGGTGCAAGCACCCTTCCAAATAGAATATGAAAGCGGTTATGATTCTCTTTTAGTGGCTTCTTCACCACAAACTGCTGAAACTACAAGCGCAATATCCACAGAAGCTACTATTGATGTGTTATTTGACCCCAATAGCTGGTTGCTTAGCAGAGGAAACCAATATCATGGCTGGGAAATTTCTGATTGCTATGCTGCTGACGGCGAAGTTTTACTTACCTGGGACGATTCCTGGATAGAGATCGATGGTATCGACATATATAGGTCTACTTCACTGCAAGATGATTTCGAGAAAATTAATGTGGAACCAGTTTCGGATAATTTTTTCTTGGATAGCGGTCTGCAAAATGATGAAATCTATTATTACAAAATACGGGCCGTAAGAAATGCTGAGTATTTTTCCAAATTTTCGGAAATTAAACAAGCTAGCCCGATGGAGTTTAGTTTGGATTTGGGAATTTTGGTAATAGATGAGAGCAAAGACGGCAACGGAGCACCAGGAAATCCCGATGATATTACTGTAGATGAGTTTTATGCTGAGAGTTTAGGTGCAGATTTTACCAGTTACGATTATGCTGCAGAAGGTAAGCCTGAACTGGAACTTTTGAGCCAATATTCTGCAATTTTATGGCACGATGATGATCTTTCAGAGAAAAATATTGAAGCAAATGTGAACGAACTGGGTTGTTATTTGCTGGCTGGCGGCAAACTATTGCTTTCTGGGTGGAAAACAGCAAACTATTTTCCCGCAACTTTTATAGAAAGTTTTGCCCAAAGTAGTTCTACCCAATTGATTTCCGAATGGGAGATGATAGGAACTTATTCGGAAGATTATCCAGAACTTAGTGTGGATCCAGATAAATTAAATCCTGCCTTCCAAGGCCGGTTGCCATACATTGTCAGCTTCCAAACAGCAAATTATCCAGTTTATTACTTTGCTGGCATAGAAGGAAGCTCGCATCAGGGAGAAATCTGTGCTGTAAAAAATGAAAACTTTATCCTGTTAGGATTTCCACTCTACTTTTTCCAAGATGAAGGTGCGGCAGACTTTTTGCAACAGGTTAAAGAAGAATTTGGAATTTCCCATTTGGAAGACTTAACTATTCCTGCTAAAACCCGACTGCAAGCATATCCCAATCCATTTAATCCTACTATAAAGATAGCGTTAAATATTCCTGAAAATAAAAAAATCACTTTAAATATCTATAATTCAAAGGGACAGCTTGTGAAAAGTTTGTTTAGTGGTAGATTAGAAACAGGTGAGCGCAATTTTGTGTGGAATGGTAAAGATGATGGCGGAAAAAATGTTGGTAGTGGAGTTTATTTCTTGAAATACACAACTGAAAATGAAGATATAACACGCAAGCTTATACTGCTGAAATAGAAGATTATGAAAAACATCAGCTAAATTTTACTTTTGTTTTTTTTAGATGGAATTCTGTGGGCGCATGTACAGCTTTCTGCTTAGAACCATACACCTGTATAAATTGTAGTAGATATTGCAAATGCTGCAATATGCTGTCGGTAATAGATATAGGAGTCTGAATTTACTGGTGCAATATGATGATAAAAATCGTGAATATAGATATTGGCTGATATGATTTTACAAGCTGCTAAAAAATATAATTGGACAATTGTAAATATAAAAAGAGATTTCACGCAAGTTTCCCTATAATAAAGTTTTCCTCAATAATGTTATGAATAAATATGATTTAAAAAAAATAAGACTGTATTTATAGTATGTAATAGCTAGCTATGAAATAGGTTATGTAAAAGTGCGTTTCCTTCCTACCTCATCTTTTAGGATTTTTTATAATAAATTTAAAAAAGTACTTGACACAAACTGGTAATATGAACAATTTTGTAATTATTACAAAAGAGTAAGGAAAAGTTGATGAAAAGTTTTAAAAAGATGTTAGTTGATAAAGGTATTTCGCCTTCTATGCAGCGTATCAAAATATTGGAATATCTATCCAAGAACAGGATACATCCCACAGCGGATGATGTCTACCGTGCTTTGGTAAAGGAAATTCCTACACTTTCCAAAACAACGGTTTATAACACTCTAAAAGCATTTACCAATAAAGGTATTCTTACTGCCTTATCAGTTTTCGAAAACGAAGTGCGTTATGAATACGAGCAGCAGCCGCATATACACTTTAAATGCCTTAAATGTGGAAGAATTTATGATATTAACGAAAAATACGATTATTTGAACGATAAATACATAGCAGGACATAAGGTTATAGAGCATCATGTAAATTTGAAGGGGATTTGTAAGAATTGTTTAGAAAAAGAGAAAGAGGATGAGTAAATGCCAGAACTGCCAGAAGTACAAACTGTAGTTAAAGGGTTACAGGCAAACATTATAGGCAAAAAGATAACTTCTATAATAGAAATTCGCAGTGGCACGGTTAGCCAAAAGTTTGATAGTAAAATTACAGGCTATGGTACTATTGAAAAAATTACTCGGATAGGTAAGTATATTCTTATCGATACCGATGTAGGATTGCACCTGGTGGTACATTTGCGCATGACTGGCAAGTTAATTTTTAAACAGCAAGATTTACACAGGCCACAACATCTAAGGGCGTTAATAGAATTTTATGATAATTCAGTGCTCTATTTTGATGATACAAGAACTTTCGGCTCTATAAATATTTATAGGAAAACTCAAAAAATTCCATCAATTCAAATGTTGGGTCCAGATGCTCTATCAAATGATTTTAGCAGTGATTATTTATGGCAAGTATTAGAAAATCGTAAAGCACCAATTAAAAATTTATTGTTAGACCAATCAGTAGTTGCAGGTTTAGGCAATATTTACGTAGCTGAGATTTTGTTTCGAGCTCAGGTTTTACCTCAAAAAAAAGCGCGACATTTAAAACATTATGAAGTAAAAAGAATAGTAGCTGAAACCAAGAAAATATTGCCAGAAGCTATAAAACACAATGGAACCACAATTTCAGATTACAAGAATGTAGACGGAAAAAGTGGCGAGTTTCAAAATTTCCTTAGAATATACGGTAAACAAAAATGTCAATGTGGTGAGAACATTACCAAAATAAAACAAGCTGGGCGTTCCACATTTTATTGCTCAAAATGTCAAAAATAGTTTGGAGGAAGAAATGAAAGCTATCGAGATAAAAAAAGGAATTTACTGGGTTGGAGGAATTGATTGGGATCTTAGGAGTTTTCACGGTTACCTTACTCAACGTGGGTCTACCTACAATTCCTATCTTATCATAGATGAAAAAATTACTTTGATAGACAATGTAAAGTACTATTTAGCAGATGAACAACTGCAGCGTATATCACAGATAATTGACCCTGGCAAAATAGATTATATTATTCAAAATCACATTGAGATGGACCACTCTGGTTCTTTGCCAACTATGATAAGGAAAGTTCCCAATGCCAAAGTATTTGCTTCACCCCAAGGCGTAGAGGGTTTACCAAAACATTATGGTGAAGAATGGAATTTTCATCCAGTAAAAACGGGGGATGAGCTTAAACTTGGCAAAAGAACACTGAAATTTGTGCAAACTCCCATGGTACATTGGCCCGATAATATGATCTCATATTGTCCAGAAGAAAAAATTCTCTTTTCTAACGATAGTTTTGGCCAGCACATAGCTTCTTCCCAAAGAATAGACCAGAATTACCCCTTTAATATTTTAATGGAAGAAGCACAAAAATACTATGCTAACATCGTTTTGCCTTATGGCCGCCAAGTACAAAAGGCTTTGGCTACAGCAGCAGATTTGGAGATAGAATATATCTGCCCTAGCCACGGATTAGTTTGGCACGAGCATATTCCAGAAATTATGGCAGAATACAAAAAATGGGCTAATAATGAGACCGAGAAGAAAAGTTTGATAATCTATGATAGTATGTGGGGCTCTACCCAGAAAATTGCAGAGGCAATCCATTCTGTTTTTGAAGACTTAAACTACAATACTTCCCTGCTAAATTTACGAACCAACCATATTTCCGATATTATGACGAAAGTTTTAACTGCAGAATATATCTGTGTAGGTTCGCCTACTTTGAACAGCAACATTTTGCCTACAGTAGCTGCTTTCCTAACATATTTGAAAGGACTAGCGCCCAAAAACCGTAAAGGATTGGCTTTTGGTTCCTACGGATGGGGGGGGCAGAGTATAGGAATTGTGGAAAAAACTCTGCAGGAATGTGGATTTGAAATTTTACCACAAATAAAAGCACAGTACGTGCCCAATGAAGCAAAATTAGAAGAAATCAAGGATAAATTGAAAAAAGAATTAAAATAACAGGAGGTTAAGATGATTTCAGAAAAATTACAAGATGCTATTAATGAGCAGATAAATCGTGAGTTATATTCAGGCTATCTGTATCTTTCCATGGCAGCCTATTTCGATTCTATGAATCTACCAGGCTTTGCCAGTTTTATGAAAGTACAGCTAGAAGAAGAAAGATTTCATACTATGAAATTCTATGATTTCGTGAATGAAAGAGGTGGAAGAGTTGTTCTTAAAAAAATAGCTCAACCGCCAGTAGATTTTGATTCTCCAGTAGAGGTTTTCGAGCTATCTTTAAAACACGAGCAATCAGTAACAAAAATGATTAACGAACTTATGGACTTGGCTATCGCAGAAAACGACCATGCTGCCAAAAGTTTTTTAAATTGGTATGTAGATGAACAGGTAGAAGAAGAAAATACGATGAATGGAATTGTAAACAAACTTAAAATGGTTGGTGGAAAAGGGCATGGTATGCTAATGATGGATAACGAATTGGCTACCAGAACTTTTACTCCACCAAACGAAAATTAAAAATGGAGGAAAAAATGACTAAACTAAGACAGCTTTATTACTGTGAGATTTGTGGAAATGTAGTAGAAATAGCTAACGAAGGGCAACCTTCACTAGTTTGCTGTGGAGAGCCAATGAATCTTTTGGAAGCTAAAACAGAAGATTCCAGCACAGAAAAACACGTACCCTATGTTGAAGAAACCGCAAATGGTGTTGTGGTGAAAATTGGCCAGAATGAATCTCATCCGATGACAGAAAAGCATCACATCAAATTTATCGAAGTACTTACCAAAGACAAAGTGTATCGAGCCGAACTTAAACCTGGGAATGAACCCAAAGCGGAATTCCCAGTTAAAAAAGAGGATATTGTAACTGCCAGAGAATGGTGCAACATTCATGGCTTATGGAAAAGTTAGGGAGTAGATAAAGTTGGAAGAAAAATTCAATATGCCTCTTTTAGGCGATAAATTCCCTGAATTAAAGGTAAACACAACTCATGGACCCAAAATCTTGCCTAAAGATTACGAAGGGAAATGGTTTGTACTATTCAGTCATCCCGGCGATTTTACTCCAGTTTGTACAACAGAATTCTATTCTTTCCAAAAACGCTATGAGCAATTCAAAGCAATGAATGTAGAACTTATTGGAATGTCGATCGATCAAGTTCATTCTCATATTAAATGGGTAGAATGGATCGAAGATAATTTAGGCGTAAAGATCGAATTTCCTATAATTGCAGCAACCGAACAAATAGCGCTTAAGCTGGGAATGCTGCATCCCGGGAAAGGTACAAATACGGTGCGTGCTGTATTTGTAGTAGATCCCAAAGGAAAAACCAGACTGGTTCTATACTATCCCCAGGAAATCGGCAGAAATATGGGCGAGATTGTAAGAGCTGTTAAAGCTCTGAAAGTTGCCGATGAAAACGGTGTTGCGATACCGGCAGATTGGCCAAACAACGATCTGATAAAAGATAGAGTAATTTTGCCAACAGCTTCCAATATGAAAGATGCTGAAGCACGTAAAGGCAAAGAAGGTTGTTACGATTGGTGGTTCTGTCATAAAGAACTGAAATAAAATGTTGACTAATTGGCTTGTCTATTCAAATATAGCCAGGCCAATTATTTTAATATGGAGGTAAAAATGGAATTTAAAAATTCAAAAACAGCAGAAAATCTCATGAAAGCATTCGCAGGTGAATCGCAGGCTAGAATGAGATATAGTTATTATGCTTCTGTGGCGCGCAAAGAAGGTTTCCGCCAGATAGAAGCAATTTTTAATGAAACTGCTGGCAATGAAAAAGAACATGCCAAGCTTTTTATGAAACAACTAATAAAAAACGGTATAAACAAAGAAGCTGCTGTAATTAACGATGCTGCCTATCCAGTTTGCTACGATGATACCTTAAGTAATTTGCAATGCGCAGCTGATGGCGAAAAGGAAGAGTGGACTGGATTATATCCTACTTTTGCCAAGAAGGCCGAGGAAGAGGGTTATCCCGAAGTGGCAAAAACTTTCCGTTTAGTTGCAGAAGTGGAAAAACGCCACGAAGCACGCTATCGTAAATTATGGAAAAATGTAAAAGAACATACTGTATTCAAAAAGAATGATAAAGTGTATTGGAAGTGCCGCAATTGTGGTCATATAGTTTACAATATAGAGGCACCGGAAGTATGTCCAGTTTGCGCTCATCCCAGAGATTATTTTGAAGTTTGGAAAGAAACATATTAAAAAGGAGGGAAATTATGCAAAAATATCGTTGCGACGCCTGTGGTTATATCTATGACCCCGCTGAAAACAATAATGTAGCATTCGAAGATTTACCAGATGATTGGGTATGTCCAGAATGCGGTGTAGGGAAAGACCTTTTTAGCCCTATCGATTAGCGATAAGTGTGGATACCATCTGTTGGTGGTATCCACCTTATTTTTTATAAGGAGATAAAATGAATGCGGACAAATTTAATGAAATTATAAATTTTGCTGTTGCCCGAGAACGCGATGCTGTAGAATTCTATCAGGATCTACAAAAAAAAGCCAAATTCAAGGCGCAAAAAGAGATGCTAAAAGAATTGGAAAATATGGAGAAGGGACATATCATTACCCTAAATAAATTACGCAAGAAGGGATTCGCTATAGTTTCCGAAAAAAAAGAAGTTCCTGACCTTAAAATAAGCAATTACATAGTAAATGTGGCAACATCCGAAAATATGACCTATCAAGATATTCTTATAGTTGCCATGAAACGCGAAGAAGCTTCCAAAAATTTATACACAGACCTGGCAGCCAGATTGGAAAGTCGGGAAGCTCAGCAAGTATTCCAAAGATTAGCTCAGGAAGAAGCTAGCCATAAATTGAAGTTTGAAAAATTGTATGACGAACAAGTATTAAAAGATAATTAAGAGGAGAAAATGGTTGATCTGAGAACAAAATACATGGATTTGGAACTGAAAAACCCGATTATAATTGGTTCTAGCGGGTTAACTGATAATGTGGATTCCATAAAACAGCTCGCTGCAAATGGAGCTGCTGCTGTGGTGCTAAAATCACTTTTCGAAGAACAGATTATGATGGAGATAGAAAAAAATCTGGGTGATTACAATCCTTCTCATTCCCATACCGAAACAGAGGATTATCTTACCTATTTCGAGAAAAAACATCACCTGGAAAAATATCTGAATTTAATAAAAGATACTAAAAAAGCAGTTGATATTCCGATAATAGCCAGTGTGAATTGCCGCACTGCTTCCGAGTGGGTTAAATTTGCCAAAGAGATAGAAAAAGCTGGGGCAGATGGTTTGGAACTGAATATATTTATGCTGCCTTCAGATATGAAACAGGGAATAGATGAAAATGTCTATTTTAAAATTATTAAACAGGTTAGAATGCAGATAAAAATACCTATCGCGGTTAAAATTGGCTATTACTTCAATAATTTGGCACAACACATTGTGCAACTTTCTCGTACAGATGTAAATGGCTTGGTTTTGTTCAACCGCACTTATAGCCCAGATGTGGATATAAATGCAGAGAAAATGATAGCCGGCGATTCTCTGAGTTGCGAACACGAGATTACGCATTCATTGCGCTGGATAGGTATTGTTGCCGAAAACACGGATTGTTCTTTGGCAGCTTCAGGCGGTGTTCACAATGGCCAGGGCGTTATTAAAGAGCTGCTGGTTGGAGCCGATGCCGTTCAGATGGTTTCTGCACTCTACAAAAATTCACCAGCACTGATAAAAACTGTTTTGGCACAACTGCAAAATTGGATGGATAAAAATAACTACAGCTCAATCGCAGAATTTAAAGGTAAGTTAGCTCGAAAATCAATTGCCAATCCACAATTTTATGATAGAGTACAATTTATGAAATACCTGCAGGGGGAAGAATAAGCGAAAGTGAGGAGAGTTTATGTATTCCGATATCGAAATTGCGCAAAAGGCAGTTTTGAAACCTATCACGGAGATTGCAGAAACATTAGGTTTGAAAAAAGAAGATCTGGATTTATATGGTGACTATAAAGCAAAAATTAAGTTTTCTTCCTTAAGAAAATTAGAAAACAATAAAACCGGTAAACTGATTTTAGTTTCTGCAATTACACCTACCCCAGCCGGAGAGGGTAAGACTACCACTTCAATTGGCTTGGCCCAAGCTATGAATAAATTGGGGAAAAAAACCTCCGTAGCGATACGTGAGCCTTCTTTAGGACCTGTTTTTGGAATTAAGGGCGGCGCAGCTGGAGGCGGTTATTCTCAGGTTTTACCAATGGAAGATATCAATCTGCATTTTACCGGCGATATGCACGCTGTTACTGCTGCTAACAACAATTTAGCTGCACTAATCGATAATCATATTTACAACGGAAATAAGCTAAGAATAAATCCTCGCACTATTACCTGGCGCCGGGTGATGGATGTTAACGATCGGTCACTGCGCAACATTGTTATAGGATTGGGCGGTAAAAAGCAAGGAGTTCCTCGTGAAGATGGCTTCGATATTACACCTGCTTCCGAAATTATGGCAATTTTGTGCCTTTCCAATAACCTGCATGAACTGAAGGAAAAAATTAGCAATATTACTGTAGGTTTTACTTACGATAACGAAATTATTAAGGTTAGCGATCTTGGCTTCCAAGGTGCTATTGCAGCACTTTTGAAAGATGCTTTAAAACCGAATATAGTGCAAACTTTGGAAAATACTCCCGCTTTTGTGCATGGAGGCCCCTTTGCTAATATTGCCCAGGGTACCAACAGTATTTTGGCTACTAAAACTGCTCTTAAACTTTCCGATTATGTGGTAACAGAAGCTGGTTTTGGTTTCGACCTTGGCGCTGAAAAGTTCTTCGATATTGTTTGTAAATATGGTAAGTTTTGTCCGCAAGCTGTGGTTTTGGTAGCCACAGTAAGAGCTTTGAAACACCATGGTGGTGTAAAATTGCGTGATCTGGATAAACCCAACTTGGAAGCTGTTGAAAAAGGCTTAGCTAATTTAGGCAAGCACTTAGACAGTATTAGAAAATTTGGAATGCGCTCGGTAGTAGCTATTAATAAATTTGCTTCCGATACCTCAGAAGAACTGGAATTAGTAGAAGAATACGCCAAACAAAATGGTTTTGATGCTGCTGTAGTAGATTTTTGGGCTAAAGGTGGCGAAGGTGGTTTGCAACTGGCAGAGAAGACAATTAAGCTTATAGAAGATGGTAAATGCAACCTTAAACCGCTTTATAATTGGGAAAGTGGGGTAAAAGAGAAGATTGCAACCATTGCTAAAGAGATCTATGGTGCTGAAGCTATCGACTTTACTTCTCAGGCAAACAAAGATCTACGCCGAATCAAGAAATATGGCTTTGAGAAGCTTCCAATATGCATGGCAAAAACACAGAAGTCTCTTTCTGATAACCCAAAATTACTAGGACGTCCCAAAGATTTTCTGGTTACTGTACGGCAGATAGTGGTTTCCTCCGGAGCTGGATTTATTATTCCCATAACTGGTAATATTTTACGCATGCCGGGGCTTCCTAAAAAACCTTCTGCGATGGATATTGATGTAGATGAAAATGGTAATATAAGTGGTCTTTTCTAATCGGGGTATGTAAATGAAATTTTTAAAACAGAAAAATATGAAGATGATGCTGTACGGGCTCAGTTTCTTGGTTTTATATGGAATTTTTCTATTCGGATGGCGTGTATTAGCTTTGGTAGTTACAGCGAATATTTTTGCCATTCTCACTGAATATTTGTTTGTACGCAACAAGAAAAACAACCGAGTTTCGATGGCGGCAATGGTTACAGCTACTTTGCTGGCACTTTCAGTGCCACCTACCTTACCTTTTTGGATGATAGCCGTGGGTGCCATTGTGGCCATTACATTTGGCAAGATGGTTTTTGGTGGTTTCGGCTTGAATATGTTCAATCCGGCGATGGTAGGCAGAACTTTTATTTATGTAGCATTTGTCAATGCGATGACGGTTAACTGGCTGCAGCCGTTCACCAAGTTTCCGGGCGGGTTTTCGGTGTGGCAAAAAATAGGAAACTTAACCAGTGCCACACCCATGATCCATTTTCGTGATACTGGCGAGTTAACCGAGCTGAGCCGTTTGTTTTTCGGGCTTATTCCCGGAAGTGTGGGTGAGACCTCGGCTTTTCTTATTATTTTAATTGGCATCTACCTTATTTGGACCAAAACCGCCAAATGGCAACCCATGCTGGCTACTTTGCTCAGTTTCTCTGTTTTTACGCTTATTTTCTATGGTACTAATCCGCTTCCTTTAATCTTTAGTGGCGGGCTGATGTTCGGAATCGTATTCATCACTACCGATCCGGTATCTATGCCCAAAAACAAAACGGCAATTTGGGTGTATGGTTTCCTAATAGGTTTCCTAACAGTCCTAATCCGTAAATATTCTCTGTTTGTGGAAGGATTTATGTTTGCTATTATTATCACCAATTCATTTATGCCGATTATCGAGATCGCTATTACCAAACTACAGAAGAAGAAAAGGAGTTAGCTGTGACCCAGGAAAAAAAAAGATTCAGCGATACCAGATTTTATCCCATCTTCTTCATGATAATTGTATCTGTGATCTTTGTGGGGATTTTAGCCACTTTTTATGAATTAACTGCGCCTAGAGTGAAGGCTTACCAACAAGAAAGTAACCAAAAAATAATACTTGGTTTATTTGGACTGCCAACCCAGGCTCCGCAGCAAGCTTTCGATAAATTTATTGAAGAAAAACAGCAAGATGATATTGTTTATTATGAAGCAATTCAGCAAAATCGGCTTTTGGGTTTTGCCTTTCCTATTCGGGGGAAGGGACTGTGGGGAACTATAGATGCTGTGGTAGCCGTCTCGCCAGATTTTACAAAAATTATCGCTTTCGATGTAATAAAACAGAATGAAACACCAGGTTTGGGTGGTCGTATAACCGAAAAGAAGTTCAAAAATCAATTCCAAAATAAGGATTTATTACAGAATAATGAATTAGTGAAATACAATCTGGTAGCAGAAGATGCAGTTGAAGATAAATATGAAATAAGCCAGATAACCGGCGCTACCTTATCCAGCAGAGCCGTGGTTAATATGCTTTATAATGAATTAAAAGATATTAAAGAAAGTTTAGGTGTTTCTTATGAGTAAACGAGAAATATTCATGAACAGCGCTTTTACCGAAAATTCAGTTTGGAAGCAAATATTGGGAATTTGTTCGGCACTGGCCATAACCAACCTGGTGCGAAACAGTTTGGTGATGGGTTTGGGCGTTATTTTTACTTTGGCTTTATCTAGTCTTACAGTTTCGCTTATCCGCAGCTATATTCCCAAAAGAATACGTATGATGGTGCAAACCCTCATCATCGCTTCCTATGTAATCATCGTCGATCTATTTTTAAAAGCTTTTATGCCGGAGATAAGCAAAGCTTTGGGGCCCTATGTGGGGCTTATCATCACCAACTGCATCATTATGGGAAGGTTGGAAGCTTTCGCTGGTAAAAATAGCCCGATCGATAGCATGATAGATGGAATTGGTACTGGAGTAGGCTATAGCCTGGTGCTTATCATCATCTCGTTTGTACGCGAGCTGTTTGGCTTTGGCACCCTGTTTGGTTTCCAAATTTTGGGAGATTGGTGGACAAAATGGTCGATAATGGTAATGGCACCCAGTGCCTTTTTTATGTTAGCAATTTTAATTTGGATAATCAAAGGTCCCTTGAGTGCTAAGAAAGGATAGGAGTTAGTATGGAATTGAATCCGTTCGTTATTTTCATTGCTGCAATTTTCACCAGTAATATTCTGCTGACAAATTTTCTGGGAATGTGTTCCTTTCTCTCTGTATCCAAAGAGATAGAATCTTCATTGGGGCTGGGGTTTGCTGTTGTTTTCGTGATGACCTTTACCTCGGCAATCAACTATGCTGTTTATCATTATATTTTGGTGCCTTTGGATATAGTTTATCTGCAATACATCATCTTTATAATTGTTATTGCAGCATTTGTTCAGCTTACTGAAATGGTGATCGAGCGTTTTTCGCCGGTGCTCTATTATTCTTTGGGAATATTTTTACCACTTATAACGGTTAACTGTGCTATTTTAGGTATTTCTTTGTTCATGGTCATTCGTGAATACAATTTTGTGCAATCAGTTGCTTTTGGAGCTGGTGGAGGTTTGGGCTGGTTGCTGGCAATTTTAGCTTTAGCAGGCATACGAGCCAAGGTGAATTATAAATTTGTGCCTACCGGCTTACAAGGAGCTGGTTTAAGCTTAATAATAACCGGTCTGATGGCTTTAGGGTTTATTGGATTTTCCGGAATCGTAGTGATTCAATAGTAAAGGTAAAAGAATATGATAATTACGATAGCAAACACTGTTATAATTGTGAGTGGCATTTCTGGTTTCTTAGCGTTTTTACTGGTGTTAGCCGAAAAATTCTTTGCTAATTATGGCGAATGCAAGATAGATATTAACGGGAAAAAAGAACTGGTAATAGAAGGTGGGAGTTCTTTACTAGCTAGTTTGAACGAGAATAAAATATTTTTAGCATCTGCTTGTGGTGGTCGTGGTAGTTGTGGTTTTTGTAAATGTACTGTAAAAAGCGGTGGAGGCCCGCTGCTACCAACCGAGAAACCATTTTTGAATTCACAGGAAATAAATAAGGGTGTAAGATTAGCCTGCCAGATAAAAGTTAAGGAAGATCTTCAGATAGAAATTCCTGAAGAAATTTTTAATATTCGCAAATTTAAAGCTGAGGTTAGCCAAATAAGAAATTTTACCTACGATATCAAAGAATTAACTTTGAAGTTGATAGAGCCAAATGAAATAGATTTTAAAGCTGGGCAGTATGTGCAGTTGGAAGCGCCACCTTATGAAAAAAGCAAGCACAGTGTAACTCGGGCTTACTCAATAGCCAGCAGTCCGCTCCACAAAGATTATATTCAGCTCATTATTCGTCGTGTTCCCGATGGTATTTGCACTACATATATTTTCGATTATTTGCAGCAGGGCGATAATATCAATTTCACTGGACCTTTCGGCGATTTCATCATTCGGGACACCCAATCTGATATGTTATTCGTGGCTGGAGGTTCCGGTAAAGCTCCTATAAAATCTATGTTGGAATATTTACAGAACCAGGGCAGTAAGCGCCGAATGATTTATATGTTCGGAGCTCGTACTAAAGACGATCTTTACTTAACAGAAGAATTTAGGGAATTGGAAGAAAAATTGGCCGATTTTACTTACGTTCCAGTTCTTTCTAAGCCCAAAGAGGGTACAGACTGGCAAGGAAAAACTGGTTACATTCCGCCCTATTTTCCTGAGTATATAAAAGATCCCCAAAATACTGAAGCTTATCTATGCGGTAGCCCCGGTATGATTGCCGCAGTAAAGAAAGGGTTGTTGGAAAATGGTGTTAGCGAAGATAAAATTTATTACGACAGCTTTTAACAGAGGTGAATTATGAAGGAAACTCCCCAGGAAAAAAAAATACATGAAAATATGAAAGCTGGTGTTCTTACCATGCACGGTTTTTTGGGTGATGATGATAGACACTTTCATGAAATTATCGCAGAAGATAAGGCCGCTTTGGAAAAGCTTGGGCTTTCCTGCTATCAAATTGCCGATAAACTTCAACAAATTACCGATAAAGCTTATAATAGTTACCAGGATAGCATTTTGTTGGATGATAAACTCTTGGTTTCCTATAACAGTGTACGAGGCAAAACAATTTGTCCTTTCGGCCATCCTGGCGGCTACCCCAAAGGTGAAATAAAATTAAAGAATTTGGAAAATGGAAGAACTATCGTCTGGACACCTTTAAATATTCATATGATCAGAGAGCACTGTTTTTTCGAAGGAGAAGGTTCCAAACACAGATTGGATCCACAAATTATCAAAAAAACTCTTTTCTGAAGATAGATGAATAGAATATTTTTTATTATTATCTTATTTTTATGGGGCGAGATAAGTGGCCAAACCTTAAATGAAAAGATAGAAAAATTAGACGAAATACGTTCCGAACTAAATAAAAAAATTGAAGAGATAGAACAAACTGAGCAACAAAAACAAGAGACAACCCAAAATTTGCAAGAATATCTTGCCCAGAAACATACAATTGAAGCTAAAATAGAAAATTTAGAAAAAATAAAGAAAAATGCTAAATCGGAATATGAATCGACCACGAATAGATTGAGTGATACTCGCAAAACACTTCTAGCAACTCAAAATTATGCCGATGTGGTGAACATGGTGTGCCAGGAAGAATTCAACATACTTTTTAAACTGCACTTCAAAAGTGTTCTTTATCCCGAAAATATTTCCGACTGCAAATTACTAGCTTATATGCTAAACGAATCTTTAAAAGAGAGCAGCCAAGTGAATAAGGAACTCAACAATTTACTCAGTGCCAAACAGCGCTTGGAAAGAAAGAAAAAAAAGGATGAAAAATATTATCTGGATGTGCGCTGGAGTGAAATAGTGAATAAAAAAAAAGATAAGAAATATACAAAAATGGTGAAGGATTTAGAAAATAACTTAGCGCAAATTGAAAAAGAACATAAACAGATGCTGCAGGTAAAAGCTCAGTTGGAAAAAGAAGCCAAATCCTTAGATGAATTGATAAGCAAATTGCAGTCGGAAATATTACAAGAAGATTATAGCTTTCAATTCTCTACAGAAAAACTGATTTGGCCTCTTACAGGTAAAATATTAAGAGATTTTGGTGAACAAAAGAGTAGTGATTATAACGTAACTGTTTTTAATAATGGCATAGATATTGGTGCTAATCGAGGTAGCCAGGTAAAAGTAGTAGAAGATGGGGTAGTGGTCTTTGCAGAGCGTCATGGTGGTTCAGGAAAGCTTGTTATCGTTAATCATCGTAATGGTTTTTACACCTTGTATGGACACAATAGTGTGCTTATGGTTTCCAAAGGAGAAGAAGTATTTAAAGGACAAACAATTGCACTTTCGGGGGCTACAGGTACAGCAGCACAACCTTGCTTGCATTTCGAGATAAGAAAAAAGGGGAAGCCAGTAGATCCACTGGAATTTTTGGATGAAAATAATAAATAAAACTGGCAAATTAGAAAATTTCGTAAAAAATCACTGGCAACCCAATATGGTTTTCCTACACGATACCGGTAGTATGTATGGGATAGGTTGCGCTGCCTTCCAAAAAGATGCAGTTGCTAAAATAGACAGACTGAAACAACGGGGTCAGCGCAAACATTATTTGGTGCTTTTTCCTAAAATAGAGTGGCTGAGTAGATATGGAATAATTTATCCAAACATTCTTCAACGCCTTTTCAGGCAGTTTTGGCCTGGTAATCTCACTATCCTATTATCCGATAAGAAAAAATATTTTTCTCACCTTACTTTTAGCAATAAAATCGGAATACGTATTCCGGAAAGTAAACTTCTACGCGATTTTATTTCCTACATTGAAGAACCAATTGTAAGTACCAGTATAAACGTAAGTGGCGAAGCACCACTTAAAGATTTAAAGCAGATAATAAAAGAGAAAGGTAGCTGGTTCGATTTTGGGATCTCAGACAAAAGTAAAGTATTAGCACAACCCTCTACAATTATTGATTTTGTAGGTGGAGAACTTAAGCTGATTCGTGCTGGTAGTATCAATTTCGATTTGATAGAACAAAGCCTAAAAAAACCACTTATCTTGTTTGTATGCACTGGCAACATTTGTCGTAGCCCTATGGCTGAATATTATACGCGCAATCTAATAGAACAAAGGGGACTAAATTATCGAGTAGCTTCAGCTGGATTTATGGCTTCCGGTTATCCTATTTCCGAATCTGCTTTTAAAGTTTTAAGAGAAAATGGCATAGATGCAGCACACCATGTGTCTTCTGTTCTAAATAGGAAGCTGGTGGAAGAAAGCAATTTAATTATTACTATGACCTTACGTCAGAAGCGCGATCTTTTAAGTTTGTACCCAAATAGTTATAATAAAACCTTTACATTTTCGGAATTTTGTGATTTTGCCTCGGATATAGAAGATCCCTATGGTTTGGAAATTGAATATTACCGCGGTGCGTTTGAGATGATAAAAACAAGAGCGCTGGTATTATTAGAAAAATTGGAAGCAGAGGTGGAATGATGGAATATAATTTGCTAAAATTCAGAAGATTTCTGCATCAGCATCCCGAGCTTTCTGGCAAAGAAGCTCACACAGCACAAAATATTGTGGAAACACTGGAATTTTTCTCACCAAGTAAAATTATAACCAATTTAGGTGGACACGGCGTAGCAGCAATTTTTAAAACTGGAACAACTGGACCTACTGTATTGCTACGAGCAGAATTGGATGCGCTTCCTATAGAAGAGCTGAACGATTTTGCTTATAAAAGCAGGGAAGAGGGGATTTCCCATAAATGTGGACATGATGGGCATATGACAATTTTGGTGGGAGTGGCAGCCAAGCTGGCACAAAATATAAATAAACTCAAAGGTAGAATTATTTTGCTTTTCCAGCCCGCAGAAGAAACCGCTGAAGGTGCCAAGAAAGTAATAGAAGACTTAGAAATAAAAGGAATTGTACCAGATTACGTTTTTGCACTTCATAATTTACCTGGTTATCCCTTGGGACAAATGATTCTACGTAAAAACGTCTTTGCTTCAGCTTCTCAAGGATTTATAACCCGATTTAAAGGTAAAACTTCCCATGCTGGCCACCCAGAAAATGGCAGCAACCCCGTACTAGCTATGACAGCACTGATAAATTCACTACTAGCCTTGCCGCAGCTGCATACTTCTTTCAACGATTCTGCCTTAGCTACCATTGTTCATGCAAAATTGGGCGAAATAGCATTTGGTACTTCGCCAGCCGAAGCTGAAGTAATGGCGACTTTTAGAACTCATTCCGATAAAGTTATGCAGCAACTTAGCCAGCGGGCAGTTGAGATAACAGAAGGCCTGGCCGCAACCTATAATCTGAAATTTATAGTGGACTGGGTGGAAAAATTTCCTGCTACAAAAAATAATGATGATTGTGTAGATATTTTGGAAGAAGTTGCCCAAAAACTTGATATAGACTATATTTATCGTTCTCAGCCTTTTCCCTGGTCGGAAGATTTTGCCTACTTTACCCAAAAATACAAAGGTGCTTTCTTTGGAATAGGTGCTGGTGAAAAGCATCCGCAACTGCATGATGAATTCTACGATTTTGCAGATGAGATAACAGAGGTTTGTGTAGAAATTTTCCTAGAAATTATAAATAAGATTCTGAAGGTGTGAAAATGTTGAATACTTCCTACATTACATTGAATAAAAGAGCTTTAAAGCAAAATATTCGTTATTTAAAAAAACGTATTGGTAAAGATGTGAAATTTACTTCTGTAATAAAAGGAAATGCCTATGGACACGGCATAGAGAAATTTCTACCTATGGCGGAATCTTGTGGAGTAGATTATTTTGCTGTTTTCGATTCCTATGAAGCTGCCAGAGCGCTTTCGGTAAAATCGGAAAAATCTCAGCTGATGATAATGGGAGCTATAGATAATGAAGATTTGCCGTGGGCAATAGAGAACAATATCTCGTTCTACGTCTTCGACCTAAACAGGCTGAAAAAAGCAATAGCAGCAGCAAAATATATAAATAAACCAGCCCGCATTCATATAGAATTGGAAACAGGTTTAAACAGAACTGGCTTTGAACGGGACTTACTGCCACAGGTTGCAAAGATTATAAACGAAAATAGAAAAGATGTAGAGATAGAAGGAGTTTGTACTCATTATGCAGGAGCTGAAAGTGTAGCAAATTATCTGCGAATTCAAAACCAGAAAGAAAAATTTGATACTAGCAGTAGTTTTTTGAAATCAAAGAAAATAGTACCACATTACTATCATACAGCTTGTTCGGCAGCAGCGCTTATTTATCCAGAAACTCAGATGGATATGGTACGTATTGGAATTGCTCATTATGGTTTCTGGCCCAGCGAAGAAACTAAAATGTACAACCTACTTTCCGACAACCGGGATTTTACCCGAGATCCACTGCATTCAGTTTTAGAGTGGAAAACCAAGATCATGAGTTTAAAAAAAGTGAAACAGGGCGATTTTATTAGCTATGGCAATTCCTTTCTGGCTTCCAAAAATAAGTTAATAGCTGGCATACCAATTGGTTATTATCATGGCTATAGACGCAGTTTAAGCAATGTGGGGCATGTGCTAATAAAAGGAAGAAAAGCTCAGGTGGTTGGTTATGTTAATATGAATATGTTTTTAGTAGATGTAACCAATATAAAAGATGTAAAAGTTGGTGATGAAGTGATCTTGATTGGGAAACAGGGAAAGCAACGAATATCGGTAGCATCTTTTTCCGAACTTACCAATTTTTTAAACTATGAACTATTATCGCGATTACCAATACAAATTCCACGCTATATTAAGGAAAAATGACTACCCAAAGAGCGGTGAAATACAAGTATAGGAAATTTAAAAAGCATTGGAAGAACTAAGTATAACAAAGTGTAATGGCAACGGTGCTTATTTACCTGCTGCTTTCCATTTTACACCTCCAGCATTTGGTAAATGTGGCTTCTATAGGTGCTTCGGCTTTTATTGTTTTTGCTATGCCCAAATCATTAACATCTAAAGAGAAAAATCTGGTGGCCGTCATGTTAGCGGCATCATTGTGGGAGCTCTGTTGGCAATTCTTTTGGCCAACTGCAAAATTACAGCGATTCGGCTTGTGATCATGGCGCTTTCCGTGGGAATCACAATGTTCATTATGGTGGTGGTGGATGTAGAGCATCCGCCGGCATGCGGTACAGCTTTGGGGATTGTCGTAGATGGCTTTTCCAGTGAACTGGCGCTGGCTGTTGTCTTAAGCAGTTTATTGCTGGCTGCAGCTCACTATTTTTTCAAGCCCTATATGAAAAACTTGGTTTGATCAGTTATTTATCTTGGCCATCAGCTGGCCAATGTGTTTTATTTTTATTAGGTTAGAACGTTGAAGGCTAACTTTATCGGAAATGACAATTTTTTTGTAGCCCAATCTTACAGCTTCTTTAATACGCATTTGTATCTGAGAAACAGGCCGAATTTCGCCATTTAAGCCAACTTCGCCTATAAAGATCATATCAGCGGGTAGGGGTTGGTCGTTAAAACTCGAGATCACAGCAGCTACAGCAGCTAAATCTAAGGCTGGCTCCACTACTTTAATGCCACCCGCCAAATTAAGAAATACATCGTTATTGCGTAGGTTCAGCGAAAGGTTTTTTTCGATAACTGCCAGCAGTAACGCTAATTTTCTTCTATCGAAACCAAGGGTTACTCTTTGTGAAGTACCATAATTAGCAGGTGATATTAATCCTTGAACCTCTACCAGAAAAACGCGGCTTCCTTCTATCGTGGCACCTACAGCAGTTCCAATTCGATTATCTGTTTTATTAATAAATATACGAGAGGGATCAGCTACTTCGACCAAACCTTTACTTTGCATTTCGAAAATTCCGATCTCGTTGGTAGAACCAAACCGATTCTTGGTAGCTCTTAAAATTTTAAATTGATTCTGGCTCTCACCTTCAAAATAGAGCACTGTATCTACCATATGTTCTATTATTTTAGGACCAGCAACTGCTCCTTGTTTGGTTACATGTCCAATTAAAAATGTCGGAATTCCAGTTTTTTTGGCCAGACGAACCAAGAGAGAGGTAATCTCGCGCAATTGAGAAATACTACCAGCTGGAGAATCTAAATTTTCCGTAAAAATCGACTGGATAGAATCTACTACAATAAGTTGCGGTTCAAATTTAGCAATAGCTTGCAAACATGCTTCAATTTGGGTTGTGCATAAAAGGTAGAGTTCTTCAGAAGTACATCCCAGCCGATCGCAACGGAGCTTTATCTGCTGTGTACTCTCTTCACCCGAGATATACAAAATTTTTTGTTTTTTATTAGCTAATTTATCTGCTAGCTGCAGCATCAGGGTAGATTTTCCAATACCCGGTTCGCCTCCTATCAACACAACCATGCCTGGAATGATGCCGCCACCCAGGCTGCCATCCAGTTCATTTATTCCAGTAAGTATTCGCTTGCGGGCTTTGGTTTGTATTGAGGTTATCGATTGCGGCTCTGCTTCCTCTATAGCAATTTTGCTCTTTTTCTTTTTCCCCACAATCCGACTGACCTCTTTTAAAGAATCCCAAGCTCCACATACTGGACATTTACCCTGCCAGCTATTAGTTTCTGCTCCACACTCTGTACAAACAAACATAGTTACTTCCTATTTTTATAAAAATTTTTGGTTGTTTCTACATCTTTTCCAATTTGTTTGATTAAAGCTTGTTTGCTACTAAAAGTAAATTCATCTCTTATTTTTTTGAGAAAATAAAGCTCTACATTACTATTGTAAAGATCTTCATTGAAATCTAAAATATAAGATTCAATAGATTTAATACCATTTTTCTTTAACGTGGGACTATAACCAATATTGGTAGCGGCTGCAAAATTTTTGTCTTTAACTCTTATGTTACAAATATAAACTCCAATAGCCGGGATGAGTTTATTTGGTTGAGCTGGTTTTAAATTAACTGTAGGATATCCCAGAGTTTTTCCTATTTTATGCCCGCTTACCACTTGGCCAACAATGCTGTAATTTCTACCCAGATAGCTTTTTACTTTCTGCATATTGCCTTCGCGTACCAAATCACGTATGATACTACTGCTAATGATACGATTATCTTGGCGATATGGTTCCACAATGTCGATTTTGTAATTATATTTGCAAGCAAGTTCCTTTAGAAGCTTGTAATCTCCTTTCCTATCTTTCCCGAAATGTGTATCATATCCAATTACCAGTTCTCGAGCACCTATTTCTTGCAAAATTATTTTTTTTAGGAATTTCTCTGGTTCCATTGCTGCCATTTCAGGGGTGAAATTTAAATACAATATGCAATCTATTCCCAAGTTATACAGAAGTTTTTCTTTAACTGCATTTTCAGTTAGCAGATAGGGAAAAGTTTTGCGGTGAATAGTTTCTAAAGGATGATGATAGTAGGTTAGAACAACAGCTTCACCATTTTTTGCCCGCGCTGTTTTTACAAGTTTTTTAATTAACTTCTGATGACCTTTATGTACGCCATCGAAAGTTCCCATGGTAAGAACTGGATAGTTTAATTTACAAATTTGATTTTCTAAAAAAGTCATATTAGCACCAATTTAGGTTGTAGCTGGCAGCCTTCAATTTCACCAAAGCCAATACATTTAGCATCTTTATTTAACATCATATAGAAGCCATCTGGGATCCCAGTCATATTTAGCTGTTGGCCGTTTTTATAGTAGGTTATTTTCGTATTATTCAAAGTTAATCTGGGAATATGAGGGAAGAATTTTTCCAATGGTTGCAGATAATTTTGCCAATTTTCGGAATTTAAATTTTCTAAAGGGATAGCTTGATGCACTGTTGTTTTTCCTATTTTAGTGCGCCTTATGTTAGTGGTAGTGGCACAGGTTCCCATTTGGGCAGCTATTTGCTGGCTTAAAACTCGCACATAGGTACCTTTACTTACTAAAGTACGATAGCTTATAAACGGGAAATTTACCTCTGTATACTCGAATTCTAAAATTTTTATTGGGCGACTGGTAAGATGGAAATCCACATTCTTGCGGGCTAGCTGATAAGCTTTTTGGCCATTATATTTCAGTGCTGAAAAGCGCGGTGGTGTTTGTGTTTTGAAATTTTTTATTTCTTTTGCTGTTGGTAGCTTTTGCTGATATGGTTTTTCAGTAATAATAGCACCCTCTAAATCGCCTGTATCTGTTTCTATTCCCAATTGCATAGTAACCAGATATTCTTTTTCATCATTAAGAAAGAATTTTACCGTGCGAGTTGCTTTACCACTAAAAACTGGTAATAATCCGGTTGCTAAAGGATCCAACGTGCCAGCATGTCCCATTTTTTTTATTTTGGTTATTTTTCTTAACTTTTCAATAACTCCAAAAGAGGAAATTCCACTTGGTTTGTCGATCAGAAAAATACCAGACTGGCTCATTATAACTGTTCCTTCAAATCCCTCAACAAAGTATCTCGTATTGTGTTAAGATCACCGTTCATATCACAACCGGAAGCTTTTTTATGACCACCTCCACCATATTTAGTAGCTATCTTGTTAACATTTAAATGGTTAGAACGTAGGTGAACCTTATATTTATTTGGTTCTATTTCTTGCAGACGTACACTGGCAATGACTCCAGTGATACCTTTAACCCAACGACTCAATCCACCTGTGGCTTCTGCAGTAAGATTTAGGTTATCCAGCATTTTTTTGGTAGTATAGAAAAATAAAAATTTACCATCTTCATAAGTTTGTATGGTTGCTAAAGATTGGCCTATTAGTTTCATTTCATTTGCACTGTGGCTATGCAGAAACTTATTAGCTATTTCCCCGGGTACAAGCCCTAATCTCATTAACTCAGCACACATATCAAAGGTAGCTGCTGTAGTGTTTGCATTTATGAAATTATCCGTGTCGTTTAAAATCGTGGTGTATAAACTATCAGCAACATATTTTTGGGAAGCTTTTGCAAGCTGTTTTATTCTTTCTTTGAACATATTGAACAAAATAGCACCAACTGAAGCCAGTTTTGTATCGATGTAGGTGAAAGCTTCAGGGATAAGGTTCCCTTGGATGTGATGATCGATAGCAATAATTGCTTTGGCTTTTTTGGATAAGTGATCACAAATTCCTAATCGGGAATGTTCATGGCAATCTAAAATTATTAGTAAATCAAACTGAAGATTTTTTTGGCAAATTTTTGTGCGGTTTTGGACATTGAGATAATCGTATTTTGAGGAACCCTTTCCTTCCAACATAATTTGCAGGTGTGGGAATAACTCTTGCAATGCCAATGCAGCTGCCAAACCATCGCCATCGGGTTCTACGTGGGTTAAAATAGCTGCTCGGGGAAATTTTTCAATAAGTTCTAAAAGCTTTATTTTACATTCATTTTCAGTTTTTATCAGCATCTGTGTTTCTATCTTCCTGGTGTATTTTAGCGAATATCTCTTCCAGTCTTTGAGCTTCCTTGGCTTTATCATCTGGCAAAAATTTCAGTTCAGGAATAATACGCATAAAATGTGCTTTTGCGATGGAATCTTTGAATACACCTGAGCTTTTGGTGAGTAATTCCTGTAATTTATCATCATCGATATCGGTGAGATGAGTAAAATATACGCGAGCAAAGGAAAAATCGGGGGAAAGACGTATATCGCTAATTGTAACCCATTGTAAACGGTCGTCGCGAATTGTGGATTGCAAAGTTGTATTCATGAGGCGCAAAAGTTCTTTTTCCATGCGTTTAATGCGAATTTTGGACATAGTACCTCCCATGTTGGAAAAATTTTAAGGTGAATCATCACCCTCTAAGATCTATATTTTTCTTTCTACTTCTATTATTGTGTAAGCTTCTATTATATCGCCCTCTTTAATATCGTTATAGTTTTCCAGGCCAATACCGCATTCACTACCGGCTTTTACCTCTTTTACATCATCGTCATAATGTTTCAGCGAGGAGAGTTTACCTTCGTGAATCATGATATCGTTGCGATACAGTCGCATAAGGGCATCGTTGTGGATAACACCTTTTTCTACTGAACAACCAGCAATAGTTCCAACTTTTTTGATTTTGAAGATCTGTTTTACCTTGGCAGTTCCCAGATATTTTTCCTTCAATTCCGGAGTCAGCATTCCCTGCAGAGCTTTTTGGATATCTTCGATAGCTTCATAGATAATTTGATATTGTTTTATATCCACATTTTCATTTTCAGCCATCTTCTTAGCAGAGTTGCTAGCGCGTACATGGAAGCCAATTATTATAGCATCGGAAGCGGCAGCCAGGGCTACATCAGCTTCGTTAATACCACCTACAGCTTTGCGAATTATATTTACCATTACTTCATCAGTACTTAGTTTTTCAAATGAATCGCAAAGTGCTTCTACCGATCCATCTGTATCTGCCTTTACTATTAGTTTCAGTTCCGACATTTCTTTTTGTTTTATCTTCTGGAATAAATTATTCAAGTTAGTTTTACCGTGATATTTTTCTCGTTCTTCCCGTATATGCTTTCGTTCTGAACTAATCTGGCGTGCCATCTTTTCGTTCTCTACCTTGTTTATAATATCACCAGCTTTGGGAACATCATTCAATCCATATAAAATTGCTACATCGGAAGGGCCGATCTTTTCCTTTTCATTACCGCGTTCATCCTCCATTTTCCTAATTTTACCATAGGTGGCTCCGCAGACTACATTATCTCCTTTTTCAAGATCACCTTCGGAAAGTAGAATAGTAGCCACAGTTCCCATCCGAGAATCTTTTTCACTCTCGATTACAGTTCCCTTACCAGGAATATCTACTGGGGCTTTCAATTCTTTCATTTCTGCTGCCAAAATAATAAGTTCCAAGAGTTCTTCAATTCCTTCCCCAGTTTTAGCTGAACAGGTAGTCCAGGGAACATTTCCTCCGTAATTTTCTAAGTAGAGATTTTGTTTTAACAAATCGGCGATGGTTTTTTCGACATTGGCATCTTTCAGATCTATTTTGTTTATTGCCACAATAATAGGAACGCCAGCAGCACGGGCATGATCGATGGCTTCCACGGTTTGTGGTTTCACACCTTCATTAGCCGCTACCACGATGATAGCTAAATCTGTTACATTGGCTCCGCGCGAACGCATAGCTGTAAAAGCTTCATGGCCAGGAGTATCTAAAAAAGTTATCTTGTTGCCATTGAAATCTACCTGATAGGCCCCTATATGTTGGGTAATGCCACCACTTTCACCCGCAATTATATTGGTTTTACGAATGTAGTCTAATATGGAAGTTTTACCATGATCTACATGTCCCATTATGGTAACAACAGGAGGACGTTTTTCATAATCGGCAGCTTTTTTCTCTTTTTCGCTGGTTTCCACAATATCGCGGCCATATTCCGATTTAAATTCAACATCAAAATCAAATTCATCGCAGATCATCTCTAAGGAATCTCTATCGAGTCGCTGATTAATGGTAACCATTTGGCCCATATTGAAGAAGGCAGCAATAATTTCCGTAACTGGAACATCCATCAATTTTGCTAATTCGCTAACTGAAGTAAACTCGTTTATCTGTAATTTGCCGTCTTTATTCTTATCACCTTGCTTATCAGATTTTTTATATTTTTTCTTCTTTTTAGGTTTTGCCAGAGTTTTCTTGATGTTTTTGCTAATTTCTGCTTCTTCAATTTCGGTAGGCTCGAATTTTTTCTTTCGTTTTTTGCCTTTGCCCCCGTGTTTTAACTTAGCTCTGGTATGTTTGCTTTTTTCTTCGAAATCATCAAAATCTTTTTTATGTTTTTTAGCAGCTTTTTGGCGTTTATCGATCTTTTCTGGAGCTGGAGGAGGTGTGGGTAAATCTTTTTCGCGTTTAGGAGTAGATTTACTGCTTTTCTTCTTAGTTTTGCGAATCTCTTTTTCCTCGAAAACGGGAATATCTGCTTTAGTTTTGCCGCTTTCTTTTTTTGGTTTTGCTTTTTCAGGTTTCTTTTTGGAACTAAGAACAATACGCTCATGGTAACTTTTACGGTCTTGCTCACGTTTTTTCTCAGCATCTACTTCCTGTTTAAATTTAGCTTTTATTTTTTCTACAACATCATCTTCTACGGGGCTCATGTGGCTTTTTACTTCCACCCCCATATCGGCTAGATGCTTTTTGAGTGCATGCGTAGAAATTTTTAGTTCTTTTGCTAATTGATGTACTCTTTTTGTCATTATTCCTCCAGGTTAATAAGAAATTTCAGAATTCCGTCAGCAAAATTTTTATCATTCACAGAAATAATTCCGATTTCTCTTCGGTTTAAAATTCTGCCAAAATCCAGCTTGGTGCCAATTTCTCTAACAGTTAAATTGGTAGCACTGCTTATGTTTAGAAAGCCTTTACGGGAGCTATGACCCAGATCTTTTGCCAATAACAATAACGCAGCTTTACCGCTACGACAACTTCTTTCAACTGCATCGTAGCCGAAGCTAAGTTTGCCAGCTTTGTTTGCTAGCTGCAAGAGACTTTCTAACTTTTTTTCCATTTTTTCTTCTTTCTTTGCCATTGCTCTATTTTTTGTAAACACTTATTTGAAATACAAACATAAAATCCACGTCCAGACAACTTGTGTTTTAGGTCATAAACGACGCCGCTAGCTGTTTTACCAAACCGTAACAGCTGTAGCTGCGGTTTTTTCTGACGGCATATTACACAAGTACGCATGGGAATATGCCCAGCTTTGGATTTTTGGTTCGGCATTTAAAAATATTTTGCTGATTCTTTTAGTTTCTGTGCTGTTTTTTTGCCCAAGCCTTCCAAGTTGCACAACTCTTCCACTGTGGAAGAATAAATGTCTTGCACAGAGGTGTAGCCGTGTTCTTTTAGAATTTGGGCAATCTTGGGTGTTACTCCATCCAGATCGCTTACATGGCTAGTGATGCGGCGTTCTTCCGAAATCTTTTCTTCAAATTCAGGTTCTGTGAAGATATCCAATTTGTAATCGGTGAGCTTAGCTGCCAGCTTAACATTTTTGCCCTGCTTGCCAATTGCCAGATTTTTGTTTTCTTCACTCACTATGATACGAGCAAAATTTCCTCGTTGAGCCAGGTATACTTTTTCTACCACGTCCATACCAATCGCATTAGCTATCAATTGTTCAGGGGAGCTATCCCAAGAAACAACATCGATAAGTTCACCATTTAGCTCTTTGCGAATTGATTCGATGCGAACCCCTTTGGGGCCTAAGCAGCTAGCTGTCGCATCCACATCGTTGCTAACAGCATGTACCGCCACTTTGGTACGTACGCCTGGTTCACGAACTATTTTTTTTATTTCTATGTCACCATTTTCAATTTCAGGGACTTCCATTTCAAATAATTTTTTTACAAATTCTGGGCGAGTGCGCGACAGAATAACAATAACATCTTTACGGCGCTTACGAATATTTACTACATAAGCACGCACGATATCGCCAACTTTAAAATATTCATCTTCGATCTGTTCTTCTACTGGTAGCAGAGCATCTGCATAGCCGATATCTACCAAAAGACCATTGTAGTCTACTTTCCTAACCTTACCAGCCACAATTTGATTTTTCTGCTTTTCGTAGTCGAACATAATGCGGCTTTCTTCCAGGTGTTTTATACGCTCAAGAATAGCTTTACGAGCATTTTTTATCACCTTTGGCTCAAATTCAAAAATAGGCATTTGGACTGCAATTTTATCGCCTAATTCAGCATCTTTATCATATCTTTTAGCTTCTTCCAGGTTTATTTCGCCGAGTTCGGTATCCTGTTCCACAACTATTTTTTTGAATTTTGCCAAAACTTTATTGGTATCGAAATCAGCAATAATTTCCAACTCATTTTCCGGGTTTAGTTTTTTAGAGATTGCTTGAAATAAACCTTCTCTGATTATCTTTTCCAATTCTTCTTTGTTAAGCTGTTTTAAATTGGCAAGCTCAGCCAATGAACTCATCAAATTGGCGCTCATCGCTTACTCCTTATTTTCTTTTCTTTTTTAATTCAAAATACGTTTTCGCTTTTTTAATATCGGAAAAGGGAATTATAAGTTCTTCCGTAAGAGTTTCTAACTTTATGTGTTTAGGAAGTACTTCCTTTAGTGTTCCCCTGATGTGAACATTTTTGTCCTGCTGGCTGTAGGTAAGTTTTATTTTTTCGTTTATAGCGCTTACATAGTGTTTCTTTAGCTTTAGTTCACGTTCCAAACCTGGAGACGAAACTTCCAAAAAATATCTTCCCGGAATCAGGTCCTCAGCATCCAGTTCCATATTAATAATACGGCTTACCTCTTGACATTCGGCTATAGTAACTCCATCTATTTTAGTGATATAAATAAGCACTATCTTCCCTTTGGAAGCATTTTTTAACTGCACATCGTACAGCGCTACTCCTACCTGCTGACAGGCATCATGAGCTAACTTTTCAATTTTTTCTAACATAACACCATTCCTATAATAATTGAACCACTGAAATCCAGTGGTTCGGGAAATTTATCAAAAAAAAACTGACCTGCAAATAGTCAGCATTCTTTTTACCGGCCTTTTTTCCAAAAAAAAATTATCGGTTAAACTGTCAAGCAGTTATTATTTCAAAAGATTATTATTTAAGAAGTTAGCGCTTTTTATTATTAGATTATTTACTGCCAGCTAAACAGTTAAGGTTGACAGCTTTGCGTTTTTTCCCATTTTTTCCAAAAACAATAAGAGGTGGGATATGAATTACAAAATTGGTATTTGCCAGTTTGAGCCTAAACTATTGGATTTGGAATATAACCGTAACAAGATGCAAGAGATGGTAGATGGGGTACAGGCCGACCTCATTGTTTTCCCTGAATTAGCCACCAGCGGCTATGTTTTTAAAAATATGCAAGAAGTACGCTCGGTTTCGGAAAATTTTAAAACAGGCGAAACAGCTCAGATGCTCAAGAGATTAGCGAAAAAGAACAATTGCAGTTATGTGAGCGGTTACTGTGAACAGGAGGGTGATGATATCTATAATTCAGCCATGCTGATCAATCCGGATGGGCAGATGTACAACTATCGCAAACTGCATCTCTTCTACGAAGAAAAGTTGTGGTTCAAGCCCGGAAACCTGGGTTTTAAGGTAGTTTCAGCCAAAAAAGGTGTGCAGCTGGGAATGATGGTATGTTTCGATTGGATCTTTCCGGAATCTGCCCGCACTTTGATGTTAAGAGGAGCTCAGGTTTTGGCACATCCTTCTAATTTGGTTTTGCCCTGGTGCCAGGAAGCTATGAAAACCCGTAGCTTGGAAAATCGTGTTTTTGCCGCTACCTGCAACCGCATTGGTATTGAAAAAAATGGTGATAAAAAACAGCATTTTACCGGTATGAGCCAAATTACCAATACTACCGGAAAAATATTGCAGCGCTTAGGCGAGGATGAGGAAAAACTCTATATTGCCGAGGTCGATATAGAAGAAGCAAATAACAAAGATGTAAACGAATACAACAACATCATCAGCGATCGTCGCGCCGGCTTCTACGATTGATCTAAAGCTGTTTTCAGCTCTGCTAAAGCTCTTGCGGCCATCTTCTGTTTTTTCAGTTTTTTGTTACTCTCGCGGTAGGGCAAAGGTGGTACCAACCCGAAATTTGCATTCATTGGTTGGAAATTGGAGCTGGGCTTTAGCAGATGTTCCCATAAATTGCGACTGATAGTGGTGGTGGGCAACTTTTCTTTCTGCCAATTTTGAGTTAATATTTTGCTTACCAAAAGACCACTTAAGATAGATTCCACATAGCCTTCCAAGCCGCTTAATTGGCCGGCAACAAATATATTTGGTTTATTTTTCAAACTCAAATTTGGTTTTAAAATTTCGGGACTATTCAAAAAAGTATTGCGATGGATGGAACCATAACGCAGGAATTTGGCATTTTGCAATCCCGGGATTTTTTGCAGTACCTGCTTTTGCTGACCATATTTCAGCATGGTTTGGCAGCCTACCAGGTTATAAGCTGTTTTGGCCTGATTTTCTGCTCGCAACTGAATAACTGCATAAGGACGTCTGCCAGTGCGTGGATCCTGCAGCCCAACCGGGCGCATAACCCCAAACCGAAGTGTATCTTTTCCACGCCGTGCCAGTTCCTCGATAGGAGTGCAATTTTCATAAAATTTGAAATCTAAATTTTGGAAAAATCTATTTTCGAACTCTTTGGCTTCGTGCTTTTCAGCATTATTCAAAGCTTCTACAAATTCATAATATTCTTCCTTGGAAAAAGGGCAGTTCAGATAATCTGAGTTATCATCCTGATACCTGCTTTTGCTAAAAATTATATTTAGATCTAGGCTCTCAGTTTCCACGATGGGAGCAATAGCATCGAAAAAGTAGAGCTGCTGCTGGCCGATTGTTTTTTGCAAATTTGCTGTAAGTGCCATTGAAGTAAGCGGGCCACTGGCCAAAATGGTGAGCTCATCATCTAATTTGGTTACTTCCCGGCGAACCAGCTGAATATTGGGGTTTTCTTCTATCTGCTTGGTAACAGCAGCAGCAAAAGCGCTTCTGTTTATGGCTAGTGCATTTCCAGCTGGCACACTATGCTTTTGAGCGATTGGTAGTAGTTTGCAGCCCATGTGTTGCATTTCTGCCTTCAAAAGGCCACTGGCTGTGGTCTGCAACTTCGATTTGAAGGAATTGCTGCAAACTACCTCAGCTAGTTTTTCGCTGCTATGGGCTTCGGTACACTGATGAGGTCGCATCTCGTACAGCGTTACCTTCCAATCTGAATCTGCTAGCTGCAGGGCAGCTTCACTACCAGCCAGACCACCACCAATTATTTTTATATTAGGCATTGCTTTTTCCTTATTTTTCTACTAAAGTTTTGCATTAAGATATCTTTTTTCCAAGACTACAAAATAGAAAAGCATTTGGTATTTTAGCAGATATCTAAAATCCAACATTCTAAAGCCCATACCTTTGTCAACTATTTGGGTATAAATAAGGAAATTTGGCGAATTTTTAAATTATTTTGAAAGGAGTTAGTTTTAACTTGTCTAACTTTAATAGTTCCACGTGCTTGCGGATTCTTCCTTGGTGCCAGGCTGCTTGTATCTGGTCAAAGTTTTGCTGGAGTGTAGTAATTTGAGTTGGAATATCTTTACTGCTTGCTATTATGCAAGCAAATTTTTTGTTAATTCTTTTAATATTTGGCCCGAAAACTCTGGACACAGCGCAGGTTACATCTTTGCTTTGAAGCAGGTTAACTATGCCGCCAGCTTTTTTAGGATCAGCATGCTGTTCTTCCTCTTCTGTGGTATTTTCTATACTGGCAATCTGCCGGTAATCGTTTTGGGTGATTTTATAGATCTGGTAAAACTTGGCATCGCCAAAATGGCGGTTGATAAAATTCTTGTTATCATCGGTTGCAAAAGCGAATATCAAAGTTTTTCCTTCAATTCAAACAGGTTGCCATAGCCATCTTGCAAAAATATTAAATCGGAATGCTGACGCTGTTTACGAATTACATGGTAACCCTTTTGCTGAGCGACGTGGCAAGTATATTCACGCTGAGGAACTTTCAAACAAATATGGCCAAAATGTGGTTGTTTGCTATCACCGTTTACAAATAATTCCAACTTCAGGTAATCTTTTTGCATTAGGAAAGCAGATGCGTCTTTTTCCAAACCGAATATTTTTTGGCTAAGTTGTCTATTTATTTGGAATTCACGCACTATTTGAAAACCCAAAAGTTCTTTGTAGAAATTATCTATCTCTGATTTATCTGAAATATCTAAGCCGATGTGCTGTAGCATCTATCTCCTTTATGGTTATTTTAACATCTCTTCGCGCACCATAAGATTACCGCATTTGGGGCATTTTATATCAGTACATTTAGTTCCGCGCTGATGGGGAATAGTTGTGCGACATTTGGGGCAAACACAGTTGCCGCCGGGACCATAAGCACCTCCATTATTGCGGCCTTGGCCTCCTTGGTTAAAGTTTCTTCCCATTCCTCTGCCTTGTCCACCACCATGTGGACCGGTTCCATCTCTATTTGGCATTTGTCTCCTCCTTTTTATCTTCCAAAATTTCGTAGTCTTTGCTTTCTATTACGGTGTGCTCTTGCTGCTCGATATTTTTCTTTTTGCTACCCAGTTTACGGAATATCTTGCGGGAAATGCTATCTGGTTTGCGCAGATCGTTTATGATAGCACCAACTAAGGGTGCTACAACGGTCTTCCAAAAAGAAAAATTTCTCCCGCCGCTATTTGTTGTATTATTTCTACGACGACGACCATGACCACGCGGGCCAGTTCCATCTCTATTTGGCATCTTAACTCTCCTCGTTTAATTTAATAGTTTTGAACATATGTTAAATAAAATAAGTTGACTGGGCGGGCTTGTCAAATATTTAATCTTAAAATTGTTAGAAAAAAAACCACTCTGTCTGATAGAGTGGCTTTTGGTGCTTTTTTTTCTTATTATCATAGTATTCATCCATATCTAAATTAATTTGAGCCATTATTCTCCTCTTTATTTTGATTTTTGCTTAACCCAAGTTAAGAAGAATGAATTTTGGCTCAATTATTTTTAACCACTTTTTGGATGTTATCTTTCTGAATTATGCTTCACTTTTATCTCGGCTATATATTACTTTTATTTCCCCTTTGCCGTTTATGAATTCCATAATTTCTTCTCTTTTCATTTTTAAGGTTCCATCTTTTTTGGTTTGCATTATTATGTCTTTGATTTCTTTATCAACTTGAAATTCTAATATCTTTTGAGGTGGTTGAGGAAATTGAATTATCTTAATAGCATTTTCATTATAGATTTCAAATTTTGTGATGAAACAAGAAAAAAAACCATCTAAATTGTAGTAGTTTACATAAAGTTCATACGTTTTATTATCTATCAATTTTATGCTATAATTTAATATTTTTTTTATATGAATATCTGGTATTTTCGAAGGTATTTCACATTCCCGGAAATATAGCTTCATCTTTTCTAAAGAATTTGTTTCTAAGGCATTTTTGAATTTTTTAATAAAGTTAATTAAATTTTCATGCAGTTTAGCACCAACAATAGCCCTAGAAGCTATCATACCATGTTGTTTGTTATACTCAGCTCGTATTTCCCTTTTTAAGCGATAGAGGCGTTTACGTAAAGTGGAGTAACTAATCCCCTTTTTTATAGCTACTTGGCGAAGTTTTCTACCTTCGGCAATATATTTCTGCAAAAGTTCTTTATCAGATTCTTTTAAATCAATATTGTTTTCTTCCAAAACCTCCGAGAGTGTTTTAATCTGTTTATCCTCTAAAAAAGTTTCAGTATAGATGTTCTCTATTTTGTTAAAATCTACCGGGTTATTCAAAACATCTCTTTTCTGTTTCTTAAGCAGGTCAATAGCAGCATTCTTGGTGACTTTCTGGATCCAGCTTCTTAACTTTTCAGAATCTATCTTAGCAGAGTTTAAATAGTATTTCATATATACTAATACAAGAACATCTTCTTGGTCTTCTTGATTAGTTAGGTATTTTTTTAGTACTGGGATTGAATATCTCTTTATTTTGGAATATAATGTTTTATCTGCCTGCATAATAATGGATTTTCTGGCTATTCTTCACTTTTATCTTGGTTATATATTTCTTTCATTTTACCTTTGCCTTTAAGGAATTCCATAATTTCTTCTCTTTTCATTTTTAAAGTTCCATCTTTTTGGGTTTGCATTATCGTTTCAATTATTGTCTTATCAAGATTTACTTTTATTATTTTTTGTGGTGGTTTGGGAAATTCAACTATTTTTATAGAATTTTCATTATAGATTTCAAAAATCGTGATAAAACTCGAAAAAATTCCTTCTAAATTGAGATAATTAACAAATAATTTGTATTTTTTATTATCAAGTAGTTTAATATCATAATCTAAAATTTCTTTTATTTTGATATCTGGAATTTTGTGAGATATTTCACATTCCCGGAAATATAGCTTCATCTTTTCTAAAGAATTTGTTTCTAAAGCATTTTTGAATTTTTTAAGAAAGTTTTGCAGATTTTCATGCAGTTTGGCCCCAACAATTAGGCGAGAAGCTATAATACCCTGCTGTTTATTGTATTCTGCCCTAATATCTGCTTTTAATCGATATATCCTTTTTTTTATTGCAGCAAAACTGGTACGGCGCCGATAAGCTAATTTTTTTATTTTAAATCCGGATTTGATATACCTTTCCAATAGCTGGCGCTCTGGTTGCGAAATAATCTTGCTATAATCTTTCAATATATCATCTAATGACTTAACTTCTTGCTTCTTTTTATCTTTAGTAAGAAAACTTTCGGTGATTATGTTTTCGAGGTCATCAAAATTGAGAGTTTTTTGGGAAATTTGGTGTTTTTTAGATTTATTATAATCTATACTGGCATTTTTAGCAACTGTGATTATCCAATTATTCAGGTTTTCTTTTTGTAGTTTGTCTTCATGCAAGTAATATTTAATTAATACTGTTTGAGCCAGGTCTTCTCTATCTTCCTGATTGCTAACATATTTACAAATAGTTCTGTAAGCTAAATTTTTAACCTTCTGGTATAATTTTTCTTCCTGCATAAAAATATTCCTATATTAAACATTGGCTAATCATTTTAAAAGCAATCACTTAGTCCACTTTTCGTCCCCTTTCTACAAAAATATCGTATATAACAGTAGAAGGAGGAACTAAAGATAAAAAATAGATTGAATTATTATCGTCAATAAATATATCGTGGCTTGGTGATAGAAAGAGGGAAATTGTGCATTTTAAGGATGCTGTAATTGTAATTATTGTAAGCAGTTAACTTAGAATTCGTCCCCTTTTTCAGTTTTGTTCGTATATATAAGTGAAAGCAAAAATATTAGGAGGCTACGATGAAAAAGTTTTTATTAGTTATTTTTTTAATCAGTGTATTGACCAGTGGATTATTTGCAGTTGAATCGAATATAGATACAAGTAAATTGGAAGAGATTAGCTGGGAAGAAGTAGGAGATAATGCTGTTATATATGAAGTTGGTGATGGTTATTGTATCGTTGTAATAGGTGATGATGTTTACATTGTTTTCGAATAGAGGATAAATCATGAAAGTTCGCGATGAGATCCGGAAAATGCTCTACGAAATGGAATTGGAGAATCCTGGAATATTGGATAGATATTCGGAAAAGGATATAAACAGGATACCGGAGATAAAAGCGATACTTGAACAGAAAAAATTCAAAAAAATAATAAATTTCAAAGTAGTTAGAAAAAATAAAAATGAACAATTGGAGTCTCTTAAGTCAATAAAGTTTAATTTTTTAATATAATTTCTCTCTAAATTCCTCTCTAAAACTAATAAAGTGGCCACTCTTGCCCGCAGAGTGGCTCTTTTTTTTTGACATAATTGCCAACTTAAAGAAAATAACAAAAAAGATTGGAGTTAGAAAATGCAAAAATTAGGGAATCATAAAAATTATGATGTGGAAGAGTTAAATAATATAGAAAACCAAGCTGATATCTTCGATATCTTCGAAAATCCGCACCCGGATATGGATTATGTGATTCGTTCTGAAACTGCAGAATTTACCGCTATTTGTCCAATAACAGGTCAGCCAGATTTTGGGAAAATCATCATTGAAACTACTCCTGATAAGTATTGTATTGAACTGAAATCTTTAAAGATGTATCTGTTATCGTTTAGAAACAGAGGTATTTTCCATGAAGCGGTAACTGGGAAAATTGCTAAAGATATTATCGATACCATTAAACCAAAATGGCTAAAAGTCACTGGGGAGTTTTCTGTAAGAGGTGGCATTTCCACTACTGTAGTTTTCGAGTATCCACAAAAGTAAAATTTTGAATGGTGTGCCCGAGAGGATTCGAACCCCCGACACCCAGAACCGGAATCTGGTGCTCTATCCAGCTGAGCTACGGGCACACATAATGCCAAACTTATAACCTCCATTTTTTATGCAACTATTTTTTAATAACTTCTCAACTTGTTAATCTGATATTGACATATAAATTAGAGTTCCTTTTTTTGTTTAAAAGGTGGAAAATGGATTTAGAACAAAAACGAAAATTTTTTATTATAGAAGAGAGGGAGCTGAATTTTCAGCAAATTTATGGAAATTCTGCCCCTATACATCTGGAAATAGGATGCGGTAAGGGTGAATTTTTAGCGATGAAATCCCGAGTGATATGGGATAAGAATTTTTTGGGAATAGAGGTAAAACCAAAAAGAATAAAAAGCACGCTAAAAAAGCTAGAACCACAGCACCACAGTAATGTTCGTCTTCTGCAAATGTTTGTTGATGCGCAATCCAGCCAAATTTTTCCGCCAAATTCCATCGAGATGATCTACATCAATCATCCTGATCCCTGGCCCAAAAGAAAGCATCATAAAAGAAGATTATTGCAAGATGAATTTATCGATATATTACACAGAATATTGGTTCCAGGTGGGATTTTACAGATAATTACAGACCATGTAGCTTATGCAGAATGGATAACGAAAAAATTCCTGTCCAGGTCAGATTTTCGTAGCAAATATGAAGGTGGTTATACCAAAATCCCCTTTGAAGGACATATTGTAACTTATTTTGAAAAAATAAAAAGATTAGAAGGCAATGATCCGATTTTTATGAAATATAAAAAGGTAGGATAAAGTGGATAAAAATAAATTACAGGAGATCTATCAGAAAAATATTAAGATGATAGACGATAATTTTAGCCAATATGCCACTCATAACAATCGAGCATATCGCTTAAAAGCTGAAGATAATGATTATACCAGAACTCAGTTTGCTATCGATAGAGATCGCATTCTGTACAGCGGGGCTTATCGGCGCTATCAGGGTAAAACTCAGGTTTTTTCTTTTACGAATCTTTTCGACGAAGAGATGAGCAATCGTAGTCTGCACACTACCTATGTTTCGCAGATCTCGCGCACAATTGGCAAAAACTTGCATCTGAATACCGAATTAATCGAAGCTATAGCACTGGGTCACGATTTGGGGCATACACCTTTTGGTCATGATGGCGAAGTAGCACTTAGCAAAGTTTGTAAGCAGTATGGAATAGGTGCTTTTCATCATAATATTGAAAGTATGCACATTGTGGATCATATTTCCAACCGGGGTAAAGGCCTGAATTTAACTTTTCAAGTACGAGACGGCATAATTTCGCACGATGGCGAAGTTCATAATGCCAAATTGATTCCTAAAGCAGATAAAACAGAAGCTGATATTCAAAATTATATTGAAAAAATGAAAAGTGGCCAAAAAGTGAGTTGGATGCCTGCTACCTTGGAAGGCTGTGTTGTTAGAATCTCGGATACTATTGCTTATATTGGCCAGGATATAGAAGATGCTATCCGTTATAAAATTCTACAACGCCAAGATCTTCCCAAAGATTGTGTGGCTCATTTGGGCAACACCAATAGCCAAATTATCGATACCCTGGTGAAAAGTGTGGTACTTACCAGCTACAATAAAGACTATATCGCTTTCGACGAAGATACTTCCAATTATCTTCTGAAGCTAAAAAAATTCAACTATGATAATATTTATACAAATGCCAGTGTAAAAGAATCTAAGCGTATCATCAATCGCAGCACTGAAATTTTATTCAACCAGTATATGGAAGATATAGAAACACATAATTCTAACTCAAAAATATTTAAGCATTTCCTAAACAAAAAAACACCGGAATATTGCCAAAAATTCAGCAATGCTGAAAAAGTGCGTGATTTTCTGGCTACTATGACCGATAGATATTTTAACGAAGAGGTGAAACACTATCTGTTACCGGGTAGGTTCTTATAAAATTTTAAGGAGATAAGATGGAATTGAATGATTTTTATAAGCAAACTGATGAGCTGATCGAGAGGATTCAAGAGATCAGGAGGTTACTTTGACCCGCAAGGGCTAGATAACCAAATTTCCCAACTGGATGAAAAGATGAAACAACCCGATTTTTGGGAAAATCCGCAGCAGGCTAAACTGATAACCAAAGAGGTGAGCTCGTTGCGCGAAAAAAAAACTGAATATAATAAAATTATCGATATCGAAGAGGAATTGGCAACCTATAAGTTACTTTTGGCAGAAGAAGAAAGTGCCGAATTTTTGCAGGAAGCTTCCCGCAAATTAGCCGAGTACGAAAAATTTATAGATAAAGCTGAAACCCGTTTTTTACTAAGCGATACAACAGACAACAATAGCGCTGTGCTCACTATTCATCCCGGAGCGGGCGGAACTGAATCTCAGGATTGGGCTGAAATGCTGTTTAGAATGTACACTCGCTGGGCAGAAAAACAAAATTATTCCACCAAAATAATAGATTACCAACCCGGCGATGAAGCAGGAATAAAAAGCGTAACTATGGAAATAGATGGTGAATATGCTTTTGGCTATCTGAAATGTGAAATTGGCATTCATAGATTAGTGCGAATTTCACCATTTAATGCCCAGGGTAAAAGACAAACCTCATTTGCTTCGGTGTATGTGTATCCCATGGTGGAAGATGATATCGAAGTAGATATAAATCCTAAGGATATCAAAATTGATACATACCGAGCTAGTGGAGCTGGTGGGCAACATGTAAATACCACAGATTCAGCAGTTCGCATTACTCATCTGCCCACGAATATTATTGTACAATGCCAGAACGAGCGTTCCCAAATAAAAAACCGCGAAACAGCAATGAAGATTTTAAAAGCTCGTCTCTACCAGCATTATCAGGAACAAAAAGAGAAAGAACGTCAAAAGTTGGAAGATGATAAAACCGATATTGGCTGGGGCAATCAAATTCGTTCCTACGTTTTTCATCCCTACCAAATGGTAAAAGATCATCGTACCAATCACGAAACAGGTAATACTTCTGCAGTTATGGATGGTGATATTAATGAATTTATCTACACTTTTTTAAAATTTAAAGCCAAAAAGGAAAACTAATGCAACTTGCAAAATTAAAAGAGCAGGTAAAACAGCAGCAGCTTCCCAACCATATCGCAATAATTATGGATGGGAATGGACGCTGGGCAAAAAAACATAAGTTCAAGCGCATTATGGGACACAAGAAAGGTGTGGAAACAGTTCGCAAAATTGTGGAAATTAGTGGCGAAATTGGTTTGAAATATCTCACACTCTATGCTTTTTCAACTGAAAATTGGCGACGTTCGAAAACTGAAGTAGACTATTTGCTGAAACTTATAATCGAAACACTTGATAAGGAGATAGATGAATTAGTGGAGAAAAATGTAGTAATCAAATTCATCGGTACCGATAAAGGCCTGAGCCACAGTTATCGCGATAAGATAGAATCTACTTCCCAAAAATCCTGGCATAACGATGGATTGCACCTGAATGTGGCGATGAATTATGGGGGAAGACGGGAATTGGTGGAAGCTGTTCAAAAAATTGGCCGCAAAGTGAAAAGTGGTGAAATAGAAGCTGCAGATATCGATGAAAAATTAATATCCGCTCATCTTTATACTGCAAACATGCCCGATCCGGACTTGCTTATTCGTACCAGCGGTGAATACAGGCTTTCCAACTTTTTAATTTGGCAAAGTGCCTATGCCGAACTTTGGTTTACACCTGTACTTTGGCCAGATTTTACCCAAAAACATTTTCTGGAAGCTATTTGGGATTTCCAAAATCGTGAAAGAAGGTTTGGAGCTAGATAATGGAAATATTGAAACGAATTTTAGTTGCGGTTATCTTCATTCCTGTTTTACTACTGATCTTCTATTTAGGTGGTTGGTATCTTACGATATTGTTAGCGCTTATTTTAACAGCCCAGTTGGTGGAATTGCGCCACATCTTTGCCAAGTTGGAAGCCCAGCCCAATTTTCTTATTGTTCCTTTAGGCTTGCTGTTTTATTTCGCCAATATTTTGGCATCCAATCAGATTACCATAGCCGTTTTAGTTGCTTCTATCATCATTATGATGAGCATTGATCTGTTCTCACACCAATTACAAGGTGCGGTAAAACGTATTAGTTTCAGTATATTCGCCCTTATCTATCTTTCTCTGTTTTTAGCGCTTACTTTCAAGCTTAGTTTGCTGGGAGATGATAAATATCTGCTGCTGGGTCTAATGGTTACTATTTGGGTAACAGACAGTGCTGCTTATTTTTTGGGAATGAGCTTCGGTAAGCATCGGAATATTTTTGCTGCCAGCCCGCAAAAATCTATTGAAGGCTTTATTTCTGGCATCATTGCAGCTTTTATTACTGCCTTTTTGTTGGGAATGCTCTTCGGCTACACAAACGTGCAGATTATCGCTATGGCAGTTGCTGCTGGTATATTTGGACAATTTGGTGATCTTTTTGAATCGATCTTGAAGCGTGACGCCGGTGTGAAAGATAGTTCCAACCTCTTACCAGGACATGGTGGTATTTTAGACAGGTTCGATAGCCTGCTTTTTGCGGCACCAGTTCTATATTTGTTGCTTAGCCTATTAAAATGATAGATTGTGAAACTTATTTAAAATAATCACGGAGGTGTATTATTAAAATTATTTTAATAACAGGTGGTGCTGGTTTTATCGGTTCCAATTTTATAGAATACTTTTTGAACAAGTACAATGACTATAAGCTAATAAACTACGATAAACTTACCTATGCTGGGAATATTCAAAATTTAGCTACTGTAGAAGATAACGAAAATTATGTTTTCATTAAAGGTGATATTTGTGATTCCAAGCAACTAAAAAATGTGTTTGAAGAGTTTAATCCCGAATTTGTAGTTAATTTTGCGGCAGAAACTCATGTGGATAGAAGTATTAAAGCTACTGATGAATTTATTAAAACCAATATCGAAGGCACCCAAACCCTATTAGAAAAAGCCAGAGAGCACGAGATAAAAAAGTTGGTACATATCTCTACCGATGAAGTTTACGGTGCTGTAGGGCCTTCCCAACAGGTTGATGAAACCGGCCAGTTAGCTCCCAACAATCCTTATGCTGCTAGTAAAGCTGCAGCAGATATGTTGCTGCGCGCAGCTATGAAAACTTATCGGCAACCCATAAATATAGTGAGAAGTACAAACAATTATGGTCCCTATCAATTTCCCGAAAAATTCATTCCTCTGGTTATTTCTAATGCTATGCATCACAAAAAGATTCCTATTTACGGTTCCGGAAAAAATATGCGGGATTGGCTCTATGTATTAGATAATTGCCGAGCTATTGAGCTGGTATTGAACAATGCTTCACCTGGTGAGATTTATAATGTGAGCACGAACAATCTGATTTCCAACTTGGATTTAGCTAAGCAAATACTGGCAATAATGGAAAAACCGGAGAAATATATCGAGTTTGTGGAAGATAGACCTGGTCATGACTTTTGTTATGCCATAGATTCTACAAAAATTAGGAAAGAACTGGGTTGGCAACCAAATATAGATTTTAAAATTGGTTTGCAGCAAACAGTGCAATGGTATTTGAATCATGAAGAGTGGCTGGATGATGTCAGTACAGGAAAATATTTGGATAATTTGGAAAAAGTAAAACAGCAATATCCCGAGGTATAGATGAGAAGAAATTTAATATTTTTAATGATTTTATTTTTACTCACGGGTTGCGCTACTGTTGGGAATCTCAATTGGTTACCCCAAAACAAAAAATTGTTGCAGGAAAACAGTTTACAAAAACAGCAACTAGATAGTCTTAAAACTGAGCTTGCCGATTTAACTCAAGTTATCGATTCCTTGTATTATGAAATTGAATACCAGCGATATACAGCCGATTCTTTACGCGAAGCTTTGGAAATAGCCAATAGCCGTGTAGCTGTGAACCAGCAGTTCGTTATTCCCGATTCTATTGAATTTGCTGGCAGAATCTTTCATTTACATAACGAACGTATCTATCATAAATTTGAAAAGATCTTTAAAAATGAGCTAAATTCTGCGCATCGTTTCATCCCACGTACTGGACGTTATTTCGCTCTTTTCGATTCTGTGTTTGCCCAGTATGAAGTACCTCTTGATGCCAAGTATTTGGCTATAGCTGAGAGCAGATTAAGCAGTCTGGCTTATTCGCGAGCTGGTGCTTCTGGTATATGGCAGTTTATGAAGAGTACGGCTGAGGGCTATGGTATGAAGGTTAATTCCTATGTGGATGAACGCCGCAACGTGTACAAAGCCACCGAGGCAGCTGCTAAATTCCTTAAGAGTAATTATCAATTTTTACAAAGATATGGTGTGAATGATTGGCTGCTGGCCATGAGCGCTTATAACGCTGGGCCAGGTAACATTGCTAAGGTTATTCGTCAGCAAGGCGGCAAAGATTTCTTTGATCTTATGATGAAAGCAGATGAAACCAATAAATATGTTTGGAAAGCAGTTGCAGCTAAGCTTATAATTGAAAATGAAGAGGAAATATTTGGGAAGAAATTAGAGCGTCAACAACCATTAGATGAAATAGTGAGACAAGAACCAATAGAACTAAAAGGGTATCATAAAATTGATGATTGGGCCCAAGCTCAAGGTACTTTTGTAGGTAAAATTTGGGAATTTAATCCCTGGATAAAAATCTACCAAAGGTCTAATGGCAAATATTCTTCCATAAATGATGTAGTTCTACCTCCTGGAAAATTTGAAATATTGGTTCCCATTGCAAGCAAGCAAGATAATGAAAAATTAGCTAAGATTCAGAAAAAATTGCTACAAGAAAATTCAGGTTATTTTACCTATCATGTTGTAAAGAAGGGTGATAATCTTTATAATATTGCCAGAAAATATAAAACTTCAGTTAGCAAACTAAAAGAGCTTAATGGATTGCATTCCAATATAATAATACCTGGTCAGAAACTAAAATTATTCGGTCAATCCAGCGAAAGTTACTATGTAGTGAAAAAAGGTGATTCAGTTAGCAAGATAGCTGATAAAGTGGGCACTAGCACAACTCACCTAATTAAAAAAAATAACCTTAAAAGCAAAAACGGGGTAGTAATGATCTATCCCGGCCAAAAATTGTATTTTTAGATGAAATTAATGACAAGGCGAATGCTGAAAACAGATCTGCCACAGGTTTTAGCAATTGAGCAACAACTATTTGCAGATCCTTGGCAAGCTGGAATGTTTACAGAAGAGATCGATAAGCATGAAGCATGGGTAGCGATAAATGAATTGAACCAGATAGTGGGGTATCTTACAGGATGGCTGGTGGCAGACGATTTTTCACTAAATAATATCGCTGTGGATAAATCTTTTCAAAGAAAGAAAATCGCCACTAAATTGCTAAAAGAAATTATTAAAAAGCTTAGAACCAGAAAGTGTAAAAATATTTTTTTGGTAGTAAGAGAGAGTAATTTGGCAGCAATTAGGCTTTACGAAAAGTTTCAATTTGTTATTATAGGCAAAAAAAAAGAATATTATCAGAAACCAGTTGAAGATGCCTTGGTTATGAAGTTGGAAATAGAGGAGAAATGAAAGAAAAATTTATTACGTTTGAAGGTATAGAAGGCTCTGGAAAAACCAGCCAGGCTAAATTGTTACAAGAATATTTTGAAAAGCAAGGTAAAGAGGTTTTGCTTACCCGTGAGCCGGGGGGACCTAAAATATCTGAACAAATCAGAAATATCCTGTTGAGTAATGCTAATAAAGAGATGTTGCCCGAAACAGAGATGCTGCTTTATATGGCCAGCCGTAGTCAGCACACTGGCGAATGGATAATTCCCATGTTGAAAAGAGGCAAAATAGTTATCTCAGATCGCTATTACGATTCTACTTGGGCTTATCAAGGGGTTGCGCGTAATTTGAATATGGATATAATACGTACCATTACTAAATATGCTACTTATGGCTTGGTGCCAGATATTACTATACTCATAGATTTACCGGCATCAATTGGCTTATCGCGAATAGCTAAGAAAGAAGCAGATCGCCTGGAAAATGAATCACTAGAATTTCATAAAAAAGTTCGAAAGGCATTTCTTGACATTGCCAAACAGGAAAATAATCGTTACATTGTGGTAGATGGAACTAAAAGTATTCCCAAACTGCACAAAGAAATTATAGAAAAAATTAATGATAAGGAAGGTAGAAATGAATAAATTATCAAAGATAATCTTGTCTGTAAGCCTTATTGGATGGGCATTGGTTGGAATTCTATTCCTAAATTCTTCTACTGTGGTTGCCGAAAACGATGCCCAATCGTCCAATGTGTACAAACAAATGCGTCTTTTTAACGAAGTACTTTTCAAACTGCGTGATAATTACGTGGAAGAACTGGATATGCAAAGACTGATCGATGCTGCTATCGAAGGTATGTTAGATGAAACAGATCCTCATACCAACTTTTTCACTCCTGATGAGTTCGAACAATTTAGTACCGATACCAAAGGCGAATTTGGCGGGTTAGGTATTACCATAAGCAAAAAAGGAGATTACATAACGGTTGTTTCTCCTATGGAAGGGACACCTGCTTACCGAGTTGGTATACTTTCTGGCGATAAGATAGCCAAAGTAGATGGAGAAAGTATGGTTGGTGTTAGTACTAATGAAGCGATAAAAAAGATGCGGGGTGAAAAAGGCACTAAAGTAGAGCTGGAAATTATTCGTCCCGGCGTGGAAGAACCTCTTAATTTTGAAATCGTAAGAGATATAATCAAAATAGATAGCGTGCCCTATTCTTTCAAATTGGACGACGGAATAGGCTATATCCGCATTCGCCAATTTAATGCTAACACCACAGAAGAATTACGTTCCAGTTTAGATGAATTGGAAACAGCAGGTATTCGCGGTTTGGTAATAGATCTACGCTTCAATCCTGGTGGATTGCTGCGTGAAGCTGTGAATACTGTAAATGAATTTGTGGGTAAAAATAAATTGGTTGTGTTTACCAAAGGACGTATTCCTAGAGCAAACCAAGAATACTATACGCGCTACAATCGTCAGCGTTCCGGTTATCCTATTGTTGTGCTTATAAACGAAGGTTCGGCTAGTGCTTCCGAAATTTTTGCCGGTTCTATGCAAGATTACGATAGAGCATTGGTGGTGGGCAAAACTTCTTTTGGGAAAGGTTCAGTGCAAAATCTTATCCCACTTTCCGATGGCAATGCTATAAAAATAACAACAGCGAAGTACTATATAAAATCGGGAAGGTGTATACATAAGGAATTAAACGATAAGCTCTTGAAAGATGAACGTTACCGCAATGGAGATTATTCCAAAGAAGAATTAGAAGAAATGCGTCAAGAATTGGAAGAAAAGACACACAATAAAGTATTTTATACTGTTGGAGGTCGCAAAGTATATGGTGGTGGTGGCATTACACCAGATATCGAAATCGATAACGACCTACTAACCGATTTGGGCGTGGAATTACGTAGGAAAAACACATTTTTCAATTTCTCCGTAGAATATATGTTAGAAAATGAAGATACTGTGACAGAAGATTTCGAAGCAGACCAGCAGCTTGTTCAAGATTTTCTGAAGTTCGCAGAGACTAAAGATATAAAATGTGAAGAAACAGCAGTGGATAGTTGCTATAGCTGGATTCAAACAGAGCTTACCAGCAACATTATTGGCCGAAAATTTGGTGAAACAGCTAGCTATAAGATCTCACTGCGTGAAGATGACCAGCTTCAGGAAGCTTTAGACCTGTTCGATAAATACGATACTCTGCCAGAAATGTTCGACTATGCAGCAAAAATAAAAGAAAGCAAAAAGGAGGAGAAAGATGAATAAACAAAAATTACTTGAGTCGATAAAAGGTGGCATCAAAGGCGAATTAGATAGCATTAATTTATATTCGCAAGCTTTAAAACATGCCGAAGGTTCTGCTGTTAAAGAGTTTTTGGAAAACAGAATAAAAGAAGAGCAGCAGCACTACAACTTTCTGCTGAATTACTATCGCGAAATAGAAGATGATCAGAAGTTATCTTCAATTCCTACTGAACTTCAAAACAAAGAAAATGAGTATAGTCCTATTATAAGCGATGAATTTCTGAATAGAATAGCTTCTCAGCAAATTCTATTTTCTACATTTTCTACAGCTGCACTTTTGGAAAAGAATTCCATGGATTACTATAGAAAATGCGCTGAAGAAGTTGATGAACCTATTTTACAAGAATTTTATAAAAAATTGGTAGATTGGGAAGCTACTCATTACGAAGATGTAATTGACATTCAAAAACAAGCTGAAAAAGCTTACTGGCAAATGAATCGCTTCGAACCTTTCTAAATTAATTTAGAGCCCGGCTGCTTGCGGTCGGGCTTCTTTATTGGTTAATTTTAGCTTTTTTCCATGTACCGCGACTGTAAACGAAAAAGGCTACTATCGTAGCAATAACATTGCTTACCAACATCGACCACCACAATGAATCGTATGGATGTGCTGCTAAAGGTTGCGATAGTGGCGTTAAAATATTTTTCCAAAAATCAGTTTGGAATAAACCGAACTCCATTATTTTACCAGAAAGAATGTAAACTAAAGGAATGCGCAGCAGCCACAAACGGAAAATATTGATATACATCGTGGGTTTGGTATGACCAGAACCGTTAAAAACACCAAACATAACAAACATCAAACCAAAAGTGCAGGAAGCAATCGACATCACTTTGAACATTCGCCTGCCAGCTTCTATAACTGCAGCATCTTGAATGAAAATACTGGTAAGTGTACCGCCAAACAGAAATAACACTATACAGCCACATATCATAATCGGCATTACTAATTTCAATGCTATCCCCACGCTATGTTCTGCTCTTTTTACTTTTTGGGCTCCTAAATTCTGTCCGATAACAGCAGCTAAACCATTGCTAATTCCCATTGCAGGCATCATGAAAAAACTCCTTATGCGCGAACCAATAGCATAAACAGAAATAACCATGGTTCCATAACTGTTTACAAATCCCTGCAGAAACAGAATCCCGAAACTGGTCATAGATTGACCCAAAGAGGCTGGAATGCTTATGCTAAGGATTTTTTTCAATACTGGCGGATTGGGAATAATATGCTTCAATTTAGGAACAATTTGCGGTGATTTCTTAAACAGGAAATATATAGCTACTCCTGCACCTATAAATCTGGCAATCAAAGTAGCATAAGCTGCTCCTAAAATTTCCAATTTAGGTAAGAAACCGATTCCAAAGATCAACAGTGGATCTAAAATCACATTTATTAAAACCGAGACAAATTGAATTTTCATGGGTGATACAGTATCACCTAAACCATGTGAAAAACTTTGGTAGGAGATAAAAACAAACATAAACAGCATTCCAAACAAAATCACTGAAATATACTGCTTCGCTTCTACCAATATTACCTCTGGTGTATTTAATAATCTTAAAATATCATCTATAAAAATAAAACTAGCTGACAGAAAAATAGCTGCGAAAAGTGACATAATGATGATAAATTGGCCGACCACTTCTTTCATTTTTTCATATTGATGAGCACCTTTGTATTGAGCCACCAAGGTAGTTCCGGCAATTACAAAACCAAACCCAAATGAAGTTAGGAAAAATATGAGTGGAAAAGTCATTCCGGCTACAGCTACTGCGTTTCGGGCTGAATCGCCTAATTTTCCTAACCAAAAAGCATCTGTTAAATTGTAGAATGTTTGAAAAAAGTTGGAAAGCATTATCGGCAGTGACAGCTTAACCAAATTTTTTAAAATGTTACCGCTACTAAGATCGATGCCAGAGGTAGATTTTTTGGGGGGCATTAGGGATATATCCTATTAAACTCTTTCGATAAATTCAATAACAGTGGTAGGTGTGCCAAAAGACCATTAGCGCCTTCGTATTTCAGAAAAAGCCCATCAGAGAAGCGAAAGCAACAATCTTCACTCCAAAAATTACCTAAAAATTCAGCTAAAGATATCTTTATATTCTGCATTAAATATTCAGTATCTTGAAGTATTTTTGTTGCCAACTCTTCTTTGTCTGCCAGAGTTTTAAGAAGATCATTTTTTTCGATAAGAAATACCTGATATTCTGTTGTGGCGGCAGCGGAATTAGCAAATTTTGCTAAGGAATAAGACACTGCTTGCCACCAGGGATTATTTGTGTTCAACTCAAATTCCGCCAGAAATTCCTCCCTTCTTTTATACCATTGGCTATCAATTTATTATCCTGGGGGAAAACTTTAAAATTAGATTTTGAATTCTGAAAAATAAATTTGGTAGTTTGGTGCTCTTGCTTATAGCAGCTGGTTTGGCGTTCATTTCCAATTCTGTAAATTCGTTTAATTAATGTATCGGTTTTTATAACTTCATAATATGCTATCGCAGAAGGGTCTTGAACAGTTTCGTGATAACGGTAAACTTGGGAGCTGCTGGTCAAAATGCTAGTAAATATTATAGTTAGGAAAAGGACGCTTGTTTTTTTCATTTTATTTCATATAGCTTGCTGACGGGAAGCAGAAAAATTTCCCTCTGTTCGTTAGTAATCATCAATGTTTCATTATTTTGGAAGCAAATAGCTTCACACTGTTTGGCTTTTATGGGCAACCAACTTATTTTTCCTTGGAAGTAGGAAGAATTTTCCTTTTTGAAAATCCAAACTGAATTATATGTTAAAACTGCCAGCTTACTACCATCATCATTAGCTTCAGCCGCTGTAACCATGCCACCGATATCAAAAGTTTCCAAAGGAATCAATTCACTTTGTTTCTGGGAAGTATCTACTTGATAAATGGTAGTGTAGGTGTCCTCACGATGTTTGCTAAGAACAAAAAGAGAATCATTTGCCCAAAAAATCGCTTCGCAATCGAAATTTTTATTAGCAGCGGGAAATTTTTTCTGATTGGGATAGTTAACACGGTATTCTTTACAGGCAGTAGTGATTCCAGTAAATTCCGGGTAAGGATCTTTGACTTGATAGATAACCAAATCGCGGCGGGCATTGCCGTTGTTTCCCAAATCGGAAATATAAAGATTTCCCTCAGCATCTGTGGTCATATCTTCCCAGTCCACATTAGCAGCATTTGCTACAAAAATACCGCCTTCATTTTGGTTATACCACTCCGCCCGTAGAATTTCACCCTGGCTGTTTACCGGGTAAATTTTGTTCAACGAACCAGAATCGTTCAGTGTCCAATACACATTATCCCAGAACCTGCTTTTCACAATTGCAGAAGATTCGTCTATTTCAGCAAAATCGAAAGTTGTATAAGCTGCTAAGTCAACTGTTTCTACTTGTGGTAAATCCACTTTTATAACGGATTGTGCCGATAATAAAATAGTTAGGAGAAGGAACGTAAGTAAAGCTATTTTTTTCATAAATTTCCCGCTTTTAGCAAGTTAAATGAAAAGCAGCGACAACTTGACTTTCTTTGGATATTCTATTAAATTCTTCCACTGTTTTACCAGTTTTGTGTGATATCAGCTTGATTTTGTTATCATCTAGCATCTTCTGGAAATTCGTATCGACCTTCATCAAACCGTAATAGCCAGTACCAATTATTACTAATTCTGGTTTAACTTCCAGTAATGTAGGAATATCTTCTTTCTGCAAAAGATGTCCCTTTTGTCGCCACCAATTGTCTTGTATTTTTCCAGAGGGCCAAATTATCAGATCTTTAACAAATTCCTGGCCATTGATCTGCATTTTACCAAATGTATATTTCTCTATTTTCATTTCAGTGATTCAAAATATAATTGGCTATTATTTTTATTTATTACAAGTTGAAAATTCATATCTTTTGGCTTTATCAATTTTATTTCTTCTTTATCTATCAGCTTCCGGTCAGATGGAATATAGAAATATTTTTTTATGCTATCCCAATCCTTATTCCTCAAGGTTCTTATTTTGTTTAAATAGTAACTAACCCAATTATTTCCTATTTTTGAATCAGGATTAGTTTTGCTTAACTTTTCTCTTGAGACTTCAACATATTTTTGATCTAATTCGAAACCAATATAGTTTCTACCAAGCCTTTTAGCAGCTATTGCTGTTGTACCTGTTCCCATAAATGGATCAAAAACAATGTCGTTTTCATCTGTACTCATTAAAACTAATCTTTCAAGAAGATGAATTGGAAGTTGGCATGGGTGTGGGTCTCTATTTTTATTATGCTTTATTCTATGTATATCTGTCCAAACATCAGAAACTAAAGGACCAAAAGGGTGTACTTTAGCTTTTTTACCTCCATAATCCTTTAAAAGGTAACCGGTTTTACGGTCTCTTTTGTGTGGATATCTGATTTCATTAAATTTTATTTTTTTCTCATCTTTGGCATAAAAAAGAATTCCATAATGGGCTGGTTGTAATGTTTTTCCCATTGGCGCTGTTGGAGCGTCCCAACTAATCCAATGTTTAAAAAATGCTATTTTATTCAGTATAGCAGAAAAATAAGTTAACCATTTAGGTATATTATGAATATAAATAGAACCGGTAGGTTTTGTAACTCTAACCATTTCTGAAATCCATTTTTCACACCATGAAATATAATCTTTAAATTCTAAAGAGTCTTTATAACTGTTATATTTCTTTTTTAAATTGAAGGGTGGATCGGCAAAGCTCATATCAACAAAATTATCTGGGATTCTTTTAAATAATTCTAGACAATCACCTTGAATAATGGAATTAATCGTATCTTTTTTCATTTGTAGCTTTCTAATAATTTTTTAAATCTATCAATTTCATCTCCATGAAAGGTGAAAACATCTTCATAAGCGGTAACCATTCTATGTAAATCACCTTTGCGAACATACCATCCAATTCCATCGACAAAACCATAAAATTTTGCTTTAGGATAATTTTGTTTAATCAGTCTATTAATTTGTAATTCTGTTTTTGATTTATCGCCTTGTCCTGAGGAAGTAGTAGCTAAAAAAGAGCATTCAATAATAATTCTAGGATCATTTTTATCAGGTATAATAAAATCCATTGTTCTTTTACTATCATGGGCATTCGTTATCAATTCATTTAGATCACCTGATTCATAATTTATATTTAGGTTATCTAATATTTGTCCAATTACAGTTTCTGGATTATTTTTCTTCTTTCCTGAATAGCTTCCTTTTTCTTTATACCTAATTATTGTATCTATTAACTGATGAGTATCGAAAGTTAGTTTTCCAATACTTAGCTTTTTTAATTCAAACAGTGGTATTGTTTCTGATAAAATTCTTATAGAACTACCTTCAAAGAAAAGATTAACAATTCCTTTACGGAAATATTTATTTCTTCGTACTAAATTATTTATTTTTGAGTCAGACCATTCCGTAATATTGACAATGTCAATTGTATCATCACACCATTTATCTTTAAGTGTTATCTCATTTAATTCTTTACAATTTATAATTCTGCTTAAAGTAATTAAGCGTTTAAATGACTCGTTAGAAAATCCAGTAAGTGCAAGTAATGCTCTTAAACCATTATCTTTTTTTTGTAGTAGATCTTCAAATATTTCTTTTTTCAGTCCGTTATTATCTATTTTATTTTTTACATTCAGTAGTGTTTCTGTTAAAGAAATGATATAACCTTCATAATCTTCTTCAAATTTTGAATTGAAAAAATAAAATGTATTTTTTTGAACTATCGTATTAACTTTTTCTTCTAGAGTTCTCATATTTCCTTCCTAAAGAATAAGATGTTTTCTTCTTTCATTGTATTTCTCATACCTTTTATAGGTTTAATAATATTTTTTTTTAATTTTAGATTATACTTACTACAAGATGCTATAATACTTGTTTCTAGCTTAATTCCTCCAGTTTGTTTGGTATTTGAACCAATTATCATTACAAGAAATTTACCATTTTTAAGCACTCTGGAAATTTCTTTACAAACTTTATCCATTTCAATAAAATAATTTTCTAGCCTTTCTTTTTTGTTTCTTCCCATTAGACCTATCATTTTTTCTCTTAATTTGTTAATATTAACACCAAAATATTCCAAATGTGGCTTATCATTTTTAAGATAGTCGATGGCAAAAGAATATGGTGGTGACGTAATTACTCCATCTACCGAACCATTATTTATTTTTAAATTAGTAGCGGTAGAATTATCTAAAATTTTAAGATTACCTAATTTGCTAGTATTTTTTTTATTAAAATTTAAAACAGTTTCTACATATCTTTTAAGCACTTTTTTAAATAATTGTTTGTGGCTTGATTGTTTCACTCTTTTTGAATAACCTAAAGCGTCTAAGTATGCTAATAATACTAAATTATATATTTTCTCTTTCTTCACTAATTGTGCTTTTTTCAACATATCTGGATAAGAATTTGTAGATAAGAAATAAAAGAACTCTTCAGTTTTATCTGTTATTTTGGATAACAGATTAATATCTAAATCTAGGCTTTCATATTTTACTTTAGTCATAAATTTACAGAAGGGGCTTAAATCAGCTGCATAAGAGTTTATTCCCATCAAACTTGCCTCAATGTTTGTTGTTCCACTACCACACATAGGGTCTAGTATAGTCTCTCTTTTTTTTATTCCAATTATATTCATAATAGCTTTAATTAATTGTGGATGAAACTTACCTCTATAAGGAAATAATCCATGTGTAGCATATCCGGTTGAAAATTTTCCATTTTTAAAATAGTTATTAGTTAATTGTGATCTATTTTTATCATTTTCAATGAAGCTATTATAACATAGTTGAAAATGTTTAGTTTTTATATTTCCAATACTTTCAAAATAAGCACCTCTATTTATCAATTCTTTTCTTTTCAACATTTTAAATTCCAAATATGCAAGTCTTAGTTCAAACAATTCAGTTACTGAAGGTAAAAGAATTATATCCTTTTGAAATATTAGATTTTCAATGTCTTCTAGTTCAAAAAATGTTTTTTTCATCACAAAATATATTTGGAAAGGTCTTCGTCCTTGATAAGTTTGCGTAGTTTTTGGTTCACTATCTTCTTGGTTATAGTCACTCTTTTATATTTTTTAGTTGGCATTTCAAAAAGGTAGTCTTCCAGAAGTGCATTCATAATGGTGTGTAGTCTACGAGCACCTATATCTTCCATTTTAGCATTGGCCTTAGCTGCGTAGTCGCTGATGGCATCAATAGCTTCTTCACGGAAAACTAACTGAACATTCTCGGAGGCAAACATCGCTTTATATTGCTTGGTTAATGAGTTTTTTGGATAAACCAATATTTTTTTTAAATCTTCCTGAGATAAACTGTTAAGTTCCTGGCGGATGGGGAAGCGTCCTTGCAGTTCTGGTATCAGGTCGGAAGGTTTGCTAGTGCTAAAAGCACCTGCTGCAATAAACAAAATATGCGAGGTATTGATAATGCCATATTTAGTAGGAACATTCGAGCCTTCCACTATAGGCAGCAAGTCTCTTTGTACTCCACTGCGAGAAACATCTGCTGAACTGCGATTATTTTCCATTGCTGCTATCTTGTCTATCTCATCAATAAAGATTATACCGTCATTTTCCACACGCTTTTTAGCTTCTATTCTCACCTTTTCTTTGTCTACTAAGCGGTTTGCTTCTACTTCAGTGAGATAGTCATAAGCTTCTTTTACTTTCATTTTCTTTTTCTTATCACCCTTGCGATTGAAAGGTAATAAACCTGAAACAATATCGCCAATTTGCAGATCAATGGAAGCTGAATCAGAACCGCCCATGAATTCCAAATGTGGTTTGCCTGGTTTTTCTACAGAAACTTCTACTTCCCGATCATCTAAGTTACCGCTATCGAAAAGGTTTTCCATTTTTTTTCGAATACGCTGGTAGCGGTCCTTACGAGTTTTGGCTTCTTCTTGAGTTTCATCTTTAGGAGCTGGTGGAGCTGGGTAAAGTATATCAATTAGCCTCTGTTTAGCATTGTGCCGAGCCTCAGTTTGCACATCTTGCATCATCTGTGTTTTTACCTGATTCAAAGCTATATTCATCAGCTCGCGTATCATCGATTCCACATCGCGACCTACATAACCTACTTCAGTGAACTTGGAAGCTTCTACTTTAATAAATGGTGCATTTGCCAAACGTGAGAGCCGTCGCGAAATCTCAGTTTTTCCTACTCCGGTGGGACCAATCAAGATGATATTGTTTGGCATTATCTCTTCACGTAGTTCATTCTGCACATGTAAGCGGCGCCAGCGATTTCTAAGTGCTATAGCTACAGCCTTTTTGGCCTTATCCTGCCCGATTATATAATTATCTAATTCTTTTACTATTTTAGAAGGAACTAAATCTTTCATTTTTAAATTTCCTCTGAAGTGATGTTTTCGTTTGTATAAATACAAATCTGCGCAGCGATCTTTAAGGATTCTACAGCGATTTCTTTTGGTTTAAGTTTAGTGTATTTGGAAAGTGCTCTGGCAGCGGCCAGCGCATAATTTCCACCTGAACCTATGGCTGCAATGCCATCATCCGGTTCCAATACATCGCCATTACCAGAAATAAGCAGTAGGGCATCCTGGTTAGCAACTAAGATCAATGCTTCCAGGCGGCGTAAAATTTTATCGCTACGCCACTCTTTAGCTAGCTCTACCGCTGCTTTTTTTATATTGCCTTTGTATTCATTTAGTTTTTTCTCAAATTTTTCAAACAAGGTAAAAGCATCTGCTGTGGCACCAGCAAAACCTGCTATAACCTGGTTGTTGTAGAGTTTTCTTATCTTTTGCGCAGTAGATTTTGCTACTGTGTTGCCCATGGTTACCTGGCCATCGCCAGCAATGGCTACATTTTTTCCGATCTTTATTCCTAAAATTGTAGTTGCATGCATCTCCATATACTAACCTTCTTCTTTTTTGGGTTTTTCTATCTCATCTTGAATACGTTTTTTTTCTTCTTTTTCAGCAACATCTATCTTCATCTGTTTAGCCATGTTATAGCGTTTTTCTACAGTTGCTTTCTCTTCACCTTCCACATGTTTAAGCACTATGCTATATATTTCATCAGCATCCAAGGTTTCTTTTGCTAAAAGTAATTCCGAAAGTTCATGCAAAATTTCAAGCCTAGTTTCCAATATTTGCTTAGCTTGTTTATAAGCTTCCAATACTATTTTATGTATTTCAGAATCTACTATCTCCGCAGTTTTCTCGCTCATACCTTCTTGCTGGTTTATTTCCTTGCCTAAGAATACCTGAGAGTTTTCTTTACCAATCATCATAGGGCCAATTTCAGAACTCATACCCCATTTGCAAACCATTTGTTTAGCCAGGTCGGTAGCCCGTTGAATATCGTTAGAAGCTCCGGTAGAGATATCTTTCAACACTATTTCTTCAGCTGCTCGGCCACCCATAAGCCCCACTATCGATTGTTCCAAGTAAGTTTTGGTATATTTGCTTTTATCTGTTTGCAAGAAATGAGTAGCTCCGCCAGTGAATCCCCTGGGAATAATAGTTACTTTGTGGATTGGTTCAGTTTTATCTAAGAAAACAGAGCACAAAACATGACCAATTTCGTGGATGGCAGTACTGCGCTTGTCTTCTTCAGTTATAACTCTGCTTTTGCGAGCTTTACCCAAAGTTACTTTATCTTTTGCCTCTTCAAAATCGGCGTTTTCAATCTTTTTTTTGCTTCTTCTAGCTGCCAGAAGTGCTGCTTCATTAACTAGGTTAGCAAGATCGGCACCACTAAAGCCAGGAGTGCCGCGAGCTACCAATTGCAGACTCACATCTTTTGCCAATGGCAATTTTTTTGTGTGCACTTTTAGAATTTCAAACCTGCCTTTTATATCCGGCAAATCTACCACTACTTGGCGGTCGAAACGACCAGGACGAAGCAGCGCTGGGTCTAAAACATCGGGTCTGTTAGTGGCAGCAATAACTATCACAGAATCATTGGGTTCAAAACCATCCATTTCTACCAAAAGCTGGTTCAAGGTTTGCTCACGCTCGTCATGTCCACCTCCCAAGCCGGCACCACGATGACGTCCCACGGCATCTATCTCATCGATAAACAAGATGCAGGGAGCATTTTTCTTAGCATCTCGGAACATATTTCTTACTCTAGATGCGCCTACTCCTACGAACATTTCCACAAAATCGGAACCACTTATATTGTAGAATGGTACTTTGGCTTCACCGGCTACAGCTTTGGCCAACAAGGTTTTACCTGTACCAGGTCTTCCCAGTAACATAACCCCACGAGGTATGCGACCACCTAAACTTTGAAATTTCTTAGGGGCTTTTAAAAATTCAATGATCTCCTCTAATTCCTCTTTAGCTTCATCTACACCTGCTACATCTTTAAAAGTAACATTGGTTTTACCGCCCATGAAAAGTCTGGCTGTATTTTTCCCAAAATTTAGGGCTTGATTAGCTCCACCACGCATTCCGCGCATCATGAAAATCCAAAAACCTATGAAAATAAGGAAAGGTAAGAAATTCAAGAATATAGCTAAGAACTGCGAAGGTTTTTGAGAACTTACATTTACTCCAGCATCTGTAAGCTGATTGGTAAAATCGGAATCTGGTTGAAAGGGTAGATAGGTTGTGTATTGCTGGCCATCTTCTGTTTTAAAACTAACCTGCTTATCGCTTATTTGTGCCTCTTCAACTCTACCGCTTTTGTAAAGCTGCTGAAACTGACTAAAAGTTGCCTCTTTTACATTTCCCTGTCCTAAATTTGTAATTTGGAACATAACTATAACCAAGAGGATTATTACCAACCAGAAGGTAATGGTCTGAGAGCGCTTCATGCGAGGTGGTTTCTTGTTTTGGTTATTATTATTTTGATTATTATTATTTTGGGGCTTTCTTGGGTTTTCCATCTATGTATAAATCTCCTTTTTTAAAATTCCTACGTAAGGTAAATTACGATATTTTTCAGCAAAATCTAATCCGTAACCTACCACAAATTCGTTTTCTATTTCATAACCAACATAGTCTAATTTTAAATCAATTTTATGAGCTTCGGGTTTGTCCAAGAGTGTGCAAATTTTCAACGAAGCTGGATTATGTTTTTGCAGATATTTAAAAATATAATCTAAAGTAAGGCCGGTGTCAACAATATCTTCCACAATTATCACATCCTGGTTTACAATATCAACATCAATATCTTTACGAATTTTCACCACACCAGAAGATTGAGTGCTGTTGCCATAGCTAGAGATCGACATAAAATCTATCTTCACAGGTACCGATATAGTGCGCATTAAATCGCTCAAAAAAACTACAGCTCCACGCAATATGCAGACCAGTATGGGGGTTTTGTCTTTATAATCTTGGGAAATTTGTTTCCCTAGTTTTTCTATTTTTTTCTGAATTGTTTTTTCATCTAACAATATTTTCTTTAAATCTTTTTCCATGCTATTTTTTTCTTATCCTTTCCGCTTTTCGGGTTTTTTTCCTGGAAATTTTTTCCAATTTTATCTTCAAGATATTATCTGTATTCTGGGTTATAGCCAATCTATCGTCTATACGATAACCGCAAACCCATATAATTTTCTTATTATCACAGAACAAAACTACCTTATCTCTCTCAAATTTTGGGACTTTTTCGTCAATAAAAAAATCCTTTAATTTCTTGGAATGATGCATTCCCAGAGGTTTGAATCTGTCACCAGGTTGACGATGCCTAATCTTAAGCGGAAATTCAAGTTTGTCTAAATCTAAATATGCTGTATATTTATCTTCGTATAAATATTTTGTTTTTGGCAGCTTTTTCAATTTTTTCATTATTATCCTATAATCTTCAAAACTGCTACGATTACGAATTCTGTCGATATCTTTGCTGTTGTCTTTGTTATCGTATTCTAAAATTTGCTTATTAGCAAAAATTAGTTTATCATATTCTTTTAAGACTACAATATCATGAGGCAGATCTACCTGTTTGCTGCCTTCTGAATCCAGAACTGCCTCTATTTCTTCAAAGTTGGAAGAATAAAAATCTTTATCAGTACCGGTAAAATTTTGGTAGGCTAGCCTGTAAAGATAGTAGCGTAAAGCAGAAAGAGTTTTCTGCAGAGTTTCAATGGAAAGCACCAGCTTGTCGTCTTTTTCGTGCAAAGTTGCCTTGTTTAAACTGCGGGCTGCCAGTTGCTGCATAATTTGGTCGGTTTCAGCAAAAATATTAGCTGTCTGGTAGAGTTTGTTCACAATATCGGCATTCAAGTTTTCTTCCAACCAGGGTAGTAGCACATTACGCAATTTATTACGTGTGTAAGTATTTTGTTGGTTTGTACTATCTTCGCGCCAGCTTATCTTTTGTTGCTTTAAGTAGGAAGTAATTTCGCTGCGTGAAAAGGGCAGAAGAGGATGAACTATCTCGCCGGTTTGTGGTTCAATTCCTTTTAGGCCTGTATAGCCAGATCCTCGAAAAAGGCGAAAGAGAATTGTTTCAGCTTGGTCTTTCCGATTATGTCCCAGAGCGATTTTATTCATTTTATATAGTTTTGCTACTTTTCGGAAAAATTTAAAACGAATTTCACGGGCATTATTTTCTACTCCACTGCTACTTTCCAAATCGCAATTTTCTACCACCAGTGATATATTTCTATGAAAACAAAACTGTTTTACGAATTCTTCATCCTGTTGCGATTCCTCTGCGCGCAGATTGTAGTTTATGTGAACAGCTAGCAGATTGAGTTTGTAATGACTTTTCAGTTGCCATAAAGCAGTTAGCAAAGCTGTGGAATCGGCTCCACCGGAATAGCCAACCAAGATCTTATCACCATTTTTAAGCAAACCTTTGTCAAAAACAAATTCTTCGAACTTTCGTAGAAAACTTTGTTTATTTCCCATCTCATAGCCGCCTATCTTCTTATAAAACAAAAATATTTTCTAACATTTTAAAAGTACGAAGTTTTGTGTCAAATAAAAAGCTTGTAATAAATACCGAATTTAAATATTTTGCATAAAAAGAGATAAAAAACAAAAAGGAGAGATCCATGAAGAAATTACTTTTGTTAGGAGATGAAGCTTTTGCTCAAGGAGCACTGGATTCTGGAATTTCTGGTGCTTTTGGCTATCCGGGCACACCCTCTACCGAGATTGTAGAGTATGTGCAGAGTAACCAGGAAGCAATCGAACGAGATGTAAAACGAGCTTGGTCAGCAAATGAAAAAACATCTATGGAAGAGGCATTGGGAATGTCTTTTGCTGGCAAACGTGCCATCGTTACCATGAAACATGTGGGTTTGAATGTAGCGGCCGATCCATTCATGAATTCAGCTATGGTAGGAGCTAATGGAGGTTTAATCGTAGCAGTAGCCGATGATCCTTCCATGCACTCTTCCCAGAATGAACAGGATTCGCGGGTTTATGGTAAATTCGCTATGGTGCCTATTATGGAACCTGCCAATCAGCAAGAAGCTTACGAAATGCCTTTCAAAGCTTTCGAAATTTCCGAAAAATATGAAATCCCAGTTCTATTTAGAATAACCACCAGACTGGCTCATTCCCGTTCGGGAGTTACACGTAGAAAAAAATTACCTGAGAAAAAAGGGTCGATGCCTGAATATATGTATCAGTTCATGCTTTTGCCAGCTATAGCTCGTAAAAAATACAAAAAATTGCTGGAATTGCAGAAAGATCTGGAAAAAGAATCTGAAAACTCACCCTTCAACAAATATACCGATGGTGAAGATAAAAGCTTGGGAATAATAACTTGTGGATTGGGTTACAACTATCTTATGGAAAACTTCAAAGATCTGAAAAAAACACATCCAGTATTAAAAATAGGACAATATCCTCTTCCCAGAAAACAAGTAGAGAAAATTACTTCCGAATGTGAAGAAATATTGGTTATAGAAGAAGGAATGCCGGTTGTGGAAGAGATGCTAAAAGGTTATTTAGAAAAGAAACCAAAAATTAAAGGTCGTTTGGATGGCACTCTACCTCGAGATGGTGAATTGAATCCATCACTAGTAAGAAAAGCTCTGGGCTTAGCTTCCCCACAAGGTTATGAAATGCCTGAACTGGTAGCTAAACGTCCACCAGCACTTTGTGTAGGCTGTCCGCACCGTGATAGTTTCCAAGCATTGAACGAAGCAATGGAAAAATATGGTAAGGGACATGTATTTTCCGATATAGGATGTTATACTCTTGGGTTCCAACCTCCTTTCAATGCTATAAATTCCTGTGTTGATATGGGAGCTTCTGTTTCGATGGCTGTGGGAGCTGCTACTGCAGGATTTTTCCCCTCAATAGCTGTTATTGGCGATTCCACTTTTGGCCATTCTGGTATGACCGGCCTCTTGGATGCTGTAGATAAAAAAGCAAATGTAGTTATTATGATTTTAGATAACGATACAACCGCTATGACAGGTATGCAGGACTCCGTTGTAACCGGTAGAATAGAAAGTATTTGTGAGGGAATTGGTGTGAAAAAAGACCATATTAGAGTTATCAATCCACTGTCACGTCATCACGATGAAAACGTGAAGGTAATTAAAGAAGAGATAGCTTATGATGGGGTTTCTGTAATTATTCCACGTCGTCCCTGTATTCAAGTTTATGCTAAAAGAAAAAGAGATAAGGAGATTTAAGCATGAAAAAAGATATAATTCTAGCTGGTGTAGGTGGTCAAGGAATCCTGTCTATTGCAACCATTATTGGTTATGCAGTTATCGAAAGCGGATATAATCTGAAACAGTCTGAAGTGCATGGAATGTCCCAGCGAGGCGGAGATGTGCAATCTCACCTGAGAATTTCCGATAATGAAATATATTCCGATCTTATTCCACTGGGAAACGCTGATATGATACTGGCAGTAGAGCCTATGGAAGCTCTGCGGTTTTTGCCATATCTGGCACCCGCTGGCTGGTTAATTACCAACACCAAAACTTTCGAAAACATCCCAGATTATCCCGAAAAAGACAAAATAATCACAGAAATAGAACAGTTGAAAAACAAAGTTGCTTTAGATGCCGATGGCATAGCCAAAGAATTAGGAACGACTAAGGTGATGAATATGGTAATGTTAGGCGCTGCTTCTGAATTTCTGGAATTAGAATACAGCAAATTGGAAGAAGGAATAAAAAGCGTATTTGGCAGAAAAGGTGAGAAGATTGTGGAAACTAATCTGAAAGCCATGGCTGCTGGAAAAAAAATAGCTCAAGAAAAAAAATAAACGATTAATTTACCTAGAAAAGCCTGCTGCCCAGTGTAGCAGGCTTATTTTATAGCATAGCAATATTCGCAGGCAAACCTACATGTGTTGTAAGTTCCTATATCACGGCTTTGGGCACATAAACAGTTCTTTCTTTGTCCTGTATCTTTGGCTTTACTGATTCTGCGGCCGCTTATATCTTCCACTAAATCACCATCAATGCAGCTTCCCTGTTTTATATTAGGAAGCCTATCGCAGCAGCTTTGAGCTTGGATGTGGTTTTCTGCGGCTAGCTGTTTTAAATGCTGCATAAAATCTGGTAAATCTTTCAATTCAAGCACATTTTTTAAAATTTTATAGTTTTTTAGTCGTTTACGGGTTTTAGCATATTCATCGTAGAGACTTATGATAACTTTATTGGTATAACCTTTCAGACTTTTTGCAATTTTTTGGAAGCTACGCAGGTGAAAATCCATATCGGTTTGCTGGCTTATTATTATCGGGTCATAGCGCCAAATTATGCGTCTGCTTCCTACTAAACTACTAATTTTTTGAAACATTTCTACTCTTTTTGGAAGCGGAGGTAGTTGGTTCTCGAAAGTTTTATCGTAGGCATTTAATGTGAATAAAAAATAGAATGGATAACCCATTTTTTGTAGTTTTGGCAGGTGTGGCAACAACGAGATGGGATATTTTGTCCAAAACACAAAGCAATCTACAGCTGCTAGGCTTAGCTGAATGCGATTTACCTGCTTAGGATTAAAAGGGTTGGCAACTTCGCAGTAGCCTGCTTTTATTTGTTGCATAAACCATTCGCCAAAAAATGCAGGGATATCGCTACGGCGGCTGGCACTAATGATTTGAGATTTCATAAAAAAAGGGGAGAGCTGGAACTCTCCCCAGGTGGATTATTTTTCGCGCTGGTAAGGCCAACCCAAAATGCCGCCTTCCATCACTTTTACATTTGTATATCCGTTGCCCTTCAGGCAGCAGGCTGCTTCGTAACCGCGCAGTGATATTTTGCAGTAAACTACAATAAGTGTGTTCTTCGCTTGCGGTAGTTTGTCCAAATTATCTCGAATAGCACCCAGTGGAATTAGTGTTTCGCCAATTCCCAGGCGCATTTGTTCATATTCGTTTGTGGTGCGTACATCTAAAATGTACATATCTTCATTGTTATCCAGTTTCTGTTTCACTTCTACCGAAGATATTCCGTCCATCCTTCCTAACCATTTGTTTTCCAAAACGTGGACGGCGGTAATAAAGTTTTCAATAGCTGGGGAGAAGGGGGGAGCATAGGGCAGATCCAGGTTCACCAGATCGGAAATATGCATTTTGGCATGTAAGGCCATAGCTGCTATTGCCAGCCGCTTGGAAACATCGCCTGTTCCTATAACCTGGACTCCCAATAAAGTTCCTGTACGTTTATCGGCAACCATCTTGATCCCGATCGGTTTAGCATCCATAAAGCCTGGCTTATCGGGTGCAAAATGAATAGCAGAGATAATGTTAGCGTAACCTTCCTGACGAGCTCGTTGTTCACTAAATCCGCTGCTGCCTACCGTGTAATCGAAAACTTTGCAGATCCCAGTTAGCACAGCTCCTTCATAAGTCGCTTCGTTACCATTTATAACATTTTGGCCTACTACGCGTCCCTGCAGGTTAGCTGCATCTCCCATAGGCCAATGCGTTTTAACACGATTATGGCTTACCAGATCATGAATTTCTACACAATCTCCTGCTGCGTAAATATCAGGGTCGCTAGTTTGCATGAATTTATTTACCTCTATACCACCAGTAACGCCTATGCGTAATCCAGCATCTTTCGCTAAAGAAATATTAGGTTTATTGCCAATAGAAACTACTGCCAGCTCACAGTCTAAGATTTCATCGTTAGATAGTTTTACACCTGTCAGTTTGCCATCTTTTCCGATAAATTCATCTACTGAATGGCCAGTGTAGATATTAGCTCCGTGTTTTTTTACCTCTTTTTCTGTCAGTTTAGCCATTTCCCAATCCAAAAATGGTAGAATTTGGGGCAATTTTTCTACTACGGTTACCTTAATTCCAGCCAACTGCAATGCTTCACATGTTTCTATTCCAATAAGTCCACCGCCAACTATTACAGCATTTTTTATCTTTTTTTCTACAGCCACTTTTTTCAAATAGTCCGCATCTTCCATGCTTTGCAGAGTGCTTATACCTTCTAGCTCACTACCGGGCAAATTGGGAAAAATAGGCTTGGCACCGGTTGTAATTATCAGTTTATCATAATTATATTCAGCGTTATCACAAGTCTTCAAATTTTTTACTGTTACTTTCTTGTTTTTGCGGTCTATCTTAGTGACTTCTGTGTTTACCACAGCTTTAATGTCTTTTACTTTTGAGAAGAAATTGCTATCTCGCGGAGTACCTGTGGGAGAGCTGATGAGTTTGTTGCGTTCATCGAATACACCGCCCACATAATAGGGATAACCGCAGGAAGCCATACTGAGATATTTACCTTTTTGAATGATGGTTATTTCAGCGTTACAGTCCATACGGCGGGCTTTGGAAGCTGCTTTGGGGCCAGCAGCTGAACCACCGATAACTACTATTTTCTTTGCCATTTTTCCCTCCTGTTTTTATTAAATTTAATTTTTCCCAAAAAATATCAAAATTTGCAGGTGTCAAGCAATAGATTTGAGCATATGTGTAAATTAAACTTTTTCCTGTAGCTCCAGCCATCTGGTTTCAGCTTCTTCCAATTCTTTTTGTAACTGTTGCTGTTGTTGTGATATTTCAGAGAAATCGGAAGCTGAGAGTGTAGCTGCCTCAGTTTCTATTTTTATTTCCAAATTTTGCAATTGTTTTTCTAGTTCGGGAATCTGTTTTTCCAACTGCTCTAGTTCGCGTTTTTCATTGTAGCTAAGTTTTTGACTGCTGTGCATATTTTTCTGAATAACTTTTTTAGGTTCTTTGTCTTTTTCTTTCTTTTCTGCATCGCGATAACGTTTTACCAATAAATAATCTGAATAGTTACCAGGGAATTTTCGAATAGTTCTGCCTTCAAAAACGAAAAGGTGGTCAGTTACTCTATCCAAAAAATAACGATCATGGGAAACCACCAAAATGCAGCCACGAAAGGTATCCAGGTAATCTTCTAGAATTTCCAGGGTTTTTATATCCAGGTCGTTGGTAGGTTCATCCAAAATTATAAAATTGCTACCAAACATAAGTGAGCTAAGCAGGAAAAGTCGTTTTTTTTCTCCACCAGAAAGGCTGGAGAGCTTATTTTGCTGCATTTTTTTATCGAACAAGAATTTTTGTAACATCTCGGAAGCAGAATGCAGAGTGCCATCTTTAGTTCTAATATGTTCAGCTTTTTCCTTCACAAATTCCAAAACAGATTGTTGCGGGTCAAAATTGTGCTTCTCCTGTTTGAAATAAGCAAATTTGGTATTTATTCCAACTTTTATGGAACCACTACTTGGCTCAATTTCACCTGTAATAATTTTCAAAAGCGTGGTTTTGCCACAACCATTTGGGCCCAATATTCCAATGCGCTCCTGTTTTTGGAAAATATGCGAAAAATCTTGGAAAAGTAGGTTGTTGTCGTACTTTTTGCTTACGTTTTTCAATTCCAAGATAGTTTTTCCCAGTCGTTTTTCGCGAAAATTTATATCCAGTTCCTTGTTTTCGGAAAGGTATGATTTATCCAGCAATTCTTTTACTCTGTCCAGGTGGTTTTTGGGTTTGGAAGTACGGGCTTTAGCGCCACGCTGTAGCCAGCGCAGTTCCTTTTGAAGTTGAGCTTTACGGCGAGTTTCTTTTCTTTGCAGATCTATCTGCTGCAGCTGTTTCTGTTTTATGTAGTCGGAATAATTTCCCTGGTAGAAATGAAAAACTCCCTGGTCAATTTCCATTATTCTTTGAGAAACAGCATCCAAAAAATAGCGGTCATGGGTAACAAAAATCGCACTGCCGTTGTAATTTATTAAAAAATTTTGGAACCACTCGATGGTTTCTATATCCAAGTGATTTGTCGGTTCGTCCAACAAAAGTAGATCGGGACTGTTTACCAACACCCGAGCTAAGTCTAAACGTCTTTTTTGACCACCAGAGAGAGTTGCGATTTTCCTATGCAAGTCGGAAAAACCTAATTTGGTTAGTATACTTTTAGCCTTAACCTCTGTTTGCCAGATACTTTCAGCTTTTTCCAATAATTTTTTATTTTCATGTAGTTTACCTGTTGCTTCCAAATAATGATATTCTCGTAAAATTTCAAATTCGGGGTCGTTACTGTAATAGATGTGCTGGTAGATGGAATGCTGTGGATTTATATCTGGCTGCTGAGGAAGATAGCCAATTTTTAAATTGCTACGAAATACTATGCTACCAGAATCTGGGTATTCCAATCCAGCTAACATTTTCAGAAATGTAGATTTACCGCAGCCATTTATGCCAATTAAACCGATCTTGTCCTGACTGTTTATGCCAAAGGTGGAATTTTCACTTATCACCTTATCGGGGAAGGCTTTCTGTAAATTTTCTATAGAAACTATATTTTTACTCAAATAACTGCTCCTGAAATTCTTTATGACGAAAATCTCTCATCTATTGTGCTTGTCAACTTGATAAATATGTTAGAAAGGATCTGTATAAGAAGCGATTATAAATAGAATTAACTTTTAATATGAGAGGTTATAGTAATTTTGGATGAAGATAGCTTTTTGTGACAGCTTGGTCTCCTGAAAAGATTTGTGAAAGTGGGCGGAGAAATGGTTTCACTGGTAAAAGTAGAAGAGGAATTGAACAAATTACTGCTAGATGATGTTGTTTTCTGTGCGGTGGGTGTACCTAATTTTACCAAAGGAGCCGATATTGTGGCAGCTATTACACCGGTGAATAGAGCACAAAAAAATAATGGAAAAGCTGAAGAAAGTTTTACTTACAATAGCTGTACCACGCAAATTTCAAGTTATTGAAGATATTCCAAAGATGGGAAGTGGTAAAGTAAGTTTCCGTAAAGTTGAGAAGATCTGTAGAACCTGGCAAAAAATGGAAAAGCTCAAAAATTATAGGCGAACCCGATTCTTTTCCAACCTAAACTAAATTTTATTTTTTGTTCTTTGCTATGTTGGCGGCAAATAAGGTAAGAAACTCCGCTGCCTACAACAGCACCTGTAACAACATCGCTGAGAAAATGATTGGCGGAAGCTACCCGTAACCCAGCACAAATAGAGGCAGTTCCAAATAAACCAGCAGCTAACAGAGGCTGAGCACCATTGAATTGATAACTATAGAAATAACTATAGGTTGCCAGGGCAAAAACCGTGGAAGTATGATGCGAGAAAAATGATTGAGAAGCATCTTCTGTTTGTTTCATTTTTAAAGTTGTATCATCATCATAAACATAAGGTCGCCAGCGCTGAGAAAGAGTTTTACTCCAAGAAGCTATTGCCGATTGTGTTAAAATTATTTCACTAAGTACAATTAGATTATCCCAAGTATATGGCTCATCGTAGCTATAGAACAAACTAGCTGCTAGATGACCAAAAACTATATAATCGCTTAAATTATCTAACTTGTTATCGTATTTTCTTACTACCCAGCGATCGAAAAAGGGGATGGAACTTTTTTGCATGTCATCGATATCGGAAACTGAGAGTTGCTCATAGAACTCATCGTTAGCCAGCTCGGCAGATTGTTGCAAAGCGGCTGTACTAACCAAATAGATGGATGATGTTACCTTATCTACCTGAAAAACCTGGGCAGCAAGAGAAAGACTGATTATTGCAATTAAAAGTGTTGTGATTTTTTTCATAATAATAAATCAACCTGCAGCATAAAGCCACAGGTTGATAAATTCTATTTTCCTAAAGTTGCAACCATAACTGCTTTAATGGTGTGTAATCTATTTTCTGCTTCATCAAAAACTACCGATTGCGGTCCTTCAAATACTTCTTCGGTTACTTCCATTGAATCGAGTCCGAATTTTTCTTTGATCTGTTTACCAACTGTGGTATCGGCATTGTGGAAAGATGGTAGGCAGTGCATGAACAGGCAGTTTGGATTACCGGTTTTATTCATTAATTGTTGGTTTACCTGGTAAGGTTTTAGCAGCTGAATGCGCTGTTGCCATACTTCGTCTGCTTCACCCATGGAAACCCAAACATCTGTATAAATAACATCAGCGTTTCTTACACCTGCCTCGATGTTGTCGGTGACTGTTATTTTAGCGCCTGTTTCTTTAGCGATTTGCTGGCACTGTGCAATAAGTTTTGCATCTGGTTGAACTTCTTTGGGTGCCACGATCCTGAAATCCATTCCCATTTTAGCTCCACCAACCATAAGTGAATTGCCCATATTGTTGCGGCCATCACCCACGTAAACAAAAGTCATCTGGTTGTAGGGTTTGTTCAGGTGTTCTTTTGCTGTTAAGAAATCGGCTAAGATCTGGGTAGGGTGAAATTCGGTAGTAAGACCGTTCCAAACAGGTACGCCAGCGTACTTGCCTAGTTCTTCTACTATTTCCTGGCCAAAGCCGCGATATTCGATGCCATCGTACATTCTGCCCAGCACACGAGCAGTATCTTTCATGGTTTCTTTGTGTCCCATCTGGCTGCCAGAAGGCCCCAGGTAGGTTACATGTGCGCCCTGATCGAGTGCAGCAATCTCGAAAGCACAACGGGTACGAGTTGAACTTTTCTCGAAAATCAATGCTATGTTCTTACCAGCCAGCAATTGCTGTTCGGTGCCAGCGTATTTCGCTTTTTTCAAATCTTCTGCCAAATTTAGTAAAAATAGCATCTCTTTGGGTGTAAAATCCAATAATTTCAGAAAATTGCGATTTTTAAGATTAAAAGCCATAATATGCTCCTTATGTTTAATTTAGTTTTAAGTCACAAAATTAGCTTTTAATATTTAGGCAAGGAAAAAGTGGTGAACTCACTCCAGCCTTCGCGCAAACTCAATTGTAGTTTTCTCTTACTACGCAAGAGGAAAACTTATGAGGTTCGAGGAGAAAATCCTCACTCCAGCCCTATGGAATCGGCAAAGCCGGCAGCAAAGCTGCATTCCACTGGGCCAGCCCTATGGAATCGGCAAAGTCAGTCATCCTCACCCCAGCCCTCTTCCTCTGTCGATAGAGAGGGAGCATGGTCTTATTTTAGTAATGTAGGGACATGTTTATAC
>JASUTE010000001.1 GCA_030445745.1 Candidatus Cloacimonadota bacterium
GATTTTCCCAACCGAGATGTTGCAGAAAAGCATTTACTCTTTCCACAGCTTGTCTTTTGGGATACATTTTTTGGAATGTAGGAGAATGCTGTTGAACTTTCCCCGGGTAAGGTTTTCTAACTTGGAATGTTCTTGTGCATCCCTTTTCAGAAGTTTTGAGATTGCAAAAAGGTTTGTGCCTTGGGTAACTAAAAGTGAGAGGTAATTCATTTTGTGGGACACATTTTTACAATTCAGCTTGACTCATTTTAATTTATTGTTTAAATGTAATAATAGAAAAATAATTTATTGGTTAGGTAGTAGTCAAGATGATTTTAGTGATTATAATTTATTTATTATTAATGTGTTATGAAATATAAAGAAGCTTAATCTAGATAATTAAACGGAGGTTATATGAAAAAAGACGCGACAGCTAAAATAGCTAAATTAATGCAGTATTTCTTTATTTTATTAACAATTTTAGCCATTATCATCAGCGTGATTTATGCTCAGTGGGAAAACTTATTGAGTGCTTTTATGACCCTCATATTATTTTTAATTCCAAATATGTTTTATAAGCGTACTAACTTGGTAATTCCGCCCATATTTAAAATAATAATTTTAATTTTTATTTTTGCTTCAATGTATCTGGGAGAAATACACAGCTTCTTCTATCGCATTCGCTGGTGGGACGTAATAATGCATTCAACATCTGGTATGCTATTAGGTTATATAGGTTTTCTTATAATCTATGCTTTAAATAAAGGCAAGAATATAAAAGTAAAACTTAGTCCCGTCTTTATAGCTATTTTCTCATTTTCATTTGCCGTTTCTATTGGTGTTATTTGGGAAATATTTGAATTTGGAGTAGATAGTATTCTGAATATGAATATGCAAAAAGCAAGAAATTTACAAGAAGTTTACAACTATTTCGATACTAGGTTGGGGGTTATAGATACCATGCGTGATCTTATCGTTAATGCTATTAGTGCTTGCTTCATATCCATTATCGGTTTCTTTTATAGTAAAAAAAAGCTAAAAAAAGATAGTTCTTTTGCCAAGTTGACCGAAGAGTTTGTAGAGAACAATCCTAAATTGTTCTCATTGGATTAATCTGTCTATACCTTGAATTTAGCTTTATTTAAGAAAAATTGGAGCAAGATATCATTCTTGCTCCAATTTTATTTCACTTATAAGCTGGGAGAATTAATTTATTTTTAGTATATCAGCTATTGCTTTTTTAAAAGATTCTTTCGGCAGAGCACCTGTAGCCATTTGTGGCTGCCCATCTTTGGGAATGAACAAGATAGAAGGGATAGAGCGAATTTGGAAAGCAGCCGCCAATTCCTGTTGTTCTTCGGTGTTAACTTTGTAAATATTTAATTTACCATTGTATTCTTTGGCTAAATCTTCCAAAACAGGTGCTACCATTTTGCAGGGACCACACCAGTCGGCATAAAAATCGATTATAGCTGGCAAATCACCTTCGAATTTCCAATCTTTATTTTTTTCATAGTTAAATATCTTCTCCTTGAAAGTTTCTGTTGTCAAATGTTCCATTGTTTTACTCCTTATCATTTTTGTAATTAATATAAGGCAATCTTTCACAATGTCAAATTGTAGTTTTTTGTTTTCATTAAAAAACTTGCCAATCAACCAATCAGTTCCAATTTTAGTTATAAAGGAAAATATATGATATATTTAGATTATAACGCGACCACACCTTTAGCGCCAGAGGCTGCAACTGCCATGCAACCTTATTTGGGAAAAATTTATGGCAACCCTTCCAGCTTGCATGCTTACGGCCAGCAAATGCGTTTAGCATTAGGAAAAGCACGCCAGCAAGTAGCAAATTTGCTTAACTGTTATCCTTCACAGATAATTTTTACTAGCGGTGGTACCGAAAGTAATAATCTGGCACTAATTGGCTATACTTTAGCCAATCGCAGGGAAGGGAATCATATCATAACTAGTCAAATCGAGCACCCAGCAATTTTAAATGTTTGTTCCTACTTGGAAACCAGAGGCTTCCAGATAAGTTATCTACCAGTTAACCATGCAGGTCAGGTAGAACCAGAAACATTAAGAAAAGCCATACAACCAAATACAATTTTGGTTTCCATAATGCATGCCAATAACGAAACGGGAGCAATTCAACCGATTTCTCAGTTAGTTGAAATTGCCCATGCCAATAATGCCGTTTTTCATACAGATGCCGCCCAAAGTTGTGGGAAAATTGCAGTTGATGTGCAAAAAATGAAAGTAGACATGCTTTCCATGGCCGGACATAAATTGTATGGTCCGACTGGTTGTGGTGCCTTGTTCGTAGCTTCCCATATAAAACTGCAAAACATACTTTTTGGAGCAGGACAAGAACTGGGTTTACGTCCCGGCACAGAAAATGTTGTCTCGATAGTGGGGCTGGGAGTTGCTTGCAAGATTGCAACCGAAAAATTAACCGAAAACAACAACTGGTTACTGAAATGTTCTGATAGATTTTACCAGCTAATAAAAGAAGCCTACCCTGATGTAAGATTAAACGGCAGCTGGCAAGATAAACTACCCAACACCTTGAATCTAAGTTTTCCAGGTTGGCAAGCGCAAGAATTATTGGAACAGATTCCGCAAGTAGCTGCTTCTGCTGGCTCTGCCTGCCATAGTGGACAAGATACTATCTCACCCGTACTAGCTGCTTTGGGAATAGAGCTCAAACAGGCACAGGGCAGTATTCGCTTTTCTACTGGACGTTTTACCACTTTAGAAGAGATAGACTTAGCTGCAAAACTAATAATAAAAGCTTTACAAAAGAAACCCATTTCTCAAAATTCTGTAAACGAAACGAATTTAGGGGAGACATAAATTATGCCGATTATGATTTTCAATATTTTCCTATGTGCCCTCGTTTCGCTTTGGGGAATTATAGTGTATGTCTGTAAGAAAGAACAGCTCGGTAAGCTCATAGCGATATCTTTTTTGCTATTTGGAATCTCACATCTACTTAACATATTAGATTACGATACCACTATGGTTGGATTTGTTTTTATAGTAGTAATCAGAAGCATCGCTTATTTGTTTATTGTTTTTGGATTAGATAAATTATTACGGAAAAAATAAAAAATAGAGGTATTTATGAAAGATTTCGATCTCTCTCTAGAAAATTTAGAAAAGTTATTCCCCGCTGAATTGACTCCTGCCCAATTAGCCCAAGCTAAGACTGTGTTTTTTAAAGAACTTTCTCTGCAAGCCCATAAATTCTATCAGGGGAAGGTGCAGGTGCTGCCCAAAGCAGGACTTTTTGGATTTAATTGGTTCAATGTTTGGTACACTCCAGGTGTCTCCAGTGTTTCCACCGCTATTCGCGATGATAACAACAGCTCTTTTCAACTTTCCAATCGAGGTAATACAGTAGCAGTAGTTAGCGATTCCACCCGTGTACTAGGAGATGGTGACTGCACTCCACCCGGAGGTTTGGGAGTGATGGAGGGCAAAGCTCTGCTGATGAAATATCTTGGTGGTGTAGATGCCTTTCCGTTGTGTATCAATAGCCGTGATGAAGATGGTATTCCACAAGCCGAAAAGATAATTGATTTTGTAAAGATGTTGGAACCCAGTTGCGGAGCAATCAATTTGGAAGATATATCTCAGCCCAATTGCTATAAAGTACTAGATGAACTTCAGGCAGCCTGTAATATTCCAGTTTGGCACGATGATGCTCAGGGCACTGCCTGCGTTACTATGGCTGGCCTGTTCAATGCTTTGCGCTTGGCAGAAAAAGATATCTCTCAGACTAAATTCGTGCTTATGGGTGCCGGTGCTTCCAACACCACCATCGCTCGCCTTATTTTGGCCGCTGGCGGTGATCCACAGAAATTATACGTTTTCGATTCCAAAGGTGGACTGCATAAAGAACGTTATGATATTGCCCAAAAACCTGAATATTATCGAAAATGGGAATTATGCACAAAAACTAACCCCGAAAAAATAAGTAATATAGAAATAGCTTTGCAAGATGCTGATGTGTTGATAGCTCTTTCCAAACCGGGCCCAGACACAGTAAAACCAAGCTGGATTAAAAAAATGGCAGCCAAACCGATTGTATTTGCCTGTGCCAATCCTGTACCAGAGATCTACCCCTATGCGGCCCAGGAAGCAGGTGCTTTTATTGTGGCTACCGGTCGCGGCGATTTTCCCAATCAGGTGAATAATTCACTTGGATTCCCTGGTATTTTAAAGGGAGCACTTTTGGTTAAAGCAAAAAGGATAACCGACAACATGGCTTTGGCGGCAGCCAAAGCATTGGCAGACTTTGCAGCAGAGAAGGGATTAACCACCGAATATATTATTCCCAATATGGAAGAAACTGCAGTTTTTCCCAAAGAAGCTGCAGAAGTAGCTATGCAGGCTATTAAAGAGGGAGTTGCTCGCACTCCACTTAGTTTCGAAACAGTTTATAATAAAGCCCAATCCGACATAAACCTGGCTCGCGAACAAACCCGGCATCTGCAAAAACAGGGCTATATTGCGAAACCACCAAAAAAAATGCTTGAAAATGCGCTAAATAAAGCGCTACAAACAGTAGGAAAGGAATAAGATGTATTTTTTAAGAACATCTAAGCAATTAGAAGAAAAAACCCGTAGACATTACAAAGAACTGGCTCGTAAATGCGCTCTTACACCCGGTATCAAAAATATCCTGGAAAAACTGAGCCATAATTCTGATGAAATAATAACATGCCTGAATAAGGAAATGAATGAAGAAAAATGGCAGTTTGAAGATAAAAAGCTCTTTCAGAAAGCACAAAACTTATTACAAACACTAAAAAATGAAGAAGAAACTTTCAGCTGTTCTATACAGCAAAAAAGCCTCTACGAAAAAGCTTTAAAATTTGCTCGCCATAAAAAAACATTCTACGAATATGCCCTAGTAAATCGCCCCACAAGACGAGATATTATCTTAAAGCTATTAGCTGGACAGAAAAAACAAATCACCTTCTTGGAAAATATCATCGAGATGCTGGAAAAACCAGATTATTGGGTAGAAAATGCTGAATTCACTCATATGAATGATGATTATTAACAGATAATATTTGCTTTAACTTAAATTTGTTCTACCATTTTGGGAAGGAGTTTGTATGGGGGAAAAAGTGTATCTTTTCATGTTTATAGATGCAATGGGCTGGGAAATCCTAAAAAATCGTGACTTTTTAAAACAAGAACTTCCCTATAGGAAAGCTGTAAACATGCAATTAGGCTATTCTTGTACTGCTATTCCCACCATCCTTACTGGACAGCCACCGGTGGTACATAAACATTTCACTTTTTATTACTACGACCCTCAAAATTCGCCTTTCAAAATCTTCAAATATCTCAAATATCTACCAAAACAAATATTCAGTCGTTGGCGTGTACGACACTTACTTTCCAAAATGATTGCAAAACACAATGGCTACACGGGGTATTTTGAAATGTATGCTATGCCTTTCGATCGCATTCAGTACTTCAACTATGCCGAAAGAACCGATCTCTTTGAACCTGGCGGATTATATCCAACTCCAAATTTAGCAGATCTGTTGGTAGAAAAGAATATACCTTATCATATTTCCAATTGGCGGCACAGTGAAAGTGAAAATATTGAAGCAATGAAACAAGATCTGAAAAGAGGTGATATAGAATTTGCCTTCCTTTACACTGCCGACTTGGATGCACTTCTACACCGGGTTACCAAAGATGGGAAGGAAATAACCGCCAAAATTAACTGGTATGCCTCACACATTAAGGAAATTATGAATTTAGCTGCTGAAAACTATGAAGATTACGAAATGTACGTGTTTAGCGACCATGGTATGACCAGTTTAGCTGGCACGGTAGATGCCAAACAGCATTTTGAAAAACTAAATTTAAAATTTGGTAACGATTATGTTGCAGTTTACGATTCTACCCTGATTCATTTTTGGTTTTTTAATAATCAAGCTCGCCGAAAAATAATGCTAGAAGCTCAAGTTTTACCCCATTCACATATTCTCAACCGACAAGAAAAACAAAAATATGGCATCGATTTTTCTGATGATATGTATGGCGAAGAGATTATTTTAATGGATCCAGGCTATCAGATAGAACCCAGCGATATGGGCCTGAAAGCATTACCGGCAATGCATGGCTTTTCACCTGAACACCACGATTCCAAGGCAAGCTTTCTAGGGACCAATGATCCTGAAATATCAGTTAATTGGGTGGGCGATTACTTTCAAGTTATGAAAAATAAAATTGAAAAGCTGAAATACTAAAAAAAATTGCCCCGTCCTGAAATAGGTTGACAGAAACCTAAACTAAGGAGATTTATAAGAAACTGCAAATTAGGTGTTGATATAGCAAAATATGGGAAGATGATATTATGAAACTCGAAAACTAGGTTATATTTACCCAAATTAAGGAGAAATATTTAATTCATGTTGTTTAGATTAAAAAAAATGGTTCCTGGTTTTGCAAAAAAAATATTAAGACCAGTTCACAATATTTTAGCTAACAAGTATTCCTCAGAATTGGAATTCTGGAAAAGTAGACATAGAGAAGACAATGGAAAATTCAATAATTCATTCTACAAAGACATGATGCTTGCAATCGCAAATGAATCAAATGAAGAATTCATAAATAACAAAATAATTGCGGACTTTGGTTGTGGACCCCGGGGCAGTCTAGTATGGGCTAATTCTGCAAAATTGAGACTTGGTATAGATGTTTTGGTAGATCGTTATGCAGATGAATTTAAGCAAGATATCATATCTCATAATACACTATATATAAAATCTACTGAAAAATGTATACCAATTCCTAACAATTACGTTGATATAGTTTTTTCAATAAATGCTATGGATCATGTAGATAACTTTTCAGCAATGTGTGCGGAAATATTAAGAATTCTAAAGATAGGAGGATTCTTGTATTGTAGTTTTAATCTTGGTGAACCAAAATCTGCAACAGAACCCCAAAAATTATCTGAATCGATAATTCATACAAATTTGTTAAATAAAATGAAAATACATGAATATCGGATAACAAACAAGGGTCCCCAAGGGAACATCTATAAACCATTTTATAAAAATGAATTGAGTTACAATAGTAATAAAGAGGGATTCCTTTGGTTAAAAGCTTCAAAGCTATGAAAAAAAATGGTTTTCCTAACAACAATTTCAAGCTTTGGTCTATTTGTAATTGGTTCCCTGATAAATCGGTGACGTTGCCCTCAACGAAGGAAATGAATTACGAAAATTTTTCATCCTAAATTTTCAGAATAGATAAAAAACATCTTCCAGGCTACCCTTTTTGGTTAAGATTTTTAAAAATATTCAGAAAGAGCTTGCCTCTATTTGGCTATTTTGCCTAATAGGCACAAGAGGAGACTAAAATGACTCAAGAAGAAAAAATTAGATATGAAGAAATGGCTAAAGTAAGCAAAGCACTGGCACATCCCAGCCGGCTGTTTATAATACATAAACTGGCCGAGCAAGAATATTGCGTGCAAGATCTTACCAAAATGATCGGAGTGGATATTTCCACCGTTTCCAAACATTTAGCAATATTGCATAATGCCGGTATAATTGCCAAAGAAAAGCGCGGCAACTGCATCTACTATTCCCTGCTAACCAAATGTGTTCTGAACATCTTTAGCTGCGTGATAAACGTGATAGAGGCTAACAAAGAAAAAATAAATAGAATTTAGGAGAAGAAAGTGAGCTGGAAAGAAGAGTGGAAAAAACTGCTGTTGATGCTAACCGTATTTTTAGTTGCTTTTTTCATGCCTCTAAGCTCTGGACGTCTGCAAAATGCCATAATGGAAGCCTTGCACATGCTGCAAGAATATGCACAGCTGCATGTAGTTTTCTGTTTGCTGCCAGCCTTTTTCATTGCCGGCGCCATCAGCGTATTTGTAAGCCAGGCAGCTGTTATAAAATATTTAGGAGCGCGGGCCAAAAAAGTTACTGCCTATGCCGTAGCTTCGGTTTCGGGAGCTATTTTGGCGGTATGTTCCTGCACCATCTTGCCGCTATTTAGTGGAATTTACAAGCGTGGGGCCGGTTTAGGCCCAGCTGTAACCTTTTTATATTCCGGTCCTGCCATAAATGTGTTGGCGATAATTCTTACTGCCCGCGTGCTGGGTGTAGGAATAGGAATTGCCCGTGCTGTGGGTGCTATAATTTTCAGTGTTATCATCGGGTTGATAATGGCGTTTATTTTCCGTAAAGAAGAACTGGAAAAAGCTAATAAACAACTAAATATGCCAGAGCCAGAAGCTACTCGTCCCTTGTGGCAGGAAGCTATTCATTTTGGTATAATGGTATTAATCCTCATCTTTGCCAATTGGAGCGCGCCTAAAGTAGATTCTGGAGTTTGGGCTGCTATTTACAATGCTAAATGGCTCATCACGGCAGGGTTGGCAGTAGGATTTGGCATAGTCTTAAACAGATTTTTCCACCTGAAACTTTGGAAAATATTGATAATTGCAGTAGCTGTGATTGTTGTCCACTTCATATTTAATGGGAATCCCATGCTCACCTTTGTAACCGGTATTATTGGCCTTTCCTATTTTAGCAGTACTCACGAAGGTGAATTGGGCGACTGGTTCAGCTCTACCTGGGGCTTTGCCAAACAGATCCTGCCACTGCTGTTCATAGGTGTACTTATTGCCGGTTCTTTGTTAGGAAGACCCGGCCAAGAAGGTCTTATCCCCTCGGAATGGATTCAAACTTTAGTAGGCGGTAATTCGCTCTGGGCAAATCTGTTTGCCTCTGTAGCTGGCGCTTTTATGTATTTTGCCACGCTTACCGAAGTTCCCATACTGCAAGGACTCATGGGTAACGGCATGGGAAACGGGCCCGCTCTGGCACTGCTTTTGGCTGGCCCAGCGCTTTCACTTCCTAATATGCTGGTAATTCGCAGTGTGATGGGAACTAAAAAAACTTTGATATTTATCGGATTGGTAGTGGTGATGGCTACTACTTCCGGAATGATATTTGGCACTTATTTTGCCTAAAAAAACAAAAGGAGATCTAAAATGATAATTAAAATTCTTGGTTCAGGATGCCCTAAATGCAAGAAATTGGAAAAGAACGCTCGGGAAGCTGTAGAGCAAACCGGCGTGGAAGCAGAAGTGGAAAAAGTTACCGATATGAACGATATTATGGACTACGGTGTGATGATGACACCTGCTTTGGTGATAGATGAAAAAGTTGTATCAGCAGGCCGATTACTTTCCGCTAAGAAAATCGTGGAAATTTTAAACCAATAAGGAGAAATTATGTCAGAATGTTGTAGTGGGAATAAAGGAGTCAGCTTGTTCTAACCGATATGAGATGTGAAAAAGGTAAGACTGAAATAAATGAAGAAACAATAGAAACAGCATTGGAAATTCTAAAAAAAGAACTGAAAAAAGGAACCAGCACCTCTGGCTATAGTTGCTGATAACAAGGAGAAAATTAATGCAAAAAAAGCTCTCTAGAATTATAATAATAGCTGTATTGCTGGTAACAGTAATAATTGTATTTATGTTTAAAAACCAAGCTTCCAACCAGAAAAAAGCAACAGGCAATGTGCTGGCAATCGTTGAAGGCCAGAGGATAACCAAAAAAGATCTGCAAACAGAATATGAAACACTTTCTTCAAACTACAAAGATATGTTCAAGAATGACAAATAGCACTTTTTTGGACCTGACTAGAATACTGGCAATGGAATGAACGCCCGCAGGAAGCCGTTATATTAAAAAAAAATATGTGGGTTTTTAGTTATCTTAGGTGGATTTTATTTAATTTGGACTGCATAAAAAATAATTTAGGAGTACGCAATGGCTGAAGAAAATAAGCTTAATTTTTTCGAGAGATATTTAAGTGTTTGGGTGCTGCTTTGTATCATAGTAGGAATATTGATAGGGCAATATCTGCCTTTTATTCCTAAATTGCTAAGTAAATTGGAATATGCGCAAGTTTCTATTCCTATAGCAATACTAATTTGGCTAATGATATACCCTATGATGCTGAAAATAGATTTTTCCAGCATTGTGAATGCTACCAAGCAACCAAAAGGGCTCACCGTTACTCTAGTTAGCAATTGGTTAATAAAACCATTTACTATGTATCTGATAGCGTTTTTCTTTCTTAAAATAGTTTTTGCCCCTTGCATCTCTTCCCAGTTGGCAGAACAGTATGTAGCTGGAGCTATTTTGTTGGGAGCTGCACCTTGCACAGCCATGGTATTTGTATGGAGCTACTTAAGCAGAGGAAATGCAGCTTATACTTTGGTGCAAGTGGCAATAAACGATATTATAATTTTGTTTGCTTTCACGCCAATAGTTGCTTTTTTATTGGGAATCAGTGATATTACGGTTCCCTATGATACTTTGGTTTTATCTGTTGTTTTGTTCGTGGTAATCCCATTTTCTTTTGGTTATATTACTCGCAGGCTGGTTATAAAAAAATATAGTATCCAATATTTGAACGAAAAATTCATTCCAAAATTCCAAAATATCACAGTTATTGGTTTATTACTAACGCTCATAATAATTTTTTCTTTCCAGGGTGATATCATTTTGCACAATCCTATCCATATAGTTCTAATTGCCATTCCCTTGGTAATACAAACTTTTTTTATATTTTTCTTAGCTTATTTTTGGTCAAAGTTGTGGAAAATATCTCATGATATTGCTGCCCCAGCCGCTATGATTGGCGCTAGTAATTTTTTTGAATTAGCTGTAGCTGTGGCAATTGCTTTGTTTGGGTTACAATCGGGCGCAACTCTGGCTACTGTGGTAGGTGTTTTGGTAGAAGTACCAGTGATGCTTACCTTGGTGAGAATTGCTAATAAAACTCGTAACTGGTTCCCATCCCCCAAAATAAATAAGGATAGATAACTATGAAAAAAATATTATTCATCTGCACACATAATTCAGCTCGCTCGCAAATAGCCGAGGGCTTAACTAATTATTTTTATTCGGAAAATTGGCAAGCCTTTAGCGCTGGCACCCAAAAAACCAGAGTGAAGCTGGAAGCTACCCAGGTTTTAAAGGAAATTGGCATCGACATTTCGCATCATTATTCCAAAACTGTAGAGGAAATAGGAGACCAGCAATTTGATATAGTGGTAACGGTTTGCGATAGTGCCAAAGAGAGCTGTCCCTTTTTCCCAGGTAAAAAAGTGCTACACAAGAGCTTTGCCGACCCCTCCGATGTAAAAGAAGCAGAGGCGAGGTTAAATGCCTTCCGAAAAACACGCGACGAAATAAAAAAATGGTTAGCAGAAACACTACCAAATATGAATGTTTAATTTGACACGGTAGGCTTTTGAATTAATTTGTTCACAGACCTTTTAAAGTACATAGAGGGGGTGATCCGGTTTCGACAAGGATGAAGGGGATTGCCGATGCATGTCGAGGAGTTTACCTACTCGTTAAACACGGTGAAGCGAAATTTAAACGCTAATGATAATTTAGCATTAGCTGCGTAATTTAAACGCGGCCGTTCGCATAAATCGCGTCACAGGATTTGTGTAGAGCGCCATACTCTGTGACTTGGGAAAATGGATGTCTATAACATTTTCCGACAACTATAGGCTGGCCTTTAGTTAGTTTTGACTATTTTTCTTGCTAAAGGCGAGATTAAAAAATAGCTAAGCATGTAGATTCGGCTTTTGACTTATCTTTGGACGCGGGTTCGACTCCCGCCACCTCCACCAGTCTTCGCTTGGAGCGGAGCGGAAAGTGAAGACTGTCCCGGCGAAGTGACTTTAGTCATCGAAGCCGGACTCTACCTATCAGAAATCCGCTCCATTCTACGCCTGGGCAGGCCATATGTATTATGTATATATTTTAGAAAGTTTACATGATTCAACGAAGCATTACACAGGATTTACGAAAGATTTAAAAAAACGAATTACCAAACATAACAACGGAGAAGTTCTTTATACAAATAAATTCAAACCATGGAAAATTTCTGTTTATATTGCTTTTGAGGAAGAGAAGAAAGCAAAACAATTTGAGAAATGCTTGAAAACTCATTCGGGAAGGTCGTTTTCGTATAAACACTTCTAAGCATAGCGTAAAGCGTCAAACTTCTAAAATTACGTCCTGATTAAAAAAGGCTAACACGCCGTAATGAAATGAAGGTAGTCTATGAATTGAATATTTTTTATTGCATGCTCCAAGACTACGTCTCGGCAGGCTAATTATGAAAAATGATAAGAATAAATGGTATTTTGTTTACATTTTAAAATCAATATCAAACCCAAACCATTTCTATACTAAATAAATAGATATTTTGATTATAATTTTGTTGTAGTTTGGGCTTTTGTCCAAAACAAACCTTGGAATCATTCACAATAATAAACTTTTAAAATTAATTACTATTAGATTTAGATATTTACGGTTGACTTCAATTCCCAAAACTATAGATTGTCTAAGAATTATAAAAGGAGTTTAAAAATGAGAAAAAAAACAGTAGCAACTTTTATTGTGGCAGTTATACTTATGTTTTCTGCTATGGTAATGAATGCCCAGACACCTAATGAAGAAACTCAGAAATTATATCAAGAGTACATGACTCTGAATCAGGAATTACGAGCAATTCAACAAAAGGCTTTTCAAGATTCTGCTATAGCCAAGCAAGCTGAAGAATTATCAGACATGATCGATAAAAAAATGCGCGAAATCGACCCTGAAGCAAAAAAACTAATCCAACAAAGAGATTCGATCGAAACAGAATTTCAAACTGCTCAAAATGCAGGTGATCAGGGGAAAATTGAAAAATTGCAGCAAGACTACCAAGAATTGAGCACACAATTGACACCATTGAATCAACAAGTTATGCAAATGGAAGATGTGCAAAAGAAACAACAAAAACTTAATTCTGATATGATCCAGAAGATGCAAGAGATCGATCCACAAACGAAAACTAAAATCCAAAGATTGAATGAAATACAGCAGCAATTGCAGCAAACACAGTCTAATAAATAGAATTTAGTAAAAAAGCAGTTGTTAAGGCAAATTGACAGCTGCTTTTTGGGGCTTACTTTCTAAGAGTTTTGAATATTTATTTTTAAAAACACTCTTTTTTGTTTAACAAAAGGCAACAGCCTTTGAATATTACCCTAAAACAGGGTCAAGTAGAAAATTTGCCCGCAGGCAGTTGTGAATTTATTGACAAGTTGTTGTTTAATGTATTTTTTAACTTATGAATTATTTACTGAATAACATTAGTAAAATATCTACCTGCCACAGACCGGATTGTATCACACTCAAGAAACTACAGCTTGAAGGAGAGAAAATATTTGTTCTTAAAAGGCGCGGTGGAATGGCTTTGTTGTTTAAGGTAATTTAGAAAATTAAAAAGAGGTATTACATATGATTATTGATGGAAAGAAAGTAAGTATCTTATCAACTGATAAAAATATCGTTGATATAGCTAAGCGAAATAAAATTGCATTACCAGCTCCCTGTTATTTAAGCAATAGAGTCAATGGATGTTGTAAAATATGTGTTGTAGAAATTGCAGGAAAACAGAAATATGCATGTACAACTGCACCTGAAGATGACCTTGAGGTTATTGTAGATCGACCGGATCTAAATTCTATTAGGAAAGAACGTATCGCAGAATACCAACAGGGGAAACATTATAATACTCCTTGTGACTGTCGTTGCTCCTGTTCTGATTCAAGTTGTTGCTAAACCCTGAGTAATGGCTTTGTTGTTTAGGGTAGTGTGAAAGGAATTTATATTAAAATTTTTAAAAAGATAACGCTTATCTAAAAATATCTGGGGAGCTGCTTCTAAGAATTGTCTCTTCCATCTCGCTATCATATTTGGATGTACTTCATATTTTTTCAGATAACTCAGATAAAGTTTGGCCACCTTTCACTGCTTCTTATGCCACCCTCACTTTAAATTCAGACGAATACTTCTTACGCATAATAATTTTCCTATTTTTTTGAAAAACTTCTTAACAAACCACGAAAAATTGAAAAGGAAATTTTCTAGAAACTCCATTTCTTGGTAAGTTTTTTTCACCTTTTATCACTGTCCGAATTTTGGGGAGCATTACAATACCCCGGAATTTTTTTGAACTAATAATATAATCAATCCCTAAACTCATTAATTACATCATAAAATTCAGGTATATTAAAATAATCTGCATACCAGTCTAGCTGGTTTATATGAATAGGGTGATAATTTGGATCTGGTTGATGGCGATGTAAACAATATCTAGAGCCATCTACACCTTCCCAATCCCATATATTATGATTATCTATTATAGACTGAAGCGAAGCCTCAAATAGGAACAAGGCAAACTTATCTCCCGTGAGAGCATAATAATCCCATAATCCAAAAGTTCCAAAGAAAATACCATTTAATATATGACAATGGTTTGGATTAGGAATCTCTTCTTGCCAGTAATAGTTCTTTTCATCTAGACCTATACACCAATAATTAGTAGTATTAGTATATAAAGTTTTATATACTTTTTCAGCTGCTTTTAAATATACTTTTTCTTCTAAAAGATCATATGCCATACAAAAAGCAGCTAAAGCTTCTCCTTGTGCCATACTAGAAATCCAATTAGCATCTATATGTAAACTGTCAGCATGCATCCACTCGAACTTGTACAATAAGTAATTTTCTTCATTCAAATTTTCTAATAACCAATTTACATTATTTTTAAATCCTCTTAGATAAATATCATCACCTTTTTCTAGATATAATTTATGGAAGCTGAAGGCTGTTTCGGCAGTTCCCACAGGTGTAATGTAATCTCCGAAATCGTAATGGACCTCAAACAGCAAATCCTCATTTAGATTATCAAAATTAATACCCCATGGCATGAAGTATTTTAAGCGATTGTTCAGATGTTGTGTAGCTAAGGTTTCTGCAATTTCAATATCATAGTATAATATATCTTCTTGATGTTCTTTTAAATTAAAGATTACATTATCTGGTACATCTTCATCTAAAGAGCAACTTGCTAAAACAATAATTCCTAATAGTAGTACGCAACTTTGCTTAAACATTCAAACCTCCCTAATTATATAAATAATTATCACATATTTTATTCATTTAAGTCAAGGTATTTATGTTATAAGCATATATATTTTTAAATCATATTTGATATTTTTACTATTTTTAAGTAATATAGCTACTATTATGCTAAGAAGATAATTATACATATTTTTTTCCATTCAACCCATTCCTACTTTTCTTTTGACACACAAAGCCAATTTTTGCTAATTTTCTATACAACCTTACTCGATTACAGCAATAGCTAACAACTAAAGCCAGTTTATAGTAGATAAATTTTCCTTGCAAATCTTTATAACTTTTTCTGTGAACCTCATTGAAATGCTCCTTTTGTTTTTTTTAGATTAAGGAGCATTTTCTTTGCAGCTACTTTTTAAGGATTTTCATTAATACTATTCCATTGTTTTTCAATAGATTACATTATCAATCTGCTTTTCTCGGGTATAGGTGTAGAAATAATAAAAACCGCTGCGGGTGCAGCGGTTTTACAGATTTACATCAGTAAGTGTAAATCTTATATAGCTCCTTATGAGCTCTATTTATCTAGTTTGATAGCCACAAACATATAATTGTCATCTCTGGTTTTTACTCTTAGCAAAACAACATCCTTTTTCAGGTCTGCTAATGCTTTTTTGAAATCTTTCACGTTTTTCACTGGTTCATTATCAATTTCCATTATCACCATTCCTGCTTCCAGTCCAGCTTTTCGGGCAGGAGAATCGGTAGAGACACTGGTAATAACCACACCATAATCTGCTTCAATATTATATCTTTCAGCGAATTCACTGTCCAGTGAAGTCACCTCAACTCCTAAAAGCTTTTCTTCTTGTGGTTTGCTGCTGTTTTTTGCTAAAATGTCTTCGTTACGTTCGGTTAGTTCAACTGTTAGTGTTTTTATTTTCCCATTTCGGGAAATTTTTAATGGTATTTCTTCACCTATTTTGCTATTGGCAACAGTTATCATAAATTTAGAAACATTGGGAATCTTTTTTCCATTGAATTCCAAAATAACATCGCCAGCTTTCAGCCCGGCTTTTTCAGCGGGAGTATCTTCCATAACCTGTGCTACCAGCACTCCTGCTACCTCTTTTAATTCTAAGCTTTCTTTTAATTCAGGGGTAATTTCTTGGGGGCGAATACCCAAGTAAGCACGACGTACCTTTCCCACATCGATAAGGTCGGTAACTACTTTTTTAGCCATATTAATAGGTATGGCAAAACCAATTCCTACATTACCGCGGTTAGGAGTAGTGATAGCTGCATTCACTCCAATTACTTCACCTTTGATATTTAACAATGGACCGCCACTGTTGCCAGGATTAATCGCAGCATCTGTTTGGATGTAATCCTGATAAATAGGAGAATCTTGGCCAAAATTTAAATTGGAACGGCCAGTAGCAGAAATTACACCCACGGTAACGGTACGATCTAATCCCAACTGGCCAAAGGGATTACCAATAGCTATTGCCCAAGCACCCACTTTTATCTCATCGGAATTTCCTAAAGGCGCTTCCACAACCTCCTCAGAATCTTCAACTTCAATTTTTATAACTGCTAGGTCGGTTTCTGAATCTAATCCAACTATTTCAGCTTCATACTTTGCTTTATCAGCTAAGGTAACAGTTATTTCACCCTCTTGTCCTTCTTGCACGACGTGGTTATTAGTGATGATATAGACATCTTTGCCATCTTGATCAAAGATAAATCCGCTTCCCATACTATAAGATTTTCTTGATTGCGGTGCTCGAGGTATATCGGGAAAGAAAAAACGGAAAAATTCATCATTAAAAGGAAGTTGGCCAGTGTCCATTTTAACTTCATATTCCACTTGAATGTTTACTACCGATTCACGAATGTTTTCTACAACTTTCACAAATGGACTTTCCAGAGTAAGTGGTAGTTGCGCTGTAACACTAGTAAAGATTAGTAATACGAGGCTGAGTGTGATTAATTTTTTCATTAGAATCCTCCTTGAATTTTAATGTGAGTATGTATTCTTACTCACTTCTTTCTAATAAAAGGCTTAACAATTATCCAAATTTACCAAACCTCCTTTAATCTTAAGAACAAAAATATTTGCTGTTTCAAGAAGTCAAATAAAAAAAATAGCCGCATTGCTGCGGCTATCAGGAAAAGTAAGCTTATTTAACCGCGATTTTCTTAACAGGTTTAGGTTCTTTTTTAGGAAGAACTATTTCCAGCACTCCATCTTCAAACTTAGCATCGATATTGTTTCTGTCTACATTTTCGGAAAGAAAAATAGAGCGACGATAATTGCCACTATAACGTTCGCAACGATAGTAGGAACCCTTCTTTTCTTCCCTCTTTTCGTCTTGTTGGGCTTCAATTACTAGTTCATTGTCGTCCATAGAAATGCTTATGTTGTCTTTCTTTATTCCAGGAAGATCTGCAATTACTTGATAATTATCATCATTTTCGATAACATCGATTGCCATCATGCGTTCATTTTCTTCAGCTATATCTTCATCAAAAAAACGCTGCAGAAAATTATCGAATAAACTTACTGCTGGGAACAAATCTCTGTTTCTTCTATTCGAAGTTTTTTTTGGATAATTTTTCATTTTATTACCTCCTTTTTTCAATGTTTTCACAACCAAATATAATACGGATTTCTCAGGATGCAAATAAAAAATTAGCAGACTAACAAAAAGAGTGCTAAAAAATAGTTTGACACTTATCCGACCTGACTTAAATTATCGGGTGTACATAAAAAATAGGGGGAATTATGGTTTTGAATTCTATTAAAAAACGTTTTAGTGTACGTAAGTTTAAGGACAAAAAGATCGAACAGGAAAAATTAGATGAGATATTGGAAGCAGCCAGAATGGCGCCTTCGGCCCGCAATGTTCAACCCTGGAAATTTGTCGTTATTACCGATGCTAAAAAACGCGAAAAACTAACCGAAGTATGCAAAGGACAAACTTTTGTATCGCAGGCACCTGCTACCATTGCGGTGTGTGTAAATAATTTGGGCTACAAAATGGCTTGTGGTTTCCGTGGCGCTGTTATCGATGCTGCCATTGCCGGAGAGCATATTGCTTTGCAAGCTGTCGAACTTGGTTTGGGAAGCTGCTGGATAGGATCTTTTCATCAAGATAAATTACGTCAACTTATTAATCTGCCGGCCGAATACAAAGCTGTAGCTTTGTTACCAATTGGTTATCCAGATATCCAAAAAGGCAGTAGAACTCTAAAAGATAAACAAGAGGTAATAAGTTATAATTCCTTTTAAGTAACAAAACCTCGTTTTCCAGGTGGAAAGCGACTGAAATATAGATTAAGGAGAGATGCATATGAATGTAAACAGATTAACTATTAAATCGCAAGAAGCTCTGGCCGAGGCCCAGCAACTAGCTGCCGATAACGGCCACCAAGAAATATCTTCCTTACATCTTCTGCAGGCTATGCTTAAACAAGATGGTAGTTTTATTGGAAGCTTATTGCAAAAATTGGAAGTGGACACTGCGGCCTTGCGTAATAGAGTAGAACAGGAGCTGGAAAAATTGCCTAAAGTTAGTGGTGCTGTGCAGTCCACACTCTCGGCCGAGCTCAATAAGGTACTTTCGCAGGCGGAAAAAGAAGCTCAGAATTTGGGCGATGAATATGTGAGCTTGGAACACTTGCTGCTCGCAATTGTTGAAACGGCCAAATTACCTTTTAATTTGGAGAAATTGGGAGTAGAAAAGGATAAATTGCTTTTGGCTATGCGAGAAATACGTGGTAATCAAAAGGTAACCGACCAAAATCCGGAAGCTAAATACCAGGCTTTGGAAAAATATACCCGCAACCTTACCCAACTGGCTCGTTTAGGAAAACTGGATCCAGTTATTGGGCGTGACGAAGAGATAAGGCGGACGATTCAAACCCTATCGCGCCGGCGCAAAAACAACCCAGTTCTTATTGGTGAGCCCGGTGTGGGTAAAACAGCTATCGTGGAAGGCTTAGCCAAACGAGTTGTAGATCTGGATGTACCAGAAAACCTAAAAAATAAAGATATTCTGGAACTGGATATGGGCTCGCTTCTGGCTGGAGCTAAGTTCAGAGGCGAATTTGAAGAACGTCTGAAAGCTGTGTTAAAAGAAGTTGAAAAAGCAGAGGGTAACATAATTCTATTTATCGATGAGATCCACACAGTGGTAGGTGCAGGCGCTGCCGAGGGAGCAGTGGATGCTTCTAATATGCTAAAACCGGCTTTAGCCCGCGGAACGTTGCATTGTGTGGGAGCTACTACCTTAGATGAATACCGAAAACATATCGAGAAAGATGCAGCCTTGGAAAGACGTTTCCAGCCAGTTTATATTTCCGAACCTTCGGTGGAAGATACTATCTCGATATTGCGCGGAATTAAGGAAAAATATGAAGTTCATCATGGGGTGCAGATCACCGATAGCGCTTTAGTAGCTGCTGCAGTGCAATCTCAGCGCTATATAAGCGACAGATTTTTGCCCGATAAGGCGATCGACCTGGTAGATGAAGCTTGCGCCAGTTTACGCATGGAGATAAATTCTATGCCGCAAGAATTGGATGATGTGGAACGCAAGCTTCGTCAGTTGGAGATCGAGAAACTTTCAATTAAGAAGGAGAAGGGAAAACTTTCCCATGAAAGATTGGGAAAGATAAACAATGAAATGGAAGAATTGCGAAGAAAGCAGGCTGATCTAAAAGTGCGCTGGCAGCATGAGAAGGAATTGCTGAAAAATATCAGCCGTATTTCCGAAGAGATAGATGAAATAAAAGCCGAAGCTGTAAGAGCTGAACGCGAAGGCGATTTGGGGAAAGTTTCTGAGTTAAAATATGGTAAACTGAACCAGAAAAAACAACAATTACAAGAACTTAAAGAGAAATTGGCTTCTATTCCCAAAGAAAAACGACTGCTAAAGGAACAAATCGATGACGAGATGATCTCGGAAATCATTTCCAAGTGGACAGGCATTCCTGTTTCCAAACTGCTGGAAAGTGAACAGCAAAAACTGCTGAAGATGGAAGATGAACTGGCGAAACGAGTTGTAGGCCAAGATGAAGGTTTGCAAGCAGTTTCCAATGCTATTCGCCGCTCGCGCAGCGGTTTGGCAGATATAAAAAAACCCATTGGGACCTTTATGTTCATGGGGCCAACCGGTGTGGGGAAAACAGAGCTGGCTAAAGCTTTGGCCGAGTTTTTGTTCGATACCGAAAAGGCTATGGTGCGTATCGATATGAGCGAATTTATGGAAAAATACTCGGTTTCACGTTTGGTAGGCGCTCCACCGGGATATGTAGGTTACGAACAAGGTGGCTACCTAACCGAAGCAGTTCGCAGGCGGCCTTACAGTGTTATTTTGTTCGATGAAATAGAAAAAGCACATCAGGATGTTTTTAATATTCTACTGCAAATTTTAGATGATGGTCGCCTTACTGATGGGAAAGGACGCACCGTAGATTTCAAAAATACGGTGATCATCATGACTTCCAACATAGCTTCTGATATGATCTATGAGCAAGATAAGATGGAAAATGAAGAGCTGAAGGAAAAACTGCGCCTGGCTCTGCGCCAGCATTTCCGTCCAGAATTTCTGAATCGCTTGGATGATATTATTATCTTCCACAGACTGAACAAAGAACAAATTAAGCAGATCGTGAAGATACAATTAGGTTATCTGCAGGAAAGACTGGCGGGAAAAAGCATAGAGCTAAATTTTACCGAAGCAGCTTTGAATGAACTGGCCGAATTAGGATTTGATCCGCAATTTGGGGCCAGACCACTTAAGAGAGTGGTGCAAAAAGAGCTAGAAAACAAGCTGGCCATGCTACTGTTAGAAGGTAATTTGCACGAAGACAGCAAGGTGAAGGTAGATTATCAGAACAACAAATTCAGCTTTACAGAAGAATAAAATAGGATGGACGAGGCTTTCTGGTCTCGTCCATATATTAGGATAAAATGCAAAAGTTATGTGCATTAATTACCACAAAAGAGCCTTGCCCAAAGCTATTTTTATTGGTTCAACTTTTGTGATATTGGGTAGATTGAGGAAAAGTATTGGGATAATTTAAAATTTCCAAATCTGGCTTTTGCCAAATAGTTTACTAGCTCTTTTGCAATATATAGAAAATTGCAAAAAATAACTTGCTCTGTCTTCTGCTTTATAGGAATTTTACAAAAAATTATAAAGGAGTAGTTATGAAACCTAAATTATTTCTAACCCGTAAATTACCCGAAAAGGTAATGCTGGAATTACGAGATAAATTTGAGCTGAAATACAATCAAAAGGATAGAGTTTTAACTAAAGATGAGATCATAACAGGTGTAAAATGGGCCGATATTTTGCTCTGTCTGCTTACCGATTCTATCGATGCTGAGATTATCGCTGCTGGCGAAAATTTGAAGGGTATTAGTAACTATGCCGTTGGTTACAATAACATCGATGTTCGAGCAGCAACCGAGGCTGGAATTCCTATTTGCAATACTCCTGGCGTGCTTACCGAAACCACAGCCGATATGGCTTGGGCACTTATGTTCGCAGCAGCTCGCAGAGTGGTAGAAGCAGATAATTTTACCCGCAAGGGCAAATTTAAAGGTTGGGCACCAGAGCTTTTCTTAGGAAATGATATTTTTGGTAAAACTTTAGGGATAGTAGGAGCTGGACGCATCGGCCAAGCAGTTGCCAAAAGAGCTCGTGGTTTTGAAATGACTATTTTGTACACAGATCAAACCTCCAACCAATATTTGGATGAAGAACTGGGTGCAAAACGAGTGGAACTGGACGAACTTTTACAAAATAGCGATTTTGTGAGCCTACATGTGCCGCTAACTCCTCAAACTAACCATCTTATCACCGGCAAACAATTACAAAAGATGAAAAAAACAGCAATCCTCATAAATACTTCGCGCGGAGCTGTGATAAAAGAAGCAGATCTGTTGCAAGCTTTGCAAAATGGCACCTTAGCTGCTGCTGGGTTGGATGTTTTTGAAAATGAACCAAAATTGGAACCAGGTTTAATTGACTGCCCAAAAGTGGTACTTACCCCTCACATTGCCAGTGCCAGCAGACAAACCCGTACCAAAATGGGTTTGATGGCTGTTAAAAATGCTTGGCAAATGTGGCTGGGAGAAAAGCCTGAAAATATAGTTAATCCCCAGGTCTATAATTAGCTTTAACCTAACTGAGAATGCGGGTTTATCTTCTATTGAAAATCATTCTCAATTCCTTTAGCAATGCGGGGTTATAAATTTTTCTTGACGGCAACTGGGTAAAATTTATGGAAGTCATGGATTTCTATAACTAAGTAAGTGTTTTAGTTGGAATTCCCAAGTATTTAATAGTTCATGAGTTTATATACATAGGAGGCATTTTAATGAAAACCTTGGAAGAATTACGTAAGATTAGGCAAAAAGCTCAGCAACAGATGAAGCTTCGAGACAGCAAACACCGCGTGAAAGTGGTGGTAGGAATGGGAACTGCGGGGATTGCTATGGGTGCCCGCGAAGTGATGAAAACCATATTAGACGAAGTTTCTAAACGTAATCTGAGCGATGTTTTGGTAACTCAAACCGGTGAAAAAGGACTTTCCTCGATGGAACCAGTTGTGGATGTTATAGAAGAAGGAAAACCTGCCGTTACCTATGGAAATATTGATCCAGAAAAAGCTAGAAGAATTGTAGCAGAACACATTGTGAACGGCAAAGTTGTTAACGACTACGTTGTGGTTACAGAACAAAAATAAAGGGAGTTTATATGTACGAAAAGTTTATTAAAAAATACGCTCCAACCAAAGATAATCTCATTTACATTCTGCACGAAATTCAAGATAATCATCCTCAGCAGTATGTATCGGAAGAGGCTGTGCAAGAGGTTAGTGAATATCTTAAAGTTTCACCTGCTCATATTTATGGTGTGCTTACTTTTTACACCATGTTCAGCACTAAACCTCGCGGTAAGAATATTATCAGGCTGTGTGAATCTCCTCCATGTTTTTTGCGCGGTTCCGAACAGATCCTGAAAAAATTAAAAGAGAGCTTGGATGTAAAAATAGGTGAGACAACTAAAGATGGACTTTTTACATTAGAACTTTGCGCTTGCCTGGGTGTTTGTGGCAATGCACCGGTTATGATGATTAACGAAGATGTTTATGGTGATCTTACCGAAAAAAAAGTCGAAAAAATTATTAATGATATCAAAGGGAGGCAAGAATGAAATTTTATCGCAGCCATATACTAATTGGAATCGATGATTCTTCTTTGCAATCGGGCGTGAAAGAGATTGAAAACAGCCTCCGCCAGGAATTAGACAAAAATAATTTAAGTGATGAAGTAAATATATTGGAAACAGGCACATTAGGTTATTTCGGAACTGGTGTTAGCATTACTGTGTATCCCGACCAAATTACCTATGTGAATATTACAAAAGAAGATATTCCGGAAATCGTTTCCGAACATTTCCTAAAAGGACGCCCAGTACGCCGTTTGATGTTGGATAAAGAGTTTACTTCCAAATATGATTTTGGTTACAAACGCCGTATAGTTTTGGAAAACTCTGGTTTAATCGATCCTGAAAATATAGAAGAATACATCGGAACTGGTGGTTATGAAGGCTGGGAAAAAGCTCTTACCGAAATGAAGCCAAACCAGATAGTGGAAGAAGTGAAACAATCTGGTCTGCGTGGACGTGGTGGTGCTGGTTTCCCAACTGGACTGAAATGGAGTTTTACTGCTCCCTTAGAAGTCGAGCAGAAATATGTAGTAGTGAATGCAGATGAAGGTGAGCCTGGAACTTTTAAAGATCGCCTGATAATGGAAGGTGATCCGCATAAATTGCTGGAAGGTGTTATGATAGCATCTCGTGCCGTAGGTGCTTCCAAGGCTTACATCTATATTCGCGGCGAATATAAATTATGTATTCAGCGCTTGCAACATGCTATAAAACAAGCATATGATTATGGCATACTGGGTAAAAATATCTTTGGAAGCGATTTTAACTTGGATATCTACTTAAAAATTGGAGCTGGCGCCTATGTTTGCGGAGAGGAAACTGCGCTTATCGAATCGATGGAAGGTAACCGGGGAAATCCACGTAATAAACCACCATTCCCAGGTGTAGAAGGTGCTTGGAAGGCTCCTACGGTTGTGAATAATGTGGAAACTTTGGCTAATGTTCCTTCCATTATAAAAAATGGAGCTGATTGGTATGCCGCTTTTGGTGTGGAAGGCTGCACAGGCAGCAAAGTTTACACCATTTTAGGAGATGTGAAACATCCCGGACTCTGCGAAGTTGATATGGGAACTCCTCTACGCACCATCATCGATGGCTACGGTGGCGGTATAAAAGATGGTAAAGAATTCAAAGCTGCTCTGGTTGGCGGAGCTGCTGGTGTATTCCTACCCAATAAAATGCTGGATGTAAAAATGGACTTTAACAGCTTGCAAGAATATGCGGCTGTGTTGGGTTCAGGAGCTATTTTGGTGATGAATGAAGATGCCGATATGGTAGATATGCTGTGGTCTGTAATTCGTTTCTTCCGCCATGAATCCTGCGGAAAATGCTCACCCTGTGCCAACGGTAACGAGATCTTGTATCGTTTGATAACCGATATAAGAAATGGCAAAGGCAAAGAAGAAGACTTGGAGCATATGATAATGCTTTCGGAAACAATGAAAGAATCCTCTTTCTGTGCATTGGGTCAATCTCTGCTTTTGCCGGTTAAGAGTGCTATTGAAAACTTCAGAGAAGATTTCCTAGCTAGAATGAAATAATAATTAGGAGGATATAGACGTGGCTAACAACAAGATGATAAAGTTATGGATCGATAATAAAGAAGTGGAAGTTCCAGAAGGAACAACTATTCTGTCTGCTGCCCAAAAAGCAGATATTCACATTCCTACTTTATGTTATCATCCCGACCTGGAACCGTCAGCAAATTGCGGTGTTTGTGTAGTGGAAATCGAGGGACAACCAGTTCCTAAGCGTTCTTGCTGCACACCTGTTTGGGAAGGAATGAAAGTGACTTCCAACAGCGTAAAACTACGTCACCTGAGAAAAACATTGGTGGAAATGGTACTTTCCAACCACGATGTGGTTTGCCCCACATGCAATCAAAATAACAAATGTGAATTGCAAGATCTAGCCTATCTTTTGGGTGTAGATGATTCCAGATTACCCAAAATATTGGAAAAGAAACCGATAGATGATGCTGGATTCTCTATTGTTCGCGATCCCAATAAATGTATCTCTTGCGGTCGCTGTATTACCGTGTGCCAGCAAGTTCAAACTGTTAACGCCCTCACCATTAACGGACGTGGCTTTGATGGCACCGTGACCACTCCGTTCGATAAAGGAATGAGTGAAAGCCCCTGTGTGAATTGTGGACAGTGTGTTGTTTATTGCCCTGTTGGTGCCTTGCGCGAAAAAAGTAATACCGAAGAGGTTTGGGATGCACTTTTGGATGATGATAAATATGTTGTAGTTCAGGAAGCTCCTGCTATTCGTGCTACTTTGGGTGAAGAATTCGGTATGGATCCTGAAAAGGTAACTGTTGGTAAAATGTATGCTGCTCTTAGAAAATTGGGATTTGACCGGGTATTCGATACCAACTTCAGTGCCGATCTGACAATTATGGAAGAGGGAACAGAACTTATTACTCGCTTAAAAGAAGGGGGTAAATTACCTCTTATTACTTCTTGTTCTCCAGGTTGGATCAAGTTTATGGAAACCTATTTCCCCGGAATAGCAGAAAACGTTTCTACCTGTAAATCTCCGCAGCAGATGTTTGGAGCTTTGGTAAAAACATATTTTGCCGAAAAAGAAGATTTGGATCCAGCCAAAATAGTCTCTGTTTCTATTATGCCCTGTACAGCTAAGAAATTTGAGGCTAATAGACCCGAGATGAAAGATTCTGGATATCAGGATGTGGATTATGTTCTTACTACTAGAGAATTTGTGAAGATGATAAAAGAAGCTGGCATCGATTTTAAAAACCTGCCAGAGGAAAAAGCAGATGATTTAATGGGTGCTTACACAGGAGCTGGCACTATCTTTGGTGCTACCGGTGGAGTGATGGAAGCTGCTGTTAGAACAGCTTACTATGTGCTAACCGGTAGAGAAATGGATAACTTGAATGTGGAAGCTGTGCGCGGGATGAAAGGTGTGAAAGAAGCTTCACTAACTATTCCTACTAAAGATTTGGGTGAAGTCAGCCTCAATGTGGCAGTTGCCCATGGTTTAGGAAATGCCCGCAAGCTGATGGAAAAAGTAGTTTCCGGCGAAAAAGAATATCACTTTATCGAAGTGATGGCTTGCCCTGGTGGTTGTGTAGGCGGTGGCGGACAGCCCTTCGGTTCTAGTTTGGCCGATCGAGCCCGTCGTGGAATGAGCCTGTACAAAGAAGATTCCGATTTGCCTCTGCGCTGTTCACATCAGAACCCAGCCGTTAATAAAGCATATGAAAGCTATCTGGGAGAGCCTAATTCTGAAAAAGCGCATAAATTATTGCATACTTATTACTTCCAGCGTTCCACAGCCAATGGCCAGACCCAAAAAGAAGTGACCCATAAACACTAAACTATAAAAACAATAGTAATGAAAGGGAGATCTGAATAAGGTCTCCTTTTTTGTATTGCTACATTTTAAATTTGACATCTAATTAAAAAAAAATAATTTAGTCTTGAATATATCTAGTCTTTTGCAGAAATTGGAAAAGACCGGAAAAGTTGATTAAACCTAAGATGAAGGAGGATTCTGACATCAAGGGAAAGAGACTATCTTTCACCTTTTGATGCCATTATATTATGGATAAGAAATTTCATTCTGTAACCATTACTGTTTACGACAGGCAAAAAGCCTTTCCACACGTAAGTGAACTGTTACACAAATATGCCGAACACATTCGCTTGCGGGTAGGTTATCCTATGAAAGAACACAATGTAGCCGTCATTTTTATTATTATTGAATTAACCAACGATGAATTGGGTGCATTCAGTGGCCGTTTAGGCCAGGTGCGCTCGGTAAAGGTGAATTCCACCACTTTAAAATTAGAAAGGTAGCAAAGTTATGCAAAAATCATTTATCCCCACCCAAAAAATAAACGAACTGTTGGAACAAAGCAAACAGCCTTCCAAACAGCAGGTAGAAGAAATTTTGGCAAAATCGAAATCGAAACAAAGATTGGAAATGGCAGAAACTGCTGCACTTTTGAATCTACAAGATCCGGAATTATTGCAAAAGATCTTTACAACGGCACACGAGCTGAAAGAGGAGATGTATGGCAATCGCATCGTGATGTTTGCCCCACTGTATGTAGGTAACGAATGTGTGAACGACTGCGTGTACTGCGGATTTAGGATTTCCAACAAAAATTGTTTCCGTAAAACCCTGAGTAAAGAAGAACTGATAAACGAAACCCAAGCTTTGGAAAAACGTGGTCATAAACGTCTGATAATGGTGTATGGCGAACATCCCATGTACTCTCCCGAATATATTGCTGATACAGTTCATACAGTTTATAATACCAAGATAGGAAATGGCGAAATTCGCCGGGTGAACATCAATGCAGCACCTATGGATGTGGAAGGCTACAAAGTAGTTAAAGATATTGGAATTGGTACCTACCAGATCTTCCAGGAAACCTATCATGAACCAACTTACAAAAAGATTCATCCCAGCGGACCTAAAAGTGATTTTTTGTGGCGTCTTTATGGGTTAGATAGAGCTATGCAGGCTGGGATAGACGATTTAGGAATCGGTGCACTTCTGGGTCTGCACGATTGGCGTTTTGAAGTAATGGGATTGCTGGCACATACTATTCATTTGGAAGAACGTTTTGGAGTAGGGCCACACACTATCTCCTTCCCACGCATAGAACCTGCTAATGGAACCGATTGGGCGGACAATCCACCCGCTCCGATAAGCGATGAAGATTTTATGAAGTTAGTAGCTATCATCAGGCTTTCTGTGCCCTATACTGGCATGATTCTTACAGCTCGTGAGCCAGCTGAGATCCGCAATAAAATAATCCCTTTGGGTTGTTCGCAAATAGATGCTGGTTCCAGCATAGGCATTGGCGAATACTCTCAGAATGATAAAGAATCGTTCAAGAAAAGCCAATTTATTCTAGGAGATCAACGTAGTTTAGACCAAGTAGTGCGCGAGCTATGCCAAGCCGGATTTTTACCTTCCTGGTGTACTGCCTGCTATCGTTTAGGAAGAACTGGCGAAAACTTTATGAAATATTCCAAACCTGGTGATATTAAATCTTTCTGTCATCCCAATGCTATCCTTACTTTCTCGGAATATCTCATCGATTATGCCACCCCTGAAACCAAAAAGGTTGGTTTGGCAATGGTAGAACGCGAAATTGCTAAAATTCCCGCTTCCTTCCGCGGTGAAGTTGAAAAAAATGTAGAAAAGTTGAAAAATGGTGAACGAGATCTCTATTTCTAAAGAGCTAAAAGATTTTCTGCAGCAGTTGCAAATAGAGCATCATTTGGGAAATATCTGGCTAGCGAAAAAATATAATAAGCGCTGGGATTACATCTTTGGTTTTCATTCACGCTTGCCGGTGCCTACTAAATTATTGTTAATAAAACCTGAACTAGCGCTATTTATCGACCAAGATGCCAAGCTACCGGAAGCAGAAGTTTTAGCTAAAATAGAGGAAATGCTAGATGAATAAATGGAACAAACTAGATAAAAAAAACATGGTAAAGCTTTTGCTAAGTGAAGACAAAACAGTTTTAACAGAATTGCAACAGGCAGCCTATAAGGTAAAAAATCGCGAGGTGGGCAATAAGGTCTTTTATCGTGGTATTATCGAGTTCAGCAACATTTGCAGCAAAAATTGTTATTATTGCGGTATACGCAAAGGTAACCAGCAGGTAAAACGTTTTCGCATGCAGCCGCAAGAGATTTTGGAGTGTGCTGAATTTGCCTGGAAACAGAACTACGGTTCGTTGGTGTTGCAGTCTGGAGAGCGCACTGATAGTGAATTTGTAGACTTTGTGGAAGATATATTGCTGCGTATAAAAAAGATGAGCAATAATGAACTGGGAATTACCCTTAGCTTAGGCGAGCAAAGCGAAGAAACCTATCGCCGCTGGTTCCAAGCTGGCGCACATCGTTACCTGTTGCGTATAGAAACTAGTAACAGCCAGCTTTACCGGACTTTGCATCCCCAAGACCACGATTTCGATTATCGTTTTGAATGCCTAAAAATTCTGGCAAAATTGGGATATCAGGTAGGGACCGGTGTGATGATCGGTCTGCCAGGGCAAACAGCCGAAATGTTGGCCGATGATATCATTTTTTTCCAGGAAAACGACATCGATATGATCGGCATGGGGCCATATATTCCCCATAAACAAACGCCACTTGCTTCCCAGGCCAAAAATTGGAATAAGCAAAAACAGCTACAGCTGGGTTTAAAGATGATAGCTCTAGCTAGGTTGTATTTACAAGATGTTAACATTGCCGCTACTACTGCGCTGCAGGCATTGCATCCCGAAGGACGTGAATTTGGCTTACAGGCCGGCGCTAATGTGATAATGCCTAATATAACCCATACCAAATACCGCGATAGCTATAAGCTTTACGATGGTAAACCATGCACAAATGAAAATGCTAGAATGTGTCGGGTTTGTTTGGAAGGGCGTATTGGCAAGATCGGAGAGGAAATTGGCTACAATATGTGGGGAGATTCTCCACATTTCAAGAAAAAACAAAAGCAGGAGAGGAAAGATGCCTAAAGCACCCCGAGGTGTTAGAACTATAATAGCCCTCACAGGTCGCCGAAATGCTGGAAAATCTTCTTTGATAAATGCCATAACCAACCAGGATATCGCAATAGTATCAGCTACCCCGGGAACGACCACAGATCCGGTAGCAAAATCTTATGAACTAATTCCTATAGGACCGGTTACTTTTTACGATACCGGCGGAATCGATGACATTGGCGAACTGGGCGAAAAACGGATAAAATCTACCAATAAGATCTTATGGCGCACCGATATCGCTGTGGTGGTTATAGATGATAAAGGTATTACTGCCGATGATAAAAAACTAATCGAAAAGATCGATAAATTGGATATTCCCAATCTTATAATTTTCAACAAGATAGATATTGTTCTACCTGCTAAGCAAGATTTGGAATTTTGTAAACAGCATAACTTGAACTATTGCTTGGTTTCTGCTTCCCAAGGGCAAGGTGTGGAAGAAGCTAGAAAAAAACTGGTGGAATTAGCTCCCGAGCATCTAAAAAAAGAACGCTCTTTAGCTGGTGACCTCATAGAAAAAGGTTCTGTGCTCATGCTGGTTACACCCATCGATCTTTCAGCTCCCAAAGGCAGGCTTATTCTTCCCCAGGTGCAAATGCTGCGCGAAATTTTAGACAACAACGGAATAGCAATTACTATAAAGGAATCGGAAATAGAGGAAGCTTGGGCAGCTTTGGCTAAAAAACCCGATCTGGTCATTACTGATTCCCAGGCGATAGAAGTGGTGAATCAAAAAATACCACAGCATATTGCAGTTACCACTTTTTCTATACTCTTTGCCCGCTATAAAGGCGATTTACCAACTTTATATGAAGGCGCCGAAACTATCGATAAATTGCAGGATAACGATAAAATTCTAATTGCCGAGACTTGTTCGCATAACGTGCAATGCGATGATATTGGCAGATTTAAAATTCCAAACTGGTTGCATAAATATACTGGCAAAAAATTCCAATTTGAAGTAGCAGCTGGCCACGATTTTCCCGAAGATCTGGAAAAGTATAAACTGATAATTCACTGTGGTGGCTGCATGATAAACCGTACCGAAATGGGTCGGCGTATTTTAGAAGCTAAAAGGCGTGGAGTTCCTATTACAAATTATGGCATCGCCATTTCCAAATTGAATGGTGTGCTGAATAGAACTATAAAACCTTTTGACTTGGGATAATAAATGGTTGACGCACAACCGCTTGCAGGCAAATTGCCAAGAGAAAGGATGATTTATGGAACTTACTGGTAAACAAAAAGCATATTTAAAAGGCATTGGAAACGGGCTGGACGATATAGTGAAAGTAGGCAGTAATGGAATAACGAAGAGCGTAATAAAAAGTTTGGATGAAGCACTTACAGCGCGCGAATTGGTGAAAGTATCGGTAAATAGCCACGAGCGAGATTATCGTAAAAAGGCTGTAGAAGAATTGGTTTTGCAAACTGGCGCCAAATTGGTAAGTATTAAAGGAAAAGCAGCGCTAATTTTCCGAGAAAATCCGGAAAATAGACAAATTTCCGATAAACTTTAAAGTTTTTTTATCATTTTTTGATGCTGCAAGGTAATCTCTTGGAAAGGTTTACCGTGTTTTTGGTATCCCAGTTTTTCATAGAACCCGACTACGTTTTGTCTAGAATGAAGAATTATTTCCTGATAACCGTTTTCACGAGCAATTTCTTCAGCCCGTTGTACCAATTTTTTCCCTAGACCTTGATTTTGGAAAAGAGGAAGTACAGCTAATTGTCTTAAACGCACTGTTTGCAGGGATTTTGGTGACAAAACAACACAGCCCAGCAGTACATCTTCCGAAAAAAGTCCCAGGTGGATGTCGTTTCGTTCTTGTTGCAGTTCTTTTATGGAAAATTCCAATCCTAAAGGTGTTCTTAACAGATTTTGCCGTAATTTTACTGCTTCCCAGTAGTTAATGCTGAAATGTTCTATTTTTTTTATCTTCATTGTACTAATTTTAAGATATAATTTATTGTACCCAAATCGAAATCTTTATTGGAAAAGATAACTTCATTTTCGCGGTTCAATAAAAATAGAAGGGGAAAACTACTTTCAGTCTGTTTAATTTCAACCAGTTGCTTGGAAGTAATAACATCAAAACTGTCTTCATAACCAGTTTTTTGGAGTGTTGACTGCACCAGCAAAGTGCCATATTTATGGAATTTTTCTCTTTTTTGGGTTAGTTGTTCCAGAATTCTGAGCTCGGTTTCGCCGCCATTCCCACTCGAAATGAAATAAAGATAATATTCACTATCATCCAGGTTAGAATTAAACGTAATTAGCTTTTCCAGGTCTTGTCCCTGCCAAATTTCATCTAAATAGACTTTGGGAGTTACCAGGGTCAAAGTTATATGAGAACTATTTCCTACTTTTTTTACACTGATATTGGCATCGCCGTTGGCATTTCGTACCAAACCTTCTAAATAATAGTCCACATTGGGTTTGTGTAAATAGGAAGCCACAAAATCCAAACTATCGTTTTCTCCCTCTAAAAAGGTATAACCAATTGCACTATTGCCAGTTTGACTGCAGAGTAGAAAATTTTCCCAGGGAGCAGCTTTTACCTTTTGCTTATCCACAAAAATAGAGATACGCAACTGACGTGTTTCTCCTTCATCCTTTTGCTCAGTGACCACGACAGGTTCAAAATGCTTGCCATCGAAATATTCCAGTCGGGCTTGCCAGCGCACCGGTACTCCCAAAAGCTTCAAACTATTACCAATAAGCCTGTTTTGATAGGACTCGGGTATGTTTTTCATATTCAAGATCTGTAGCGGATTCAAACAGCCAGAAAAATAGTTCCAATACCAGTCTTCATCTATGTCGGTGTTGTTTTTTACCCAGTTAACCACATTTTGCTTGGTTTGGTTCAGGTTGGAAGTTGCCAGCGGTGCAATTTTATCGTAAAATTCTTGTTGCCAACCATTTTGTGGCGGGTCAGTTTGTTTGCGAGTGTGGCCAATTACATGTTTCACAAAAATAGAATCCGGAATCTGCTGGGCAAAACGTGTTTTTGCCTGATTATAGATATCTGCTATTTGTAAAATAGTTGTGCTGTCTGGAATTTCCACCAAATCTTTAATATCCCACTGCTGCAGCATGTGCAAGATCATTTTGGGATGGTTGGTATTATTTAAAGCTGTAATGAAATCGTCTGTATTTGCTGCTAGCTCCTTGGTTTTTTCCAAAAAAGCAGCTCTTGTTTGTCTATAGTCAGCATTTTTGGTAGCAGCGAACTCTTCATCATAGAAATTTAAGAAGGGAATTATATTCTGTTGCTCTAATAATCTAATTTTACGAGCTTGTTTTCGTATTTTTCTTCTGAGATAAAATTCTTCACCCAGAATTTCTACATTGGCATAGGGATTGGGTTTGTCGTCTGGTAGCAGGAATTTCATATCAAAATTGGTGTCAGCCAGATTTTTTTGTAGTTTTAGCTCTACCGAACTGCTATCGATAGTGCAAAGCATATTGCCAGCTATTAAGCTATCTTTATGAGCTGTGATGTACACGGTTCCTTTTCCCAATGGGAACTGGGCTCTACCATTTTCATCGGTTTGGAAGCTGGCTATAGGGAACAGGCCGCCCCAGGAAGCTGCATACAGATAAACATCTGCTTCAGCAGCTGGCTTGCCGTCAGCGGTGCTTACACTAAAATTGCACATTACTGGCTGAGTATAATATTCTATGGAGCTAAGGATAGTACTATTGTTCTCTTGCTTTATAGTATTGTGACTGTTATAGTTTCCCTGAGCGTAAGAAGTGATAAGAACAGCACGCTGAGTAGTTTTGCTGAACCAAGTACGATTGGGAGAATTTTCTGCTTCTCCCAGATATTTCCAACCTTCAGGTGTCCAAAATTCCACCCAGGCATGGTTGTTGTCCATAAAGCTCCAATATGGAGCACTGGTGGGGCGGGCTGGGATGCCTACAGCGCGTGCTGCTGCTATGTAGATTATCATCTGTTCTTCGCAACGGCCATAACCGCGCTTAATGGTGGTAAGCGGAGCTTGATCACGGCCATGGGTTTGTTTGAAGCTCATCTGCTCAGTTACCCACAAATTTACCAAGATAGCTGCTTTCTCGATATCGGTTTCAGCTTCCACCAGAGGTTTCAACTCTTGGTAAAATTTCTTGCGCCAATTTTGCAAAGGTTCTTGCGAAATACGATAGGGAAGCACAAAGTGCTGAAAAATTTTATCATTGTATTGGGAAGTATAGGGGAATTGCCTTGCTTGTAATGCTAATTCCACATTTTCCTGCAGAAATTCTGTGGTAAGAACAGCTAAATCATTAGGACTTGCATTTTCCAATAAAAAATAGAGGTCGCTATTTTCATTTGTTTGGGAAAGCAATTCTAAAAGTTTGTCTGAATTTTCCCCAGCATATTTTTCTAAACGAGTTTGCAAAGCGTTTTGTGCAAATAAAAGAGTAGTTATTCCCAATAATAATAAAACAAATATTCTTTTCATGTAATCTCCCACTAACTTAATACTGCCAAAAAAGCTCTAAGCAGAAAATATGCAAGCAAAATTACAAAGATAAACTCGATAAGTTTGACTTTTAGCAGGGAATATTTTTTTAGGGAGAGAAAGGAATAAGAGGTATGAGGGAATATTTGGCAAATAAGGAAGTAACAACTGCAGAGTTGATCTCTGTTTTATAAAGTGGAGTTTGGAATAAGGATCAGCAGATTATATTGTTCCAGGAGCTTTGAATCTAGTAAAATTTGGTATAAAAGCTGATTTTGGCGAGTATGTAGAATCCAATGTATGGATCGAGTATAAGCTGGAAGGATAGTAAATGGCCTGGTATAAGTTTGCGCTTATCTCTGCTTTATTTAGTGCTGGTGCGGCAATTTTGGGAAAAAAACTCTTTTCAAAACTGAAGCTTTAGAATTTTCACTAATTCTAGCTTGGTGTAACCTGTTGTTTTCCTTGCCGTTGTTATTGGCAGGCAGTTTCCAATATTTCTTTGCTATTGTTATACGGAAAAACAATATTAGGGATGTTTTCCTTCCTCTGCGTGATGTATGGCATTAAAAATTTGGAAATTGCTGCTAGTGTTAACTCCTGGACTGGCAGCATTAGCTGCTTTCCTATTTTGAGGAGCTGCCCTAACTTCTTGGGAAATTGTGGTAATGTTGACACTGGCAGGCATTTATGTGCAGCAGTTAGCGAATAAGAGCGATCTGCTGAGCCATTTAAACTCTTTTACTATTCCAAAGGGCATTACTACATCGTGGCTGCTTTGGTGATATTATCTTAGTCTATTTTTTCTGCTTTGTAACCGGCTGCTTGCACTGCTTCTATCAATTCCTGCGATGAATGCTCGCCTTTTACCTTGGCCATTCCCTTTGCCAAAGATACTTTAACCTTATCTACTCCATCTATAGAGTTTATGGCTTTTTCCACTCGCATCACACAATGTTTACAGGTCATACCGCTAATTTTGTATTTTGTTTGCATTTTTTCATCCTTTCTTGGTAAATTTATTTTTTAAAAGACGGTAAATGGAGGGTATAAGCACCAGTGTAAATAAACCGGTGAACACTATAGTAAACCAACTTACCCCTTCATGTAAACTGATTTGTTTAGTTATTGCTGGAATTGCTTCCAAACTGAAAATATAATTTAGTAGGAAGCCGCCTAAAACGGCAAACACCGAAACTACTCCTAAATAGATAGCTACGAACTTTTTGCCCATAGTTTTTGCTATTAAAGTTATGGTGGCGGCATTGGTAGCGGGGCCAACTACCAGAAACACAAAAGCAGCTCCAGGGGAAATACCTTTTAGCATCAATGAAACAGCTATGGGAATAGAAGATGTGGCGCAAACATACATCGGTAATCCTACCACTATCATTAGTAACATACCCAAAAATCCATCTCCACCATATTTTAGGAAGAAATTATCGGGAATAAAAAAAGCTATAAAGCCTGCGATAATTATTCCCAATATCAAATGTCCAGCAATATCATCTAAAAATTCTACATAAGCATAGTTCAAAGCATTGTAGGTCTTTTTCCAAATATTTGGCTTTGTCTCTGGGGTAATTTGGCAAGATTCACAATCGCAGGAAGTAGCTTCTGGATCGTCTTCTGTTTGTTGCTCAATTTGTTCATCTGGCGCTGTGTGATTGATAAATATTCCGCCAAAAATACCTGTAACAAAAGCAGCGATGGGACGGAAAATGGCAAACACAGGACCCATAAGGCCGTATGTTGCAACTACACTGTCTATTCCTGTTTGTGGGGTAGAGATAAGAAACGAGATGGTAGCACCAGGTGAAGCTTTCTGTTTGCGTAAATACAAAGTGGTGGGAATTACTCCACAAGAACAAAGAGGTAGAGGAACTCCCAGAAGGGCGGCTTTGATTACAGAAAGGGTATTATTGCTTCCAAGATGTTTGGCAACCAGCTCACGTGTAAATACAAGATGCATGAATCCGGCAAAAAATAAACCTATAAAAAGATATGGTGCCATTTGAATATAAGTTGTGAAGATTGCATTCCACAGTGAATCCATAATTATTATTCCTTTATATTTCTAATTTTTCTTTTTTTAGCAGATTAGCATTGGAAACCACGGTTACAGAGCTAAAAGCCATAGCAGTTTCGGCAATTACCGGGTGCAGCATTCCTAAAAAAGCTAGGGGAATAGCAACCATGTTATAGGCAAAAGCCCAAAACAAGTTCTGCTTAATTTTACGAAAAGTTTTCTGAGAGAGCAATACAGCTTTTACCACCGAGTTCAAACTGTTATTCACCAGTGTAATATCGGCAGATTCAATAGCGATATCAGTGCCACTGCCAATAGCTATGCCTACATCGGCCTGTTTTAGGGCAGGAGCATCGTTTATACCATCGCCAACCATGGCTACACGCCCGTACTTATTTTGCAGATCTTTTACTGTTGTCACCTTTTGATCTGGCAAGACATTGGCTATTACCTGGCTAATGTTAGCTTCTTTGGCAATAGCTGCGGCTGTTTCCTGGTTGTCGCCAGTTAGCATCACAGTTCTAAAACCTAGTTTATGTAATTTACTAATAGCTGCAGCAGAATCGGGTTTTATCTTATCTGCTATAGCCAAAACACCGATAACATGATCGGCCTGAGCTAGCATCACCACGGTTTTAGCCTGTTTTTGCAGTGTCTCTATTCTGAGCTTAATTTCCTCAGTCTCTATATTGTTAGCTTGCATCAATTCCAGATTGCCCAGCAGGAAATTGTTTTTGTTATGTTTGGCTTTTATACCGTGGCCTGCAATTATTTGGAAATCTGTCATATCTGCAGCTTCTACCTGTTTGGATTGAGCAAATTCCAAAATTGCTGTGGCTAACGGATGTGTAGAGCCTTTTTCGATGCCGGCTGCCAGTTTTAAAACTTCCTTTTCTTCCAGCTTGGAATAAAAATCGGTTACTTGCGGGGTTCCCCTGGTAATGGTGCCGGTTTTATCGAAAACTATTGTATCTATTTGGCGCATAGTTTGAATTGCTTCACCTTTGCGAATAAGTATACCATTTTCAGCGCCTTTGCCGCTCCCTACCATCAGAGCAGTAGGTGTAGCTAAACCCAAAGCACAGGGACAGGCTATTACCAGCACTGCAACTGCGGCAAAAATAGCCTGTGAAAGATAGCCTAGTTCCGGGTTTATCCAGGGTAGGAAATTAACAGCCCAAACTAGAACTTTTCCTAAACTTTGTGGGAAAATAAGCCAAACAGCCAACGAGATGATGGCAATTGCAATAACTGTGGGGACAAAGTATGAGGTTACTTTGTCAGCAAATTCTTGAATGGGAATTTTGGAATTCTGAGCTTCTTCTACCATTTTTATTATCTGCGATAGGAAAGTATCTTTGCCAATTTTGGTAACTTTTGCTTTCAAGTAACCTTGTTTCAAAATTGTAGCCCCTATTATGTTATCTCCAGCTGTTTTGTGTACCGGCATCGATTCACCGGTTGCCATCGATTCATCTATAGCTGCTTCACCTTCTATTATCTGAGCATCAGTGGGAATTTTGCTGCCAGCTTTTACGATAATGATATCGTCCACTTGTAGGGTTTCAACTGGAACTTCCTTTTCTGTTCCATTTTGTAAAATAGTAGCTGTTTTTGCCCCTAGTTCCAGTAGTTTCCGAATAGCTTGCGAAGCTTTTCCTTTGGCTTTGGTCTCTATGTAACGCCCGGTAAGATGAATTGCCATGATCATAGCAGCCACTCCGGTAAAACTGGCTATTGGAATAAAAAAGTGCATTATGCCTGTGCTAAGTGCTGCTAATGTACCCATGGCAATAAGAACATCCATGTTTGCTCCACCATGCGTAACAGATTTAAAAGCAGAACGGTAAGTTGTGCTTCCTACTACAACCAACTGGATTGCAGCCAATGTTAACATTCCAATATGATAAACTTGTTGGTTAGGCCAAGCTATTCCCCAAAACATTTCTGGTATCATCCACAACATTATGGGTATTGTGAAGATCCAGGCTGTCCACATACGACGGGCAGCAGCTTTTAATTTTTCTTCAGTGTTATCAGCTGTAGCATCTTCTCGACCTACTCTATAACCAGAATTTTCCACTGCTTTTACTAAACTATTCATATCTACCAATTCTGGATCGAACTCTATAGAAGCGACTTCAGTTGCCAAGTTCACGTTTGCTTTTTTTACGCCTTTGGTTTTGTTAAGCGCATTTTGCACAGCTGCTGAACAGCTGGCGCAGGTCATGCCGCTAATTGGTAGAATTTTATTGATAGATTTAGCCATCTTCTAAAACCTGTTTTCTCTCTTCATATTCTTCTTTTGATATTTTACCTTTAGCATATTCCTGACGGAGAATTTCCAGAGCACTATCTTTTTTGTTTTCGGACTTATCCCTATTGTTCTTGAAAAGAGAATGAACGATCGATATTATTAGCGCAATGATGAATATCCACAAGACCCAACTGAGCCAGGAACCTGTTAGAGAGCAGCCGCCACCATAGCCGGCTCCCCAAAATCCAACAGCATTATTTATAATTTGTAACATAATTACCTCCTATTTCATTAATTTGGAAACTGTTCGCATAAGTTCTTTTACCACTTCAGTTTTTCCTTCTTGGATCTGTTCTACCACACAACTTTGTACGTGAGCTTCCAGAAGCATTTTACCTACACTTTTCAAGGCAGATTGAACTGCTGCTATCTGATTTAAGATATCATCACAATACACATCTTCCTGAACCATTCTGTTTATACCCCGTACCTGGCCCTCAATACGACCCAACCGAGCTTTTAGCTTATTTTTGAAATCAGCTGAGTGATGCGCATGCCTAACATCGCGAACTTCACATTCCATCTTTACCTCCTTATACCCTATGGGGGTATACAGAGAGGGTAAGTGTCTATCGCGAAAATGCAAATAAAAAAGGCATTCTTTTTAGGAATGCCTTAGATTTATCCGAATATATTTTTATAATCTATTGATGTATATGAATATCTTGCTATGGAAATGGTATAGAGATATTTTCTTGGCTAAAACGTTTTTTTATTTTTCCATGAAGCTCGAAAGGTAATGTCCAGTAGTCATTGGTTTTCACCCAGAGGCGAACCACAAAATTTATATTGCTATCAGCCAATTCGGTAACTCCCACAGTTGGTTTAGGGTTTTTAATATGCGTTCATCTTCTTGCAATATTTGCCACAAGGTTTTCTTCACCTTATCCAGATCGTCGGAATAACTAACTCCCACCACCATATTCAGCCGGCGGGTTTCGTTAGCGGTAAAATTGGTAATATTGTCGTTGATAAGTTTGGAATTTGGCACTATTATTTTGCGGTTATCAGGTATTTTCACTCACTGCAAGTCTTTACTAAGCCACCAAGCCCACTTTAAATTTAAAATAAATTTCTAAGTTTAGAGATTTCTTGTAAAATTCCAAAATTTTCTCCACCTCCGGCGCTGTGCTCATCTTTTCCTAAAACCGGGGCTGTTTGGGACACGTTCATATTGAAACAAACAGTTAGGAGGAGGGGGGAGGATGATAAGGGGTCTGGGTAGAGAGTTAAAAGATATTCTCATTTTTAAGTGAAAAATATCTATGGGTTTGCTTAAAATTTTTGATAAGCTGATAACAGGTAACAGAATCAAATGAAGTATCTTTTAAATATTTATTATCTCGTACTAAATTTTGAAAAGCTTCATTTGCATTTGATCCAGAAGAAAAACCTATCACTTGACAATTTTCAATATCAGGTTCGATTGAAATAGAATAAGGTTGATATGTAAAGCCTTCAGTGGAAATAAAAATAAATTCTTTTATTTCATCATTTAATTTGGTATTGTTTTTATTAATAATTTCTGAAACAAAATTATAAGCATCATCTTCTATTATTTCAATTACTTCATCAAAAGGTATTGAGTATTTTGTCATTTCTTGTTCGATTTTTTCATTAATATCTATTTTTAGAGTTTTAATATCATTTCCCCATACCAAAACAATTTTTTCCCTTTTTCTGCATTGGAAGAAATTATTGACAGACATTAAACTATTCATTATCCTCCATCCTAACTATTTATATATTCATTTTTTAACTATTATGTATAAACCACAGTTTTCGATAAACTCCATTACCTAAAAATTCTAGTAATCCTAGATCTCTTAATTTTTGAAGTTGTTGCCTAATTTTATCTAAAATGTGATGATTATTTGGATAAATGGTTTTCAAATGATTTTCATATTTGTTAATATCTTGAAGACTAAAGATGTTTTTGGGAATTTGCTCAAGACATTTAAAAATTTCTAACTTCCAACCTCTCAATGTTGATGAAATAAGTTCATCCGGTAAATCAATGATATCAAAATTATCTTCAGGGTTATCTATGTTTATTCTTGGTATTCTGATTTTTTTTATTTTGGGCATTTTTGATAATAATTGACGTACTTCAGCAATATTTTTTTCGCTAATTACTCCGATATTTTCATTGTTAAATAAGGTTTCAAAATCATTTTTAACTATCCCAACAGTTTTAATGTTATCAAAATATATGCCATATTCGAAATTATTTAATAGACCACCATTTGTTAAATTTGAAGAAGATATGATTGCTTTTTTATCATCAAAAATAAATATTTTAGAGTGTATTCTAGATAGGTTTCTTACATTCCCATTTGATTTTAATATTTTTTCTAAACCTCCAATATCTAATGATCCCGAATATATATTCATTAATTTAAAAGAAGTTATTAAGTCCAATCTTACATTTTTCTTTTTTATATTCAAGATATCATCACATATATTTTCTTTTACAAATGGGGAAGTGATCTTAATTGTCTTTTCCGTTTGTTGTACTAAATTGAGAAATTCTTTTTTCCAGGGAGTTTTAATAACTTTCATAAATAATCCATTTTATTTTTATTTAAAATTCTGCAATAAATCCACGACTGTCAAGCATAAAATTATTAACTAACGTAAATTATTTCTATAAACACAAAGGGAGCACCTCACGATGCTCCCTTCTCTTTTCTATATTTTCTCTTTTATTTATTCTTTAGGTCCTATCACCAGCAGTATATCGCCTTTACCCACCGATTCACCTTCGCCGAACTTGGTTTCTTTTACCACACCGGTGATAGGCGCTTCCAAGTTGTTGAACATCTTCATAGCTTCCAGCACTACCACAGTGTCGCCTTTTTGCACTTCGTCGCCCTCTTTCACCTTATATTCCACTATCATGCCGGGAATAGGAGCCTGCAGAGCGCCGATGTCGCCTTCCTCCTCATCTGCTTTTTTCTTTTTGCGGCGGGGGCCGGATATCATAGCAGTAGCATTGGGGTCAGCTACTTCCACCTCGAAATATTCGCCATCTACATAAACATCGAAATTGCGCAGGTTAGCAGGTTTATCTTTCTTGGCTTTGGTGGTAAGCTCGCCCGAGAGTGCTTTGCGTACCAGTTCCTCTTCTGCTTTCACCTGTTCCATGGTTTTGGGTTTAGCTTCTTCGGGAACTTCGGCTTTGCCGTATTTCCATTTCAAGAAGCGCTTTCCGGTAACCGGATACAAGGCTACTATCAGCTCGTCATCAATATCTTTGGCTAGGTCTTTAACCTGTTCTTTTATTTTAGGAAGCTCCGGCTCCAGAATATCGCCGGGACGGCTTTTTATGGGTTCCTGTCCGCGTGGATAGTTCTTCAGTGCCTTTTCCTGAACTTTCTTATCAATCGGTTTGGTAGTGCGCCCGTAAAGCCCGAAGCAGAGATCTTTCACCTGCTCGGTTATAGAGGTATATTCCTCTTCACCTTTATCGAACAGCACATTATTCACAGTTTGAATTCCCACGATTTGGCTAGTAGGAGTTACCAGAGGTACCTGGCCCAGATCCTTCCTAACTTTAGGTAGTTCGTGGAACACATCGTTCAAGCGGTCCAGCGCATCCATCTGGCGTAATTGGTTCACTAGGTTGGAAAGCATACCGCCCGGGGTTTGATGCAGTATCACGTTAGTATCTATTATCGAGAATTTGGTGGAATCGGCAAAATGTTTATATTTCGGAATCACCTTTTCCATTTCAGCACTTATTTTGGCCAGGTGTTGCACGTCCATACCGGTATCGCGGTTGGTTCCCAGCAGGGTAATAACCAAAGGCTCGATAGCCGGGTGGGAAGTGCGGTAAGCATAGGGTGACATACAAGTATCGATGATGTCCACTCCTGCTTCCACAGCTTTCAGCAGGGCCAGATCTCCCATTCCCGAAGTAAAGTGGGTGTGCAGGTGAATGGGAATATCGGTCTGCTGTTTCAGGGCACGAACCAGGTTGTAAGCATCGTAGGGGCTCACCAAACCGGCCATATCTTTGATGCAGATAGAATCCACACCGAATTCTTCCAATTCCTTGGCTTTATCCAAATAATATTGCAGGTTATAGGTGTCGCCGCCCATGCGCGGTTCAGTTAGCGAATAGCAGATGGAGCCCTGGAAGTGCTTACCGTTCTTTTTTATTATCTTGGCAGCTGTTTCAAAGTTCCTGAAATCGTTCAGCGCATCGAAAACGCGAAAAATATCGATACCGTTATCGCAAGCGCGCTGTACAAAAGCTTCTACAACATCATCTGCATAGTTCCGGTAGCCCACCAGGTTCTGGCCGCGCAGCAGCATGGAAAATGGTGTTTTTTTAATATATTTTTTCAGAGTACGAATTCTTTGCCAAGGGTCTTCATTCAGGTAGCGGTGCATAGTATCAAAGGTAGCGCCGCCCCACATCTCCAGGGAATAAAATCCGGCTTCGTCCATCATTTCTGCCATTGGCAGCATATCTTCGGTCCGGCCGCGGGTAGCAAAAATACTCTGGTGACCATCACGAAAGCTGAGATCCTGTATCTTAACCGGATTTTCGGCTTGAGGACGGTCTTTATCGTAATTCATTTTGGTCATCTTGAGGATGCCATGTTTATCGTATTGCATTCAAACCTCCGTTAATTAAAATCGTTTTATGGAAAAATTTCTGTTGGAACGCATTTGCACCTGCATGCGGTTGTGCATTATCTGCAAGCGGCTGAAGCGTGACCAGCGGTTTACTTTGGGTTTCTGTTCTTCTTCTTCCATCATATAGTAGATAGCGCCAAAAATGGCAGCTTTCAGTTTCTTTTTTCTTTCATCGTTCATAAGAATTTCCTAATGCGGGATGTTACCATGTTTTTTGGGGGGAAGAGCTTCGCTTTTGGTGCAAAGAATTTCCAAAGCATCTATCAAACGGGCCCTGGTTTCGCTGGGTTGAATTATCGCTTCGATATAACCACGCTCGGCTGCAATGTAGGGATTATTGAAAGCATCTTCGTATTCTTTTATTTTTTCCTGTCGCATAGCTTCCGGGTCATCTGCTTCTTTTATCTGCTTCCTATAGCTGGAAACCACATTCACAGCGCCCTGAGCACCCATCACCGCGATCTCGGCTGTAGGCCAGGCAAATATCATGTCGGCACCCAAATGCTGCGAACTCATGGCAATGTAAGAACCGCCATAGTTCTTGCGGGTTACAACTGTAAGCTTGGGTACAGTTGCTTCCGAATAACTCCACAAAAGTTTAGCCCCATGACGGATGATGCCGCCCCATTCCTGTTGCAGTCCTGGCAGATAACCGGGAACATCCACAAAGGTTAACAGCGGAATATTAAAAGCATCGCAGGTACGCACAAAACGACTTATTTTATCGGAAGCGTCGATGTCTAAACAACCAGCCAGAACAAGTGGTTGATTACCAACTACTCCTACCACGCGTCCATTCAGCCTGCCAAAACCGACTATAGCGTTTTCAGCGTAATATTCGTGGGGTTCAAAGAATTCGCCATTATCCAAAATAGCGTGGATTGCGTCTTTCATATCGTAGGGTGCTTTGGGGTTATCTGGTATCAGTTCGTCCAGTTCCGGACAGCTTCTTTTGGGGTCATCGCCAGGAGGAAGTTTGGGTGGATCTTCCATATTGTTAGCCGGCAGATAGCTAAGCAGAATTTTTATCTGTTCGATCGCATCTTCATCGCTATCGCAGGCAAAGTGGGCATTACCGCTTTTGGTGTTGTGTACCATAGCGCCGCCCAGCTCTTCAAAAGTGGTTTTTTCGCCAGTTACGGTTTCTATTACATAGGGGCTGGTAATGAACATGTGGCTTTTCTTTTTCACCATAAAAATAAAGTCTGTCATGGCCGGCGAATACACAGCTCCACCAGCGCAGGGCCCCATAATTGCCGATATCTGTGGAATAACGCCGGAAGCGCGCGAATTACGGAAGAAAATCTCACCATAGCCTTTTAAAGCGTCTATACCTTCTTCCACTCTAGCTCCGCCGGAATCATTCATACCTACTACCGGTACACCGGCTTTTAAAGCTAAATCCATTATCTTGGTAATCTTAGCAGCGTGACGTTCACCTAAAGAACCTCCGCGTGAAGTGAAATCTTGGGAATAAGCAAAAACAGGACGGCCATTTACCAGTCCGTGCCCTGTTATCACTCCATCAGAATTAACATCTACTTTGTCCATACCAAAATTAGTAGAGCGGTGATGTGCCAGCATATCGATCTCACGGAATGTGCCTTTATCAAAAAGTAATTCTATGCGCTCGCGAGCTGTTAGTTTGCCTTTATCGTGCTGTTTCTTAACTCGCTTTTCGCCTCCCATTTCTTTGACTTTTGCTTCACGCTTTTTCAGCATTTCTAATTTCTCGCTTACTTTCATATTAACTCCTGAAAAAGTGTTTTTTATAAAATGTAAATCTGATAATTTATAGTTTAAATGTAAAGGAAAAAGATTTGTATTTTGGGGAAAAAGGTATTTGGAAGTTGCTACGGCAGGAGTTTTTCAGGTTTTGCTGCTAACTTAATCTGCCGTAGTTATTAACGAAAGTGGAAGGCTCTAAATTATAGTACCGAATGTTTACACCTTCTATAGAATTACGGCTACACAAGTTGTCGATCTGCCAAGAATCCCGATAATTATCGGGGACGGGCTTTATGTAGATGCTGTCATCCTGAGGCTTCTTCCGAACTCATTCGACGAAGAATCTAAATTAAAACACCAATGTTAAATTTGAAACTTCTATTCTTACATTGAGATCTCTCGACTCCACTTCGTTCCGCTCGAGATGACAATTTTTTTGTCATTTCGACTGGAAGTAGCGAAGCTACTGGAATGGAGAAATCTCTTCTTTTACCTGAACTCCTAAGAGATCTGTGCCAGAGGACGCATAAGTACGCTGTAAGCAGATTGCTTCACTCATAAGAGGTTCGCGAAGACGGTTCTTTTTCATCTACAAATGGGTCATTTACGCGAAAGCGGAATGGATATAAAAAAGCCGACTACCATAAAGGCAGCCGACTTTGTGGGGTTTGTGGGAGGAATCCTTAGTTATTTACAAAAATATGTTTGTAAGTCCCAACTGTAAAATGTTATCAATTCATTTTTATTCCGTGCTTTTTGGTTGGAAAGATTGCGGATATATTCGGTGATCAGCTCATCAGTAGTTGGCTGCCAGTTCAAATCCGTGCTTGTTCCAATGAAAAATCTCCATTTTGCTACCAAACTTATCATCCCATCTTTGCCGAAAGCATCTTCCAAACTGTTGGCAGATTTTATATTCATGATTTTATTTTCCAAAGCTAATTTACGGCATTTTTGCTGATCTACAACTTGGCTAGATAACAATGTAGTAAAGAGTAGAAATGTGTGAGAAAACATAATCTTCTCATGACTAATTTACTCCAATTCCATGGTTTACAATATCTACAATCTGTTCTTTTTTCTCTTGCAGGGAAAACTTTTGGTTACGGGTAGACCACTCGGTAAGCAAAAAGTCCATTGTTCCAAAAATAAGGTAGCTTAAGGCAACTGTGTCTACCTTGCGGATATCTCCTTCAGCAATAGCTTCATCGGCCAGGTTTTTCAGGTAATCCAGATATTTTTTTAGGGGTTCATAATCTGGGTAAGATTTATAAAAATCGGGACTTTGACGTAGTTCTATAGCTAGGAAACGCGCTACAGCTTGTTTTTCTGTAAAAAGCTCAATATGGTAGTCGAAAAATTTCAGAAGCTTATCTTTTGCGCTTGCTTCATGTTCTATTCTGTTTTGAATATTAACCAGTTTTTCTCCGATCAGATCTTCAAATGCATTTATTAGCAGATCATCTTTATTTTTAAAATAAAGGTAAACTGTACCGTCTGCCACGCCAGCTGCTTTAGCAATTTGTGAAATTTTTGTCTTGTGAAAACCTCTCCGAGAAAAAAATTCAATCGCAGCTTCAATAATGGCCTTCCGCTTGTTTAATTGCTCAGGTGACATTTTTTTGTTTCTTTTCATTTTAATAAAACAAAATATGAATGAGTGCTCATTCTGTCAATAAAAATATATGAGTCTCGGTTCAAAATTATTACTGTTTCTAACCTTGAAGTTGATTCATAATAAGAAAAAGGGTTTTTTCTTGACATAAGCAATTCCTTAAAAAATCTAAGATAATTTAAAATAGTTATAAAGTAATAAATATAGATGAATAGGAGTAGCCGCATGAAAGATAACCGAATAAAACAGCATCCCATCTTAGATGTGAAGGAACAACCTACAATTACTTTTTATTGGAACAAACAGCCGTACCAAGCCCAAAAAGGTGAAGTTATTGCTTCGGCGCTGTTTGCGAACGGAATTCGTGTTTTTGGACATCACCACAAGGATGGTTCTGCTCAGGGCATTTTTTGTGCCAACGGGCAATGTGCTAAATGCACTGTAATAGCCAATGGAGTTCCGGTAAAATCTTGTATGACACCTGTTAAAGAAAATATGAGGGTGGAAAGTGTGGAAGGTTTACCACAGCTCCCCGAGGTACAGGAGCGGCCCAATATAGCCGATATCGAAGAGAAAGATGTAGATGTGCTTATCATCGGTGGAGGACCTGCTGGGCTTTCTGCTGCTTTGCAAATTAAAAAACAAAGTGTATTGCTTATAGACGATAAAGCAAAACTTGGGGGCAAGTTAGTGCTGCAGACTCATAAGTTTTTTGGCTCTGTGGAAGATTCTCATGCTGGAACGCGCGGAAACCAGATTGGGCAGATACTGGCAGCAGAGGTGGAAAAACAAAAAAATGTGGAAACGTGGGTCAATAGTACTGCACTTTATGTTTTCTACGATAAAAAAGTGGGAATTTTAAAGGACGACACATATAAGTTGGTTAAACCAAAGGTTATTTTGAATACTGCTGGAGCCAGAGAGAAGTTCCTGAAATTCCCAGGCAATAAATTGGCTGGAATTTATGGAGCAGGCGCTTTCCAAACTCTGGTAAACCGAGATTTAGTACGACCTACCAAGCGTTTATTTATTGTTGGTGGCGGAAATGTAGGACTTATTGCTGGCTATCATGCACTGCAAGCAGGTATCGAAGTGGTAGGTCTGGTGGAAGCCATGCCGCGTTGTGGCGGCTATAAAGTTCATGCCGATAAATTACGCCGCTTGGGCGTTCCTATTTATACTTCCCATACAGTAGCTTCGGCAAATGGCGAAGAAACCATAGAAAGCGTTACTATTGCCCAGATAGATGAAAACTTTAATATTATAAAAGGAACTGAAAAAACATTTGAATGTGATACATTACTAATTGCAGTAGGTCTGGAACCGGTTAACGAATTTGCTTTTGAAGCTGAGAAAGCAGGTATTCCGGTTTTTTCGGCAGGCGATGCCTTGGAGATTGCAGAAGCATCTTCGGCTATGTTCAATGGGAAAATAGCTGGGTTGCGGGTAGCTCAGTCTTTTGGAAATGAAGTGAAAAACATACCAGACAGCTGGTACGAAAAAGCAGAGATCCTAAAATCTCACCCTGGCCCGATATACGATTATGACCTTCCTAGAGAAGAAACAGGCGTGATGCCGATAATTCACTGTTTGCAAGAAATTCCCTGTAATCCCTGTACCACCATTTGTCCCACCAATTCTATTCGAATAAAGCAAGAAAACCTGATGGGAATTCCTAAATATGTAGGAGGGTGCATAGGGTGTGGAAAATGTGTGGCTATTTGCCCGGGTTTGGCAATTACTCTGGTCGATTATCGCCAGGAGAGCAAAAATCCTATCGTTACAGTGCCTTATGAAGTAATGAATCACCAGGTTAAGGTGGGTGATACGGTTCCAGCTGTGGATATAAACGGGGATTTTCTGGCCGATTTGGAAGTGGTTAAGATAACTCCGATGAAAAATAATAAGACAAATTTAATTAGGTTGAAAAGTCCCAAAGAGATAGCAAAAAAGATAGTCTCTTTCCGCATTCAAGAAGCAGAGGTAAGCAAACCGTTGTCTCAAGAAGTGAAATTGCAAGATGAAGAGATGGTATGCCTTTGCGAAAGAGTATCTGCGGGAGAAGTTAGAAAGCTGATAAAGCAAGGTATTACCGACCTGAACCAGATAAAGGCAATCACCAGAGCAGGGATGGGTCCTTGCGGTAGTAAAACTTGCGATAATTTGTTGAAACAATTAATGCGCCAGGAAGGAATTCCTTTTGATGAGATAGTGGAAAATGTGCGTCGACCCGTTTTTGTAGAGGTACCACTGGGTAAATTTGCCGACGGCGAGCAAGGGGGCAAAAAATGAAACAGAATTACGATGTAATTATTATTGGTGCAGGTTCTGTAGGTGTGCCTACAGCTTTAGCTTTAGCTAAGAATAACATTGAGGTTTTAGTAATTGATGAATTAGCCTCAGTTGGACAAGGTAACAACAAAAAAGCTATAGGCGGTATTCGGGCTACTCATTCCGATTATGGTAAAATTAAAATTGGTCAGCGTAGTTTGGAAATCTTTTCCAATTGGGAAAAAGAGTATGGCGATGATATTGGCTGGCAGCAAAATGGATATTCTTACCCAGCTTACACTGAAAAAGATGAAAAAATGCTGAAAGACCTGATGAAGATACAGAGATCTTTTGGTTTGAATATAGAGTGGCTTTCTCCGGAAAAATATAATAAACTGGTACCAGGAATTAATATGGAAAGTTTACGCGGCTCCACCTTTTCACCTGAAGATGGCTCTGCTTCACCCCTGTTAGCGATAAATTCTTTTTATTTTAAAAGCAAAGAACTAGGTGCGGACTATCATTTTGGGGAAAAGGTGCTAGATATTGCTACCCAAAATGAAAAAGTAGTAGGCGTACGAACAGATTGTGGAAAATATAGTTGTAAATATGTAGTAAATGCAGCAGGAAACTTTGCTAAAGAGATCGGGAAAATGGTAAATTTAGATCTGCCAGTTCAGCCTGATTGCCATGAAGCAGCCATTACCGAGCCGGTTAAACCTTTTTTCCAGCCTATGGTTGTGGATATGCGGCCGGCAGCAGATTCAGCAAATTATTATTTCTATCAGAATAATGAAGGACAGGTAGTATTCTGCATTACTCCTGATCCACCAATATTGGGAACTTGCAATGAATCTACTTCCCATTTTTTCCCACAAGTAGCTAAAAGAATGGTTGGTTTATATCCCCGTTTGGCTAATTTAAAGGTAAGGAGAGCATGGCGAGGACAATATCCTATGACTCCTGATGGTTTTCCAATTGTGGGTACGGTTCAACAGTTGGAAGGTTATATAAATGCTGTGGGAATGTGCGGACAAGGTTTTATGCTAGGGCCAGGCTTAGGAGAGCTTATCAGCAGAATAATAAGTGACAGTAAGAATTTAGATGACGATAAAATATTGGAGAGTTTCGATATAAACAGAGATTTCAGCGGAACTGAAAAGTTCAAATAATATGCAAGTTCTAATTGAAAAAATAGCAAGCTACGATTATGACAAGATACGACGATTTTTAGAGAGCGTAGCTTCCCAAACTGCTCTTTGGCAAAGGTTGGAAGGGAAAAAACGCATCTTGCTGAAACCGAATATGCTAGGAGCTTATGAACCAGAGAGAGCTGTTACCACTCATCCTGTAGTATTAGAAGTGCTCATCGATATGTTGCGGGAAAAAGATAAAGAGGTGATTGTGGGGGATAGCCCCGGCGGTACTACTTCTGTGGAGCAAGTTTACCAAAAAACCGGCTTAAAAGAACTAACAGAACGGAAACAGGTTCAATTGGTAAATTTTAGTGAATACGGGGTAGTGAATAAACAAACACAGCATCATAACTTTGGAATTTCCAAATATATTTTTGAAGTTGATGCTGTTATAAATGTAGCGAAGTACAAAACCCATAGCTTGATGTATTATACAGGTGCTGTGAAAAATATCTATGGTACAATTCCAGGACTGAAAAAATCGGATTATCACAAACAAAATCCGGAACTGGAAAAATTTTCTACATTAATTACCGAGCTCTATTTGGCAGTAAAACCGCAAATTGCTTTGAATATAGTAGATGGAATTATTGGTATGGAAGGAGAGGGCCCTTCCGCAGGTGAAGTGCGCAGGTTCAAAGTTATGTTTGCTTCGCTTTCGGCTGGAGCTTTAGATACTGTTGCAGCTCAAATGATGGGTTTTAAAAAGGAACAGCTAAAATATATTGAAAAAGTACTGCAGGCGGAAGGAATTAGCGAAGAAGAAATTCAGCTGGAAAAGCGCTGGCGAAGCTTCCAATTTAAAAAAGTGAAGATAAAAAGGGTGAGTATATTTATAAAAATCCTTGCCTATTCTCCACCAGTTTTGAAAAATATCTTTCGTAAGTTATATAATTATTATCCTGCTTTCAACGATAATTGCAGGCTGTGTAAAGTGTGTGTGGAAAGTTGTCCGGTGCAAGCGATTACAATAAAAGAAGGTGCATCTAAACCGGAAATAGATTATGAGAAATGTATAAAATGTATGTGTTGTCATGAGCTTTGTCCTTATCAGGTAGTGTATATTAAAAAAAGCTGGTTAGCAAAGTTTTTGATACATTAAAGTTAGGAGGGATATATGATTAATATTGAGTGGTTTGGCCACAGTATGTGGAAAATCTGGGATGAAAGTGTTAGCATAGTTATCGATCCTTTCGGTGATATCGGCTATGACATGCCCCAGAATTTATCTGCAGATATATTACTGGTTACTCATCCTCACCACGACCATTCCAACATCTCTTTAATTAAAGGTGATCCTAAATTAATAGCCGTTGATGGTAAATACAAGGTAAAAGGAGTGCCGATAGAGACTTTCCCGGTATGGCATGATGAGGAAAAAGGTAAACAGCGCGGGCAGAACTTGCTAATGAAATTTGAATTAGCAGGGAAAAAACTGCTACATTGTGGAGATTTGGGGCATATGTTATCTGATGAACTCATTACCAAAATAGGAAAGATAGATGTATTGTTTATTCCAGTTGGAGGCAAATTTACTATAGATGCTAAAACTGGTTATAAAATTTGCCAGCGATTGCAGCCCAAACTAATTTTTCCTATGCATTATAATACCAAAGCTTTAGATTTTGAATTAGATGAGGTGGACAACTTTACCCAATATTTCCAAAATATAGTTCGCACAAAAAGTAAAAAAATAAAATTAAGAGAAGAGGATTTTTCTGAGCAGAGAATAGTATTGATGAACTATGAATAGGAAAAAAGTATTCAATCTATTTTTTTACCTTATTGTGGCGACTATAATAGTTTATATTTTATTTTTAGGTCCTTTTAGTTTTTACCAAAAGTATCAGGTAAAACAGCGTTACGAGAGGCTTCAGGAGAATTACTCGGAGCTAGAAGAAGAGAACGAAAGGCTGAAAAAAGAGAATGAAGCCTTGAAAAACGATGAAAAAGTTATCGAAAAAAAAGCTAGGGAATTTGGAATGCAGAAAGCAGGCGAGGAGATATTTATATTTCAGGAGGAAGATGGGAAAAGTGATAAAAATTGAAAAAAAATTGACAAAAAAAGGCAAGTAAGTACTAAATAGCATCAAATACGGGGAACTTGGTAATCCAGTATATTATGAGTATTTTAAATAGATGATTATCAAGAGAATTAATGAAGGATTTTATATGAAGTATGTAAAGAATGAGAGTTTCGCAAAAAAATTTAATGGGGAAAATTATTTTCGAAATTTTGGCAATTATGAGAAGTTTACTATCGCAAAATGGACAATGACAATTAACAAAAAATCAAAAATGAAGGAGAAACAATTATGAGAAAGGGAATCCTTATTTTATTAGTTTCCTTACTACTTGTGAGTATAGCTTGGGCTGCTCCAGAAAAAACAAGAGAGCCCGGCCACACACCTATACCTCAAGAGCGTTTAGATGCACAAGCAAATGGGCTCACGTTCCAAGTTAGAGGTGATAGAGCACAAGATATAACAATTGAACTTACAGTGGACACTTGGTATGGTGAAGCTTCTTGGAACCTTTATAGCTATGTAGAAGGTGCATACTATTATGCCGAAAACCAAGAGTTTACTACTGGAGGAGAAACTGTAACAGAAATTTTATCCTTAGATGAAGGCGATTACTCAGTTGATTGCTTTGACACTTATGGAGATGGTGGTATAGCAGGAACAGTTTACGATGCAGAAGATAATGTATTGGTAAGCTGGGCAGATGATGCTTATTATGACTTTGGTGAATTTCCATTTACCGTAGCTCCACCACCATTCGAATTTGTTGAAAATTTCGATGCTGGGATACCAGCTGAATGGGAAGTAACAGGCGATCCTTCTTGGGTTGGTATGACCGAATATGGTTATGGCGCTAGCACCTTAGATGGAACTCCGTTTGCAATGATCGACAGTGATGATGCTGGTTCTGGAACTCATGTAGTAGGAGATCTTATTTCTCCTGCTATGGATGTAACAGGTTACGACAGCATGATGTTGGAATTTGAACAATATTATAACAATATCTCTGCTGATGAAGTGGTAAACGTTCAAGTATGGGATGGAACCGCTTGGCAAGTTGTAGCTGAATTCACAGAAGATATGGGTGCTTGGGGCGCTCCAGATAACCAGGTTATCGATGTAACCGCTTATGCGAACACTGACTTTAAGGTTAAATTTCACTATGATGATGGTGATGCTTGGGCTTGGTACTGGGCTGTAGATAATGTAAAGGTTTACAACCCTATAGCTGGTACCTTAGAAGGTTATGTTTATGCTTATGGCACAACTAACCCCATTGAAGGTGCTACAGTAACTTGTGGTGAAGTTTCAGCTACCACGGATGCCACCGGCTTCTATACTTTAGAACCTAATGCTGGCAGCTATGAAGCTGTTGCTGATGCTGAAAATTATTTCCCAGCTACTGAAGCTGTAGAAATTGTGACAAATGAAGTAACAACTCAGGACTTTGAACTTACCTGGGCCGAAATTGCTGTAGATCCAGCAGAAGTGAATGTGGAAGTTCCCGGTGGACTTACCGAAGAAGCCACATTAACTATTTCTAACCCGGGTGGAACTGCGCCTCTTACATACAATGCTGGCTTTTTTGGAATATCGAAAAGAACTATAACCTTGAAAGAAACAAAAGAGAGAGGTGAAAACTACTCTGGTTTCTCTAAAACAGAACAGATTACTGTTCCCGATAACCGTGGTACCGGCTGGTATTCCTATTCTCCTATTGATGACATGACCAGTCTTACCTGGGCAGCTCCTGAAAGAGCTACCTTCTTCCAGATGGCTGATTTTGGCATTCCTTATCCAGTAGAAATTACTAACCTTAGTCACTGGTTCTATGAACATTCTAGTTATCCTTGGGATAATGACCAGTTCAAATTCAAGATTTATGCTGCAGACGGCACAACCCTGCTTTATGAATCTGATAACTTGACAGCTGAACATTTGGTTGAATACAATTATACCCTTGAAGAACCATTAGTAGTAGAAGATGATTTCTGGGTAGCAATTGCTCCTATATCTGCAAGTGGATTTCCTTCTAGTACAGGAACCAATTTGTATGATGGCCATTCCTATGTTTGGAATCCAGGTACTAATGAATGGGAATTATACGCAGGTCTCGAATACACTACAGCTGTTGGTTTAAGCCAATGGTTGACAATAAGCAATGCCACAGGTACCATAGAACCAGGTGCTAGTGCAGAAATTACCCTGAATTTAGATGCTGCAGGATTGGAAAATGTAACCAAAACAGGTGAAGTATTTATCCAGAACGATGCTTTATATCCGATGGATAAAGGTGAAGACTTCATAGTTCCTGTAACTATGGAAGTTGGAGCTGCTGTTCCTATCTTTGAATTTGACTATACTACTACCGACTTTGGTTCAATTCCTATTGGAGCCACCGAAGGCCCTGAAACTTATGGAATTCAAAATGTTGGTAGTGGAACTTTCGTAGTAGAAGAACTTACCATTACAGGTGACAATCAAGATGAGTTTATTCTAGATGATTCTCATGAATATCCTCTGGAAATTGCACCTGGTGAAAGAATAAATGTAGATGTTTCATTTGCTCCTAATTCTATAGGAGACAAACAGGCATATCTTTTCGTTGTGAACGACATTGGCAGAGAAGTAGAAGTACTTGAATTCACTGGTAACGCTTATGTTCCCGATCTACCTGGTGCTCCTAGTAATCCAACACCTCAAAATGGTCTAGGTGATGTTTCAGTGGAAACAGGCCTTAGCTGGGAAAATGGACCGGAAACAGTATCTATAGACTTATATTTTGACACTGTTAATCCACCACAAAATAAGGTGTTAGATAATGTTACAGCAGTAGAAAACTACGATCCGGGTACACTTGATTTTGAAACAACTTACTATTGGAAAGTTGTAGCTAGAAATATAACCGGTGAAACTCAAGGCGCAACTTGGTTCTTCATGACTAGTGACCCTGGTACTGGCCCCATGACATTCCTGGAAGAAAACTTCGATACAGGTATTCCAGCTGAATGGGAAATAACAGGTGATGTAGCTCCTTGGCATGGTGCAACCGATTATAGTGGTAATACTTTAGATGGCACTCCTTTTGCTTTTGTAGATAGTGATGCAGCTGGTTCTGGTGGAGTACATGTAAATAGTGACCTTATCACTCCTCCACTCGATACTACAGCTGGGCTTACCGTAAAGCTTGAATTTGATCAGTATTACAATTATATCAGTACAAGTGAAGTAGTTAATGTTCAGGTTTGGGATGGAAGCGAATGGCAGATAATTCTGGATCTCACAGAAGATATGGGTGATTGGGGAGCTCCTGATCATCAAGAAATTGATATCAGCGATTACTCTAACCAAGAACTGAAAGTGAAATTCCATTATGATGATGGCACATCTTGGGCTTGGTATTGGGCAGTTGATAATGTAAAAGTTAACTCCGGTGCACAAATACCTGTATTTACAATTACACCAGCTGAACACGATTTCGGCTCTATTCCAGTTTATACCTGGGAAACCCAAGAATTTGTGATTACAAATACTGGTGTTAATGATCTTATAGTTCAGGATTTGTCTGTAACAGGACCTGATGCTGAGCATTTTGAGTTAACCGATAATAATGAATATCCAGTAACTATTTCACCTGAGGATGCCGGTATTACAGTTGAAGTAAAATATGCACCAATGACTGCAGGCGAACATTCTGCTTTCTTAGGTGTATATACCGGTGAAGATGCTGAAAATCAACACGTTATCGATATTGCTGGTAGCGCCTACATGCTTCCAGATGGTGATATCGCAGGAAATCCATTCCTAGTAGAATTCACCGATGGCTTCTATACAGATAATAGTACCAATGACGGCTTTGAAGATAACTATGATCTACCAAGTAGCGATGGAGCTGATATTGTTTACCAATTCACATTAGAAGAAGATACATATATGGATTCAATATCACTCTATGGTTCCGATTTCGACACTAAAATGGCTGTTTATGCTGATGGTGTAGTACCTGGCCCCGACAATTATCTGTATTATAATGATGACAGAGCAATACAATCTGCTCTGTATGATATTCCACTGTTTGCTGGAACCTATAACGTTGTAGTTGATGGTTACGGTGGAGCAGTAGGAAATGTAGTATTCTCGATCGATATTGGTGATCCATTGCCAGCTCCTGTTGCAGCAACCAATCCAAGCCCGGAAAATGGTGCTGTAGAAGTACCTGCTGATGGTACTATTCTCACCTGGGAAATTGGCGAATTCACCAAGTATGTAGATGTTTACTTTGGAACTACTTATCCCCCAGAATTAGTACTGGAAAATGGTGATAGAATTACTGAGTATGATCCAGGAACACTTGAACCGAATCAGATCTATTTCTGGAAAATAGTTAGCAAGAATACCTCTGGATCAGCTGAAAGTGAACTATGGGGATTCACCTCTACTTTAACACCTCCAACCGGACTTGCTGCCGAAGTTATAGACTACGTTGATGTAGAATTAACTTGGGAAGGTCCCACCGGCGGCGGTGGCGGCGGCGGTGGCGGCGGAGGCTCCGGTGATGAATTCACCGAAGACTTCGAAGCTGGCCTACCTAGTGACTGGACAATAATTGATGCTGACGGTGATTCCTATAATTGGGAATGGTCCAATACCTTTACCGCTCATAGTGGTGTAGGTGTTATGTACAGTGCTTCCTATCTTAATAATGTAGGTGTTCTTACTCCAGATAACTATCTGATTACTCCACAAGTAGAAATTGGAGATAACTCAGAATTTAGTTTCTGGTATGTAGCACAAGACCCAAATTGGCCTGGTGATAGGGCATATATCAAGGTATCTACTACCGATACAAATCCTGCTTCTTTCACAGAAGAACTTGGATATGTAGAAGCTGGTCCTACCTATACACAAGCTACATTCGATATGAGCGATTTCTCTGGTGAAACAGTTTATATTGCTCTGGAACATACCGATTGCTCAGATTTCTTCTATATCAATGTAGATGATGTAGCCCTTACTAATGCTTCTAAAGTTAATAATACTGATGTAGCATATAACACACAGGTAAGCAATGTTGATCCACTGAAAGATGTACGTTTGAGCGAAGCTGAATTTGAAGCTAAGCTGGAAGCTTACACAGCAAGCCGCGATCGTGCTTTCATTGGTTACAATGTATATCGCGATGGCGAAATAATTGCTGAAAATGTTGCTGAAACATCTTACTATGATGAAGCAGTTGCTGTTGGTACTCATACCTATGAAGTAAGCGCTGTATATCATGAAGGTGAATCTGCACCTAGTGAACCGGTAGAAGCTCTTATTCCTGGTATTGGAATGATCTACGGTACTGTTACCGATGAACATAGTGGTGCTACTATAAACGCAGCAGAGATTACAGCTGTTAATGTAGATGATGAAGAAATAGTTTATACTGCTACCAGCAATCTCCAGGGTAATTATGAAATACCAGAAGTACTGGAAGGTACCTACACAATTACCTGCGAAAAAGATGGATATCCTGATGAAGTAGAAACAGATATCTATGTTGGTCACGAAGATGAAGTTGAAGTAAACTTTACACCTAATAACTTTGGTCTACCGCCAACATTAACAGCAGAATCTGGTGTAGATGAAGCGGTTCCACTACATGTAAGCCCATGGGGTGGTACTGAAGAATATACCCAGGCCTTCCACGATGGTGGATTTGAAAGTCAACTTGGTTGCGGTGGCGGATGTGCTCTGGGTGTACGCTTTACACCTGCAGGCTATCCCGCAGAACTTACACACATACAAGTTACCTTCCAGGGTGATGCTAACTGTACTGCTGGTATATTCAGTGTATACCTTGATCCTGAAGGTGCAGTTGCAGGGCCTCCATCAGCTCCAACAGCACCTGGTGATCCTTCTGCTGTTTGGGAATCTGCACCTGGTTCTTATCCACCTGGTGTTTATGACCTCGATATTACCGATGTTACTATCGAAAGCGGTGACGTTTATGTAATGTTCTGGGAAAATAGCAGTGGCTTTGCCGGTGTTGCAAACGACTTACAGCAGAATCACATTGATCGTAACTGGGGCTATATAAGTTCTACCTGGACTACTATCTACGCAGCTGTAGGTGGAGATCCTACACTTACCGGTAACTTTGGTATGACTGCTACTTTCGTAGGTGCACCTGGTCAAGCAGTTGTGTATGAACAATCAACAGGTAATGGCGATAATTCTTATAGCCAAGGCTTGAACTTAGCTGTACAAGAAGGTAAAGATATTTCCGATCGGATAAGACCAACTATAGCTGGTAATGTGGGTATAGTACCTGCAAACTTTGGCGATAGAATCGATGTAAATATTGTTACTGAAGAAGCTGACTATCGCGAAGTAACCGGTTATGAAATCTGGAGATCACTTGATGGTGAAGACTTCGGTACGGCACCATATCATGTGATCGAAGGTAGTGGTCCTCAAGATTGGACAGACGAAGACGTAGTTAACGATACTCAGTATTGGTACTATGCAAATGTTATTGAAGATGGCACAACTCCAGGAGACCCTTCCGAAATAGTTACTGCTACTCCTCATGACGGTGTTGCACCAGGACCAATTGAAGATTTCAACTACGTTGTTGATGTTCCTAACAAAACTGTAGACTTCTCTTGGGTAGATCCTTCCTTAAATGAAGATGGAACCCTTTGTGAAGACTTAGTTGGAATAGAAATCTATCGTGATGGTAACCTTCTGATTACCATAGATCCTTGGGTAGGCTCCTTCCAGGATGTAGTTCCTGAAAATGCAGATTACACCTATGAATTCTATGCAATAGATGAAGTTCCTAACATGAGCGAACCTGTTGTGCGTACAATCTATGTAGATTACATCCTCTTCATGGAAGACTGGAGTAATCCAATGGATTGGACTTTAGCAGGTGCATATCAGAATAACTGGATAATTCCTTCAGAAACAAATAGCGCCGGTGGAGAAGCACCTGAAGCAGAATTTGACTGGCTGCCAGATTATGGCTCAGTAGATACTGCTTATCTGGTATCTCCAACCTTCAGCACCGCTGGTATGACCAATATGACAGGTCAGTTCAGACAATATCTTGACTGGTATTCTAACACAGTAACACTTGGTGTAGCTACTTCCAGTGATGGTGGTTCAACTTGGAATGATGCTTGGAGTCAAATTTACAGTGCAGATTCTGGCCCAGAAACAATTAACTTCGAAATTGATACACCAGATGTTGGTTCTAACAACTTCCAGATGTGCTGGTACATAGAAAGTGATCCTTGGGATATTATGAGTTGGTACATCGACGACCTTCGCGTTTCCTATGAAGGTGGAGGAGATTCCAACGATAATAACGACATTCCACTGGTTACTAAGCTGAGTGGCAACTATCCTAATCCATTCAACCCAGAAACAACAATTAACTTCTCTACCAAAGAAGATGGAAATGTTAGAATTGATATCTATAACATCAAGGGTCAGAAAGTTAAGACTCTGGTTAATGAGCATATGAAGGCTGATAACCACAAAGTTGTTTGGACTGGTGAAGATAGTAATGGAAGACAAGTATCTAGCGGTGTTTACTTCTATAAGATGAAAGCCGGTAAATACACTTCCACTAAGAAGATGATACTTATGAAATAAACGGGTTAAAGCCCCTGCGGGGGCTACCCTTTGTTTTGTAATACAAAATAGAACCCCGGTGCTTTTTTAGCACTGGGGTTTTTTATAATGTATTGTCGTGAATTATAATAGAGGATAAGAGGGTTTTAATATCAACACTGCTTCCATCACTATTTAAAATTACTGCACCATCTTTGCCAGTGATAAAGAGGTTATCATTAAGAAAAGAGAAGGACTGCAGAGTTTCAGGCTGTGGAAAATTGAAACGATTATGCAGTGAAGTGGAAATTACAGCATATTCAGGAGAGGTTGCTTGAATAAATTCTAAACTACTAGAAGTTTTGCTGCCATGATGACCCGCTTTTAAAAAATCTACATCCAAAAGATCGGTATATTTGGAAATAAGATAAGCTTCGCCTTCCTCTTCCAAATCACCAGTAAATAAAACCGATAACTGTTGGTAATCTAAGCGCATCACTATAGACATATTATTTATATTATCCGAGGAATAGTTATCATCTGGATGTAAAATAGTCATTTTGACATCATCTGTTTGGAATTGGAGGGTGTCTTGGATAATAATTTGCTGACATTTGGGTTCATTTATGTAGTAAGTTTGCAGATCCTGCCAAACCTCGCTTTTTATGAACTCATCGGTAATTACGAAGTTTTTTACATTTAGTTTATCGAATACATTTGGTAAACTACCAAAATGGTCTTCGTGAGCATGGGTAATTACTAAGTAATCGAGGGTTTTGATTTTTTTTTGAATTAGATAAGGTAAACATGAATTGCTGAATTTTTTAGCAGTTTTAGCAGAACCAGTATCGATAAGTATGTTTTTATTACTTGGAGTTTCTACCAAAATAATGTCACCTAAGCCACAATCGAAAAATGTTATTCGCAAATTTTGTGTAACTTCACGATTAAGGAGGAAGAAGGAAACTGTAGCTAGCACAATAATTCCCAGAAGCAAGCGCAAACGTTTCTTATTTAATAACAAGAATATAGAAAAAAGGACGATATAAAGTAGAAGAACTTGTAATGTGGACAGTGAAACAAAATCGGAATAGAGGGGGAAATTAGCTGAGAGGGTGACCCATTTTTCTAATATGAAATAGAAAAAACTGAAGGCTGCTTGATAAACAGACCAACCGACCGGTAATATAATTATCAACATTGTGAGGGGGATAAGAATTATTCCCATTAATGGCATAGCTACAATATTAGCAATAGTTCCATTCAGGCTAAATTGGTGAAAGTAGAAAATTGTGATAGGAGCTAAGGTGATTCCCAATAAGAGAGAAGAAATAATGATGAGAGCAGCCCAGTTAAGGAATTTTTTTATGTAAGACATCGATTGTTGATCAGTTTTTTGCAGAGTGATAAATTTAAATTTAGGGATAAAGTTAACCAGGGTGAACACTGCTAAAAATGAGAGCTGAAATCCCGGAGTAAACATCTGATGGGGATCAAAGATTGTGATTATAACGAGGCTGAGTGCTAAAATGTTGTTAGGTAGAGTAGTACGCTGGATATTACGAGCGATAAAATAGACTGATAGCATTATAACAGCCCGGGTTACCGAGGCTCGCCATTGACAAATTGCCGCATAGTAGAGTAAAATGAAAATAAGAAGATAACGGATAGTGGGTTTGTGTTTTATAAAAAGATGTAAGATTATAAAAATAACACTACTAATGATACCAACATGCAGCCCACTAACAGCGAAAATATGGCTTAACCCAGCTTTGACAAAATTCTGTTTTGCATCGCCTAAATCTTTTTTGTCTCCAAGTAAAATTGCTTTAACAAAAGCGCTATTTTTCCTGAATTTTTTGGTAATCTGCTTTTGCAAATATACTCTGCTGTTAATGATGAAACGACTTAAAAATGAACTTTGATTCCCCAAAATTTGTATAGTTGTTCTGGCAATACCTGTTCCATAAATCTGTTTGGTTTCCAAGAAAGAACGATAATTGAAGGCGGCAGGATTGGAATTTTTAGTTATAGGAAAAATAGAAGCAACTGTTCTGATTAAATCTCCATAATTTAGACTATCGTTTTTAGTATAGAGAAATATATTGCCGCTGGTTGCAAATTTTTTTATTTTTTTCAATTCCAAAATATAATGATCTTCGCGATATTCAGAGATAATTCTACCCGTTATGGGTTGTTTTATATGCCTGTTTCTATCTAAAATTAGCTGTATATGCCCTTTTGGCAATTTTTGTTGAAGTTGATAGTTCAAAGCTGCCAAACAGAGAATGATAATTAACAAAAAAAGCGATTGTTTCTTATAAAGGAATATAAAAATTAAGAATAATACGAGCAAAGAAAGTGTTATAAGCGGAATTTGCAAGAGATGAGCTAAGATAAGTCCTGCACACCAGAAAATTGCAATTACAACAAAGGGTGGCGGCGAAGACTTCGCTTCCATTATAGCTCCTGCAGATTATATAAACTTAGTAAAATTTCTTATGGTAAAGTCGAAAACCTCTTTATTGGTGTTAATTATTTCTTCCAAATTTGGCTCTGCTTTATTGGGAAATTGATCAGTAATATTAATTATTAGCTTACTAATATCCAGAAATTGGATTTTATTTTGCAAAAAAAGTGTTATTGCAGCTTCATTAATGCTATTTATGATAGTTGGTAGTAAACCGCCATGGCGGCACAGTTCTACTGTATGAAAGAAAAGTGGATATCGTTGTTTGGTAATTTTTCGAAAAGTCAACTCCGCAAGCTGGGATAGATCTGTTTCTACCAAGTGTGAACTGTATCGGTCGGGGAAGCTGAGAGCATATAAAATTGGGAGTTTCATAGAAGGCTGGCTCATTTGAGCTAAAATAGAACCATCGATAAACTTGACCATAGAGTGAATTATGGACTGAGGATGCAATACAACTTCGATATCTTCATAGTTTATATCAAAAAGCCAATGAGCTTCGGTCACTTCCAAAGCTTTATTAAACATAGTAGCAGAATCAATCGTTACTTTAGCACCCATATCCCAATTAGGATGATCTAAGGTTTCTTTAAGGGAAACATTTTTCAAAGCTGGTAGAGGGGTATCTCGGAAAGAACCACCCGAAGCGGTAAGTATTAAATTTCTGATATTTTTTTTCCCCTCGCCATGCAAAACTTGAAAAAGTGCACTATGTTCGCTATCAACTGGTAAAATTTTGTTTTTGGTTTGCATTTTTGTCAGTATATGACCAGCCATAACTAGCGATTCTTTATTAGCTAAGGCTAAATCTTTTTCGCATTTTAAAATATTATAGGAAGGAATTAGCCCAGCAGAACCGCTAATAGCATTTAAAGCAATATCATATTCTTCATTTTGCAGTAAATTTTGTAGTTCACTCTCGCCAAAATAAAGTTTGCTAGCTTTGGGAATTTCAAGATTTTGTTTTTGTGCGTTCGCATTAGTGATAACCAAATGGGGAATCTTAAATTCAGCAGCCAAAGAGAGTAGCTCTTTCACATTATTGTGAGCAGTAGCTATTTGGATTTTGAAATGTTTTTTTTGTTCGCGTACAACTTCTACTGCAGATTTTCCTATTGAGCCGGTTATTCCTAAGATAGCAATTTTTTTCATAAATTGAAGCCAACTGAGATCCGATGTGAATTTTCTAATTCTGTATTTTGCTCGAAAGCATAATTAAATTGCCATTTTTTGTAGCCAAAACTCATACCAGCAGTCAAATTATCGACATCGTAACCCAGTAGTAGATCAAAATTTTGCAAAATATTCATCTCTAAGCCAGCATGGTAATCTAAGCTGAATATGCTGATGTCTGTAGTAGCGGCGAAATCTCTATTTTCAGCGTAAATATCGGTGCCGAAATATAGTTTGCCATTTTTATTTATTAAAGGCAGCAACAGCGAGTATTGGGCTTCCAATTGTAAGTTCGGATTGACAAATTCATGGGAACCGTTACTCCACAAAATCTGGGTAGAAAAAAAATCGCGTAAGTTGGCTGCCACCATTAATTTTTTGTTTATTGAAAGAAAGGTGGAAATATCCGCACCAAAACCGAAACCATTTTCATCTGCTAATTTGCGGTAAGCAATTTTAGGAGTTAAGCCCAAATAATAGTTCCCAATTTTTCTAGCAAAGCCAAAGTAAAATACCATATCAGAATTATTTACGGATTTGTATTCATAGGGGCGGTTATCGTAATTCACGGAGTTATTAGGGTCTTCCAGTTTTGTTAAGGGGATATCATCGATACCGATACGGGCAATTGTGAAGGAAAGCCGCTGTTTTTTGCCTAAAACTGCACTGAAAAGGTCGTATTTTAACAAGCCGGAATATTCTTCGGCGTGCATCAATTCTAGCTTACGTGCCGGTTCTAGCGCCAGAAGAGCAGGATTCCAATATGCAAGATGCGCCGAGTTAATATCGGTTAATCCGCAATTACCTAGAGCGCTATTCCTAACACCGGAACCCATTTTGAATATCTCACCGGCATATTTATCTGCCACAAGCAGAGAGGTAAGAAGCACTGTTAGAATTATAACTAATATTTTTTTCATTTCTTAAATCCTTGTTACATAGCTACCAATAATTTTTTTTAATTTCCCACCCGAAAATGAGATAGTTAATTTAGCATCAACGTCTTTACCGTCAACATTTAAAATAATTCCCTTACCAAATTTTTTATGAAAAACCTTGTCGCCTATTTGAAAATGTTTACTACTTTCCAAAACAATTTTCCTATCAAAATTGATATGACTGGATTTTGCTACTACTTCTTTTTTATAAAAACGTTCATCCATTTCTTTGATAAAGTGGCTAGGCATGGTTAAAATGGAATCTCCAAAAATATTACGATTTTTGGCATAAGACATAAACAGTTGCTTTTTGGTTCTGGTGATTGCAACGTACAATAAACGACGTTCTTCCTGTAGCTCTTTGTTTGTATCCATAGAGCGTGAATGGGGTAATAGGCCTTCTTCAAGACCCACGATGAATACATAATCGAATTCCAAGCCTTTGGCATTGTGCATAGTCATTAGTTTAACCGATTCTTCCTGTGGGTCTAAGTTGTCCAGATCAGTTTGCAGGGCAATGTTTTGCAGGTATTCGGCTAAAGTGGGTTCTTCTTTGTTTTCGTCTAAGAATTGTTCATAAAATTCGCTGCAGGCAGAGATAAATTCTTGCAAGTTCTCAGCACGGGTGATCTCTTGAGGGTCTTTGCTATTTTTAAACTGGTCGATTAAGCCCAAATCATCTAAAATTTTCTGTACCAATTTTGGTAAGGGAACTTCCAGTTGCTGCCAGCTTTTAGTTAACTGAGCAAAATTGTTCACGTTTGTTTGTTGCCATTTTGATAGAGTAGGGATTTTGCTGTTTATAGCTTCTAAAAGTGTTATGTTGTTTAGGAAGGCAAATTCGATGATTTTACCCATTGTGCTTTTACCAATTCCGCGGCTAGGGTAGTTTATAATTCTTAGAAAACTTTCTGAATCACTAGGATTCACCAAAATGCGCAAATAAGCTATTATATCTTTGATCTCCTTGCGCTGATAGAAGTTTACACCTCCTACAATCTGATATTTTATGCCATATTTTACAAAAGTAGATTCAAAAATACGAGATTGGGCATTGGTGCGATAAAGAACAACACAACTGTTTAAGCTAATTTTATTTTCTTGTAGTTGCCTGATTTGATCTGCTACAAAGCTCGCTTCTGCTCTCTCGTTTTGTAAAACTTTCAAAATTGGAACAGCATCATCTTCATAGGAAGTCCAAAGTTCTTTGGGATGTCTTTCATCGTTGTATTTAATAAGGCTGTTAGCTAAATTTAAGATTATTTTAGGTGAACGGTAGTTCCGTTCCAATTTAATAGTTTTAACATTTTTATAATCTTTTTCGAAATTCAAAATATTACGAATATCAGCACCACGCCAGCTGTAAATAGCTTGGTCATCATCTCCTACCACACATAAATTTTGGTGAGCAGAAGCGATTAGATTAACAATTTTAAATTGAGCATAGTTGGTATCTTGGTATTCATCTATCATAACATAGCGAAATTTTTGTTGGTATTTTTTTAATATTTGGGAATGATCGTGTAAAAGATATGCTGTATTCAAAAGCAGATCATCAAAATCCATGGCATTATTCTCTTCCAAATATTTTTGGTAGCGGTTATATATCTTGTGAACCGTTTCAGTGTAATAATTTTTCTCATTAAATTTAAAAAAATCATCAGGTAAAATCAAAGAGTTTTTCTGCCGGCTAATAATATTGCGAACAGCTCCCATAGAAAAGAATTTTTTATCAATATCCAACTCTTTGTAAATTTTTTTAAAGACCGTTTTCTGATCGGCATCATCGTAAATGGAAAAATTACTGTCGTAGGGTAATAAAGCACTTTCATAACGCAGTATACGGCTACAAATGGAATGGAATGTCCCTATCCATAAAGAACGGGTATTAATACCAAAATTTATTTCCAATCTATTGATGAGTTCACGAGCAGCTTTATTGGTAAAAGTTACAACCAAGATATTCCAAGGCGAAATATGTTTTTCTGAGATAAGATAGGCTGTGCGATATATGACTGATCTGGTTTTTCCACTGCCAGCACCAGCTAGTACCAGTAAGGGACCTTCTGTAGTTGTAACAACTTGCTGTTGCTCTTTATTTAAATTTTCCAACAACTGCATATTACCAATAGGAAACAGGATCGGAGCGTTGTCCTTCCAACCTTTCACCCTCTATGTTCTTGAAAGCAGAGAGTTTATAATAATAGAAATATTCACCAGTTAAAATTACTTCTTCATCTTCATAGCTTGTTATTGTAGGGTCCTCTATGGTAGCTATGCGCTCATAAGCACCGTCGTAGGAAAGCGAGCGATAGATATAGTAGCCGCCGCCCTCTTCTGTAATTAACTCGGCCGATTTTTCCCAGGTAAGAATAACTTTAGGTGGGCTTTGTATTGCTTCAGCTTCAATTCCTATAACTTTGCCTGGAGCCTGGTTGTTGTCTAAAGGATTACTATGATCTAAAGAACAGGCAAATAGTAATAAGATACAGGTAATTATGAAAATTATCTTTTTCATTAGAACCTCACACTTATGCCAGTTGGAGTTATGGCAACTCTGTTGTTAATGATATTTTGCCAGATCTCGGTATTAAATTTATTGGTTTCTATGATTGCATCATAGATATTGTAGAGCCAAACACCAGCAGCTAATCCCAAAAAAACTTGAGCTGTTTTGTAAGGTCCGTTTGCTTCGTCGTAATAATATTCGATATCTCCAATATAGTTTGATTCCTTATATTTATCATACTGATTCATTGCTTTGTCGTAATAAATATAGCTGGTGCCTAACAAAATTATTTCTATTCCTAGAATTACATTTCCTTGGGTATAGCGCTCGGTAGCAAAATGTCCCCAACCTGGCAACAAAGCAGCTTTCATGGCATTAATATTAACGCTTTTCTTTTGTTTTTTAAAGGTAGGAAGCAATTGCTGCTGTCTTTGTAGTTCATTTCTAAATGTTTGCATTTCCGCATAGTTTTCCCAGCCATATTTGGTGGGATCGGAGAACTGCTTTATATCGAAATTTTGAGAGAATAAATTCAAAGAAATTATGCAAATTATAAAGAGAATTATCTTTTTCATATCCTATAATACCTCTTCAGATAATTTATTCAAGGGAGAAACTTTTTGTTTGAGTAGATCTACTTGCCAAATGAAGTAGTAATTTTCACCTGGAGTTAAAATATCATAACGCACTTCATATTTATATTTTCCGAAAGAGTAAAGTACTTTCCATTCGGAAGTTCGTACTTCATCTTTACCGTGTTTTATTATCAAGCTATCTTGTAAAGCGTATACATTTTTTACTAGCTCACCATCATTATATGCAAAGATAATATCTTTGGCAAAAACTTTTGGTTCTTTATCTGCCCGCAGGATATTGCTAATTTCGAATATTTTTTGCTTAGCTTCTTTGCTTGAATATAAATTATTAGATTGTTTATAGAGCTGCAAAGCTTGCTCATATTCATCATTGTTTTCCTTTTCTAAAGCTTCAGTTAAAAGTTCTTGTGCTTGACTTTTTCTGTTTTTTAGTTCTTCTGTTTCTGAAATTTTTCTATCAACCTGTTTATTTTGAGGATCTAAAACATAGATTTTTTTGAAAACTGCTATTGCCTGGTCGAATTTTTCTAAATTCACTAGTCTGTTCCCTTCTTCCAAGTAAGATTGGCAAATACTATCGATACGTTGCTTGGTTTTGGTTTTGTATTGGGAAGTTAGCTCGGCAGAGTTGTCGAAATTCTGTTTAGCAATTTGCAGCTTTTCATCTTGGAAAGCAGAGTCTGCTTTCAAAAAATAGGTTTTTGCCATTAAGGATTTTATTTCATCTTGCAGTGAGCTGGGAAAAGCAAGCAATTGTTGCAAGTTTGCAATAGCTTCATCATATTTTTTTTCTGATACCATCGCCTCAATCTCGGCCAAATAGTCCGGTAGTATTTTATCGATGTATGGTATTGCTTGGGAAGCATACTTGCTATCGGGATAATTATTCCATAAATATTTGTAGTCTGAAGTTATGTGCGAGTAATTTTGCAATTCATAGTTGAGTTCAATGCGCTTGAAGAGGATTTCTGGTAAAAGCTCCGAGTTTTTTAAATTATTTACGATATAGCCGAAATTTTCTAAAGCAGCCAATGTATCTTCTTTTGTAAGTTGATTCAACCCAATATTGTAGAAGCAATTATCTAACAGAGAATCTGCTTTAGCACTATTTGCCAGCAGAAAAAGTCTTTTGGCTAACAGCCAATTTTCTTTGGAATAAGCACGTTCACCAAGAGCAAAATAGCATTGTGAGCGCTCCAAACGTGCCTGGGTGGCAAAAGGGCTATTAGGGTTATTTTCAATAAATTCATCGTAAACATTTATAGCATTTACATAATTTCCCTGATTGTAGAGATCGTTAGCCTTATGATATTTACTATTAATCAAGCAACCAGAAATCCCAATTGCTATTATTAAACTAAATATTAATAATTTTATTTTCATCAGCTGTTTCATATTTTGCATTTTTAAATTCCTCTGGTACACCATGGTTCAAGATAACTCTAGCCTTTGTATTTTCTATAAAATATACTATTTCTGAATATCTAGGATGCAGGGCATCCAGCACGATAATATCTGCTTCAGCCGCTACATATTGCAGTGAAGAGAAATTGGGAATGTCAGATGTGTAAAGTATTTTTTTTTCTGCAGAAAGAAAAATAGAATGATTCTTGTAGCTATGTGCTATTTGGGAAGGCATTTTTTTGTATTTTTTCAAATGATCGTTCGGGATCAACTCTATCTCCGGTAGATATCTTTTCACATTTTTTAAATTGTAAATTTCTAAGGTAAAATTAAATTTTTTGGGGAAGAGATAGAGATTTTCTAACATAGATTGGAAAAAATTGATATCTTCAGGAATAAAAATCCTTAATTTTTTTGTTCGTCCTTGCAGATACAGCATTTGCAAAAGCATAAAGATACCACTTATATGGTCGGGATGAAAATGGGTTATTAAAATGTCATCTATGAAGTTTTTATCATAACCATATTTTAAAATCTGTTCAGAAACTCCTTCTCCGGCATCCCACAACTGGTTTTGGTTGCTATAGCTTACCATTATAGCAGCGTGGTGTTTGTTTAATTCAGGCAGTGCCGAAGCGCTTCCTAAGATATGTAATTTAATCATTTTTTCATCTGATTTTTAGTGATTTCAACCGGTATTTGGTCTAATTTATTAGCAAAAAACAGGAAGAAAATAGCAAAGAAGATGGTGGAAAGAATAAGTAAGATTACTGAACGGAATTGCAAAACGATAATTGTTACCAGTACTATGACAATGTTTATAAGGTAGACAAAAGCGGCAGTAACTTTATCGGAGCCCATAGCATTTCCTATGCGGTGGGTAGAATGATCTTTACCTCCTTCGCTAATTTTACGGCCATCTCGTTTTCGAGTAATGCTCACCAGAGAAATATCGAAAATAGCGTAACTTAAAAGCAATACTGGCAGCAGATAGTAAAGTTGATTCTCTAAATTAGTAGACGCATATCTGCCGATTAAAATTCCCATAGATGAAAGAAAATAACCTATAAACATACTGCCGGCATCACCTAAAAAAATCTTGGCCGGACTGAAATTGTGGGGAAGAAACCCGAAAACAGAGCCGGCAAAAGTGAGTGCCAAAAGAGCGATAAAATGGGATTCTCCTATGTACTGATTATTTTTACAGATGAAACTGAAAGCATAGAAACCAAGGGCTAGAATTCCAGACATACCGGTAATAATTCCATCCATATTATCTAAAAAATTTAGGGCATTCATCAGGCCAACCATCCACAGCAAAATTATAGGTAGCGAGATGTAAACTGGCCCCAAAATAGTTTGTAGGTCGTTCAAAAAAACAAAAACCAAACAGGAAGCAATCTGTCCTATTAGCTTGGGAAGCGGTTTCATGCCTCTACGATCGTCTACTAAACCCACAAACACAATTATAAAAGCTCCGATTAAATAACCGATGATATTTTTATTGAAATGGTGATGTGTGAATACCACTACGATAATTGTGAAAACAAAAAAACCTATAAAAACTGCTAAACCACCCATAAGCGGTGTTGCTTTTTTATGTAATTTGCGGGCCGAGGGATTATCGACAAAATGTATTTTGAGGGCTAACTTAATTATTTGTGGCGTAAGATGATATACTGACAGAAAAGAAAGAATGAACACAGCGAAGTAAGCATAAATTATATTCATCATTCAACCCTTTTATCTTTTTTGTCCTTTTATTCTTAATCGCTATTTTGTCAAACCATTTATATGCTTTTATAAACTGAAACAAGTTGACATTGTTACTCGTTTTAATAAAATAAATACAGAGGTAATAAATGAGGAAATTTAGAAATAAAAAAGCTTTCCATAATTACTATTTTTTGGAAGAATTGGAAGCTGGAATAGCTTTGAAGGGAACCGAGATAAAATCGATACGAGCCGGGAAGATTAGTTTTAAGGATTCTTATGCTAGGGTAGAAGACGATGAAGTTTGGCTCTATAATTTGCATATTAGCCCCTATTCGCATGCGGGAAATTTTAATCATGAACCAGAAAGAAAGCGAAAATTGCTATTGCATAAACGTGAAATAAGAAAATTGAAAAAAAAAGTAGAAGAGCGAGGTATGACCCTTGTGCCTAAAGAGTTATTTATTAATGAAGATGGTTTGGCTAAAGTGGTACTAACTGTGGCAAAAGGGAAAAAATTGTATGATAAACGAGAAGTTTTGCAAAAGAAAGACGAAGCTAGGGAGATGCAAAGAAAAATGAAATACTACAACTAACAAAAATATTTGATTTTGTGTAGGTTAATGTTATGTTATAATAACAAGGAGTTAAAAATGGAAGAATTTCCAACAATTTTATTAGTAGAAGACAATGAAACCGACATAATACTAATAAAACGTGCTTTCAGAAAATCCTACATAGCTAATCCACTACAGGAAGTTCAAACCCTGCAAGACGCAAAAGATTATATTTTGGGAAAAGAGAAATATACTGATAGAGTTAAATATCCTTTACCAGTCCTAATACTCCTTGATTTGAAATTACCAGATGGTTCCGGTTTAGATTTTTTAAAATGGAAACAGGAGAATGATAAATTTAAGCGAATACCAGTTGTGGTACTCACAGGCTCACATAACAATGAAGATATAAATAAGGCTTATGACTTAGGAGCTAATTCCTATATTATAAAACCTGTTAATTTTAGCCGTCTTATCGAGATGGTCAAATCGCTGGGAAACTATTGGTTTGTATTAAATAAAAAACCAGAAATCTAAAGAAAAGGGGAAAAAATGTCTAGATGGACAAAAAAAATTGAAAATAGTGTAAAATTGGCTGGAAAAGAGCAAGATCGTTCAGATTTTTTGAATGCCTTTTTCGAAAGTGAAGCCTATGTTCCCAAAAATCAAGAAGAGGAAAAAGAGTTAGAAGAATTTTCATTAGTATTACATAGCATGGCACTTCTAATTTACATAGCTAAAGCTAATAGAGTAATTGAGCCAGAGGTAAAACAGCAAATTATCGAAGATCTTACTTTTCAACTGCATCAAAGACCACCACGAGAATACCAAAAATTGAAAGATGAATTTGGTACTTACGAGAAAGAGATAATTTCCAATATTTTTGATACGATTTTAGCGGAATATGAAGAGGGAAAAGTTGATGTCAACAAAATTATTAAAGCTATTAATATAGTTTATAAAAATAACCTAGAAAAACGTTACTATATTTTACGCTTATGTTACTACTGTGCTTATTCCGATAATTATTTGGATAAGGAAGAAGCAAACCGAATTGCTGAAGTTGCTAAAAAATTGAAAATAGGAGATGATGTCAGACAAGCTGTGGAAGAAGAAGTTATCGACGAATTACAAGCGAGTATGCATTAATAAAAAAAGGGAGCTTGAATAAGCTCCCTTTTTTATAATCTTAGTATCTCTTTTTCTCGCTAACACGCGCCGCTTTACCTTTGGCTTTTCTAAGATAAAACAATTTAGCTCTGCGTACACGACCATATCTTACAACTTCGATCTTGTCTATATGAGGAGAGTGGAGGGGGAATATTCGTTCTACCGCTATACCATTACTTATCTTTCTAACAGTGAAAGTAGTAGACATCTGCATTCCTCTTTTTTGGATAACGATTCCTTGGAAAATTTGAATTCTCTCTTTGGAACCTTCCTTAATTTTGTAGTGAACCTTGATTGTGTCTCCAACTCTAAATTCTGGAAGATCTGTTCTTAGTTGATCTTTACTAGCCTGATGAACAATATCCATCATTCCTCCTTTATTTTTCGGAAGTTAACCTATCCAAAACAATTGCCACTGCACTTCTTACCGATAGATGATTGTAAGAACTTTTGGCTCTTATTGGAGTTAAAATATAATCAGCTTCTCTGTGAAGCTGCTCAACTAACCCGTTGCCGGTTCCAAATAAAATTAGAACAGGTCTGGTTAGCTCAAGTTGCTTAAACTCCTCAAAATCACTCTGATTTTCTCGTTCTAAAGCAGTAGTCGTCACAACAACTGGATAGATTCCTTCCTGATTTTTGATATATTCTTTTGCTGTCTCTATTGCAGGTTGGTAATTAATGATTGATAAAGCCGAGACTCTGTCTGGGTTATATTTTTCAGCAAGATCGCTTTGCCAAAATTTTAAGATGCTCTGCAACATTTTTTCCTGTGTAGAAAGCGGATTAATCACAAAATAATTTTTTACTCCATAAGTTAGACAACTCCGGGCAATGTCGTGGATATCTAAATTTGTAATAGAAGTTGTGATTATTTCTTGCCGTTTATTGTATACTGGATGATGAACCAAACCCAGGTAGTAATTATTTTTTTTCATCTAAAAGTTCCGGCCGTATTTTTGTTGTTTTTTCTATAGCCTTTTTACGTCGCCAATCAGCAATTTTGGCATGATTGCCCGAAAGTAGAACTTCAGGTACTTTCATACCTCGAAACTCAGGAGGTCTGGTATAATGTGGAGCACCTAAAAGACCATTTTCATGGGAATCGGTAGCAGCTGACTCACTGTCGTTCAATACACCTTCTTGCAGGCGGGCAACGGCGTCGATAAAAACCATTGCCGGAAGTTCACCTCCCGAGAGTACATAATCTCCTATGGAATATTCAGCTGTTACCAAGCTGTCGCGTATTCGCTGGTCGATCTCTTTATAATGACCGCACAGTAGAATAAGATGATTAGCTGAGGCATAGGAACGTATAATTTTCTGGGTCAAAGGTTTTCCCTGTGGAGTAAAGTAAATTACCGGTACATTACTCTCATCCTTTACTGCAGTTATGGCTTCATACAAGGGCTCAGGTTTTAACACCATGCCAGCTCCGCCTCCATAGGGATAATCATCTACAGAACGATGTTTATTGAAAGCGTAATCTCTAATATCTGTTAGCCTAACCTCTAAAGCTTTTTTATCTCTGGCAATTTTCACCATACTTTCTTCTAAAAAATTAGTGAACATACCAGGAAAAAGTGTTAGTACATCAATTTTCATAACTGCATTAGCTCGTCGATATTTTTCAGAACAATCAATTTTTGTTTTTCCTCTATTTGGGAAACGAATTCTGGTACTTTAGGTACCATAAATTCGTGTTGATTGGTTTTTACCACCAAAATTAGTTGCTCCTTGTTCCAAAAACTAGTAGTTATCTTACCGATAATTTTGTCTTTGTATTCAACCTTATAATTAAACAAAAAACCAGTTATTTCCTTGTTTACCCTTGACCATGTTTCCTGATCGAGCATCACCGTTACGTTCTTCAAATTTTTCATCTCTTCTAAAACTTCAGTTTCCAAAATACGAAACCGGTTTTTTCTGGTTGTAGCTACTTTATCAATCGTCACATATCTCACTCTATGATCTGGAAAGACCAAAAAAATATCTTTAAGATTTTCCAAAGATATCTTTGTTCTGGGACGGAAAATAATAAAATCATCCTCTTGGGAAATTGGAATACCCAATTTCCCAATAGGAATTAAATCAGAAATCTGCATCTACTCGATGATTTCAAGAACCGCCCTTTTACCTTGTCTGGCAGAAACAGCATTTATTATTGTACGTATTGCACCGGCTGTGCGGCCACGCTTGCCAATAACTTTCCCAATGTCAGCTTTATTAGCCCGAAGTTCGTAGATAGTTATTTTATCACCAGCTACTTCTTTCACTTCAATACTGCTGGGATCATCAACTAATGCCTTTACAATATACTCAATCAATTCTTTCATTTTTCACTCCCCTTTTTCAAATTTTAATCCTGCTATACACTTTGCTCTTCTGTTTCAATTTCGTCAACTTTTTCCGTATTTTTTTCTAATTGCATCTTGTGCCATTGTTCCAAAATTCCAGCTTTTCGACATAAAGATCTAACAGTTTGGGAAAGTTGAGCACCTACTTTTAACCATTTAATAACTTTATCTGTGTCGATCTGCAGTGTCAAAGGCTCGGTTTTAGGATCATAATATCCTAAATTATCGAGATATTTCCCATCTCTTTTTTTCCGAGAATCTACCGCAACTATTCTATAAAATGGCTTGTTGATCGTTCCCATTCTTCTTAGTCTAACTTTAACCATTTCAACTCCTTCTGTTTATATTTTCCCTTTTTTTAAAAAAGGACTTTTTTTTTATACCTTGATATCGTCAAGAATTATTTTTGCTATTTCCAGAATATTAACTACTTAGCTGTGTTTATCAGGTAATTAAAATGGAAGCATACCAGGGCTGGGCATTTTTTTTCCATTAAATTTTTTCATCATTTTTTTCATCTGGTCGAACTGTTTCAAGAGACGATTTACCTGTTGTATGGAAGTGCCACTGCCCTCAGCTATCCTTTTACGACGGCTGCCATTGATGATTGCTGGTTTTTCGCGTTCTCTGTTTGTCATCGAATAGATTATAGCTTCCACATGTTTTATCTCTTTTTCATCTACCTGCAGATTTTTTATCTTGTTCATTCCGGGTAGCATTCCCAAAAGCTGGTCTAAAGGACCCATCTTCTGTATTTGCTGCAGCTGCTGTAAAAAATCGGTAAATGTGAACTGGTTTTTTTGTAATTTTTTAGCCAGTTTATCTGCTTCATCTTGTTTGATAGAAGATTCTGCTTTTTCTATTAGGCTCAGAACATCTCCCATTCCTAAAATGCGATTAGCCATTCGGTCGGGATGGAAATTTTCTAAATCGGAAATTTTCTCACCAGTTCCTACAAATATAACTGGTTTACCGGTAACAGCCTTTATAGAAAGGGCAGCCCCGCCACGGGCATCGCTATCCATTTTGGTTAAGATAACACCATCGAATTCCAATTGAGCGTTGAATTGTTTGGCTACATTTACCGCATCTTGACCAGTCATAGCATCGGCAACAAAGAAAATGTAATCTGGGTTCACATTCTTTTTCAGATCACTCAATTCCTTCATCAGTTTTGTATCGATATGCAAGCGACCGGCAGTATCAAAAATAAGCAGATTGCTCTCGGATTTCTCAGCTTCTTTCACAGCTTTTTTCGCTATTTTCACCACATTTTTGCTTTTTTCATCTGCAAAAACTGGAATATCGAGTTGCTTACCCAAAACCTGTAGTTGGTGAATAGCAGCTGGTCGATAAACATCGCAGGCAACCAGAGTTGGTGAGAAATTCTTCTTTCTATATTTAGCAGCTATTTTGGCACAGGTAGTGGTTTTACCGGAACCTTGCAACCCTACCAACATTATCTTATTCAATTTATTTTGGTGTAGTTGCGGCTGAAAGTATTTTTCTCCCATCAGGTTAATCAATTGTTCATGGACAATTTTTACCACCTGATCACCAGGCGTTATACTCTTCATCACTTCCTGGCCTACTGCTTTTTGGCTAACTTTAGAGATAAAATTTTTCACAATCTTGAAATTCACATCTGCTTCTAAAAGAGCACGCCGAATTTCCCGCATTGCTTCTTTAATATTTTTCTCATTGAGTTTGCCTTTGCCCTTTAATTTGCGAAAAATATCATCAAAGCGTTCACTCAAATTGTTGAACATTTACAACCTCAGACTTTCTATTTGCATTTTATAATCTAAATTTCCCAAAATATAGGAGCCAGCTACCAGAATATTACATCCCTTTTCTATAAGTTTAGGTGCATTTTGATTATTTACGCCACCATCCACTTCAATTTCGATCTCTGAATTCATCTGGCGGATTTTTTCTATTTTAGAATAAACAAGTGGTAAAAAATTTTGTCCACCAAACCCTGGGTTTACACTCATAAGTAACACAAAATCTAAATCTGGTAAGATTGGGAAAATTGTCTCAACAGGTGTAGCGGGATTCAGTGCTATACCTGCTCTTACTCCACCTTCTTTTAGCACAAACACTTGGCGGTGAATATGTGGTACAATTTCCTGGTGGAAGGAAACATACTCTATTCCTATTTCAGCAAGTTTGGAAAGGTAGTCCTGGGGATTAGTTACCATCAGATGTACATCAAGTGGCAAGGAAGTAGTTTTCCTAATTTGCTCAATAATAGGAGGTCCCAAGGTCAAATTTGGCACAAAATGTCCATCCATAACATCCAGATGAATTATATCAGCGCCAGCATTTTCCAATTTACGAATTTCTTCTGCCAATTTGGTGAAATCGGCTGAAAGCAAAGAAGGTGCTATTTTTACCATTTTTCACCTCGTTCCAAAAAGAAGACAATATCTTTAAGTGAAATGCCCAGCATCAGTTTTATATCTTCTATTATTTGCTGTTTACGCAAAACCAATTCTTGCATCCACACATTGTTAGTAACACCTACGAATAGGGTTTGATGCTGTAATTTTTTAAGATTGGTTCTTTCCGCTAAAAGTTTTCCTACTATTCTTTCCCAATTAAATCTTATAGTAACAAGATCTCTATATTTTTCACCGGCAATGCTATAAACCAGTTTTTTTATAGCATCGCCGGCAAATAGAAAACTCATAGCTATTTATTTTGACTGGAAAGAAGCGAAAATCCCCACCAACCAAACACAGCAATTGCCAGAGTCGCCCAATAAGTCATTCCCAAGGCGCTGTATAGGTCAGGGAATACTTCAATTATCTTATCGTTTTGGCTAACAATAAAAGCAGGGATGGCCGAGAGAACTATTAGTAGCAGATATCCCAGGAAAGTAGCAAAACTATTTTTTCCCAGAGAATTATTGATAATTATTACCGCTAATGCCCCTAATGCCATTAAAACAGCTGCAATTACTAAAATTAGGATATTAGTAGAGGTGGGGAAGTTTGCTTGATTAAAAATAGCCAAAGGACTTAAAATACCTAAAATTATTAAAATAATTCCAAATATGCGATGTACAAGGGCTACTGATTTCAAATTTGGTTCATGATGTTTCTGATGATTGCGTGTGTACAGATATACCAAGAGGAAAACTAAAATAAAGAAAACACCAAATACAGGCACTCCCACGGCCGGGTCATCACTACTGAATCCCATTGAAGAAAAAGCTGCTAACAACAAGACCCAACTGATTACATTGACCAATGTCTTAAAAAATTTTTTCACCGTAACCTCCTCGGTTTACTCCTTTTCAATATTAACTTTTATATTTGTCTTAATCTCGGAAGTGAATTCTATCTCTACTTCAAAACTACCAAGTTCTTTCAGATGTTTAGGCAAGTTTATGTGAGAATAGTGTATTTCGATATCTTTTGCTGCTAAAGCATCCACTATATCATGTTCGGATACTGATCCGAAAAGATGATCATTCTCGTCTGCCTTGCGGGTAAAAGTAAGTTCCACATCTTTTAAAACATCTGCCAGAGCTTTATATTTGTTGTTAAGCTCTTCACGTAGTTTTAATGCTTCCTTTTTTATACCTTCAATTTTGTTTTTGTTGTACTCGTTAGCCATTATAGCTAAACCTTTAGGAAGCAGGTAATTTCTGGCAAAACCGTCTTTAACACTCATTATTTCGCCAGCTTCTCCAATTCTGTTTATATCTTTGGTTAGGATAACTTCCATTAATTTCCTCCATCAATGTGAATTTTTCTGAAATTAAACCATACGTCAACCAATCCTATTAAAATCAGCAAAAAAATCAAGTAAGGATTGAAAATAAATGCTAAGATCAATAAAACCAGTAAAAATTTATGATTTTTTAGATAATTGCCCCAATAGAAGTGGAGCAATGATATACCTTGAATTAAAAACAGCGGTGCTATCACAAGCAATCCGTTCAAACCTATCGTGCGTGTATTTTGGAACAAAATAAAAACCAAGATTATTAAAAGCAGATAGATAATAGCGAACGGGATTTGAATTTTTTTATGTTCCCATTTTATGAATAATTTACGTGATAGTAACAAAAGGCCAAGGTAAGCGCCTAAAGTTAGCATCACTATCCAAATTGCCGGGTTACAGGTTATAAAAAATTCGTGTAGATTTTCGCTAACTTGCCTAATTAACTCTAGTTGCTCACCATTTTCTATAATTCCACCTTGCAACATCTTATCGTATTGAGCAAAGATCAAGTTGATATTTTCAATTATCACTTTATGGAACAACAGGTGCCGAATTACTCCAAAGAAGATGAAATAGAGGGTAACCTGCAACAAAGTTCTCAAATAGTTAAAATCTTTGAAAATATTCACGAAAATAAGATAAGAACCTATTCCCACACCCATTATAAGGTCGTAGGCTGTGTAAGTACTTATTGCCTTTGGAAAAAGTATTCCAAACAATAGGACTACACTGGCAAACACCGCATAGAACACATATTTACGAGGGTAATATTTATACCCTGTTATTGTTATAAAGATCAAACCCCAAAATGGGGAAAACATTCCTATGAATGCAGCTAAAACAGCAAAAAGTATCACTTTTATTTGGAAGTGGGCGAGATTAGTGCCATTTGGCGAGCTTTTTTAATCTCGGTTGCTAATTTTCGCTGATGTTTTGCACACGTGCCGGAAAAACGACGAGGTGTTATCTTGCCGCTTTCGGCTATAAATCGCTTCATCAATTTTACATCTTTATAATCGATCTCTACTTCTGGATTTTTACAAAAGAAACATCTTTTTTTGCGAAAGAAGAACTTAGGCCGTCTTGATCTGCTTGATCTTCTGCGAGAATCTTGGCGATTATTATTTTCTGCCATTATTTACATCTCCTATTTACGTTTTTTAAAATGGAACATCGTCGTCTGTTGTTGTAGCTTCCATCTGATTGGAATCTTGGGAACTGGAATAGTTCTGATTCGAGCTATCATTATATTCCTTTTCCAAAAAATTAACTCGGCTAGCAACGACTTCAACTACTTTGCGGTTTTGGTTATCTCTATCTACAAATGTTCTGGTTTGTAGATATCCTTCGATAAGAACAGCGCTGCCTTTATGGAGATATTGAGCGCATCTTTCAGCTATTTTGCTCCAAACCACTACATCTATAAAACTGGTTTCCGATTGCCATTCGCCGGAAGCATCTTTGTAGTTGCGATCGAAAGCAATAGGAAGTTTTGTTACTGGTGTACCACTCTGGGTATAGCGCAATTCAATATCACGCGTTAATCTTCCACTTAAAATTACTGTGTTCACTCTGGGAAGGCGTAATTCTTTAGCCATGTTACCCCCTAATTCTTAGTAAGGATATTATATCGGATAATATTTTCGTTAAAACGATATTGTGTTTCCAGTTTATCGATATTTTGGGGATCAAATTCGAAATAGTTAACAAAATAGTAAGCATCAGTTTGCTTTTGAATTTCGTAGGCTAATTTCTGTTTGCCCCATTCATCAGAATTGCTGACTTCACCGCCATTTTTATTGATAAAATCAACAATCTGTTGATTGATCTCATTAGCTTTATCTTCTGGTAAAGCTGGCGAGACCAATAACATACTTTCGTATTTTCTCATTTTACCTCCTTTGGTCTTGCGATTCTAAGCTGCTCGATTTGCTCAGAATAGGATTCTTTATTTCTGCTGAAAAAATTCAGCATTTCAGAAAAATCTTTTTCCAAATACTTTGCAATCAAAGTTTCTGAAAACTGTAATACAATTTCAAGTATTTTTTTTTCTGTTTGGGAAAAATTTCCCAAAACATGTTCTGTTAAAGAGCTATTTTCGGGAGCTCCTACTCCCAGGCGTAACCTTTTGAAATCTTTGCTACCCAATGTGCTAATGATAGATTTTAAACCATTATGTCCACCACTTCCACCGGCTTGACGCAGGCGAATGATACCCAGTGGCAGGTTTATATCATCCATACACACTAAAATATCATCAAGTTTATATTTAGTCATAGCCGCAAGAACAGCTTGACCACTCAGGTTCATGTAGGTCTTTGGTTTTATGAAAATAGCTTCTTTAAAAATGAAATAATTATAATTTTTAGCTCGTCGTTCAGTTAAACTGTATTTTTTTTTTATTTCATCTAGAAGCTGAAACCCAATATTATGGCGATTATTCCGATATTTGCGACCAGGATTGCCCAGACCTACTATCAGTTTCATTATTCTTGAGTTTCTTTTTCTTCTTCACTTTCCCCTTCACTAGTTTCTTCACCTTCAGTAGCTTCTTCGCCTTCAACTAATTCTTCACCTTCAATTTCTTCTTCCTCTTCGGTTTCTATAATTAGTTCGCTAGGTTCAGCAATAGTGAGAATAGTGGTTTCGGGTGACAAGTTCACGTCTATCTTATCGGGGTCGAATTCAAGATCGGCTACGTGGATAGAATCACCCATATCATATTTGGTTACATCTATTTGAATAGCATCTGGCACATCTTTTGGCAAGCAGGTTATCTGGATATTTCTAACTAGAAATTCCAAAACTCCACCTTTTTTAACTCCTTCAGATTCACCAATAAGCTGTACAGGAATATCGATAGTGATGGGTTTACCTTCCTGTAATTCCATGAAATCGATATGGAGTATTTTCCTAGTTAAGGGATGCACTTGTTTTTCTCTGATAACCGTAGTATAATTATGATTATCTAAGTTTATATCGAAGAAAGCAACCTCTCCAATAGATTTTCTATAGATCTTAAAAAAATCTGCATCATTGATGCTAATTAGGATGCCATCTCTACCTTGGCCATAGATTATAGCTGGTATCTGACCTTCATTTCGAAGTTGTTTCAAATCAGATTTCTTTTTTGTAGTTCTTTTCTGAGCTTCTACCTTTAAGTTCATTCTTTTCCTCCGTTAGTAAGCTATCTAAACAAGATACTGATAGACTCGTTTATGTGAATTTTTTTGATAACAATAGCAAGCAATTCGGCGATAGATAATTGCACTATCTTTTTGCATTTTTTCTGTTCTGTTGTTAGCGGAATAGAATCTGTGACAAACAATTTTTCGATAGGAGAGTTGTCTAAATTTTCTATAGCCTTCCCAGATAGAATGCCATGGGAACAGGCCGCATAAACCTTTTTTGCTCCCTTTTTCTTCAGGGTGTTTGCAATGCGGATTATGCTACCGCCAGTGTCGATGATGTCATCAAAAAGTAGCGCATTTTTATCTGTAACATCGCCAATAATATTAAGTATTTCCGCTTTATCTTCGTTAGCCACACGGCGCTTATCACCAATAGCCAAAGTGCAGTTCAGCCTAGCAGCCAGTTCTCTGGCACGATGTGTGCCTCCAGAATCTGGAGAGACCACAACTGTGTTTTTTAAATCCAAATTATCTCGGAAATAACGCGCAAAAATAGGTTGCGACGTGAGGTGATCCACAGGAATATTGAAAAAACCCTGTATCTGGTCAGAATGCAGATCTAGAGCTATCACTCTATCCGCACCGGCTGTAGTAATAAGATCTGCTACTAATTTTGCCGTAATAGGAACACGCGGCTGATCTTTTTTATCGGACCGCGCATAGGCAAAATAGGGAATAACGCAATTTACTCGCTCTGCCGACGCCCTTTTTAAGGCATCAACCATTATTAAAAGTTCCATCAAGTTGTCGTTTACTGGTCTGCAAGTAGGCTGAATTATGTAGCAATCAGCTCCACGTACGTTTTCGTTTATTTTAACGAAAGTATTATCGTTGGAAAACTTGAAAACTTCAGCTTCGCTAAGTGGTGTTCCTGCAAATTTAGCTACTTCAGCAGACAAGGTTTTATTAGCGTTTCCGGTGAATATTTTTAAGCGGGAATACATTTTCTATTTAAAGTTCTTCACTTTCTTCCGCATACTCATTAGTTTTTTCTTGGGCTTCTTCCTCGCGAGTTTCTGCGGCAGTTAAAGCTTCAGAAAGGGTTTCCTTGTATTTTGCTATGATAGTATCTTCTACCAAGCGGCGTGTTTCTGTATTGATTGGATGAGCAATATCACGGTATTCTCCACTAGCTACTTTTCTACTAGGCATAGCTACAAATAAACCGTTGTTACCTTCGATAACCTTGATGTTTCTTATGATGAATGCATCATCGATTACCATGTTTACGAAAGCTTTTAGTTGATTTTGATTTCCTTCTCTGATAAATACTTTTACATCAGTAATGTTCATTTTGTACTCCTTTGGTTTTTGTTATGTAATTCCAATAGTTTTGCTTGGAATAGTGTTGCGCTAATTTTTCTGCGGTTTTTCTGTCGGGACAAAAAGCTATCATAGTGGCTCCGCTACCAGAAAGAATAGCTTTATTAGCCCCGTTTTCCTCTAAAAAATTCAATTCTCTGTCGATCACAGCAAATTTCTGGCGTATACCCACTTCTAATTTATTAAAACAGGTTTCTGGGTTAAATGTACTTTTAAAAAAATCCCAATCCCTATTTTCTCCGTTTAACTCTACCAATTCGTAGGCAGTTTTGCTACTTATGGCAAAGCCAGGATTTATTAGAAGTATATTCTCTATTTCTAAATTGGAAAGTGGAGTTATCTGTTCTCCGCGATCTTCACCTAAACAAGTTCCACCTTGCAAAAAGAAGTTGATATCACTACCGAATTTAGCTGCAATTTCATGTTGCTGCTTAGGGGTAAGTTGCAGCTGCCATAGTTCGGATAATGCTTTGATAGTGGTGGCTGCGTTACTGCTGCCTCCGCCTAAACCAGCTGAGATTGGTATATTCTTCTCTAAGGTTATCTCCACACCTCTTTGCACATTATATTTCTGTTTTATAAAGAACGCTATCTTGTATACCAAATTCTCTTTATTATTTAGAGAATCCAGGTTGGACAAAATTTTTATACTATCTTTTTCTGTCAAAGTAAAATTTATAAGGTCACAGAGCTCCAATTCTGTGAAAACTGTTCTTATTTCATGAAATCCATTACTCTTTTCCCTTAAAACATCGAGGAAAAGATTGATTTTAGCTGGACTTTTTAGGCAAAGCTCCGTCTTTTTTCTCATCTTCCTTACCATAGTAGTAATAATAGTAGTAGTTATATTCATAGCTACTGTAGTACTTTTGAGGATGTATACCATTTATGATAGCACCGGTGAAATCGGAATCTACATTGTCCAATATCTCTTTTATTCTTTTTATCACTATCTTATCTGCTTGATTTATTCTTACAGCCAAAGCCCTTAAATCTACTTTTTTAGCTAAAATTATTGAATCTGTAACAGCCATAGTAGGTGGTGTATCCAGCAGAATGTAATCATATTTTTGTTTTAAGATATCCAAAACTTCGTCCATATGGCTGGAAGCAATTAGTTCGGAAGGGTTCGGTGGTATAAAACCCGATGTAATTATATCTAAGTTATCAATTTTTGTTTTCTTTATAAATGTCTCCAGTGCTTTATCATGATCATAAAGGAAATCGCTGATACCTTCATTTTTTTCCAAATCGAATATTTTGTGTTGCATCGGACGGCGTAAATCCAGGTCAACCAAAATAACTTTCTTATCCATTTGAGAAAGTGCAACAGCTAAGTTGGAAATAATCGTAGATTTACCTTCTTTGGGACCTGAACTGGTTACTAGTAAAGAAAGTGGTTGGTCCTTTTTCTTTTTGGCAACAATATTTGTACGCAGCATGCGGAATGATTCCGAGATAGATGATTTGGGTGCGTAATTTGTTATAAGTTTGCTTTCAACTTGTTGTTTTATTTGTTTTAATTCTTCTTTTTCCTTATCTGTTGCGTTTTTTATCTGCTTTTCTAAGTAATCAATATCGGAATCATGCACTCTAATAAAGGGAATTGTTCCTAAAATTGGCAACGAAACATAATTTCTTACATCATCGAAGGTTCTTATTTTGCTGTCCAGTGAGTGTAGCAGGAAGGAAGAACCAATTCCGCCACCTAAGCCCAAAACAATTGCAATTAGCAGGTTCATTTTTTTATTTGGTTTTATTGGAGCTCCAGGAAGTTGGGCTTCTTCCACGATACGTATTTTACCCATTTTAGATTTTTCTGCAATTCTTGCTTCTTCAAATTTCTCGTTCAGCATAGTATAAGTTTTTTCATTAATTCTATTATTTCTTTCCAGGCGGGCAAGTTCAATTTCGGCATCTGGTAGTAAAGAAAGTTGTCTATTATATTGTTCTACACTTTTACGTAGATTTTCTACCTTCGATTCAGCAATATTTTTTTCTACTCGAGCCTTCGAAATACTAGAAATTAGGTCTGCTCGATAAACCAATGGGTCGGCAGTACCAGCTTTTACATTCGTAGTTTTTTGTATTTCTTCGTTAAGCTGTCTTTTAGCGTTATCTATTTGATTTTTTAAAGCAACCAATTCGGGATGGTCTGGGGAGTAAGATGGTTTGCTAAGTAAGTTCAAATATTTTGACTGGTTTGTAACAATTTCCCGGCGCAATTGTTCCAAAAGTGGAGTGGTAATTATCGAATTGACGTCACTCAGAAGTTTATCTTGATCAGAAAGTTCGCTAGTAAGAAAATCTAGTCTGTTTTTGGCAACTGCATACTCGGTTTCTGCTTCTGAAAGCAATAATTCCAATTCGGCAGATTGCTCTATTATCTGGGTGGTTTCCTCCGAGAGCATCGAGATACCTTTGTCTATCTTATAGGAACGTAAATCTTCTTCGGAATTACGCAGGCGTCTTTCAGTTTCATCTAATCTGTTTTCCAAAAATTCTCGAACATTTTTGAATTCAATTCGAGCGTATTCATTATCCTTGTTTTGTAAACCCAAAGCTAAAGCATTTGCTACTAATTTGGCTTCTCCTGGGTGAGTCGATTCGTAACTTATTTTGATTATATCGGTTTCGCGCTGTGATTCAACTGCTAGTTTTTCTTTTATCGCACCTATCGGGCTAAATTTATCTGGCTCTTCATGATTTGCTGGATTCAAGGGTATTTCTGGATAGATCTCTGAATTTTGTATAATACTATAAGCGGCTTCTAATACCGGTCTGCTTTTCAGGATCTCGATATAATTGTTTATCGAAGTTGCTTTGTTAGCCATGGAAGAAAATAGCAGATTTTCTGAGGATTTTTCTTCCAACATTATAGTAGATGATGCTGAATAAATTTTGGGAGAGTGAAAAGTATATATAACAGTAGCAGCAACTACTAAAACAAATATTGCTATTATAAGCCATTTATAACGGCTAATTATATGTAGATAGTCGGTTAATTTTATCTCTTGCTCTTCAGTTTGTTCATAAAATTGATCTTGCATAATACCTCGCTATAGATTCGAAATGGTTAAGTACATACTAAGAAAAATAGCTATATTAGATAGAAAATCTGCCCATCTGGTAAAGGCATAAAAAACAGTGCCTGACACTATAATTGTATCACCGGGTTGTAAAGTGGGAATCAGATTATCATTGGCGGTTTCCATATAATCCTTCAAGTCTACCAAAATTACCTCTTCACCTTCTTCTGTGGAACGAACTATTCTTACCTTGGAAAGTTTGGCATCTTCGGTAGGGCCATTTGCTAGAGATAATAGAGTAAGTAAATCAGTATCATCAGGCACAATGTAGAGTCCAGGTTTCCTTACTTGTCCCCAAATATAGGTTTTTATTTTTAGTTGATCAGCTTCTTGCAAGGTTCCGCTATATAAGTAGGCTGAACCAGGCGCAAAAGAAGAACTGGGGGCAGTGTCCTGACAAATAGCAACTGTGGCTATGCTTAATAAAAATAATATAATTAAAATTCTTTTCATTTTAACTCCCTTAATTTTACCAAAAATTATCAGAATAGATTTAGGTCAAGCAAATTTATTGCTCGGTTATTCTTATCGTATATACATGCGATTCCGAACCAGAATGAATGGTATATTGAGTGCCATTAACTTCCTCATCCAAGGTGTTGCCAAAAGCATCTACTCGCCAATAGATTGTATTGTAAGAAGTTAGCTCAGGGCCTTCATATAAAACTTCATAATTAGCACCTCCAGGGTGGTCTGTAGGTTGAAAAGCCCATAATAAATCGTAGTTGCCATCAAATACAAGTAATCTATACTCTATTACCTCAGCATTTTCATTCCATTGGAAATAGAGCTCATCACCTGCAGTGTAATTATAACCATCAAAAGGTGCCAGTAGCTCTGGTTTTTGTAGTAATTTATAGCAAGTGGTATCGGAGATACTGAAATTACCTGATGTATCGTATACCTTGATGTAATAAAACCATTTTTTGTTGATTGATGGATCGTAATTAGCAAATTGGTCGAAATAGTAATTTTGCGTAGAATAGGCTACAGAATCGATCTTAATAGCTTCATTTTCTTGTAAATTAAATCTGTAAATCTGTAAATAATCAATATCGTCATCGGTAAAAGTTTCCCACTGAATTTTTATCCAGTCATCTTCCGGGACGGCATCGATACCGTTGTTTTCGTAACCCACATTGTTACAATAGTTTATTATATTTTCTCCATGAAGATCGCCGCTATCGCCCAAATGAGGTACCATTACGGGCTGTTGAGGCGGAGTGTTGTCGCTGCCCAAAGTTTCTTCACCAGCACAGGCAAATAGTAGCAAGGCTAATATTCCCCCCAAAATATAGAATTTCATATCTACCCCTTAAAAGTTTATTCTTAATCCCACTCTATTTGTGTTGCCTAAATTATTTGTTAAAAAGGCATAATCTATTTCAAAATCATAAATATTTATACTTAAGCCCGCAGAAAAATTATCGCTTTCATCACTATTTACGTTGTAGTAGCCAAATCGAAGAGAGACTAATTTATTATAATTGAATTCAAGTCCGTAATGATGAGTTCTACCATAAGCGTAATCGGTATCTTTACTTAAAATTATTTCACTTTTCCAGCTGGGAATTGTTTGGAAGTATGCTAAGCCTAATTTGGTATTGAACAGAATCTCATCTTCGTGTTTCGATTCTGTGTCCCAACTTATTGTGGTTCCACCCAAATTTTGAACATTAACTGCAAATGCGAAATCACCAAACCAGTCTATGTCTAAAATAGTGGCTAAGTCGGTTTTTCCTAAATAGGAAAAATCGTAGCCAATCCCGGTACCGATATTATCCATCATCTCGCGTCTTATATATTTCACATTAGTTCCTAGATACATATCGAAAGGAATTTCGAAAAATACCCAACCAAGATTTAAATCGTAGTGAATATGCTTGGCAAAACCAAACTGGAACAGGTCGTCTGCACTGGTGAAATTACCATCGGGCACAGCAGGCAATTGCAACTCTGGATCGGTAGCTCTTTGGTCTACAGTGGTACCCACTAGATAATTTTCTTTGTATATGGGTATATCGTCCACAGTTAAACGTGTCCAATTCACACCTAATGTTACTCCATTTGGCAGGGGTTGGCAGTAGCTAAAGTTGTCGTATTTTGCCAAGTTTTCATATAAGAAGGCACGCATCACTTCTATTTGTGCTTCTCTGATTTGAGCCAGCCCGGCAGCGTTCCAGTAGATGGCTGCACCATCATCGGCAATAGCACTATAAGCGCCAGCAAGGCCTAAAGCACGCACACCTGCTCCTATTGCCATAAAATCTCCAGCATATCTTGTGGCTGCTAAACTACAGAATATTATTACCGATAAAATAGTTAATATTGCTTTTTTCATAAAAATATCCTATTTTAAAATTGCCATTTTTTTGGTTTTTTCAATAGTTTTATTACCCTTTTTAGCAATGATTTTATAGAAATAAACTCCATTTGCTAAATAAAAACCATCTTTATCTCTACAATCCCATCCCAGTACTTTTCTGGGGAATTCATGATAACCAACACCTGTTTCTAAATTTTTGAAAGTTCTAACCAAGCGGCCACTGACTGTGTAAATTTTAATGGTAACCTCATCTGCACTATCGGTTAAGGTATAGGTAAAGCGGGTTCTTCCTTCATTATGTGAATCGATAGTTCGGGATTTTACAGGGTTGGGATAGTTGGCTATCTGGATTATATCAAATTGGTTGCTCACTACAAAACGAATAACCAATTCCTGATAATTCCCATTCACATCCGTGCAGCTTAAAGCCAGGGTATGATCGCCTTTATCCAGATTATTCAATTGATATTTCAGAGGAACATGCACCAAATTGCCGTAAGAAAATGACTGACTGTAATCTTCCTGGGGAACTAACTGGCTGTCTAAATAGATCGCTACAGTTTGGCTGAAAATATCTATACCATTGGCATCGGACATTGTAAATGAAATTACTCCATCTTTAGATATAAAGCCGCCGTGTGTAAATTCCTGACCTTCTACATTTGCCTCTATGGTAGGCGCTCGGCTGTCGTTATTTTGAAAAACAGAGTAGTTACCTATCATGTCTAATTCAGTTTCGATATAATTTTCCTCTGTATTCAGCTCACCGCCAACTATAACCCATTTCTCATAGTCTGCTTGCCATCTATAAATTGCTAACTTTCCTTGTTGTGCAGCAAGCTGGGTTAATGAATCTGTTGCAGAATAATAAAATTGTAGCTGAAATTCTTTTCCTTGAGGTAAATGGCCTAAACTGTCTGCTAAAAGCTCTTCATTCATTATAGAGATTTCGTAAGCTGGCGATTCACTTTCATCAGCGAAATTTATATTAACAATATCTGGTTGATTGATAGCAGTATAACTACCTTTTTTTAGGAGTGAGAGCACGGTATTTTGCTCAAATAAGTTAGCCGGCATCTCACATACTGCATTGTTGTCTAAGCTTGTAGCTATTTGTCCTGCCGCTGTTAGTTCGAATAGGTTCAACTCTATTTGCTCGGTATTGGTCGCATTGTTGTACAGATTTGTCTCAGCAAAAGATTCACCATTTTCATTTACTATAATTTTAAAAGTTTTGTTATCGTTTAAAAGCGGTATATTCAAGTTTTCCCAGCGTTCCTCCATAGTTTCAAAAGAGCCAATTTGTACTGAATCCATCAATGTATTATTCATAAGATCATATAATTTTAAATAGGAAGCTGGCGCTTGATTGTCACCGCTATTTTGTATTAATACTTGGAAAACAGGGTATCCGTTTGAAGTAGAGCGACGATAATTCCTAATAACTAAATCGGGACTTACAAAATTAATTCGCTGCAGTTCGGTTTCTGTAAGTTGTTGCTGATTGTCTATAATTTTAAAATAGTAGGAAATTTGGTTAGCATCAGTGGTAGGTGGTATTTTTTCTGTTAACTCATAGCGATTGTCTGTCACAAGTTCCATCGGGATTTCAGCATAATTAACTACATAGCAGCTAATTTCTTGAATACCGTCTTTATCAAAGAAATCGGCACTAATATTTATGGAATCGTTTTGAGTGGGAGCGGTCGGTTCAATCTGCAAATTTACATAAGCTGTTTTGCCAACTGTGAAATTTGTACTACCCACACTTTCTCCCGTATTGCTGTATGAAAAGAGTTTTACATTTCTTTGGTAAATTGCTTCATCAATTTCAGGAACTACGAAATCTTCGTAGGTTATGGTGCTGTTTACAGCGGGTATTTCAAATGGATAAAATTGTGTAAAGGGTATTTGAACATCGTTTTCATTGTATATCCTATATTTTCCACCTATTGTTTCTGAACTCACCGCAGCCGAGAAATCCAAAGAGTCGCCCTCATTTACATTATAATCAGTTAAATCAATGTCATTTTCCTGAAGTGGTAAAGTTAATCTTATCATGGGATCTCCCAAAAGAGCACAGCCCTGAATCAGAGCTGTGCCTACTTCTCCACTTCCATACGAACTGAAAAATTTTGCCTTGGTATAGTCGCTTATTTCCCCTAGTGAGCGTACATTTTCATTAATAATTCCCTGATTTAAATAGTTCCCAAAATATTCATCTGCATTTTCATAGCCATATCCGGTAAAGCCCATATGCCCAATAGCACCTTTACCGGCTTGAAGTATAAGCTCTTCACCAATACAGGAACTTTGAGGATAATTGAAAGCTGAACCATAACAGGAAAGGCTGGCAAAAAGAGGGAAGTTTTCGTTATTAAAAGTGGCAACATCGGCTTTGTTCAACAGGTTGTAGTCAGCCCAAACATATCCACCACCATGTCCCATAAATTGTACGTATAATGTGCCATCGTTAATATTGCTAATAAGGCTGGTTGTGTTACCTCCATATTCGTCAGGAATATCATCGGTATTACAGTAGACACGCGCAATATGATAGTCTGCTGGAATGTTGTTTTTTATAATTCTCTCCGATTGTTCGGCAAAAAAGGTACCTTCACTTGGATTACCTCCAGCGGCAAAAGTAAAGCGGCTGTGCCACAGATCGGGATAATTGGGATTTTCCAAATAATGGGTTGCTTTATCGGCCATATCGTAAATTTGCTCAGGTTCCCAAATATTTATACGGCCAATACTAACATCGCCAACAATATCGTCGCCCACTACACAGCCAAACCAGTTATCACTAGCAATTGCTCCACGCTTATTTACCCAAACATTTCTGAATGGAATAAGATTATATCTTTCTTTTTGCTTGCGTAAATATTCATTATAATCACGTTCATCGGTAATTCCATCACCCATAAAAAGTATGTGTGAAGGTCGCTGTGCCCAATTATAATAAGCAAATGATATAAAATCTTTAATTGCCTCGGCTGAGCGAATGCTATGGTTGAATTCATCGAAAATGTCTTGTAGATAAACTACTTTTGTATTGTAACCTTGCTGCTGCCAGATTTCGGCATATTGCTTAACGCCATTTCTTAAACCTTCTTCCATCTCTTCCCACATAGAATCAAATTTGAATTTTTGTGGTGTGATGATAACATAATCTGCACCATTACTGTTCAATTTCAGATTGGAAGGATAATCAGGTTGAATTTTCACAGGCTTTTTCTTATTGTTTTCCGTAACTGCGAAATATTGGATATTATCTGCAATCACACTATCTTGAAAAGTGATTTTATAAGGAGCACCACCCGCTTGATAAAACGATTCTACACGCAGATTTTCCATATAGCTGGACCCCAATTTATACACAGAAACATCAGGCGAACTAAAGTTTTCCAATTCGAACTGATACAAGCCATAGGGTTGGTGAATTTCAGCGTAATTATAGTCTGGTCTCGAGAATTTCATATAATCTTTATCAGTTTTATATTCTCTCCAATAGGTCATTTCAAAATAATCAAGTAACACATGTTCTTTATCACCTATTCCTGGAATTCCCGGCAAGCGAATATAAATAGTGTTTTGCCCATTATTCAAATATGTGTTAGGAAAACCTGAGGCATTAGCAAAAATTTGCTGACGTTGACCACTCCATTCAATATCATCAACTAAAACCGAATTAATACCACATATGGCATGATGGTCAATTTCGTAACCCTCTGTATCAGAAAGCCCCCACACAGAAATATTACTATAAAATTTTCGGATACCGCTATCGTGCGGATATTCCAAATTAAAAGAGGTTAAATTTAACTTAGGAGCATCTATCTTTTTCCAAAACCAAATATCCTCTCGGAAAAAATTGGGATTATAGCCAAATTGAGCACCTAAATTATCTTTTATATTTTGTTCTTCAAAATGAATTGTTTGAGGAAAGGATTCTGGTACAACGAATTGTGATTCATCGTTTACCTGTATTCCGCCATTTTCCACAGCCATACGGCAGCCATAACCTTCATGCAAAGTGAGTTCGTAAACATTTACCGAGGAGTAATCGTCGTAGTAGGTATTTTCCCCGTGATGAATCTCACCCCAAAATTCAAAGTAATCACCTGGGTCGAAAGAACCATCGGCCTCGCCCACAAAGCGAATAGGCACAGGACCATTTTTGTCTGTTAATTGCAAAAAACGGGGATCAATAGTATCCCAATCGAATTCGAGAGAATACTCTGGATATTTTTCCCAATAGGTGGCTAAAGAATCGGTGAGATATTGGTAGGAAATTTTATAAATTCCTTCCTCAGCTACCAGTAATTGAATGGAGTCGACTATATTTTCATTTCGATAAGATTTTTTATTTCTATTTATTTCCTTTTCCAATCTCCATTTTTTAGAAGTTTCGTTGTTCAAACAAAAATCGCTATCTAATTGATCTATGTAGTTATTGCTGCTACGCCAATTTTTGCTGATTGTTTTCTTGCCATGCAGAGTAAATTGAATGGTGAGTTCTTTAGCTATCTGCAAACTTTTTGTAGCAGCATTGTATTGGAAAGGATAAATTTGGAAACTACCAAAATATCTGTCACCAATAAATGCTTTTTCTCCCAATTTTATTTTTTTTTGTGGGTAGAAAAAATTCTGTTTTTCCAGAATTGGATTGACAGCTTCAGTTTCTATTTTGTCTTCTTTGTAAATTAGTTTGGGAGCTGGCTGTATTTGTACGCCATGCTTGGTTGTTATATTTTGTTCCACAATTTGTGCCTGCATATCGCCGTTTACTGGCAGTCCTACCAAATTGGAAAAATAGGGAAGTTCAGCATATCCAGTGTGGGAAGTTTTACCGTCGGCAAGGCAGAATATTTCAGAATAATTACCTGTTTGCTCAATTTTGTATTCGGGTAGAGTAAATTTAACTGTCAATGAATTATCGGTTTCTTCTATTACTTCATAAACACTAGCTAACCCACTTGTTAGCAATAAGATGCTGAATAATACGGTAAAAAAGCGTTTCATAAATCTTCTCCACAATTTTTACTGAACCACAAATAAGTGATTTTAATAAATCTTGGCAAGTTATTTAAAAATTTTCCCATATGAATTTTAATAATTCTAAGGTTGCAAGTTGCCTTATTTTAGTGCGATTCCCTCTTAATTGTAATTTTTTATGGATCTTTTTTTCTTTGTTTGCAGCTGCGATATAAACCGTACCTACAGGTTTTTCTTTAGTGCCTCCGCTGGGCCCTGCAATTCCTGTTACAGAAGCTGCAATATCGCACTGAAAAATCTGGCGAGTACTTGTAGCCATCTGGATAGCTGTTTCTTTGCTAACAGCACCATATTTTTCTAAAGTATCTTGTGGGATCTGTAAAATTTTCTGTTTAGCTCTATTGGAATAGGCTATCACACCACCCATAAAGTACTTGGAAGCTCCACTATTGGCTGTGATGTATGATTGTATCATGCCACCAGTACAAGATTCAGCGATAGCTATTGTTAAGTTTTTAAATTGTAATTTCTTGTGTAGTTGCCAAGCAGCATTTTCCACTTTCTGTTCCAATTTCAGCTGTGGTTTAAGCGGTTTTGATTCCCATTTATTAGCTTTACCATGCCTTACTCCGTGTTTCTCTGGTTTTGGTTGCTGCTTTCTTTTGATGTCTCGATTTGCCTCTATCTTGATGTGTTTGTCTTCGAATCTAATTTCGTCGCCTACTTTAACTTCAAACCGGGGTTTAAGCACAGTTTCATAGTTAACTGTTACCTTGCCTTCTTTCACTATGTTGCGAATATCGGCATATTTTTCGAATATTCCAGCTGCTTTTAATAGTTGGCCAACCTGTATCTTATCGTCTCTGTCTATCCAAAATTTCATTTAGTACGCCTTTGCGAAAATTACTCTTTTCCTGCTCGGTTTGCCACAATAAATACATTTCCCCGATTCATTTTTAGCGTCCCAAGGAATAATGCGAATGGTTACCTTAAGATCATCCTTAATTTTCTCTTCACATTCAGCATTCCCACACCAAGGTGCTAAAACAAAACCGCCGTGTATCTCCGGGTTCTCTTTATTTTTGGGAGTGAAAAATTTATAAAACTCCTCTTTGTTGTCAATGTTCTTAGTATTTTTTTCTCTAAATTCTTTCGCTTTTTGATAAATATTATGTTGGATTTCGGATAGGATCTGTGGTAATTCTTCTATAAAATTATCAATCTGCAAGCTTTGTTTATCTCGTGGTGCTTTATCTCTTCTACCCATGAAAACGGAATTTTTCTTAATATCACGAGGGCCAATTTCCAAACGAATTGGAATTCCTTTTTTTATCCACTGCCAGGTTCTTTCACCACTAGTCAGGTCGCGGTCATCTAAGCGTACGATTATCTTATTTTCATCGTAGCGAACAGTTTTTAATTTTTCTTGGAGTGTAGTGATAAACTGCATTACTTCAGTTTTTTCTTCTTCATTCCGATAAATGGGAATTATGGCTACATGAGCCGGTGCCAGTCGCGGAGGTACTACCAAACCGTTATCATCGCTATGTGCCATTATAAGAGCACCGATAAGGCGGGTGGAAACGCCCCAAGAGGTAGTCCAAGCGTATTCTTCAACACCATTTTGATTTTGGAATTTTATATTGGAAGCTTTGGAAAAATTTTGTCCTAAAAAGTGGGAAGTACCGGCTTGTAATGCCTTTTTATCTTGCATCATAGCTTCAATAGAAAAAGTATGTAAAGCACCTGGAAATCTTTCCGATTCTGTTTTCTCACCTTTTATTACAGGAATAGCTAAATAATCTTCAGCAAATTTAGCATAGATGTCCAGCATCTTTTTGGTTTCTATATATGCTTCTTCTTCGGTGGCATGCACGGTGTGGCCTTCTTGCCATAAAAATTCTGTTGTGCGTAAAAATAGGCGAGTCCTTAGTTCCCAACGTACCACATTTGCCCATTGGTTTATCAACAAAGGAAGATCACGGTAAGAATTCACCCATTTGCTAAAGGAAGCTCCGATAATGGTTTCGCTGGTAGGACGCACAATAAGTTCTTCTCCTAGTTTGCCCGCCGGCCTCAGCCCACCCTTGCCATCGTCTTCCAAACGTGAATGGGTAACAACTGCACACTCTTTGGCAAAGCCTTCCACATGTTCAGCTTCTTTTTCAAAATAACTCTTGGGAATAAATAACGGAAAATATGCATTCACATGTCCAGTTTCTTTGAACATATCATCCAAATTACGCTGAATATTTTCCCAAATCGTATAACCCCACGGTTTTATCACCATGCAGCCTCGCACTTCACTATTTTCTGCCAAATCAGCAGCCATTATCACTTGCTGATACCAGGTAGGATAATCTTCCTCTCGGGTAGGATTTATCGCTGTTCTTGACTTTTTAGCCATCTTCACTCCCATCTACATTTATTGAAATCTAAAGTTTAAAATTGTACTTCTTTGTCAAACGAAAATACAGAATTAACTAATTTTAACTAAGTTAATTATTTTCTTCTTAATAGCCTTTTTTATGCCATTCCTACTGGGAATATACTCAGCAAAAATATTGCGAGCATAATCGCATAAGCGGATTTCACCTATATTATTGGGTACGATATGTGTATTTTGAATTTTCATTTTTCTCCACTAGTAGTTTTGCAGGCAAATAAAAATATGCCAAAAGTTTGTTTTATTTTGACATTTTTTCCAAATTTACCAATATTTTCCCGGAGGCATTATGAAATTTAGAAGTGTATTATTCATCTTTTTAGTGTTTTCAGTTTTAGCTGCCACAAACTACGACAGCTATGAAAAGCGCTGGCAAGTAATTGATAAAGAAACTAAATCTGCAGATAGTTTGAAAACTGAGATAATAGAAAAATTCCCTAATTCTCCGCTAAGCTTTCAATTTTGCCAAGACGAGTTTTATGATAAACTTTATCCCATTTGGAACAACGATTCTTTGAAAGTTGTAGTTATAACGAAACTTTTACGTAAGTATCCTCAAAACCAATGGGCGCGCACTATGTACCGCTATTTGGCGCATTCTTTGTTTAACTTGAAAAAATATGAGCAATTACAGCAAACTCTAAGTGAGTTTAGGGAAAATTTTGCTGATGATTATAAACCTTGGCAGCTTTCAGCAAAATATTATGTGGAAATGGGAAAACCAGTTAAAGCCCTTGAGTTTGCTAGAAAAGGCTACCGGTTAAGCAAAGATTATCCTGTTTTATCGCATTATCCGCCGCAGCAATGGAATCTGGAAAGACGCGCTGCCTCTGTTGTTGCTGCTGAAACCTATGCAGAAGCTTTAAAGGAAAATGGAAATTATGAAAAGATAATAGAGGTCTTAAAAACAGAACTACAAATCAATAAACTAGGCGTGAACGATGAGAAAACAGCAGCTGGACTGCATTATTGGGTGGCTGCAGCTTATTTTAAATTAGGAAGAGAGCAGCTGGCACTGCAGCATTCTATAACTGCAGCGCAATTAGGCGATAGAGGTAATATTTATGCCAAAAAAGCGGAAAAGCTGCTTCAAGAACTTACAGGTTTTTCGGAAGAGGAACTATTGCAATTTGCCCGCCAGAAAGTAGGTTATAACCGCGTTGTTTTTTCCAATATAAACAAGCAGGTGGGGTTACAGAACATAAAAGCCAAAAGAGTGGCCTGGTCAGACTTCAACAAAGATGATTTTGATGATATTTTAGTAAATGGCAACCGGATCTTCAAAAATTTGGCTGGGAAAGAATTTATTGAAGTAACTGATAGCATTTTTCTTGAAGCTCCAAACAGTAACGGTGGCTTGTGGGCTGATTTTAACAACGATGGTTGGCTGGATATTATCAGTAAAGATCCTGAACAAATTTATGTGCAGGAAGATGGTAAGTTCCAGCTGTTAGCAAATTTGGATAATAAAGTAAGCACGGAAGGAGTAGCTGTAGGTGATGTAAACAATGATGGCTGGTTGGATGTATATTTGGCAAACTACGAAAGCAGACAAGATGGAACTATCAAATATCTATCAGATCAATTTTATGTGAATAAAAATGGAGAAAAATTCTATGAAGCTAGCGAAAGAGCAGACCTGTATTCACCAGAACCCATGGCAGGACGGGGAGTGAATATGTGTGATTTTGATATGGATGGAGATCTGGATATATATGTTTCCAATTATAGACTCTGCGAGAATTTTTTATGGGAAAACGATGGCAGTGGTCATTTCCAAAATAAAGCTGAAAAATTTGGTTTGGCTGGAAACGAAACAGATGGATGGTGGGGACATACGATTGGTAGCCAATGGGCTGATATCGACAGCGACGGTGATTGGGATTTACTAACCTGCAACCTAGCTCATCCTCGCTATATAGATTTTTCCAATAAAACTATGTTGTATGAAAACGAAAATCTGGAATTTAGGGATATTCGAGCTGAAGCTGGAATTAAATTTGCTGAAACACATTCCGAACCATGCTGGGCAGATTTCAACAACGATGGCTACTTGGATCTTTATATTACCTGTGTTTATCCCCAGCGGCGTTCATTCCTATACTTAAATAATGCTGATGGAACTTTTAGTGACGTTACATATCTAAGTGGAACTCGCTATTTCAACGGTTGGGGAGTTGCCAGCAGCGATTTCGATAATGATGGAGATGTTGACCTGCTGGTTGCGGGTAATAAATTAACTTTGTATGAAAACAGAACCGCAAACGATTACAACTGGATTGAATTTAGAATTTATGGGGAAAATCATCTAGATGCTATCGGCAGCAAAATAATCTTACAGCATGCCAACGATAGCCAAATTCGACAAATCCAGGGAGGAAAAGGAACTACCAACCAGAATTCACTAAAGCAACATTTTGGTTTTAATACTGTACCAAAGTATGTAAAAATAATTTTTCCAGATGGGAAACAAAGAGTTCTGGAAAACATTATTCCCAACAATATCTATAATATCTACCAGTAAATCATATACCTAAGTAGAATGTAATTAAGACACCTAATCCGGTAATTATTAAAAAGAAGACAGCAAAGGAAAAGATACGCTCTTTCCTCTGTTTTTTCACAGTGTTGTTACGTTCGTTTCGTTCCAGCTCTTGCGTTATTTTCGATAATTTTTCACGCTTATTCATTTATTCCTCATATATTTTTTTATGCAATTTTAATGCCAACTTTAAAATAACTCTTTTTTATGTTTTAATACTTCTGAAATCGTATATAATGACCCTGATATCATAACCACGTCATCATTATTTGCCTGCCTTATAGCTGTTCGTGTAGCTTCCACTACATCCTCAATTTTCTGATAAGGCACTTTGTGCTGTTTCACATATTTTTCCTGTTCTTCAAGCTCGGCAGCGCGCTGTGAGTTATTTTTTGCAATGAAGATCTTAGCGCTTACCTGGCAAATATTAGCAATAATGACCTTCAAATTTTTATCGCGTAAAATGGCAAGTACAAAATATATTTTTCGGTTAGGAAACAGTGAACGTAGATTAGAAGTGAGTACTTTTACACCTTCTTCGTTATGCGCACCATCAATTATTACCATTGGTTTTTGCTGTAAAATTTGCATACGTCCCGGCCAATTTACTTTACTGAGACCACGGCGTATTTTTTCTATCTGGGGAGTTATGTTTCTTTTTTCCAAATAAATTTTACAAGCCGTTATTGCTAAAGCAGCATTGCAAGCTTGGTGTTTTCCGATTAGATTTACATAAATATTTTCATAGCTGCCGTCTTTATCTTCAAAATCGAAATGAGTGCCCCTATTATCAACTTCTATATTACTTACCTGGAAATCTTTGTTAACTTGTTGTACTGGGATATCTTTTTTTTCTGTTTTTTTTAAAATTACCTGTAAAGCATTTTGGGGGATGTTACCAAGAACTAAAGGGGTATTATTTTTTAAAATTCCAGCTTTTTCGAATGCAATTTTTTCGATAGTATCTCCTAAGCTTTTAGTATGGTCGTAAGAAATACTGGTAATCACTGTTACCGTAGATTGGAAGGGACGCGTACCATCTAAACGCCCTCCTAGCCCAACCTCAAAAATAGAAGCATCTACCTGATTATTATAGAATTGCCAAAAAGCCATAGCTGTAGTTATTTCAAAAAAAGAAGCTTCGTATTTCTCGAAAGTATTTTCCCATTTTTTATAAGTTTGCATCAATTCATCTAATTTAATATTTTTGCCATTTAAACGGATTCTTTCCCGATAATCGATTAGATGTGGAGAAGTATTTAGTCCAGTAGAAAGGCCATGTTCCAACAGAATAGCTTCGCAAATAGCTGCAGTAGAGCCTTTACCGTTAGTGCCTGCAATATGAATACCAGTTAATTTCTGATTGGGATTATCCATTGCCTGCAAAATAGCATGGATTCTATCTAAACCCAGTTTTACATTGCCAGAATGACGTTTATAAATATATTCTAAAAATTTTTTGTAGGTCACGATATCAATAAAAAACCTTCAGGTAGCGTCCTGAAGGTGTAAAATTATAATTATTCCTCAACCCTATTCGATTATCGATTCTGGTAATTTATGATCGGGTAGTTCTTCTTCCAAAGGACATCTTACAATTATTTCACTAGTTTCATGATTGCCTTCGATATAGTATTTATCATCTGGACGGCCTGAAGGACACACATAGGTTTTTTTAAGATAACCAGTTCGACGCAAATCTCTCTGAGTACCGTTAAAATCTAAATTACGCTCTTCCATATAACGCTCAACAGCTTTATATATGATCTTCATATTCTTAATACACTCTTCAGTATTCTTCTTCTCGTTAATATTGAAAAAAGAAGGTAACGCCAGTATAAAAATTAATACTAAAAACGCCACAATACTGATTAATTTGTAAATATTGAAATTCTTCATAAGAACTCCCTGAAATTATTTTTTGCGATTAACTTCAATTTTGCTTTTTCCGTCAAGTTCTTTTTATGAATTACCGATATTACTTGACCTTTAATGTGCTATTTGTAAATAATGAAAATAGAAATCATAGGAATAAATGGAGGGAAAAAATGGCAAAAAAAGTTTTAGTGGCAACTGTTAAACCGTTTGCATCCCAGGCAATTAACAAAATCACCGAAATTTGTAAAAATGGTGGTTATGAGTTGGAAATTTTAGAAAAATATGAGAGCAAGGATGAATTATTAGCTGCAGTGAAAACTGCTGAAGCTCTAATTGTACGCAGTGATAAGATAACAGCCGATGTTATCGCTGAAGCTCCACAGTTAAAAGTAATTGTTCGTGGTGGTGCTGGCTATGATAACATCGATTTGGAAGCAGCCGGTGAAAAAGGGATTGTGGTGATGAATACTCCCGGCCAAAATTCCAATGCAGTAGCAGAATTAGCTTTTGGTATGATGGTTTACATTGCCAGGGGCCAATTTAATGGCAAACCGGGACGTGAACTGAAAGGCAAGAAACTGGGAATACATGCCTATGGCCATGTTGGTAAAAATGTAGCGCGCATTGCTAAAGGCTTCGATATGGAAGTTTGGGCATACGACCCCTATGTGGATGATGCAGATATTAAAGCTGATGGTGTAAAACCAGTGCAAGAAGTAAAAAAGATGTATGAAAACTGTGATTATATCTCGTTGAATCTGCCATCTATCCCAGCTACACAAAAATCAATTAATTATGAACTAATGAAAGATCTACCTCAAAATGCTACAATAGTTAATACAGCCCGTAAAGAAATTGTCTGCGAAGATAGTATGATTAAACTGTTAACTGAAAGAGAGGATCTAAAATATGTTTCCGATATTGCTCCTGTAAAAAAGGACGAGATGTTGGAAAAATTTGGTGACAGAGTCTTCTTTACTCCCAAAAAGATGGGTGCACAAACATTGGAAGCAAATGTAAATGCTGGTGTAGCAGCTATTAATCAGATAATTGGATATTTCGAAAAAGGCGATACCACCTTTCAGGTTAATAAGAAATAAAACTTTTTATTGACACGAAATGGGAGTGTTTCTAAAAAGTCACCCTAAATAACGTTAAAATCCTGAATAGCTCAGCGGTAGAGCGGGTGGCTGTTAACCACTAGGTCGGGGGTTCAAATCCCTCTTCAGGAGCCATATTAAAGCCCCGAATTTCCGGGGCTTTTTATTTAATAGAGCCTTTACCATTTTTCCTTAACTTTAGATTTACATTATTTCCTTGATGAATCCGATTCATTTACATTTAATATTTTTTTAAATTGGAAGTGTGGATGAAAAGGATTAAATTGGAGTAAATTATATAAAAAATAGTTGTTATTGCTATTCACCAGATACAGAGCGAGAAGAGACTACGGCAGTTCAAACCGCGGGCCGGTTCGCTGCTGCTATTAACGATAAGTTTTGAAAGCAAAATCAGTATCCGATTCTACCCAAGATTTCCTCAAAATCAAAGACTATTCTTACTAAAAATTACCATGGAAATCTACTAAATACAGTCGTATTCGAGCTCCTTTCGATACTTTGTTGAGTGCAAATCAAGCTTTAGGAATAATAAATGCGAAACCTTCTTTCGATGTTATCAATCGTAAAGTACCACTAATCTATCAGGTGCAATCTAAAAAATTGCTGGAAATGTTTTTAGATTTTATTTGTAAGATTATACAATTGATATTAAGTAACCTTTGCCAACAGATTCTAAAGGCTAATATCTGGTGAATTGGAACCACAGAAACAGTTTATCCCTTCCAGACTGAAATGTAATCGGCAGCGGCTGCCTCTTCGGAAGCTGAGGCGGGAAAAGTAATTTTAGGTGGAAATGAAATAGAGGTGACAATTATGTTTTCCGATATCTACAATTTTATCACCTATTCTGAAGGTAAAGCACCGCCGGAACTCGTAACCAATTTGAACCAGTATTTTGAAAAAATAGCTAACTTTGTCCTGGAAAACAATAGACTCTTGGATAAATATCCAAGTGATGGTATTATAGCGCTTTTTGAAATGCCAATCTATCGTGCAAATCATGCCTTTTCAGCTTGTAGAACAGCCTTGCAGCATAAAAAATATTGTAAATAATTACAGCAAGAAGGTAAGGAATTTAACATTCCCGAAGAACTGCATTTAAAAACCAGATTGCATATAAATTCACGTGAGATAATTACCGGAAATTTCGGAGCTGCAAAACGTTGGGATTATACTGCTATTGGTGACGCTACCAATTTAGCTGCAAGATTGGAAGGTGTGAATAAAATCTATCAGACTAATATTATATAAATCAGCGAAACAGGTTATGAATTGGGAAAAGATAAATTAGTGTGTCGAGAACTGGATTTTCTGCAGGTGCAGGACAAAACAGAACCAACCAGAATCTATGAAATTGTAGGTGAAAAAGTTAAGAAAAAGAGTTAGAGTGGTTACATCACTATGAAGAAGCTCTACATCTGTATCGAAAAAAGAGTGGGAGAAAGCAGCAGAAATATTTTCTGAACTGATTTTACCTCCCATTACCGATCCACCTTCAAAGGTTATGCTTGACAGTTGCCGATATCTTTTTAATAAACATCCTGATAAGTGGGGTGGAATTTTAACATAGGAGTGAATATGTATAGAAAATTGTTACCATTTTTATTGTTAATACTAATAGTTGCCAGCTGTTCTTTTCCGGAAGAATTTGGACTGCCTAGTTGGGAAACAACTTTTCACATGAATATTCTTAACGATTCTTACAATGTATTGGAATTGGCAGAAGAAGACAGTGCATTGGTTGCGATGGGAGATACTCTTGGATTTGTAAAATCGGATTCTGAATCGGTGAGTATTGAATTGGATCCTACCGGAGCCGTGAGTGAAGACAAAGAAATAGTAATTGGTAAAATCGAGATAAACGAACCAGAACCAAAGCAAACAGAAATTACTATACAGGAAATGGTGGAAGAACATGGTCTTTTTGTTCCAGGTTTGAACTCTTCTATGAATGGCCAGCCTGTCATGGTTCCCTCTTTTGAACTTGAGGATATAGAAAAAGGTTTCGATAAGTTCGAAGAGTTCCAGGAAGTACATTTTTCCAGTGGATACCTGGACATGAGCTTTACGAATAATATGATCTTCTGGTTGGGTTCGGTTGATGGTTCTCTTCCTTTCACGGCTACTCTTAAAGGGGTTTATACAGATGGAACAATTCAAGAGCTAATTAGCTTGGATTTTCCGCAAGGAATAGCTCCTAATGGCGGAGTTGTGGAATATAACAATTACGATATTTCTGGAATGGTAATTCCTGATTCACTTAGAATGATAATACATGGTTGGAGTGATGGTACAGCAGGGAATGTGGAAATTTTGGACTATTATGCTGGTTTGGATATAGAAGTTGATTTCGAAGATTTTGTGATAGACCATGCTGTAGCACCTATTCCGGCTCAAGCTATCGATGATTCGGTGGAAGTGGAAGTTAGCGACGAATATGAAATCTATGAAGCTACAATTGAAGAAGGTGAATATTTCTTGAACTTGGATATAGAAAACCAAATAGATTTGAATATAAATGCCGAAGTTTATATCGATAACATTTATGATCCCACCGGTAATTCCTATGAAACATCATTTACAATTCCTCGTAGCCAAGGAGGAACTTCCTATTTCCAAAAAGATATAAATTTAGCTGGATTTTCTGTTGGAGATGGCAGTGAACCTGTTCAGATAGTGAAAATTGATTTTTATACCTATACCCAAGATACCGAAGATGAAGTTAGGATCATAGATGCTAACGATAAATTCACAGTACATGCAAACTTGCAGCCTCTTGATTTTGCCTACATAAATGCTGTTATCAGCCAAGAACAGGATATTGATCCCATTACAGGCGATATAGAGATAGATTTGGATGTGGAAACAGAAGGCGATTTTGAAATGGTAGGTGCTAGCCAGATGAAGTTAGATATCTCCTATGGGAATTCGAAAATCCCAGCACGTTTGGAATTAAATCTTACAGCTTCCAATAATGAAGGTGAAACTGTAGAATTGATTGAATACTCTACCGGAAATGCGCCTATCATCGGTATTCCAGCTCAATCCAATTTCACAATCATTAAAGATTTTAGCGACTATAATTTAAATGAGATACTCTCTATAATTCCAACTAATATCCAGTATGAGGTTGATCCCATAGTGGGCGGTATTGGTTCAGAAGCTGCGGAGTTTTACGCTGGAGATACGCTCTATGCCGATATCGAGTTTTCTAGCAAAATAGATTTGGCAACTGATAGCTGGATAATTCCTCAGGAAGATGGCGAGCCGCAAACCAATGAAGAAGATGTAGCAGATTTTGATCAGGATATTTACGATACGTTCAAAAATGGTCGAATAAACCTGAAATACATCAATACAACCGGTGTGGATGTAAAAGCAGAAATCTTGATTTCAGCTACTGAAAACGATCTTGTTCAGCAACTCTACCAGTTCGAAAATCCAGATACTACCAAGATAACAATTATCAGTATTCCATATTTGGAAACAACTAACGAAACTATGGAAAAGCAGGTGGAAGTAAAACAAACTGACTTGAAATATCTTTTACAAGATACAGCCTATATCGGTTCTCGTATTGGGGTTTACAGTGAGCAAGGTACTCCTCTTAGTGGCAGCGTGCAAATTCAAGCTGAACTTGAAGTGCAAATTTTAGCTGGTGATCATTTATTGGATGACTAAGAATAGGAAGTGATGATGAAAAAAATACTAACAATTACAATAATAGTGTTAATAACCGTAAATACTTTTGCCTATTTCGATAATTTTTCGGAAAACCCTGCTCTATATGCAAGCCGCCAATATTTTGAATTTTACTTTCCTGGCTATTCCCATAATGTCAATGTATATAATTCTTTAATAAACTTAAGTGATCTGAGTATGTTCGAAAAAGACCATCAGCTTACCAATTCCGAAAAAGAAACATTAACAGAACGGGATTTGGATCTGGATGCCTATATCGATTTTAAACCCCTAAGTTTTGGCTACCAAAATTGGAATCTGGATATAGCAGTTTATGGAAAGCTGAATGCTAATGTCTTAAAAAAAAAATATACTGAAATTATTTTTTATGGCAATGAAGATGAACATTATACTGCCAGCAGTGGTAAGGGGTCTTGGGGTATTTCTTTTGTAAAAACCAGAGCCTCTTATGCTTATGATAAATCTCTTCAACTAAGTTTTATTCCGGAATCCATCACTAAATTCAAATATTGGGATAATACTGTGAATTATGTGCGAGAAATGCCAATATATGTAGGTGCGAATTTAAACCTATACAATGCCTTAGCTTATGGTGAGGTAACCAAGAGCGAGCAAAAATTTGGTACCTGTACCGATAGCACCTACTACAACTACGATATGCAATTTATCTATACAGATGACGAAACAGAATTGGCTAGCGCTGTTGGTTTTGGTTTGGGATTTAAAGCTAAACTTCCCGAAGGCTGGTTTCATTTTAGTGTAGATGACCTGTTTGCTGAGTGGGAATATTCCAACCTTGCTGGGGCAGAATACCAGGGAACTTATGTAGATTCACTACTCTACTTCGATGAGGATTATGAACCATTTGACGATAGCGTGGAAAATGATTCTTTGCGGGTAGATTTTAAAAAAGTACATATAAAACCTACAATTGTGTGGGGAGTGCAGCATAGGTTGTATAAAAAAGTGCACGGACTTTTTAAATATACCTCTTCCGATTATAAATGGGAAGGGACTGAATTCGGAATTTATATGAAGCCTCTTCCATGGCTACCTTTGCAAACCTCTGTTGGGTTTGGCGAAGATACTCGTTGGAATTTTGGATTGGGAATAGATTTAGCAAATTTCGAATATACAACTGCAATTACATTTATGAACGGCCTTTTTGCCAAATCACGGGGAATAGGTGTAAGTTCTGGAATAAAATTTAAATTTTAGGAGGTTTTATGCCAATTATCACAATGGAGAATGCAGGAGAATTAACCCTTCAGCAGAAGAAAGATTTAATTAAAAAATTCACCGATGCGGTTGTGGAAGTTACTAAAAAGCCAGCCTCAGCAGTTTATGTAAGAATCGATGAAGTGCCGCGTACCAATTTTGGTATTGGAGGAAAAGCTTTAGATTAAAGTAGTCCCCATTTACGGCGGAGAAACAGTTCTAAACAAAAACAGAATAAAAATAGAGCGATTATATACCACTTTTTGTAAAGAGGTATTTGTTGCTCTATTTTTTGGGTTTTAATCTGGGCTTTCTGAATAGATAGCTGTTTAAGGTCATGGTAGACACTACCATCACTGATATGGCTCACATAGTTCAAATTATTGCGATTGAAACCTAAATTGAATTTTTCCAATTGGGCCTTCTGCACAATAAATTCACCATTAGCCTGTAATTTATAGCGGTTATCTGAAACCTGAAATTTATAGTGCCCTGGCTCTAAGTTACCAGTAAAGTTAGCTACAAATCTATCTTGCTGTGGACTCATATAAACTTGCGCTATTTTTTCGTCATCTTGGTTAAAAAGTTCTGCCTTAGCTTCCAAATCTTGAATTAAATTATAAGCTTCATCGTATGCTTGCAAAAATATATCTATCTCTTCACCTTGGATATAGCTATTTTGACTGGGATATGCAATAAATCTGTCGGTTTCGCTGCTACCAAGCCATTGCAAAATATCTGAAAAGAATTGATGGAAATTGGCATTTTCCACTTCCATTTGCCACTGCCAAATATCGTGGAATAAAAATTCCAACACTTTGCCTTTGAAAAAATAATTAAACAAAATTGCTGGTGATTTCTGCTGATTGTTGAACTCAGCCAAAACCTGGCTCTGGGCTTTAGGCTTGGCAAAATAGTAGGCTAAAGGAGCAATTTTAACTTGTTGAGAACGCCAAAGCTGAAAAGTAGTGAATTGATCTGCCTCATTAGAAATCCGTACACTACTTTTGCGTGCTGACTTAAATGAACTTCCTAAAATCGTGCTAAACTCTGCTGCTAAAGGTTTACCTATACTCAAAAGTGAATTCCCGTTTTTTAGGAAGTTTTCTACAAAATCCAAATTTTCTATTTTTAAAGTTCCATTATTTATTATTATCAAAACGTTAGTTTTAGCTAAATTTTCCGGTGAGAGTTGGAACGGATATTTTTCGGGAATAATGGTCTGATATTGCCAATTTTCTTGTCGTTTAATACAATCTTTCAAAAATTTCACATCCCAGTTAAGCTTATCGCTTAAAATTGTGATCTTAAAATCTCTTTTACTTACTTGCACAGCACCATAATAGAAATTATTTTGTTCGTTTGTTTCGTTTATTTTTTCACTGCTTATCTTCACTGTTAAACGTTTTAATCCCGTTTCTTGAAAAGCATGCTCGAAATTTATTTTATCAAAACTTTTTTGAGAAAAATCACATTCTTTTTGAGCTACAGTTTTCCCATCTACCTGCAGTTCAACCTCTGCCATGCCTTTAAAATGGGAGGCTACTGCTGTAACCACTATCGGGTTAACTTCATCTTGCAGCGCTTTTGTATTGTGCTGCACTTCTTCTATACTCAAATCTTCATAAACCAAATTTTGATTTGGATAATACACATCTATGGGTATTTGTAAAGATTGTAATTGTTCTAACTCTTCATCTTGAAACCAGCCATCAGAGAATAACAGGATAGTTTTGGTATTAGATAAATCCTCCTGCTTTTGCAACTCAGCCATAGTTTTCAGCAGATAAGTTTTGTTGCTACTACCCTGTAATCCGTCGGCAAAAGTGTAGTTAACTACATTATAGTTTGCTTGCTTGTATTTTTTTTCTACTATTGGCTTAATGTTACTAAAATAGTTTCTCTTTTTTTCATCTATACTAGCTGAATTATCGGTTAATATTATTACTTTCTCGGGGTTAGAGCGCTTGCTTACATAATTCCAAATAGGATTAAGCAGAAATAAAAGTACAATGAAAAGTACTATTATTCGTAATGCCATTAGTAGATAACGTTTTACTGGTGTTAGCTGTGGCGTTGTTTTCCTATAAAAAAGCCAACCAATTGCGAATGCTAATATCAATGCTAAAAAAATCATAGGTATTGTTTTGCTTTCTTCTTTTTAAAGCTAAAATAATTTGTCTTTGAACAGAGAGTTATTGGCAGTTTTGTTATATTTAATGTTTTTTTTAGAAATTTAGCATTTTTGTGGTTGAAACCAGTTAATAAAGAGATATATCGCGGATTTAAGAATAAAGTGTGATTTTTTTTATAGTTTCTAATAAGTTCTTGGCATAAAATGCGCCCTTTCACTATTTCTCCCAAAGCAGGATGATATGGACCAGCGATCACTTCGTCGATATCGGAATGTAGTCCTATTTTTATTATCTGAATATTATTCTGAGAAAATTTTTCACTTGCTTCTGCACAAATCGTTATTGCTTCAGACAGTGATAAAGGTTTATAAGCTCCATTTTTATACAAATTCTCTAATTCTGTATTGGCAAGTACCACAGTTGGGTAAAGGCGTACGTAACTTGGTTGTAGATTTGCAGTGATTTCTAATGTTTTTTCCCAGGTTGATGGCAGAAAACCCGGCAGACCTGGCATAAGTTGAATTCCAAGTTTAAAGCCATTTTCTTTTATCAATTGGCAGCTGGTCTGTGATGTTTGGGAATTATATCCACGCTTGCTAGCAGTTAAAACATCATCTGAAAAGCTTTGAATTCCCAATTCTATCACAGTTACTTTATTTTGGCGTAGATTTGCCAAAATCGATTCGTCGATAAAATCGGGACGGGTAGATATGCGAATACCATTAAGCTTGGGAAGATAGGGTTGAACTAGAGCAAAATATTCCTTCTGTAAACTTAAAGGAAGGCTAGTGAAAGTACCTCCAAAAAAAGCTACCTCCTTCGTTGTTTCCAGGTTTTTTTTGCAAAAATCAGCTAATAACTGCTCAGCTTTTTCAAAATTAAAACCACTACTCTTTGTTATAGCTTTCTGATTGCAATACAGACATTGGAAAGGGCAACCTTGATGTGTGATGAAGAGTGGTAGAATCTTCATTATAGCTTTAATTTTGTACAGGCACTCTTAGCTGCCTGTTGCTGAGCTTCTTTCTTGCTATTGCCTTTGCCACTACCCCAAAGTTTTTGGTTAATGTAAACCTCTACGGTAAAAGTTTTATCGTGATCTGGCCCGTTTTCCGAAATTATTTTGTATTCTGGTACTACCTGATACTTCGATTGAGTGAATTCCTGCAACTTGCTTTTATAATTGGTCATATCTTCTTCCGCAAGAGGGGATTTGTAATTTTTCACAATAAATTTATGGATAAAATCTGCCGCAGCTTTGATATCACTATCTAAATAGATGGCACAAATCAAAGCTTCCATAGCATCACCCAAAATAGACCTGGAAAGACGGCCTCCATTTCTTGCAGCTTCAGAGCTAAGTAAAATATATTTTCCCAGATTAAATTCTTTAGCTTTTAATGCTAAAAATTTTCTAGAAACCAGTTTAGCTTTTAATTTAGAAAGATTTCCCTCGGTATAATGTGGAAATTTATTAAAGATAAATTCTGCTACTATTAAACCTAAAATAGAATCTCCTAAAAATTCCATTCTTTCAAAAGCAGAGTATTTTTCTTCTTTACTGTGGTAGGAAGTGTGCGTAAGTGCCGCTTTTAACAAAGAAGAATCGGTAAAATGATAGCCGATAACTTCTTGCAATTGTTCTAAATTAGCAATTTCTTCGGTAGCTGTTTTATCCGAGATTAGCTGTTTTATTAAATTTTTCAAAACAAATAAAATTGGAAGGACGGGATAACCGCCCTTCCCATAGTTTTAATATTTTTTAAAGATTATTACCCCATTATGTCCACCAAATCCTAAAGAATTGCTGAGCGCATAGGAAATTTCCAGATCATATTTACCTGAAATTGTATAGTCGAGATCGCAATCTGGATCGGGGTTTTCTAAATTAATAGTGGGGTGAATTTGCTGAGTTTGGATAGATTTACAACAAACTATTGCCTCTATACCGGCGGCTGCACCTAAAGTGTGGCCAACCATCGATTTAGTGGAATTTATTTTCAATTTATAAGCATGCTCTCCGAACACATTCTTTATAGAAGCTGTTTCAATTTTATCGTTCAATGGTGTAGAAGTTCCGTGAGCATTAACATAATCGATCATTTCTGGTTTTAACCCAGCATCTTGTAGAGCCATATTCATCGCTCTGGTTCCGCCTTCACCATCGGGAGCGGGTGCAGTAATATGGTAAGCATCACAGGAAGCACCGTAACCCACTATTTCAGCATAGATTTTCGCTCCCCGCTTTTTAGCATGTTCCAATTCTTCCAAAACAAGTATTCCAGCTCCTTCAGCCAAAACAAAACCATCGCGTTCAGCATCGAAGGGGCGACAAGCTTTCTCAGGTTCATCATTACGGGTACTGATCGCCTTCATAGAAGTAAAACCAGCTAACGTAAGCGGTGTAACTGCAGCTTCTGAACCACCCGCAAGAATTATATCGGCATCTCCGTATTGAATAGAACGATAAGCTGTGCCTAAAGCATGGTTTGCTGAAGCACAGGCAGAAGTAATATTAAAATTTATTCCACGTAGTTTGTATTCAATAGCTACCTCTGCGGGAGAGGCGTTTGATATCATTTTAGGTACGAAGAATGGGCTAATCCTTTTGGGGCCTTTCGTCACCATTTTTCTTGCTTCAGTTTCGAAGGTATACATACCACCAATTCCAGAGGAAATAATAACTCCCGCTTTGTCTCTATTAAATTTTGCTTCCAATAGTTTGGCATCTTGCAGAGCTTCTTTGGCAGCTACAAGAGCAAATTGGGTGTAACGGTCTAATTTTTTTATTCGTTTTCGTTCGAAATGATCTTTCGGATCGAAGTGCTTTACCTTGCCTGCTATATGACTGGCATAATCATCGGTTATTTCAAAGCGTTCGATTCTTTTAATTCCGCTCTTGCCAGCTAATAAATTTTTCCATGTATCTTCGGTATTATCGCCTATGGCATTCAAGGTGCCTAATCCAGTAATAACAACCCTTCTTTTTGACATTTTTCAATACCCCTTTTTGTAGTAGATAAAATTTGGGTGGAGTCTATAAAGAAACTCCACCACATCAATGTTAATTAGTTTAATTTTTCTTTTAGGAATTCTATAGCTTTTCCTACAGTGGTGAGTTTCTCAGCTTCTTCATCTTCAATATCGATGTCGAACTCTTCTTCAAATTTCATGATCAGTTCAACAGTATCCAGGGAATCTGCTCCCAGATCTTCGATGAAATTAGCATCCATGGTAACTTCATTTTCGTCCACGCCTAATTCATCAACAATGATTTCTTTCACTTTTGCTGTTACATCCATTATTTCCTCCTAATTTAGATTACATTACTAAGCCGCCATCTACGCAGATGGTCTGGCCGGTTATATAATTTGCTTCTTCAGAAGCTAAAAATAAACACAAATTAGCCACATCGTGGGGGGTACCCATACGATTCAAAGGAATTACTTCGGCATATTTGTCAATAACTTCTTGGGAAAGATTATCGGTCATCTCGGTTTTAATGAACCCAGGAGCAATTGCATTAGCACGAATATTGCGACTGGCAAATTCTTTAGCAGTAGATTTAGTTAAAGCAATTATGCCTCCCTTAGAAGCTGCATAATTGGCTTGTCCAGCATTTCCCATAATTCCAATCACAGAGGCAATATTCAAAATAACGCCATTTTTCTGTTTCATCATATAACGACTTACCTTTTGGGTACAGTTGAAGGTTCCTTTTAAATTTACATTTATCACTGCATCCCAATCTTCCTCTTTCATTCTCATCATTAAGTTATCTTTGGTTATGCCAGCATTATTCACCAGTATATCAATCTGCTTAAACCTTTTATAGATCTGTTTAAAAATATCAGTGATCTGTTGGGAGTTGGTTACATCTGCAATATAACCAGTAGCATCTTCTTGCAATTTATTCAATTTAGCCACAGCTTTGTCTATGCTATCTTGGTTTAAATCAAGGATTACAACTTTTGCTCCTTCAGAAGCAAATTTCTCAGCTATACTGTAACCTATACCACGAGCACCACCTGTAATAACTGCTACTTTATTCTCTAATCGCATCCTTATTCCTTTTCTAATTTAGGGTTTTAAAAAATATATCCATCAATCTGCGGTTCATATCGGAAGTTTCTAAACCGCTCTCTTTTAATCTTTTCATAATGTTGAAAGCATATTCGAAATTTTCTTTATATTCTTCCAAGTCGGAATGGAATTTTGCTCGGTTTTCTATTGTGATATCGTAATCATTCTGAGAAATATAATCCAAAACTTTAATAATGGAAGCACGGGGTTTTAAATAGAAGTTTATAGGTTGTAGCTCCTCCGATAATTTATGATCGTTGTGGATCATTTTTTCTACCAGATCTTTCAGAACTACACTCAATTCATCTTTTTTGCTTGTCACCTTTTCTATGGAATCATCGAACTTTTGTTTTAGGTTCTCAATAATTTTTGCTTTTACATCTTGCAAATCTTCCAATTTACTAAAGCTAATTACCTTTACCTTGCGGTTGATTTTGCGCATCATCCCTGACAGTACTTTTTGGGGACCAAATTCAATAAACAGGTCAACTCCCTGGTCTATCAAAAATTCCATTGATTCCAGCCATCTCACCGAAGATGTTACTTGCTGTGCCAGATTTTGTTTTATTTTTTTTATATCGATGGTAGGTTGTGCATCTACATTGGAAACCAAAGGAATATAGCTGGGGGTGAAGAAGATATTTTCCATCTCTTGGCTTAGCCAATCTGCCGCTTTTGCTATTAATGGCGAATGAAAAGGTCCTCCTACAACCAGTGGCACAATACGTTTAGCTCCTTCTGCTTTTGCCAGCTTGCAAGCTTCTTCTACACCAGTTTTACTGCCAGAAATAACTGTTTGTACAGGTGTATTGAAATTTGCTGCAATCACTGTATCTTTTTGGGAAGCAAGTTCGCAGATTTCTTGCACTTTACTCGGCTTTAAACCAATAATTGCTGCCATACCATATGGTTTGCCTTCATTCGCTTCTATCATAAATTGCCCACGTTTATATACTAAGTACATGGCATCTTCCAAGTTAAGTACATTGTTCGCGACTAAGGCAGAAAATTCTCCCAAGGAATGTCCAGCAACAAAATCTGGTTCCAAATCCAGCTCAGCTTGCAAAGTGCGCAGTGCAGCAATGCTATGGAAAAGAATAGCGGGCTGGGTAAAGCGAGTTTCTTTTAGCTTTTCTTCAGGGCCATTTATCATAATATCTGCTAAATTGATATCATTTTTTCTTTCGAAATTTTCCATAATCTTTTGTAGTTGTTCATTATTTTCTATGAAATCCTGAGCCATGCCCACATACTGGGCACCCTGTCCTGGGAAAATAAAAGCTATTTTAGACATAATTCCTCTTATACTCGAATTAGTATGCTGCCAGAGGTTAATCCTGCTCCAAAAGAAGCCATTAAAACCAAATCGCCACTCCGTATTTTCCGTGCACGAATTGCTTCATCCAGGGCAATAGGAATGGTGGCAGAAGATGTATTAGCATATTTTTCAATATTTACGATAACTTTATTGCTATCTATTTTCAGCTTTTTACCCAAAGCTTCTATTATGCGCAAATTAGCCTGGTGAGTAATAAGCCAATGGATTGATTTTACATCAAGGTCATTTCTTTTCAAAACTGTTTCGCAGGCATTGTACATCGATTTTATAGCTAATTTAAATATCTTGTTACCTTGCATTTCCACAGTATGCTTATTTTCTTTGATTGTATTAGTTGAAGCTGGATTACGAGAGCCACCAGCTGGTTGAATAAGATATTCGTAGTAGGTGCCATCTGCAGTAATTTCACTATCGATAATACGGGATATGTCTTTTGTTTCTGCTCGTGAAACAATAGCAGCCCCTGCACCATCGCCAAAAAGAACGCAGGTGTTGCGATCTTTCCAATTAGTAATTTTGCTTACAATTTCCACTCCAATTGTTAACACATTTTTCGCAATGCCGTTTTCTATGTATTGTCTGGCCATATCCATGGCGTATATCCAGCCAGTACAGCCAGCAGAGAGGTCAAAAGCAGGGATATTTTTCAGTCCGAGTTTTTTCATCAGAATACAGGCTGTAGAGGGAAAGGGATGATCAGGGCTAATAGTGGCTACTACAATCATATCAATATCTTTGGTTCGTAAATTTGCAGCTTTAATAGCTTTTATTGCAGCATTATAAGCCAAATCAGAAGAAGCTTGATCTTCCGAGGCAATATGCCTTTCCCACATACCAGTTCGTTGTTTTATCCATTCATCGGAAGTGTCGACGATTTTTTCTAAATCGTGATTATTCAATATCTTATCTGGTAAATAACGTCCAGTTCCAGAAATTTTAGCATAATATTTTGCTACCATTCTTAGTTCCTCTCATAATACTCACGCGTATGCTCCATAAAACCCGATTGGGAAATATGGGAAGCAAATTTTATCGCATTTTTTATTGCTATGGCATTAGCTTTGCCATGTGAAATAACAGAAATACCATTTAAACCTACTAAAAGTGCTCCACCATATTCAGAATGATCCATCTTTTTCTTTAAGTAAGTGTAAACTGGAAAAGAGAGTAAAGCCCCAATTTTGGCTATCCAATCTTTCTTGATCTGCTCTTTCATCATTGCAAAAATAGAAACTGCAGCACCTTCAACTGTTTTCAACATCACATTTCCCACAAAACCATCGCAAACAACCACATCTACCACACCTTTCAGCAGCTCTTCACCTTCAATATTGCCAACAAAGTTGATGTCTTGATAGTTTTTTAGTTTCATATGAGCTTTTTTCACAACTTCGTTGCCCTTAGCGTCTTCTTCGCCAATATTCAAGAGCGCTACTTTGGGATTGGAATTTTGATAGAAAAATTTGGAATAAAGGCTTCCGAGCTTGGAAAATTGTACCAAATTATCTGCTGAGCAGTCCACATTAGCACCTACATCCAAAATTATCTCAGGTTGTTTTTGGGTGGGAAGGGTTATAGCAATAGCAGGCCTCAGCACGTTCTTTATGCGTCCATAGGAAAAAAGTGATGCAGCCATCACAGCGCCGGTATTACCAGCACTAACCATAGCTGCCGCTTTGCCTTCTTTATGCAGTTGGATAGCCTTTACTAAAGAAGAATCAGGCTTTTGCTTAACCACTTTAGCAGGAGAATCTTCCATTGTGATTTTCTGACTGGCCGCTACGATTTCAATACGCTCCTTATCGAAGTAGAATTTGGCTAATGTTTTTTCCAATTCTTGTTGGTTTCCCACTAGGATGATTTTTTCGCAAACATCTTCCTTAATTGCAAGAATTGCACCTTCTACTTCAGGAGAAGGTGCATTGTCACTACCAAAAGCATCTAAGGCGATTTTCATTTATTCCTTTATTTCAATTTCCTTCTTACCATTATAATATCCACATTTTGTACAAATATTGTGAGGTCTGCAAGGTTCTCCGCAGTTTGAGCAGGTTACATAGGTTGGCATAGCTGCTTTGTAATGAGTTCTTCTTTTGTCTCTCCTGCTTTTTGATACTTTTCTTTTCGGTACAGCCATTTTTATAACTCCCTTGTATTATTTTAACTTATTATTTTTCAAACATCTATGTGCACGTTATTTTCAAGATGAACCAAATTATTTTCAGCTGTTGAGGTGTCAAGTGATTTCATATAAAATGAATTTAGTTCAATTTTAGCTCTCGCCTAAGATAATTGGCTGCTTGGCAATAGGTTCTGCACTTAATTGGTAACATTTTGCCAATTTAGCTGCTACAGCTTTTCCTGTTTTCTTGTTGTTGGCAAAAACTGTTCCGAGTTTTTCATCTTTTTGCAGTTTATCTCCAATTTTGTAGGGCAGATAAGCTCCGGTAGAGTGATCTATCTTAGATTCTAACGTTTTCCGACCAGCATTTAAATCTACCAAAGCATAGCCAATAGCCTGTGAATCGATATTTTTAATATATCCCGTAGCTGGAGATTTGATATTTAATTCATATTTGGCTTGAGGCAGCAGCGAGGTATCGTCGCATACTGCTGGATCACCACCTTGGGTTTCTATGAAATTTTTGAAAAAATTCAGTGCTTTGTGGTTGGTAATAACTTCTGTAATCATTTTTTCAGCTTTGTTTCTGTTTTGTTCAATACCGGTCAAATTCAGCATTTGTATAGCTAAAGCTTTTGTTATTTGTTCAACATCGGCAGGCATTTTCCCTTTCAAGAATTCAATAGTTTCCAAAACTTCCAAACTATTACCTACATAATTTCCTAACGGAGCATTCATATTGGTGAATATTACTTTTACTTTTTGGCCTAGATTTTCACCAGTGGTTTTGAGCAATTTGGCTAATTTTTTAGCATTTTTCATATCTTTAATAAAAGCTCCTGAGCCAATTTTTAGGTCGATTACCAAATTAGCTGCACCTTCTGCAATTTTTTTACTCATTATACTGGCAGTTATCAACGGTAAACTTTCCACGGTGCCAGTAACATCTCGTAATGCGTATATGCGTTTATCGGCGGGTACTAATTGCTGGCTTTGGCTGATTATTGCAAATCCATTCTTTTCGATTAGTTGTTTGAATTCGTTATCAGAAAAATCTGTTCGGAATCCTGGAATTGATTCCAATTTATCTAAAGTACCACCGGTGTGACCTAGTCCTCTGCCAGAAATCATTGGAATTTTGCAACCACAAGCTGCTGCAATTGGGGTAAGCATCAAGCTTATTTTATCGCCTACACCGCCGGTGGAATGTTTGTCTACAGTATGCCATTTTGGAGGAAACTGCAACTGTTTGCCAGATTCGATATAGATCTTGGTTAGAGTCTCCACTTCCTGAGGTTGCATATCAGAGAAGAAGATTGCCATAAGTAGGGCGCTCATTTGATATTCAGGAATCTTATTTTGCAGATATAGCTCGACAAAATTCCTAATTTCTGCTTCTTCTAATTTATTACCATTACGTTTTTTTATTATTATTTCTACCGGATTCATATTTTACCACCAAATCTGTTTTTCATTTTTAAAACTAAAAATTCGTTCATTTCCAATATCGTTAGTTTTTGTCAAACGATATATTCTATTGGCTGGAATATTGGAAAAATGTAGGGCCTGTCCCGTGGTTGTTTTCTTCCCCAGAGAAATCCATTTTTTATGCCAAAAGAATAATTCATATTTTCCCTCTTCACCCTCAAAATATAAGGAATCGGATGGACTGGTAAACTTAGCTTTATCGACAGCGGTAAAAGTTATGCTCAAATTTTTCGCTTTTTTGCCATCCAAAACATACTGTTTGCCATTTTTTTGTAGAATAAAAGGTGGGCCTGCCGGAATCACCTTACGGTTATAATAGCAAGGCAGGTACATAATTTCTAAACCCATATCGATGAATTCTGCTGAATTTTGTTCTATCTCTGCCCAATCTATAGGACGCCAAGCCCCATTGTTGAAAACAGCAAGAAACAGGAAACGTGAATTTTCTGGCTGTGGATATTTCAGGGTATCTAATTTCACAACAATATCGTTTACTTTAGTATAAAACGGGGTTACATCGCGGCTGAATTTACTTCCTAACCATGGAGGTATTCGGTCGGCATTGTTTTGTTGAAAAGCCAGATTTTGCTGCTGCTTCCGAAATGATTTGCGGTATACTTTGGCAACTTTATGCGCTAATTCATACTCTCCCGGGTTTACTTCGCACCCCATAAAAGGAATGGTTTTGCCATCTAAAGTTATTAATGCATTCCAGACATGGTTGTTATTTGAATCTGCCCAATAGGGAGTATAATCTGCAGCTACACAGATACCATTAGCTCGCATAGCATAGATAGCAAAGGTGCTCATATCCTCACACCGTCCTTTGCCGCTTCTTAGCATTTGCATAAAACTTTGGTCGGTAGGATGCAGATAATATTTGCTATCGAATTTAACCCAACTTTTCAATTTTTCGTTTATATAAGTTGCAGCTTCTATCATATCTTCCGGGTTTTCTAATTTTTGCGGCAAATCCTGATATTCTTTTAAGAAAAATTGGCGCCAATTTCCTATAGGTTCGTTATTAACGCGATAGGGTAGAATGTATTCTTGGAATGATTGATAAGGAAACTGTTGTGCCCAGGGTTTATTTTTCCAAGCTTGATATGCTAATTCCACATTATTTATCAGATACTGAGAAGAAATTGCTTGTACATCTTCTATTTTTTTTGCTTTGTCCCAGTGCAATTTTCCATATTGATTTTCCAGGGAATCCATAGCTGCTTTAGCTTTTTGGTAGGAAGCATAATCTTCTATATGCCACTCTATTTGATTGTTTTGTGCATCGAATAATCCAAATTCAAAATAATGGTGTCCCTCTATATTTTCCAATAAGAAATATAAAGAACTCAACTCTAAAAAATTACCTTTATTCTGAAAGTAGTTAATAGCTTTTTTTAGTTCTAAGCTATTATCACCAGCAGCTTGCAATATTTCTTGGAAAACAGTGGGATAGCTGATGGTGACACAACCTGCTATAGCTAAAAACAAAGATAAAATTATTATCTTTTTCATAATTTGCCCTTCAATTGTTTAATGAAATATTTCAACTGTTCTTCTGCCTGCCAATACCAGAATTGTTGACCAGAAACAAACTGAAGTGAATTTTGCTGACAGAATTGTACTAATTCAGTTGGTTTTTTCTGGTAGGGAAGATCTATAAGTTTTGTGAATTTAGGAAGCATTTCTTGCTGCAATGATGTTGTAGAGGTGCCTCTCGGTGTGCAATTTACCAACAAGTGATACTGAGAAATTGGAGCAGAAGTAGCACTTTTCAAGTTAAATTTTTTTATAAATTTCTGCAGTTTAGTTTTGTTTCTACCATCTACGTATATATTTTCTTTAAACTTTTTAGCTGCCAATAAAAAGGTTGTAGCTGTACCTCCGTAACCCCACAAGAGAATTTTATGATGTTCATTTATCTGCAAATGTGTTAAAGCTTTTTGGAAGGCAATGATGTCGGTGTTTGCAGCAATATTGCTAGATGGCAAAAACAGATTTATGGGTTGTTTTTGATCTAATTTTTTAGCTATTTTTTCTTTAAACGGCATAGTTATTGAAAAACCCAAAAAACCGCTGTTTCCCAGCAGCCAGTCCCAGAAATCATTAAAATTATCGCAGTAAAAGGGTAGGTAAACAGCGTCATAGTTGTGGCTATTGAAGTATTGATTATAAAATTCCAAACCTAAAGATTTTGCAACCTGCTCTCCTCCTACTATGCCTCCAATGCTACTGTTAGCGGTTAGTTTTTTCAATCTGAATTTATCTGCTTCCTGTCTGGTGAGTTGATTAGGTGCAGTAGGAAATTTTTCCAAACCATAAAAAGTAGCTGCTGCACCCAAAAATTTGTATAAAGCCCTGCTTAATTTTCCTAATTTGCCCAAACCAGCCCAAATAACAGGTTTATCGCTTGTTTCTATTAGTTTTTTTATTTGGCCTAATTGTTGGTAACTGTTTATTGGAATTGCTAATTTCAAAAATCTGGCCGGAAGTTGGTTTGCTAGGGCTATTATATTTTCTAACTGGTTAATTTCCCATTTCCCAAAATTATGATATGACAGCACCAGATTGTGAGAAGGGAGATTAATTTTTTTATCATATTTAAGAATTTCCCAATCAACCAAGCAGTCATATTTTGCTATCATTTTTTTATAAAATATATTTTTCTGAGTTTTAGCGAAATGTCTTTTTCCACCCTCATCCGGTTCTCGTATGGTTAAAATTGTTTTTTTATCTACATTTTGGGCAAATTGATTCAAGCTGTGCAGGAAATCTAAGCGATATTCTTTCCAACTGGTAATATTTTCATTTAAATCGGCAGGTAAGGAACAGATTATCATTGTTGTTTGCGGCTTTCCGCTAAAATTATTTTCCAAATTTTCTCTACTGCAGCAGAATTTAGCTGCCACTCTTTGGCTTTTATCTGCAAATTTTGTAATAATTTTTCTTCGCGCTGTATATCTTTCACTGACATCTCTTTTTGTTTTTTTAGTTTTCCAATCGCCTGTGAAATATGGTTTCTACGAGTCAAAGCAATTAAAATGTCTTCATCGATCTTGTCGATAGATTCGCGTAGATCTGTTAAGTTCTGGGTTTTATTTTCCACCAGTTTTTGGTAGGAAGCAGCATCTGCCAGCACCAGTTTCACCATAGCGATAGCTGCTGGTATAAGGCGTGGAACTACACAGACATCATGCCGACCAGATATGCTAATTGAGGCACTTTTGCCGGATTTAGTGATAGTTTGCTGTCGCCTGGCGATAGAGGGAGTAGGTTTTACTACAAAGCGGAATTTTATCTGTTCACCAGTGGAGATGCCACCTAAAATACCGCCGCAATGATTGCTAAGAAAACCCTTTTCATTCATCTGATCGTTTGCTTGTGACCCAGTTTGAGCTGCTAATGCAAATCCATCCCCAAATTCTATTCCTTTTACAGCTCCTAAAGATAAAATAGCTTCAGCTAAAGCAGCATCTAGTTTTCTAAAAACAGGATCTCCCCAGCCAGGGGGAATATTATCTATCACAGCTTCCACTATTCCGCCTACTGAATTTTTCTTCTCTTGCACTTGTTGCAGGTAATTTTCCACTGCAGTTATGTTGTTATCTGGCCACCAAAGTGTATTTGATGGTGGAATACATTTTTTAGCAGCTTTCATTTTTCCTATTTGCACAGCATACATTTGAATTTTTATATTTTGCAGAAGATAATCGACTATTTCAGCTGCGGCTACCCGACATATTGTTTCTCGGCCAGAAGCGCGGCCACCTCCACGATAATCGAATATCTTAAATTTCTTAAAATAGGAAAAATCTGCATGGCCGGGACGGAAGAGATTTTTTATATCTTCGTAGTCCTGGGAACGTGCATCACGATTGGGGAAAATTATACAAATGGGCATACCGGTAGTTATGCCGTCAAAAACGCCAGATAAAATCTGGTAATCATCTGTTTCCTGGCGGGCAGAAGTGAATTTATTCTGTCCGGGTTTTCTTCTGGCTAAAGCAGATTGCAGCTGCTGATGTGGGAATACCAAACCTGGCTTGATATCTTCCAGTACCACCCCCATCGCTTTTCCATGGCTTTCGCCAAAAGTGGTAATACCAAAAAATTTTCCCCAACTATTCGATTTCATCTTTACTCCTTTTCCAAAAAAAATATTTGGATTAAAGGTATGTCAACTAAAACGTTTATCTTCTATGCTATTGCAAGTATGAATTATAATTTTTTCTATGAAAATTCCAAAAGTAAATTGACATTTTAACTCTAACATTAAGATAGCGGAAAAAGAAAGTGACGGGAGGTACGATGTTCCTATTAGCATTTTTACCCGGTGAAGAAACCAATTTACTAAATCTGGCAGCCAGAGGTGGTATTTTGATGGCGGTATTGCTATTGATCTCTATAATTGCTGTAGCCATCATCATTGAGCGGTTGATAAAGATAAATAGAGCAAACAAGTTAAAAGATGAATTTTTGCAGGGAATATATGAAGATTTGGCAGCAGGTTACAATGATAAAGCAATACAAAAATGTGAAGAGAAGAAAAATTCAGCATTGGCAGGTGTGTTAGCCAAAATTATTGATAATTTTCAAAAACAGGTTTTTAATGATCGTGAGACGGTAGAGCTAGCAATTAATAACCAAATACACAGGTTAGAACGAAATTTAGGCACACTTTCCACTTTTGCAGCTATAGCACCTTTAATTGGATTTTTGGGAACTGTGACGGGTATGGTTAAAGTTTTTATGCAGATTGGCGAGACTGGCGGTGGAGTGGATATTAGTTTGCTTGCAAATGGTATTTGGGAAGCGCTTTTAACTACTATCGGGGGGCTAACAGTTGGCATTGTAACTATTCTCTTCTATAATTATTTAATAAGTAAATTAGAGGTGATTGAACAAAATTTGGAAGAAGAAGCACACAACTTTTTGGCTACTGTGAAAAATTTGAGGAGTTAACATGAAAAGCCGTCTTAAGAAACAACGTATCTCTTCTTTGGGGCTTATATCATTCACCGATGTTATCTTCTTGCTTATTATATTTTTGCTTATCTCTTCCAATTTTGTTACACATGCCGGTATCAAGGTAGATCTGCCTGGAGCAGCTACTCACCAGAATGAATTTACTAAAAATATTAGTATTACCTATACCAAGGATGATAAAATATTTGTAGGCGAGCAACAGGTTGACTGGAATAATTTGGCCGAAGTGCTATCTGCTCGACTAATCGAAGATCCACAACAGGTTGTGGTTATTCGCGCTGACCAGGAAATAGCACTAAAAAAAATTGTTAAAATAATAGATTTAGCCAAACTTTCAGGTACAGAACGCTTTTTCATAGCAACCCAGATACAAAAACAAGAAAATGAGTACTAAAAATTTGGCATTTGTTGTCTCTATTTTTTTGCATCTGCTCTTGGGGTTAGCAGGCTATCTTTATCAGGTTCAATTGCCCCAGGTTGAACAAAACGAAGTTATCGAAGTTTTGCAATTTGGAATTCCCCAAGAAGCAAACAACCAGAAAATCTTACAGCCAGCTGGATCTGCTGCTATTACAAAACAATATTCGCAGGGGAATAGCGGTAACATTATTCCTAAAAAAGTTGAACTGCCACCTGCAGCAGTTTCCCAGCCAGAAAACTTATATTCTCCAGAGTTCAAAGAATTAGCTATGTCAACTTCCAAACAAACAGAAGATATTGGGAATGTGCAACAACCAATTCAGAGTAATATAGCTGCAAAAGGAATAAAACGAGAGCTAGAAGAGAAGCCAGATTTGGGAGATGAAGGAGATTTTTTAAATAGCCTTTCAGAGCGGCTTACAAGAGGAGATAATGTTTCTCCATATATTTTGGAGGGAGAAATATCTAGTCGCACGATTTTGCATAAGCAGATTCCCGAATATCCGCAAGGAATACAGAAAAATGCTCGGGTAAAAATTAAATTTCAGGTAACAGCACCTGGTGAAGTTGCTAATGTGGTGCTAGTACAAAAAGCCGATCCGATTTTAGATAGAATAAGTGTAGAAGCAATAAAAAAATGGCGATTCAACGCTATTGAGCAAGAGGTGAAGCAAACTGGCTTTATCACCTTTATATATCAGATAAAATAGGAATAAAGATGGATAGGATTTTAACTATTAACAATCTGCAGACAGCTAAACTGGAGCTGCAAAAAATTGGAGTGTCACGGCGTGGAATTGAGGCAATGTGCGGTAAAATGCAGAATTTAAATATCAAACTCTGTGATATAGAAATAGGAGCAGCTAATATTTTAAAGCAAGAGATGCTAAAATTGGGCGGAGATGCTGCTGTTGCAGCTGGAGTGGTAGAAGGTGTGCTGCAGAGTACCGATGTTATTTTAATGGGAAATAGAGTACAATTGCAAAAATTGGATCTTTCTAACTACCACAAGTTTCATCTACCAGATTTGGAAGTAAAAATAAAAGAACTGCTAAAGCTATACAGCTCGCACCAGCCCACATTGCTAAATTGTAGGGGGAAAGAATTAAAATTGGATACAACTAAAATTATGGGTATTTTGAATGTGACTCCAGATAGTTTTTCGGATGGAGATAGATATACCGATAAGGATAAGGCAGTAGAACACGCTCTGCAAATGGTAAGAGAAGGAGCTGAAATCATCGATATTGGTGGAGAATCTACTCGCCCTGGAGCGCAACCAGTGTCTTCTGCGCAAGAACTAGAACGAATTATACCAGTTCTCAAAGCTATTCGCAACAAAAGTGATGCCATAATTTCCATAGATACCAACAAAGCAGAGGTTGCTAAACAGGCAATTTTAGCCGGAGCCGATATAGTAAACGATATCAGTGCTCTGCGCTTTGATGATAAAATGATAGATGTATTAAATCAATTTCCTAATGTGCCCATAATTTTAATGCACATGCAAGGCACTCCGCGCAACATGCAGAAAAATCCACATTATAACGATGTAATACAAGAAATTTTGACATTTTTGCAGAACAGAATAAAATTTTGTCAGCAAAATGGAATAAACAAAGACAGAATTATTATCGATCCCGGTATTGGCTTCGGCAAACATTATAACGATAATGTGGAGATTTTACAAAAAATAGGAGAATTTCGCAGTTTGGGAGTGCCAGTATTGCTGGGAGCTTCCCGCAAAAGCTTCCTAAAAAAAATATATGAAGAAAAAGCAGAAAAGCGGCTTAGTGGTACTTTAGCTACTACAGCTTGGGCAAGCTGGAATAAAATAGAAATTGTGCGAGTGCACGATGTGAAAGAAAATTTCCGCTTATTACAAACTTTAAATGAGATAGAGAGTTTAACATGAGCTTTTTAGTTCCCAATTTAACTGATATTATTGATATTCTCATGGTAGCGTTCATTTTGTACAACCTCATCATATTGTTTAGAAGAACAGGTGGTTTTCAGATATTGCTGGGTTTGGGAGTAGTGCTGCTAATGTATTTCGTAGCTTCACTGATGAAACTGGAGATGATGACTACTTTCCTAAGAATTTTGAAGGATTATTGGGTGATAGTATTTGTCGTTATCTTCCATCCAGAAATTCGCAGTATTTTCCGTAAAGCGATGACCAGTAAAGATGTATTTTCTTTTTTTCGGGGTAAGACAAAAAAAGTGAATACGCCACTTTTAAATGCTATCTCTATTCTTTCTTTTAGGAAAATAGGCGCTTTAATAGTGCTGGAAAATAACAGGAAATTAGATCATTATGTGGAAACTGGTGAAATAATTGATGCTAGAATTTCTACCAAGTTAATTCTAACTATTTTCAACAACAAAACTATTTTGCACGATGGTGCAGCAATAATTAGAGGAGAAAGAATTTGGGCTGTTAAAGTGGTACTGCCACTTTCTGAAAATTTGGAATATACTCAGAAATTTGGCACCAGACACTTAGCTGCTATTGGCATAAGTGAAGAAACAGATGCATTTGTTATTGTAGTTTCAGAAGAAACTGGGCGTATATCCGTAGCTAAGAATGGCGAAATTTTTACTGCTCTATCTTTAGATGAACTTTCGCAAAGGATAAAAGATGCTACCTAAGAAAAGGCCGAGGCTGGTTGCTATAACAGGCAGTATAGCTTCTGGCAAAAGTGAAGTGTGCAAATGGTTGGAAAATCAAGGATACCAAGTTTACTATGCCGATATAATAGCTCATGAATGTTTACAACAGGATTTTGTCAAAAAGCAGCTTTATTATAGATTCGGTAAAAATATTTTTGCTGAAGATGGGCAAATAGATAGAGCTAAGTTAGCCAAAATTGTGTTTAATAATCCCCAAAAATTGAAGTTTCTGAATTCTGTTATTCATCCCCTAGTACGCCAAAAAATGCAGAAAATTATTGATCAATCGGATAAAAATCTCCTAATTTTCGAGATTCCTTTACTTTTCGAAGCTGGACTGCAAAGTGCCTTCGACCTTACCGTTAACATCTCGGTGAACAAACAGGTGCAGCAGAAGCGCTTGCAAGCACGAGATGATATTTCACCAGAACAGCAAAAGCAACGTATGGAAAGTCAGATGGGTAATGATGAAAAAAATGAAAAAGCCGACCTGGTAATAGACAATAATGGTAGTTGGGAGCAACTCTATAATGAATTATATAAATTAAAATTGATAATTGAGGCTCTTCCAAGAAAACCTATTGACAGATTATCGGACTTGTGATAATTAAGTAGATTGAGTAATTTAGATATAATTTTAATAATAGTTGGAAGATAATTTTTGTTTGTTTATTCGAGTTCTGCTCTATATTATCTAAAGGATTCGATCATATTTTGCAAAAAACATTATTTTAGCAAGAGAAAAAGAATTGAAAAAGTGAGAGGTGAAAAATGAAAAAGCTTACAATATTGATTTTACTAGCGTTTGCATTAACTCTATTTGGTCAAAACGGAATAGAAACATTTAATCCTTCTTATAAAATACCCAGTTTGTTTGGTAACAGCTCACTGTTGAATCCCAATAAATTGAAAATGAATCACTCTGTGTTCTTTTTAGGAGGAGTTTCTTCTAATCAGCAGAGTTTTTATGAATCTACCTACACCAATCATTTACAATATAATTTTAATCCTAAATTAAAACTAAATGTGGATTTGAACTTTGTGAACTTTGGCACTGCTAGCTTCGATAATAATTGGAACATCGAGGGTAATAATGATAATTCAACCCAGGTTTTACCAAATTTCTCTTTGGACTACCGACCCACAGAGAATTCACGAATAACTATTCAGTTCAATCAATATGACCGGAACCGGTATTTTTGGGATTGGGATCACTAAACTAATTTCCAGTCCACAAACTCTTCATCTATAATAAGTAATTTATTACCTAGTTTTTTTTTAAGTTCAGCTTGTTTCATGCCGTCTAGAGTATAGAATTCAGAATTGAACAAGTTGCTGCTAAAAGCGACGATTTCATCTTTTGCCAATTTTACCTGTTGTAAAATATCGGTAGCTGTAAGTAGTCCACTTACTGTTACAGTTTCACCAAAAAAGTTGTTTTTCACTACTTTAATTCTGGCTTTTTGGGGAATTTTCTCGTTTATTTCTTCAACAATATTTTTTATGTACTCAGCTACTAATTTTCCTGTTATAAAAACCACTTTGTAAGGTAAATCATCAATAAATTGCAAAAATTTTTGTTTAGAATTTCTCCAGTTTCTCAGAAGTAAACTTAACATCCCGATACCATTTTCCAATTGGGGGAAATCCTTATAAAACTGGTAACTTGGTAATGGTTGGTCGGCTAAAAGGTAGATTTCATCGGAACAGAAAACATTTGTGAACTTTTTACTTAACTGCAGTATTTTTTTTGCTTCTTTAGATGTTATATTTCTTATTTTAGGTAGATTTTGGCGAAATCTGGTAAGCCCCACCGGTACAATGCCAACTGAAAGTACTTTCAATTTAGTTAGCTGTTGCAAGGTTTGTTGCAGCTCCATACCATCGTTCCACTCAGGCACAACCACAATCTGGGTATGTAATTGAATTCCGGCAGCTGTAAGTTGCTGCAGCTTTTCTAAAATATTGAACTGAAACTGATAACGTAACATCTTTTGATGTAAAACTGGGTTAGTAGTATGTACAGAAATATAAAGCGGTGAAATACGTTGCTCAATTATTTTATCAAAATCCGTCTCACTCAAATTAGTAAGAGTTATAAAATTACCATATACAAACGAGAAGACATAGTCGTCATCTTTTACATATAAACTTTGGCGCAGGTTTTGGGGCATTTGATCTACAAAGCAGAAGATACATTTGTTGCAGCAAGTACGGCAGCTATGAAACTGGATCTCTATACCTAAATTTGTGGAAAAATCATTTTCTACCTCAATAATATGTTCGTTGCCATGTTCATCTTGTAGCAGAAAAATTAGCTCTGGGTCAGCTGCATAGAACTGCAGATCTAAAAAATTGTTAATATTTTTACCATTTATTTTCAATAATACCCAGCCTGGTAAAATACCATTATTGCTAGCTAAGCTGTTAGGTGCTATTCTTTTTATATAAACCGCCATTTAGTCGTCCGAAATTAATACCGAGATAAATTTCATCGAGTTAAATTCTTTAATGATGATGTTGAAAGAGGAGGTGAGAGGTACTGCCAGTATCATGCCCACAGGACCCCAAACCCAATACCAGAAAATCAAAGCGATTAATATCATTATAGGAGAAAGGTGTAGTCTGGTCCCCATCAATTTTGGTTCTACCACATTTGCCATGGTAGCTTGGGTTAGAATAAGTGAGCTAGACAGGGCGATAACTTGCCATCCAAATCCATACTGAATCATACAGACAACAATGGGGAAGAGAGTGGCGATTACAGAACCAATATTAGGAATATAATTTAGAACAAACAGGAAAAAACCAGATATAATAACAAAATCTACTCCAAAAATATAGATGAAAAACATACCAATAAATGCTGTGAGTAAGCTTATAAAAGTCTTATTTATCAGGTAGGTCTTTAGTTGTTTTTCCAGTTTAGAAAACACTAAAACCGACTGCATAGCTCGCTCATGAGTGATTATTTTTTCCATCCTTTTCAGTAAGTTGTTACGCCCTAACACAATGAACATCATAAAAACCACGATAAGTAAGAGATTTACCAAGAAATTTATGAAAGAACCTGTGGTTTTTGAAACTACTTCGCTGAGTGATAATTTATCAACTATTTCTACCCAATTAACTTTATTATTCAGATAATTTGTAATTTGTTCTTGAGGTATTTCCAATTCGATAATAAGGTTCTGTACCACATTTGTTATTTTAGCTTCATATTTAGGAAATTCCATAACAAAAGAAGAGATGCTAGCATACATTATGGAGCCAATTAATGTGAACACTGTTAGTATAATGAATATCATGATAACCAGAATGATAGCGGTAGGGATTTTTTTGCGAACCAAAAATCGGTTGAGAGGAGCAAATAAAAAAGATAGCATAATTGCAAAAGTTAAAGGAATAAAAATAGCTCTAAGTTCTTTTAGGATAACTACTACAATTGCAAATGCTATCAATCCCAAAGTAATTTTTAGGAACTTATTATCTTGCATTTCACCTCTCCGATTATTTTTATTAAAAAATAAAAAAAGTTATTTTCTTGGCAATGATTTTCTTGAAACTTCTTTAGAAAGTGAGAATAAAACTAACTAGAAAGGGAACTAAGATGGTGAGAATAGTGCCATGAACCACAGAAACTATAGCATAGTCATGTCCACTAAAACGACTGATGATAGGTAGTGTAGTGTCCATAGAAGTTGCTCCGCCAGCACTGATGGGAGCCAGTTTTCCAAATATTTTCACAAATAAAGGTGTAAACAACAAGGTGATAATTTCTCGACTTATATTGGCAAGTAGTGCAATCACTCCCACTGTTTCTCCAGCTTTTTGGGTTATTATAATACTTGATAGACTATAGTAGCCAAATCCGCTACCTACGGCTAGACTTTCTTGTAAACTTGTACTTTTTAGAAAAATAGAGAGAAAAGCGCAGCCAGTTAAAGTGCCAATAATGGTGCCAACTGGAACCAATAAAATAGAAAATTTAGCCTGCTGTAATACATGCCAACTTTTTCGATCTGCCCCAATACTGATTCCAACCAATAAAATTAGAATATACAGCGCATACAAACTGAAATCAGTTTCTTGCAAAACTATCGGGAGAAAATCACTATTCCCAATTAAAATTCCCAAAATGAAAAAAGCTAAAATAATGAAACTATTCTTCATAATCTTGAAAGAAAAATTTATAGAGAAGCCAAGCAAGAAGTAAACTTCCAGTTAAACCAGCAAGAGTTAAAAGTAGAGCTGTGATACCTAAATTTGGTAGTGCGGTCATTATTATCGGGTTTGAACCAACCGAGATTCCTAGTAAAAACAGCAGTAAGTAAATAGCGTAGATGATGAATTTGTTATTTAATTGTATTATTTTTTGCTTTTTGTGTAAACTAAAACCAATTATTAAACCTAACAACAGAAAGAATATAACCATATCCTCCCCCAATTATGTTTCTACCTGACAATATTGTTTTATCTGCTTTATTTCCCTTAATATAAAGAAAAATGTTAGTGTGGCTGCGAATAGATCTGCTAATGGGAAGGCGATAAGGATTCCCTCTATTTGGTAGAAATTAGGTAAAATTAGCAATAATGGGATGAGAAACAGGATCTGTCTGGAAGTAGTAAGAATGAAAGCTGGTAATGCTTGTCCTGTTGCCTGATAGAACATAGCACCATTGATTTGGAACCCTACCACTGGGAAGGCGATCACGATGGTCTTAATAATGTGTATGCCAATTTCTACTAATTTGGGATCGGTAGAAAGGATATGCATAATATGGTGTGGAATCGAAAGCAGTAACACACAGGCAAAAGTGGAAAAAATAGTAGCATAGGTAGCTGCATATCTAAACGATTTTACTGTATTCATATATCTTTTAGCTCCAAAATTGTATCCCACTATAGGCTGCAAGCCTTGCGCTATTCCAATTATTGGCATAATCGCAAAACTTATAAGGCGATTCACAGCACCGAAAGCTGCTATGTAGATAGAACCACCATATTTGCCTAAACCGTTATTTACAATTATAACCAAAATACTTTGTCCTACAGAACGGAAAAAAGCAGAAATTCCAATAGCATAGATTTCTTTTAATAAATTCCAGTCTAATTTTAAATGTTTTAGTCGTAATTGGATAGTGCTTTTCTTACTGGTTAGAAAGAAGAAAATGTAAATCGAAGTAGTAATCTGAGCAATGACAGTAGCCAAGGCTGCACCTTTTATACCCATATCAAAGCTAAAAATGAAAATTGGATCTAAGATAATATTGGTGATGGCAGCTATTAGCATAGAACCCATAGCAGTTTTGGCACGTCCTTCTGAGCGTAGAATGTTGTTGCTGCTCATTTGGAACATCGATACAGCTGCATTTAATATGATAATACGCATATAAGCTCTGGCATGGGGCATAATTTCTGCGGTAGCTCCAAAAAGATTTAAAATAGGGTCAGTGAAAATTAATCCCGCAGTCGTAATTAATATGCCCCAAAAGATATTCGATAGCAATACATTTCCGTAAGCACGGCTAGCTTTGCTAAGATCACCAGCACCAATACTGCGTGAGATCAAAGAAGCGCCTCCCATTCCCATCATTTGTCCTATTGCCATAATAAATATTTGAATAGGAAAAACTACCGCAAGTCCGCCAATAGCCATTGGCCCTACACCACGACCGACAAAAATGGTATCTACCACATTGTACAAAGCCATAGTTAGCATACCGATAGTTGCTGGGATAGATAGCTTAAATAATAATTTTTGTATATTTGTACCAGCTAATTTATGTTCTTGCATCTTTCTCCCTATCTGATTTTCTTAAGTTTTCCACAATTGTGTCCATCAGGTTGTAGAAATGTTTTTGTTCTTCTGGAGAAAAATCTTTTAAAATCATCTCTTGCCATTTGTTCATGCAAATTTCCATCTTTTTGGTTATTTCTTTACCATCTTCTGTTAAGAAAAGTCTGTGTTTGCGTTTATCTGATTTATCTACTTGGCAAATTAATAAATTCTGTTCAACTAATTTATTTACAGCTCGGGTGATGTTCGCTTTGTCGATATCAAAAAAAGCTGCTATATCTTTTTGAGTAATACCAGGTTGACGGCTAACTTTGGAAAGGACGCGGTAAGTGCTGGCATTAACTCCAAAAGGTTCTAATATTTTATCTAATTCCTGATGAGTTTTTCTGCCTAAAAACGCAAAATATTTACCTAAACTTTTTTTCATTTCACCTCTTTTTTAGTTGACGGCGCAACTAAAAAAATGAGGTATTATTCGTCAACTTTAAAATAAAAAAAGCTGCCCCGTCCTGAAATAGGTTGACAGAAATCTAAAGTAGGGAGGTATAATGAGTAAGAAGATTATGAATTACCGATACAGCCAGAATTTTAAAGATGCTGTATTGCAAGAAGTTAGAAAAGAAGAGCTAAGTATAATGTCGATATCCAAGTTATACAATGTATCTTATGTTACTGTATACAACTGGATGAAAGAAAGTTCTATACCAACTCCAACAAGGGAGACGATCTACGTGGATTTAAAAGATCATAAAAGCAGTTTAGACAGGATTTCAGAGTTAGAGAAGAAGATTCAACAGTTAGAATCAGCCTTAAGTGACAAGGTACTGGAAAATTGTGCTTTACAGTCTATGGTAAATGTTGCTAAGAAGAAATATGGCATCGACTTAAAAAAAAAGAGCGACAAGCCTGCATTGAAGAGTGCCGAGAAATAGTCAATATGCACAATTACCCAATTACCGTTGATCAGATATGTAGTTATTTTGCCATAACGCGCCAAGGCTACTATAAGCATCGGCGTAACTTTGCAAGGGATAAGCTTTTTGAATCTAAGGTGTTGAATGCAGTTAAATTAATTCGTGCCGATCAACCTCAAGTAGGTTGCAGAAAGCTTCAGAACATGATTAGTACATTAGGAATAACAGTAGGGCGAGACAGATTGTTTAATATATTAAGAAAAAACAAAATGCTTTCAAAGGTTTATCGTCGTAAATTTAATAGTAGTTCCAACAGCGGAAGCGTTGTAAAATATCCCAATTTAGTTAAAGCGCATGCTCCCATCCAGGAACCCGGAGAAATTATTGCTAGTGATATTACGGTAATTTATACCAGAAAAAGCAGATTATATTTAGCTTTAACATCAGATTATTTTTCTGATTATGTTTTAGGCTATTCCTTAAGTAAAGATTTTAGTACAAAAGGTCCTTTATCTGCATTAGTACAAGCCAGAAAAAAATTAGGCAAGAGGAGATCAGCAGTTATTCATCATTCAGACCATGGCAGTCAGTATACCAGTAACCTATTTCAAGATACTCTACGTAAATATGGATACAAAACCAGTATGACAGGGATTGGGAAATGTTATGATAACCCAAAGGCAGAAAGAATTAATGGTATTTTAAAGCATGAGTTAGGCTTGAAAAGGATATTTAGAGATTATGAAGAAGCACTGCTTTATGTAAGGGATGCTATCAAAATTTATAACGAAAAAAGAATCATCACTACCAAAGAGTATCGCACTCCAAATGAGATATTAAATGTAGCGTAAAATATAAATATATTTGTAAACTATTTTAGGACTGGACAAGCCTTCTGTGTACACAGAAGGCTTGATTGTTAATGTTTTTATTTGCCGGGACATTGTTTTTTAACAGCTTCTTCAATGCCTTTATTACCGTATGCTTTCTCAAAATGTTCAGAAAAATCGTTAGCCAGTTTTTTTGCTCTCTCTTGGAAAGCCTGTTTATCCTTCCAAGTATTTTTAGGATCCAAAATTTCATCTGGCACACCCGGGCAACTGGTGGGAATTTGAAGATGGAAAAGAGAATCAGTTTTGTATTTCACATCCTCTAATTCACCACTCAAAGCAGCTTCCACCAAGCGTCTAGTAAGCAGAATATCCATTCTTTTACCCACACCAAAAGGACCACCGCTCCAACCTGTGTTTATAAGGTATACATTGGTTCCATGTTTTTTCATACGGTCGCCCAGCATTTTAGCATATTCATTTGGATTGCGGGGCATGAAAGGTTCGCCAAAGAAGCGAGAGAAAGTGCTTACTGGTTCAGTAATTCCGGTTTCTGTTCCTGCCAATTTGCTGGTATAGCCCATTAAAAACCACAACATAGCCTGTTCAGGAGTAAGCTTGGCAGCTGGTGGGATAACACCATTTGCATCAGCTGTGAGAAATAAGATAGTTTTGGGATGTCCGGATGTGGAAGCAGGTTTAATATTAGAAAGAAAGGTAAGAGGATAGGAGCCGCGTGAATTTGGAGTCAAGCGTTCATCATCTAAATCGTAGGTACCATCAGGATACATCATAGCATTTTCCACAATAGCGCCATGTTCCAAATAGGATGCCTTGTGGAAAACAGCGTTAAAAATTTCTGGTTCTTTGTCTTGGCGCAGATTAATAAGCTTAGCATAACAACCATTTTCAAAATTAGCGATACCGTTATTGCTCCAGCCGTGCTCATCATCGCCCAAAAGTGCTCTGTTAGGATCAGCTGAAAGTGTAGTTTTTCCAGTTCCTGAAAGGCCTAGCAGCAAGGCCGAATCGCCATCTTTACCTTCATTTGCCGAGCAATGTAGAGGCAGAATACCTTCTGCTGGTAAGTAGTAATTCATTACAGTGAACATCAGCTTTTTCACACTGCCACCATAGGCAGAACCGTAAACTATTCCTATGCAGCGATCAAAATCCATTCCTATTACCATGTTGGAAGTTTTACCATCTGGTAATTGTCGCAATCTATCTGCATATCTATCTCTATCTAATTTGTCATAAGGAAGTGCTATCAAAGTGAATTCTCTATCTGCAAAAATGCTTTTAGTAATATCTTTATTGCGAGGACGAAACATATTATCGGTAAAGAGAGCGGTAAGTGCTTTGTCTGTTATGGTTTCTACTGGCAGGCTATAATCAGCATCTGCACCTAAACTACGTTTGGTAACGTAGATCTTTTTCTTTTTTTTCAGGGTTTTAATAGCATCTACAAAAACCATATCGAAAGTTTCAGGATCAAGGGGAATATTATTGGGTGAATCCCAATCAATATTGTGTTGACTGCTAATTCTTTTTACAATCATGGTGTCTTTAGGACTACGCCCCGTACTTTCTACAGGTGTCCAGGTGTTTAACGCTCCCCTGGCGGAAATAACCGCATTTTTGTTATCCACTGCTTCCTTAATTAAGTCAGCTCTTGGCAGATCTACTGCTATATTTTTGTGTGTAGCTAATAGTTGTTTTAGGGAATCTTTGATTTCTTTCATAGATTTAGTACCCATTGCATAACTCCTACTTGATATAAATTTTGCTCTATATTGAAAATTTTTCTATTAATGGTCAAGATTATTTTGGAAAATGAGCAAAAAAAAAGCAGCTCGAAAGCTGCTTTTCAAAATTAGTAAGTTATTTTTACAAACAATTAGCTGGTAGTTTCTGGATATACGTTCACATATTTTCGGCCAGCTTTTTTGGTTTCAAATTTTACAAAACCATCTACCAGGCTAAAAAGAGTGTTATCTCTTCCCATTCCTACATTCATACCATTATGGAATTTAGTTCCACGTTGACGTACTATAATGTTTCCAGCTAATACTTTCTGACCACCATATTTTTTTATGCCCAGATATTGCGGGTTACTATCTCTTCCGTTTTTACTACTTCCAACACCTTTTTTATGAGCCATAACAAACCCCTATCTAGATATTTCTTTTATTTTTAATTCTGTATAATTTTGTCTGTGTCCTTGCTTCTTCTGATAACCTTTACGTCTTTTTTTCTTAAAGACGATAACCTTTTTATCTTTTTTATGTGCTAAAACTTCGGCAATAACTTTGGCATTTTCCACATTAGGTTGTCCTATTTCCGTTTTACCATCGTCATCTATGAGTAAAACTTTATTCATCTCGACCTGTGCTCCAGCTTCTTTATCACCGAGATAAGCAACTTGCACTGTTTGTTCAGGTTCAACTTTTAGCTGAGTACCTTTAAAATCAACAATCGCGTACATTATATTTCTCCTTAACTAATTAACATTTTGGAAAATACAAAAAATTTTCTCAACTTCAGTATGTCAAGAATTATATTTTGCAGTAAGGTCTTGCTTGTCTTTTAGGGAAATCACTTTAAAATCATCATAAGCTAAACTGCTATCTGCTTTTATCTTAAGATTAATTTGCAATTCTTTGAAAAAGTCAGGATGACCCTGTAAGAATTTTTTTACATTTGGGTGAACGACAACCAAAACCGGTGTTTTTTCTATAAAGTAATGAACGCGCCGAAACCAACGAGAGATCCGTACCGCAACCGAATCTCGGGAAAGCAGCCGCCCTGTCCCATTGCAATGTGGGCATTGTTCGGAATAAGTAAGTAACAGACTGGCACGGGTTCGTTTTCGCGAAATCTCTACCAATCCCAAGGGACTAAAGGGAAAAACCCGATTTTTGGCTCTGTCACGCTTTAACGTGTTTCTAAGAACAGAAAGTACATCTTCTTTGTTTTTTTCCTCTTTCATGTCTATGAAATCAATTACCATTATTCCGCTTAAATCACGCAGTCGTATCTGTCGTGCTATTTCGTATGCGGCCTCTAGATTGGTTTTCTTTATTGTTTGCTCATAGTTTTTACTGCCGGTGAAACTACCGGTATTGATATCGATAGCAACCAAAGCCTCTGTTTGCTGAATGTTTATATTACCGCCACTGGGAAGGTTGACGCGTGAGTGAAAGATAGTTTCAATCTCCTTTTCAATGCCATAAGCATCGAAGATGGGTGAATCTTCCTGATAAAGTTCAATTCGGTCTATCAGCTCAGGTGCAGCATCTTTCAGATTATTCACGATCTGTTGTTTTACCTGTTTATCATCTACCACCAGGCGGTCGATAGAGGTGCTAAATAAGTCGCGGATAAGAGTGTAAGATAGATCATTTTCGTCGTAGATACAAGCGGGTGGTTTGGAATATTTCATCTGTTTTTCGATTAGCTTCCAAGTTTTGGCCAGACCGTTATATTCCAAGGCAAAATCTTCTTCAGTATTGTTTTCAGTGTCTGTACGCACTATGAGGCCAACATTTTTATCTTTTACCTTGTGCAGAATAGTGCGCAAACGATCCCGTTCTTGGGCAGAGCTTATTTTGCGTGAAATAGCCACTTTTTTACGATGAGGCATAAACACCAGAAATTTACCTGGTATTGAGATTTTACAGGTAACTCTTGCTCCCTTTTTACCAATCGGCCCCTTCTTTACTTGCACCACGATCTCTTGCCCGGGCGAGAGTACTTTGGCAATGTTGGAAGAATTGCCGCCTAATTTTACTTTTTTATTCGATCCCAAAATAAAATTAGAATCTAAATCACGATAGTGCAAGAAAGCAGTTCTGTCTAAACCTATATCTATAAAAGCTGCTCCCATACCTGGGAGCACATTCTTTACAATGCCTTTATAAATATTTCCAACTAAAATTTCCTGAGCTTTTTTTTCAGCAAAAAGCTCTACTAATTTATTATCTTCCAAGATAGCTACTCGCTTCTCGAAAGGGTGAACATTAATTATAATTTCATTATACATATACAAATTCCATTTCTGAATTTACAATTTAGAAATTAATTTGACAGTCAAGGTTTTTCTTTTTATCTTTTTTCTTGACATCCAGAGGTTGCATTCAAATTATGCCGAACATAGATGCGGGGTAGAGCAGTCTGGTAGCTCGTCGGGCTCATAACCCGGAGGTCACAGGTTCGAATCCTGTCCCCGCTACCAATTTTAAATAAGTTCTTTTAGATAGATTGAGAGCGAGATGATGTAAAAGTTGTCTCGCTTTTAAAGAATGGCGGCGTAGCTCAGTTGGTTAGAGCATCGGAATCATAATCCGAGTGTCCGGGGTTCGAATCCCTGCGCCGCTACCAGTTTGTGCGCCAATAGCTCAGCTGGATAGAGCAACGGATTTCTAATCCGTAGGTCAGGGGTTCGAATCCCTTTTGGCGTGCCATTGTGGTGGATGTAGTTCAATGGTAGAGCACTGGATTGTGGTTCCAGGCGTTGTGGGTTCAAATCCCATCATCCACCCCATTTCTTTATTTAATTTACTTATTTTCAAGAAGTTAAAGGCTTGGTTAAAATTCAACTATAGTCATTTTCATTGTCATTTTGTTAAGAAAAATATCAAAATAAGATGACAATGATTAAGTAAGTTTGCAAAATTATATTTTTCTTTTAGAACATGATCCTGGCCTTCACTGTCAAAGTTAATGTTTACTGCTTACATAATGAAGAATCATCCTTTCCACATTCAATACAAAGATGTTAGAGATTTAACTTTCGCTGATTTCAAAGCCAAGTTAGAAAGCGTAAATAAAAAACCATTAAAGATGTTAACATATATGAGCTAAGCTTTACTCCTAGCGCTAATGGTATGTACTTTTATCAATCTTTTTTAAGATCGACAGTTTGTATTCCCTTGAGAATCGGCGATGTCTCTTCTTAGTACTCACTTCTACCTCGGGTCCTTTTGTATTTTGCGGTGCAGAATTTGGCGAATCTCCAGTCGTCCTACACTCTCCTTCCAATTCGCTAAATTCAATTAATCGTTTTTGCTTTTTTTCCATTTTTCACCTTCTTTGCAAGACTATATTAGAAGTGCCCAGTATCATCTTGGCACAGAGGGGATGCACCCGGCTTGTTATTCTATTAAAAAATTTCTGGTTTTGTTAGAATTATTTTTTTTTTGACAGATACTAATAAAAACTAAATTCTTAAACAGGTTGTTATTAGGGAAGTATTTTGAGGGTTGAAACAAAAGCTGGAAGATGAATAATATCGTAATTAAGATTAAGGAAAAGTTCATATATACCCTAACTTGGTGGTAGCCACGCACTTATTCAGGGAATACAGACATTACAAGCAACTAATAGCAGGAGGAGGCAAAAGATGAACGATCCATAATAATAATTATTAAAATCTTTAGTAACTTAACTTGTATTTTTAAAAAAATCAATATTAAAATATCATTAATCAAAATTGTTAGTTTCCTGACAATATACCGTTAGTCCTTCTTATTTTAAAAAAAATAACTTGTAATATTTTACACTTTATCTAATAAGAACAAAGTAAACGTAAAATTAAAAATGAAAAAAATAATATTAGTGCTATTTATGTTAACTTTCATAATATCATTGTTTGCAGACCAAGAAGTTATTGTAAGAGTATATTCTAATGCTCCAGCAGTTGGTACTGTTTTTGTTGGTGATGCAGTTGCATCAATTATAGATCAAACGCCTTGGGGCAAAGCGAATTTTATAATTGGATATAATTATTTTAGTTTTATGGTTGATGATAGTTATAATCCTGAGGATTTGTGGGCTAGTGCTTATGGCGGTACATCTTGGGGTGCTTGGTTTGATACTAGTTGGGTTCAAGGATATTTCGGTTATCCTCCTACGTGTAATTTATCCATGTATTTTGAGATTCCTATAGATTTGTTAGTGAATATTTATTCCAACATAGAGGTAGATAATGCCGTGATCGAACTAAAAGATCAATGGGAAACTTATGGCAGTACAACTGAGATCTTAAAAAAAGGTTGGAATGAAATTGAGTTTTTAGACATTTGGGGAGAATCATTTGACGTAACAACCTGTTATGCTGAAGCAACAGCCGTAGGTGTTGGTGGTGAATCTGATATAATAACTACAACCAATGACTTTATTCTCAATCCTGAAACTGGTTACTATGAAAATAGCGATATAGAATTCTGCTTTGATAATAAACCCCTGCATGATGATTGGAACTGGGAATCATTTCCCATGATGACGATAAACAGCACAACAAATAATGGTGATACCAATATGGTTACAGAGTTGCAAAACAACATCACTCCAAATGGTTATTTATGGTTGGATGTTTTAGGACAAAATGAATATGATTTGGAATATTACATAAATAACATTCCACAATGGGATCCAAACCCGTATAATATTCAAAGTAGCGATGGTTTAAAACTCAAATTAGACAATCCTTCCGAAAACAGGATATATACAGCAACAGGTACTCATGTTTCTGAGACAACACAAATTGATCTTCAGGCAGGACAATGGAATTGGATAGGTTACTGGCTGCCGCATAGCGAGATGTCTAATGTAGCATTTGGTGATGATTGGGGCAAAGTAACAAAATTGAAATCAGAGGATTGGTATTATCAGAAGAAAAACAACATTAGAGGAGGAATAAACGAACCAGTCACATGGTCCCCAAAACCTTTACATTATGGAGAAGGATATATGGTTTATCTAAGTGAACCGATAACCGGCTTTTCTTGGACTTCATCCAGCGAAAAATCTGAGAATTTCGAGAAACCGGAATCTGAGAATTTTATCTTTGAGAAAAAAGCAGATTATGAAGTTATCGATGTTGTAAATATCGAACCAGCGATAATAGAAATTGGTGTGTTTGCGGATGATGTATGTGTAGGAGCGGTTGTAGTAGAGGATTCCAGCGAACAGATCCTAGTTTATTCCGAAAGTGCCAATCGTGATCCTGTTCCATTTGATTTTGAAATTATCACCGATAGAGGTTCTTCTATTCCAATAAAGAACTATGAAGTTTTCAACCAAGGTACAGGTGAATTTGAAAAAGGAATAGTTATTTCCGGCAGCCAGGAATATTCTCTTATCTTATTAGGTGAAGAGGGTGAACCGGAAGAAGGTCTACCAAACACTACAAAACTTCACAGCAACTATCCTAATCCTTTCAATCCAAGTACAACAATTTCTTTTTCAGTAACACAAAATTCCGATTTTGTGAAGCTAGAAATTTTCAATGTGAAAGGACAAAAAGTGAAAACTCTATTCAATGGTAGTGCAGAAGAAGGACTACATACTGTAACCTGGAATGGAGAGGATGAGAATAATGATCCTGTATCATCAGGAATTTACTTCTATAAACTTAAAATAGGTGAACAAGAGATTTCGAGAAAGATGCTTTTAATGAAATAGTATCATAACACCTTGCGAAGGTTATAGTATATTTTTTAACTTTTGCCCTTCGCAAGGATTATTGTTCTTTAAGACTCAGCTATGTGTTTTTCTGAAGGGATCATCTTGCTATTCACACGAAGAATCTAAATAGGAATAGACTCTTCGTCGTTTACCTTTGTAAGAATTCCTCAGAGAGAATTATTTGTCATTCTCGTGATTATATTCGAAAAAGATACCCAATCATGATCGGGTATGACAAATAGGGAAATATTATGAAATTTAGCTTTACAGTTATTCCAACAGTTAAATTGAGGAAATTATGAAAATGGAAATCAAAACCTTCCATCGAAGATGTCGTTTTACTTCGCAAAGCCGACATTTATTATTTTTTTTCGTGCTAATTTGTGTCAATTCGTGGTTACACTCCACAATCTACCACATCAAACAAGATGGAACAGGCAACTACACCACTATCCAGGAAGGTATAATTGCTGCGACAGATACTGACACAGTTCTTGTTTACCCTGGTATATATTTAGAAAACGTTGATTATCTTGAAAAAAGTATCACTCTTGCCAGCTTGTATTTAACTACCGGTAATGATGATTATGTGAATCAAACCATAATTGACGGCAACCAGAGTGGTAGTTGCGTAGAGATCCGTAATTGCACAGAAGATTACAATACGATTTGTTGATTTACTCTCAGAAATGGAACCGGAAATCAGTTTACACCTTCAGCCAATGGTCTCGTTGGTGGGGGAATCTTAGTTTATAACTCATATGCTATTATTGATAATTGTGTAATTAAAAATAATGTTGCAGAGAATGGAGGTGGAATTTCGTGCACTATTAATTCATCAGTTATTCTAAAAGGAACTGATATTAAATTCAATAGTTCGTATAAAAATGGTGGAGGTATATTACTAACTGGTAATTCAGAAATTCTTTTTGATCATACTGAACTATGTAATATCTTTTTAAATTATGGTGACGCTTTGAATGAAATTAGTAAAACTTCTGATTGTCCACCGTTGGATGTAATTGTAGATACATTTACAGTGATGGAACCTGATGAATATTTCATTGGTTGCTATGATGCTAATGGTAATCCTGTGAATGATATCACACTTTCAATACAAAATGCAAAATTAGAGCCAATTGATGCAGATCTATATGTAGCAACTGATGGAGATAATACAAACAGTGGTTTGTCACCGGAAGAGCCCCTGGCAACTATCAATTATGCCTACTCCTTGATCCAGCCCGACAGCTTAGAGAATAACACAATTTATGTTGCTGATGGCGTATATTCTACTTCTCTTAATGATCAATGGTTTCCATTGCAAATGCGAAGTTATACAAACCTGATCGGTGAATCGATGGATAATACAATATTTGATGCAGAATTTGATTCTCCGTTGATAACTGATAAATTCAGTGAATTTAATTATTGTATTAAGAATTTAACCTTAATAAATGGTGATGGAGTTTATGGTGAAGGAGTCGGAACTCCCTGGAGCACAATGTGCTTTAATAATACGCAATTTCGTGATAAATGGATCGAATTAGAGAATATCAAATCCTATAATTGTGAAGCGAATTCCAGGCATGTAGCTCTTTGGTTTATCAATGCCTATCTCAAGAACGTGCATGTCTATGATAACTTGGGAAATGCGACAATAGTACAATCACTTATTACACCTCAGAATGAAATAACCAGTATAACTGTGGGGATAGAAAATTGTTCAATAAAGAATTGTGATACAAATGGTTTTACTTTTCTTCAAGGATTCGATTTTGAAGAACTATCTCCAATAATAATGAAGAATGTAGAGATAACTGATAATTTCAATACAGATACAGAATGGTCTCGTGCTTTTTCTGCAATTGTAATAGATCACAACAGAAAGGTGGATATGATAAACTGCACTATAGGTAATAATAGATCTATGATAAGTGGTGGAGCAATTGGTTGTATTGGCTGTAATTCTGAACTAAATATATATAATTCCATTGTCTATGAAAACGATCCTAAAAATTTGTATATTGGTAACGATATTGAGGAATATCCGTTTGTAGTTAATATTCATAATTCTCTCTTTGCTCATGGCGAGTTATCAATACAAAATGGTTATCCCTGGAATATTATAAACTGGATGGATGGCAACTTGGAGAGTGATCCACTCTGGCAGGAAAGTGGAGATTACCCATACATGCTAACGGGAAACTCCCCTTGCATAGATGCTGGCACATTGGATCTACCAGAAGGAATAGAATTACCTGAATTTGATCTAGCTGGTAATCCTCGAATTTATGGGGATACTGTCGATATGGGAGCTTATGAATATCAGGGGACACGAACATCCAATATCCAATTACCAATAATTAATACCAAAATTACCAATTACCCAAATCCGTTTAATCCAAGCACAACCATTAAACTTGATCTGGCAGAATCAGGTAAAATTGAACTGGTAATTTACAATGTGAGAGGACAAAAAGTAAAAACTTTACTAGATGCTTATTCTGAGAAAGGTCATTTTGAGATTATCTGGCGAGGAGTGGATGAAAACCATAATAAAGTAGCCAGTGGAAATTATTTTATAAAGCTAACAGTAAACGGAGAAGAAAAAGTAATAAGAAAATGTGTTTTGTTGAAATAAAGTTTATACTTATCTTTCTATTTGTAATATAGTTGTCTGTAACAACCAGCTCCACTCTCAGTTGAAAGAAAAGCAAGAAGAGCCCGCCAGAGGCGGACAAGCCTACCAGCTGCCAAACATTACAGGTAGTTAAGAAAATAAAATAAGTTCTGCATAATTGGCAAAAACCAGGGTAAAATTTTAAATATCGGGATTAAAATAAACCCGAATATAGACTGAACGTAGATAAAATTAATTGATTTCCCAGCAGAGAAAGTCCGAGAATTTTTTCGATAGTTTCAGCGAGTATTGCTTTGGATTTTCCCAACCAAGATGCTGCAGGAAAACATTTACTCTCTCCACAGCTTGTCTTATGGGATACAGTTTTTGATAGGAGAATACTGTTGAACTTCCCCAGGGAAAGGTTTTCTAACTTGGCATGTTCTTGTGCATCCTTTTTTTCAGATATTTTAAGATTGCAAAAAGGTTTTGGCATTGGACAGCTAAAATCGTAACGGTAACTCATTTTGTAGGATAACATTTGTATAATTCATCTTGACTTCTTTTAATTTATTGTTCCGGAAGACAATAATTTGTCGGTTAGGAGGAAGTCAAGATGATTTTAGTGAAATTAACTCATTAAATAACAATGAGTTATGAAATATGAAAAAGGTTTAAATTAATTAACTTTTCAGAGTTGCTAATGCTAAGACGAAATCACGATTGGTGAAAAATTTGACAATTTTAACAATATTTTTTAGATAAGTCTAGAAAGGATAGAGCATGCAACGTTGCAATTGGAATACAAATGAGCCAATTTACATTCGTTACCACGACCAGGAGTGGGGCGTGCCTATTTTTGACGATAGCAAGCAATTTGAATTTTTAGTTTTGGAATCAGCACAGGCAGGTTTAAACTGGTTAACAATTTTAAAAAAGCGGGAAAACTACCGGCAGGCTTATGCCAATTTTCAGCCGGGAAAGGTTGCTAAATTTGATGAACAGAAAATAGAAGAGTTAAGTCAAAATAGTGGCATTATTCGCAATATTCGCAAAATAAGAGCGAGTGTGAACAATGCAAAAAAATTCCTCGAAGTGCAGTCCGAATTTGGTAGTTTCACCAATTATATTTGGAGATTTGTTGATTTTGAACCAGTGGTAAATAGTTGGTTAACTCCTGCAGAAGTACCAGCAGAAACGGAACTTTCCCATAAAATTAGCAGAGATTTGAAGCAAAGAGGATTTCAATTTGTGGGGCCTATCATAATCTATTCACATCTACAAGCAACTGGCTTGGTAAACGACCATGTAGTTAGTTGTTTTCGCTGGCAGGAGTGTCAGAATATTGCTCACAATATATTAAAAAAATAGTAAAATGAAGTAATACTTGCTCTTTTTCAATAAATTTAGCCAGAGATTCTAATTTTTATTGACAGCCTTATTTTGCTGAGTAAATAAATACAAATAATAAAAATATTGAGGTTTTAATGCTGGATTCCTTTGAAAATAACAGTAAGAAAATATTAGATGCTTTGACTATTGGCATTATTCAAACAGATTCCAGCGGCACTATACAGACTTTCAACAAATTTGCGATGCGGTATTTTCCTACTCAAACAATTTCCAATATCAAAGAAATAATTGCCAGCTCAGATCTTCCCAATTATCAGAGGCATTTTAAAGATCTCGAAGTTGACGCTTCGATAAACTTGGAATTGCGCTTAAAACAGAATAGTAAAAAAATTACATGGTGCAACTTACGAGTTTTTAGGTTATCAAAAGAGACGATGATTTTCCAAATTTGGGATATAACTCGGCGTAAACAGATAGAGGAATATTTCATAGCCAGGGGGAAATATTCCGTAGCTTTTTCGGTTTTTCAGGTGATGGTATTGTTTTTATAAATCGTAACGGCAAAATAACCGAATGAAACCGGAGTATGGAAGATATTTCTGGGTTGAAAGCCGAGGAAACGATTGGTGAGTCTTTTGCGAAAATTGATAGATGAGGGAAAATTCCGTGAAGATTTGTTTCATCGTATAAATTCATTTCATTTGGAAATTCCTCCATTACGAACTAGACCATCAGATATCGATCCTCTTTTGCAATATTTCACCGAGTTTTTTTCCAAAAAATGAAAAAAAACATAAAACACATAGATAAACGAGTATATAAGAAACTGCATCAATACGATTTCCCGGGAAATGTACGTGAGTTGAAAAATTTGGTGGAGAGAGCGGTTATCTTGACTACTGGTAGTATTTTGAAACCAGATTATTTTGAGTTGAAAAACAAAATTCCGCTTCAAGAACAGAATTTCGAATTGGGAGAGCAGGGAAAAAAGTTGATAAAAGCTGCCTTGCAAAAAACAGACTTTAATAAAATGCAAGCTGCTAAACTTCTGAATATTAGCAGGCAAGCACTAGACCGTAGAATAAAAAAATACAATTTGAGTTAATCGTAAATAAAGCAAATTCTTACAAATGATTCAGCAAAACCACCTATAATTCTTACCGTAACTCGGTTTACACCTAATCGACGTAAACGGGGAGTAATAAAATAGCGGGCTGGAACTTTTTGGGGGATATTCAGTTTCATAACCGCTGCTCCGTTGTAATATTCAGCCGAAATATCTTCATAAAAACGATGGTAGTAAGAAAACAGTTTACGATGAGGTTTTCCATAGAATTTACTTATTTGGGCAAAAGTTTGTTCGTATATATATTGCAGCTGCACAAAATCGTTCACATTCATTTCTTGTGACATTTTTTCAAGCGAATATTCTAGCCCGGCGCTTATCAATTTTCCATCTTTAAAATGATAAAATTCTATCCAATCGGAATATGCTGAATCGGTGCGGGCTGTTACCCGAAAATTCTTATCAACCAAAATTTTGTCATCCAAAATGTCTATTATCTGTCCTTTTAATATGCCTTTATCTAGGTTCTCAAATTTCTGCAGATACAAATATTCCGGATTATAAGGTTCCGGATTTTGGTAAGAATTAACAGTACATCCTGTAATAAGAGCTAGCAAGAACAGCCATTTAAATTTCATATTCACCTCAAGAAGAAAAGTTGCAAGTTCAGCAAAACTGTCAAATAAATTAGTTTTCCTGGCATACCCCGAAATTTTTTTAATAGAATGACAGGCATGGTTGCATCCTAAGTTTATACTTGGTAATCCTTGTTAATTTTCTCTACAACCTTACTTGATTAAAGCAATATTTAACAGCTAAAGCCAGTTTATAGTAGATAAATTTCTGCAATGCTTTTATGATAGTATTCTTCTTATCTAGCATTAAATGGGGAAAGGCTTTAATTTGATTTTCCGAGTATCTCATACAAAAAACTAATGACAAGCTACAAAAACTCGCAGACATATAAGTGTTAATTTAAAAAAGCGAGCCCTGCTGGAGGTAAACGCTATTACGAATATCTAACTAATTATCTTGCTTATAATTACTTGTAAACAAATACCAATCGTAATGAAAACAAGATTAGACAACTGAATAGAAAATTGAAGAATTTGGATGATTTCAAATCATAAAATAATCTTGCTCATTTTATGAAAATCTAGTTTATTACTATGCGAAATACAAAAATTAAGCACAGTTACTTTACACTACCTTTTTTTAGATTATTGCCTGTAAAGCGGCGTTTTTAACTATTAAAACATCAGTTTCATTGCTTGTTTGGGGTAGCTTGGGAAAAATGCGCAGGTTTTTTATCTTAGAGCTGGGCTTCATATTTTTGCTAATTATCCACAAGTGGTTGTTTTGTAAAAATTCGGAAATTTTCACCGCTTTGTGGTCGCCTAAAACGTAATTTTGACTACAGTTTACTAAAAGCTGTTTATGGTCAGGAAATTTATGTAGCAGCTGCCAAAATCTGTCGTTTTTGCCCACACCATCACGGCAACTTGCTTCCAATATAAAAGTGCCATTGGGTTTAAGAGCTTGTTTGCAATTTTCCAAAGCTTTATGGGCTTGATAGAATGTGTAGGAAAAGGGAGGGTTTACTTTGGCAACCACCACCGAAAACTGGTGTGGCAGTTTAGTTAGGAATATCTTTCTAGCTGCAGCCACTGCCTTTTCAAAGCTGTCTTGTAAATTTCCGCTAGCTACAGCCAGAATTTTGTCTGTTCCCACTGTTTGGATGGAGAAAATATCCTTTTGCAGCATTTGGGCAGCTTGGCTCATATCGGTGTGCACCGGGTTGGCAGATAGGTTAGCTAACTTTGCCTGCGGGTGCAAAGCTAGTTTGTGGTTTTGCTGAATGCTGCTATAAGCTGCGGTGCCGGGCAGGAAGGCTTTGCGCCCGCCGGTAAAACCGGCAAAATAATGTGGTTCCACCGACCCGATTACCAAAATTTTATCAAATTTCTGAATTAGTTTATTCAAATATACTTCAGTTCCCAGGCTGGTTTTACCCAAATAGAACATATCATCACGCAGGGCATCATGAAAATGGATTCTATTTCTATTTGGGGTAAAATCTTTTCCTACCAGCTTGGTTAAATCAGCTTGTGTACTATGAGTACCCGTAGCGACTAGAAATTGGTAATTAAGCAGCTTTATATAAGGAAGTAGGATCTGCAGGATTTGAGCTGTGGGAGTGGTACGGGTACTGTCATTTATTATTATAAGCAGGGAAGAGCAGTTGCCTAGGAATTTTTCCCATTTGGGCAAAATTTGCTGTTGCAGCTGCTGGGTACTAAGTGGTTTTTGCTGGCGGGCAGGAATCACCATCTCAGCGCTCATAGATATTTTGTCCGTCGCTGCTTATTGCTACGTAGCAGGGCAGGTTTTCCACTTCCAATTCTCGAATAGCCTCCGGTCCTAATTCGGGATAGGCGATAACTTTACTACTTTTTACTGCTTGCGCCATCACCACAGCGGCACCGCCAATAGCTGCCAGATAAACCGAATTTGTGCTTGTAATAGCGCTAATAACTTTTGAAGAACGCGGGCCTTTGCCGATCATAGCTTTTACTCCGGCTTGCAGTAGTGCCGGTGCAAAAGGATCCATACGATAACTGCTGGTAGGTCCAGCTGAACCGATCGGTTTCCCAGGTGGAGCAGGAGCTGGGCCTACATAATAAATTACAGCACCTTGCAGCTGGAAGGGTAGATTTTGGCCTGTTTCCAATAATTCTACTAACTTCTTGTGGGCAGCATCGCGCGCTGTGTACACTTTGCCGCTTATAAAAACTTTGTCGCCTATCTGTAACTTTTGTATATCCTCGTTCTGCAGGGGAGTGGTTAAATAATGTTCCATCAAATTCTCCTAAATTTCCACAGTTTGATGTCGGTGTACATGGCACTGTATGTTAACTGCTACTGGCAGGGAAGCAATGTGGCAGGGTTGCTGCAAAATGTTTACCTTTAGGGCTGTGGTTTTTCCACCCAAACCTTGCGGGCCAATTTGAAGGTCATTAATTTTTTGTAGCAGCTCTGTTTCCAAAGCAGCATAGCGGCTATCTGCATTACTACTATCCAAGGGTTGTAGCAGAGCTTTTTTGGCCAGCAAAGCCGCTTTATCGAAACTACCACCAATACCAATTCCTACGATAATGGGCGGGCAGGGGTTACCGCCAGCTTTTTGTACGGCTGCCAATACAAAATCTACTACGCCCTGTTTGCCATCTGCTGGCTTCAGCATAGCGATTCGGCTCATATTTTCTGAACCAGCTCCTTTGGGCGCTACTGTGAGTTTTATTTTATCTCCGGGAACAGTTTCCCAATAGATAAGGGCGGGGGTGTTAGTTTGTGTGTTTTTTCTTTGGAAAAGCGGATCGCTTACCACCGATTTTCGCAGGTAACCCAGTTTGTAGCCTTGCTCCACTCCAGCTTGAATCGCTTGGTTCACATCGCCATTGGTGAACTGAACCTGACTACCTACTTCCAAAAAAATATTAGCAATGCCGGTATCCTGGCAGATAGGCATTTTTTGTTCTGCTGCCAGCTGATAATTTTGCAGAAGTGTATCCAGAATATTTTTAGCCAGTTGGGACGTCTCCTGATTCCTAAAATATTTTATTTTTTCAATTACTAGCGGATCGATGTAGAAATTACTATTTTGGCAAAGCTCCGCAACTTTTTGGGTTAAGATGTTTACATCTATGGTTCGCATCGGCTCTCCTTTTCCAAACTAATTTTACAGAAATAGGCTGGATGGCAAGATTTTTTTAGCCAGTTTTTCTTTGACAGCTAAATTCAAAATATTAAACCAGCTTTTGGAGGAAATTATGAGAGAAAAAATAAAAAAGATGCCCAAAACTGACCTGCATTTGCATTTGGACGGCTCTTTACGCATAGATACAATTTTGCAATTAGCCGAAAAGAACAGAGTAAAATTGCCAGCAAGGGAATGGGAAAGTTTGCAAGAATATATTTGTTGTGATGAAAAATGCGAAAGTTTGGAAGAATATCTGCAGGGGTTCACGGTAACTTGCAGCGTGATGCAAACCAAGGAAGCTTTGCACCGTGTAGCTTTGGAATTGGTCGAAGATGTAGCTGCCGAAAATGTGCGTTACATGGAAGTGCGCTACTCTCCAATTTTACATGTGGAGCAGGGGCTTAGTTTTGAAGAAGTGAACGAAGCTGTTATAGCTGGTCTTAAAGAAGGCGAAGCCAAATTCAAAGTGAAAAGCGGTGTGATTATTTGCGGACTGCGCCACATGAAGTCGTCCACTTCCTACGATCTGGCTAAATTAGCTGTGAAATATAAAAATAAGGGTGTGGTAGGCTATGACCTGGCTGGTGCCGAAGCTGGTTTCCCGGCAATTGAACACAAAAAAGCCTTTGAATTGGTACAACAGCATAATATGAATATTACCGTGCACGCTGGTGAAGCCGCTGGTGCCGAAAGCATCAAACAAGCCTTGCATATATGTGGTGCTCATCGCATCGGCCACGGTACCCGACTTTACGAAGATGAAGATCTGCTAAACTATGTGAACGACCATCGCATTGCCTTGGAAGTTTGCCTGGTGAGTAATTTGCAAACCAAAGCTGTGCAAAAATTAGCCGACCACCCAGCCAAAGATTATTTGGAAAAGGGTTTACGCGTAACTTTGAACACCGACAACAGATTGATCTCGAATACAACTCTTACCGATGAGTATATGACAGCTGTAAAGGAATTCGGGTGGGACTGGAATCAGCTGAAACAGGTGGTTTTGAATGGTTTTGTCAGCGCTTTTCTACCCTTCCGTGAAAAAGAAAAATTACTAGAGCAGGTAATAGAAGAACTGGAAGATTTGGAGTAACCCGATGTTAGACATTATTATAATTGCCGTAGCTATTTTGCTGGCTGCAGTTATCGTAGGAATTTTCCTGAATAGGAAACCTCAGAACGATCAACAGATACAAAAATTACGGGAAGAAGTGCAACTACTGCATTCCGAAAACACCAAACTAAAAACTCAGAAAGAGTATTTGGAGCAACAGCAGCAAAAACTGACCCAGCAACTTACCGAAAAAAGTGATAAAGTTTTAGAGCTCAGCAATGTAAATTCCCAAATAAAAACAGAGAACAAAAACCTGCAGCAAAAAATGGCTGAACACGAGGCAGAGTTGGAAGATTTGCAGGCCAAGTTCAAGGATAGTTTCCAAAATTTGGCAAACGAAATATTGGAAGATAAGAGCAAGCGTTTTACCGAGAAAAATCAGCAGAATTTACGCGAATTGCTTACTCCGCTACATGAGAGAATAAAGGAATTTGAGACAAAAGTAGAAAATACCCACAAGGAAAACTTGAAATCGAATATTTCGCTTACAGAGCAGCTAAAACAGCTGCAGCAGCTAAATCAGCAGATAAGCGATGATGCCAATAACCTTACCAAAGCCCTGAAAGGCGAAGTAAAAGTTCAAGGGAATTGGGGCGAGGTTATCTTGGAGAGAATTTTGGAGGAATCTGGCTTGCGCAAAGGTGTGGAATATGAAACTCAGCCCAGCTACACCGATGAAAACCGGAAAAGACTGCAGCCGGATGTGGTAATAAAGCTACCCGAAGATAAGCATATCATTATCGATTCGAAAGTTTCGCTTTTAGCTTACGAACAGCTGGTGGCAGCAGAGAATGAAGCAAAACAGCAAGCGCATTTGAAGAAACTGCTAACTTCGGTGAAGAACCATATAAAAGAATTGGAGAAGAAGCATTACAGCAATATTCAGCAAATCAATTCACCAGATTTTGTACTGATGTTCATGCCCATAGAGGGCAGCTTTGCCCTGGTGATGCAGCAGGATAGCGATCTCTATCGTTTTGCTTTGGCAAAACAGATCGTAATCGTGAGCCCTACCACCTTGTTGGCAACTCTGCGCACTATTTCCTATATCTGGCGCCAAGAAAACCAAACCAAGAATGCAATGGAAATCGCCCGGCAAAGTGGGTTGCTTTACGATAAATTCGTGGGATTTTTGGATGATATGGAGAAGATCGATACCAATATAAAACGCGCTCGTAATGCCTACGATGCAGCAATTAATAAGTTAAGTACTGGGCGCGGGAATTTGGTTACCAGAGTCGAAAAATTACGTGACATGGGTGCACAAAGTTCCAAAAAAATACCAGAGAATTTTGCTAATGAGGAGTAGTTTTGCCTAATAGATTAATAGAATTGCAAAATTGGTTTTCTGAAACTGTAAATTCAATTTGGTTAAATTTGCAAGATGTTAACTTTTTGTTGCAGGCCGCTATTGTGGCTGCTATTTTATTTGTTAGCATATTTTTGGCCAAATTGTTCAAAAGGGTTATACACCAAAAGACCCAGTGGGACAGTGTTTATCTGAAATTTTTCTACAGCATCGCTTTTCCCTTGGTAGCCTATTTGCTACTGTTGATTTCAGAAAGTATTCTTTCAGCTTTGGAATTTCCTGCCCAGCTAGTACGTGTATTTTTATCGTTAATGGCTTTATTCGTCGTAATTCGTATCGTCACCTTTTTCATCAAAAACCAGGTGATCAAAAAGATCGTGCTTGTTTTTGCCTGGATAACAGCCATATTTTACAGTATAAAAAAACTAGATGAATTAACAGTATTTTTAGATAACCTGGCCGTAAATATCTCCGATGTACGTATCTCTGTGCTGATGCTGGTTAAAACATTTATTTTGGTACTTTTACTGGGTGGGTTGGCCAGTCGATTAGCCAAATTTATCGAAAAACGCCTATTTGCTGCCCGCAGCATAAAACCTTCTTTGCAAGTGCTGCTGAACAAAGTTAGCAAGGCATTGCTATTCATAATTGTCTTTTTCATTGTAATTTCCAATTTAGGAATAAAATTAACCGCTTTTGCCTTTATAACCGGTGCACTTGGTATCGGGGTAGGTTTTGGCCTGCAGAAAGTGGTTTCCAACCTAATAAGTGGGCTAATTTTACTTTTAGTTGAGTCGATAAAACCGGGGGATGTGGTGGAAGTTGAAGACACTTATGGTTGGGTTAAAAAGATGGGAGCGCGCTATACATCGGTAATTTCGCGTGATGGTAAAGAGTTTCTTATTCCCAATGAACATTTGATAACCAACCAAGTAGTGAATTGGTCGCATAGCGATAATTTTGTTCGTTTCAAAGCTGAAGTTGGTGTTTCCTATAATTCCGATATCCACTTGGTGATGGATATTTTGAACAAGGTAACTGAAAAGATGCCGCGTATTTTGCATGAGCCAGCGCCAAATGTTCTGCTTAGCGAATTGGTGATAGCTCGATTAATTTTGTGTTAAATTGCTGGATAAGTGATCCTCAGAATGGAATTGCAAACATAAAAAGCGAGATTTTGATAAAAATTTGGGATGAATTCAAAAAGCACGATATCGAAATTCCCTTCCCACAGCAAGACCTGCATATTCGGTCGGTTAGTCAGAATGTTAAATTTCCAACTTCCTAACGGCCACTTAACTTGCGTAAAATGTAGCTGGCAGCCCACATTCCCATGATGGCTGGCATATAAACTACTGAGCCCAAAGTACCGCGTTTGCGTCCTCTTTCGGCACCCCATTCCTGTTGGGAACCATGCTCGTGCGGGAATTGAGGGATAGGTTTCTCTTTGGAATAGATAACTGGAATACCTTTTTTTATATTTTGGTGGCGCAAAAATTTGCGCACCCGCTTGGCTAAGGGGCACATCTTGGTTTGGGAAATATCGCAAAGCTCTATTTGGGCAGGATCGAAACGACTGGCAGCACCCATTACCGAGATAACCGGAATATTTTTGGAATAGCAAGCAGCCAACAGGCCTACTTTAGGACCTAAACTATCGATAGCATCGACTACGAAATCTACATTTTGCAGTAACTCATCGCGAGATTCCTGAGCACAAAAATCGGAAAAGATATCTACCTTAGCCTGGGGATTGATATCCAAAATACGCTCTCGCATCGCTTCGGTTTTTAGTTTATGCAAATTGCTATGAACAGCTGGCAGCTGCCGGTTTATGTTAGAAAGGCTCACCTTATCGAAATCAACCAGCAAAAATTTTTGTACACCGCTGCGTGCTAAAGCCTCGGCGGCATAGGAGCCTACTCCACCCAAACCCATTATGGCAATACGTACCTGACTGAATTTTTGCATAGCCTGCTGGCCAAAAAGAAGCTGAGTTCGGCTGAACTGGTTCATAGCTTTAGTCCCAAATAATTTTGCAGATTTTTATACTCCATCTTTACCAATTTTCCTACAGAAACTTGTAATTTTTCTGCTATATTTTCTGCTATATGGGTTAGATTGGCTAATTCATGGAAATCAGCTTGGCTATCGTAGGGTTGTTGATAGGGGGCGTCTGTTTCCAGCAGCAAACGTCCTTTTTTAAAGATAAATTCCAGGGCATCTTGCTGGGGCTGCCTGGCATTAACGGAAAAGGCTAATTCCAGTTGCGAAAAGGTCTCAGCCACCTCGCACGCGGAATTGAATCCGTGCAAAAAACCGCGAACTTTGGGGAAATTCTTCTTCAAAATTTTGTAGAGTTGATAGTAATTTTTCACCACATGAAAAATCACCGGTAGGTCATAATCGCGCGCCAGTTCCAACTGCTGCAGCAAGATCTTTTGCTGCCATTGGCTATCGTTGTTGCGTCCATCCAAGCCGATTTCGCCTAGTGCGATGATCTCTTTTCCCCTACATAGTTCTTCCAATTGGGGCAGGTCGGTTTCGTGGCTATTTTCGTAAAAGGGATGAATTCCGGCGTACCATTTCATACTGGGGAATACGTTTTCCCTATACCATTGGTATTCCTGTTTTCCTAAAGCAGAGCACAAGAAATATTCTATTCCAACTTTTTGGGCTTTTTGTAGCTGCTCTTGCAGATCGTGTGCTTGTAAATTGTAAAAATGGCAATGACAATCAATTAAATTCATATTTAAAAAAACAACCCTGACCTTGCGACCAGGGTCGTAAATATCTATCTAAAAACGGAACTGGACACCAAAGCTCATGGTTTTTTCAGTTTCGTCTTTTCCTTTTATTTTTCCGGAACCATCTTTATCGATATAACGTTCCTGGTAGCTACCTACCAGCTCAGTATTAGACGCTAAAGAGTAACCCAATTTTCCTTTGATATAGGCATTGGAAGTTTTGAAGTACTTCAAGTTATCAAAACCGGTTTGACCATAGCTAACTTCGGCGGTATTTAATTTAGGAATGTATTTGATGTTAAATGCTACTGTACCCCAAATGCCGCGATAGTTGCCAGAATTTTCTTTATACATATCCTCGTAGGAAACGGTAAGTTTAAGAATATTCAGGATATCGGAAGTGATGCTGCCATACCAGCCATGGGTTTTTACCTTGTTTTTCAGTAGTTGCTCTTTCACATAAACAGTATCGTTTTCCACATAAGCTCTCTGTTCATCGTAAAGATAATCGAAGAAAGCAGGAGTAAAATCATCCTGGTAGGTTCTGTATTCTAAATTTATTTGGAAAATCAGAAATTTACTATAGAAACCAGGGAAGATAAAGCCCATGTTATGATCAACTATCTGAGCCATTTCTCCATAGTTACTCAAGTAAAAAAGATCCGATTGATAGAGTGGCAGTTCATAATCTACACCCCAAACAGTTACATCATTTTCACCCAAATCGCTGAAGGAGGGGTTGCGGGGCAAGATAGAAGAATTTTCGAACCAGTTGTTAAATCCGGTAGAATCGCCGTTGATTTCTTGGTAAAGTCCCAAATAATAATCGCGGTGTCTATCCACCTCGTTGTGCCAGTTATCGTTGTAAGGATAATCATCGAAATAATCGGCATAGTCATCATTATCGGAATCCAGCAGGCCATCGATTTGGTTACGATCGTGCGCAACAGTTCCGCCTAAAATTAAGTTGTTTACCAATGGCACTGGCATTTTGGGGAAAGGTTTGAACTGGGCACGTCCAGCTAAGATGTCATTTTCTGCTAAGTTAGAAGAGAAAAATTCCAGTTGCAGGTCAGAAAATGGCAGGTTACTGCCTACTTGCAAACCTATTTGGCGCACTTCGGGATAGCGCAGCATGTTGGTGTAGTTTTTCATAACCAGTCCTTTGCCTAAGCTAAAATCGTCAAAACCACCAGCTTTAGCATAGAAAGGGTCACCGCGCAGGCCATAGCGAACATAGTAGATCTTGTTCAAATAATCTTTCCATTCATCCCAGTCTTCTTCACGAATATTGCCGTCGCTGTCTATCAGCAGGTCAAAATCCAATCCAGCAGCAAATTTACCAGCTTTCAATTCCGGCATTAGGCGAATACGAGAATAGGTCTGGCTGCCAACTACCACAGAACCAACTCCTCCACCCATATTGAAATTTCCTCCAGATTCGCTTTCCTGAGCTAGCAAGCTTACTGCAAATAATATTAAAATTATGAAAGTTATCCTCTTCATCTAGCCTCCCTTGTTATTTTTCCCTAAAATAGAAATTAAAATTTATTCGTCAAAATATTTATTACAACTCGGGTAGATTATTCACTTTTACAGTCATTTCTTTGTGGACAAAATAACCAATTAAATATTTTGTAGGAAAGAGGAGAACAATGGAATATAAATTTTTAGCAGCTTGGTGCCGACAGATAAAATTAGGAAATAAACACCTGCAAAAAATCATGCGGTTTGAGGACCAATATGCCTTGGTTTTCTTCAAGCAGAGGGATTTTTTACAGATTAATTTGGGAAATGATGGCGGGTTTTGTTTTTTCACACATAAAAAGCTGCTTCCCTTTAAGGAGGATACCAGTCTGAATAATTTCAGTGAAATATTGAATAATGCCAAACCAGAAGCTGTTAATATTGACCCCCATGATCGCATTCTTAGGTTCAAGTTTTCCAAAATAGATATCTATAATCAACTGTGTACATATTACTTATTTTTGGAACTAATTCCGCATTACCAGAATATGATATTAACTGATGACCAGATGAAAATTTTGGAGTGTCGCAAAAAGATAAGTTTTGCCGAAAATACTACTCGGCAGATCTTACCAGGTTTGAAATATGAAAAACCAGTTACAAATTTTCAGGTAAAAACAGAAGCTGTTAAATTTCCCCTTTCCTGCAATGATAAGTTGGAGATAGAGGAAAATAGCCCGGAAGGTGAGCAAAATGTAGATTCGTTGTTCGAGGGTTTGTATTATGATGGAATTTTGGCAAAGCGCAACCAGCACTTAAAACAGCAAAAAATAAAACAAATTCACAGGCAGATAAAGAAGAAGAAGAAGAAACTAAAAAAACAGCAACAAGAGCTGCAGACAGCTTCCAAACAAAAAAAATGGAAGCAGATAGCGGAACTTTTGAATGCTAATTTTGCTAAAATAAAAAGTGGTGCAGATTCCATAACTCTGAAAAATTACTATGAAGATGGTTTTCCTGAAATCAAGATTCCCCTGCAGCCAGAGTTAACTCCGCATCAGAATGTGGAGAGATATTTCAAAAAATATCGCAAAGCACGCGCTGGGAAAAAGAAAATTGCTGCGCAAATTAGCAAAACAGAAGAGGAAATTTCCCAGTTACAGCAGCAGATAGCCGAAGTGGAAGCCACCGATTTTATGCAGCAGCAGGAAAAAAGTAGTGGCAAAAAACAGCAGCAGCGCAGCTACAAGCGAATAGTTTTGGCAGATTCCTGGCAGATCTATGTAGGTCGCTCAAGCAGCGAAAACGATTTTATCACCACTTCTTTAGCGCAGCCGCACGATTGGTGGTTTCATACCCGTATTTTTAAGGGAACTCATGTGGTTTTGCGTAACCTGAAAAAACAGGAACTACCTGAGCAACTTAAACTTGTTTGCTGCCAGTTAGCTGCCTACTTTAGCAAAGCAAAAAAATCGCGCAATGTGCCAGTGGACTACACACAGATACGTTATGTGCGCAAACCGAAAGGCAGTCCACCCGGTTTTGTTATCTACGATAAGCAGAAAACACTTTATGTGGATCCGCTAAGTTTTCGCGATGCTGCCCAAAAATTGCAAAAAGAATGGAGCAAAACATGAATAAAAGAGGAATAGTATTAGTTAGCGGCGGTATGGATAGTTTGGTAACAACTGCCATAGCTCACCAAGAGTGTGATGAGATTTATTTTTTACACCTGAATTATGGTCAGCTCACCCAAAAAAAAGAGCTGGAAGCCTTCCAAAATATAAAAAAGTTTTACCAACCTCAAGATGCTTTGCTGGTCGATGTTTCCTACCTGACACAAATTGGTGGTTCTAGTTTAACCGATAAAAACATACAAATTCCTACACAAAAGGAACAACCAGAAGTTCCCAATACTTATGTACCCTTTAGGAACGCTCATTTGCTAGCTATTGCGGTAAGCTGGGCGGAGGTTTTGAAGGCAAATTGCATCTACATTGGAGCAGTGGAAGAGGATAGTTCTGGTTATCCAGACTGCCGCGAAAGTTTCTACCAGGCTTACCAAAAAGCTGTAGAGCTAGGTACCAAAGATGAAACTAGGATACAAATAGAAACTCCGATTATTCATAAAAGAAAATGCCAGATAATACAGCTGGGGCAGGAACTAGGCGCACCACTGCAATATAGCTGGAGTTGTTACCAAAGTAACGAAAAAGCTTGTGGAGTGTGCGATAGTTGCCGCCTGCGGATAAAAGCGTTCAAAGAAGCTGGGATAAAAGATCCTATTCCTTACCAAATCGATATTGATTGGTAAGCCAAGTGATCAAGAAAAACTTCTTGCATTCTGTAGGTACAGTTTAGATAATTTACTAAATTAGGAGTAAAATGTGAAGAGGATCTTGATAGTTGCCAATGGACCAAAATTAGAGTCCAAAATTATGCGCCGAGCACTAGATGAGTGCCAGCTTGTGGTCGCTGCCGATGGCGGTATTGCGGCCTGCCAGCAAGCTGGAATCGAACCGGATTACCTGGTTGGAGATATGGATTCTGTGGCAAGCGATATGCTGCTTTCCAAAAATACTAAGAAAATTTATAATCCAGACCAGGAATCAACTGATATGCAAAAAGTTCTGAACTTTACCAGAGGGCTAGCAGCTGATGAACTAATTGTGGTAAATGCTTTTGGCGGGCGGGCAGATCATACTTTTGCCAACTACCTTATTTTGGAGGAATTTTCGCGCGAATTTTCGTTGCAGGTTTATGATGATATCGGAAGATTAAGTTTTTTGAGGCCTGGTAGAACAGTTTTGGCAAATCAGGTAGGGAAAATAGTTTCCCTGTGGGCTTTTAGCGGAGTAGAAGATTTGAATTTAAACGGATTTAAATATAATTTGATAGAGAAGAATACTGCAACCCACTTTTTGGGAATAAGTAACGAGATTGTAAAAGATAAAGCTACGATTGAATTTAAGAAGGGCAAATTAGCTCTTTATTTGCATTGGGAAGGTTAAAAAATGTTAATTAAAAATGCTTTAGCAGCGCTACCTGGGGGGCATGATTTTATAAGATGCGATATTTTAATAAAAGATGGCAAAATAGCCCAAATCGGCAGTGATTTATCTGACAGCGAAATTTTGGATGTAAAAGGTAAGCAAGTTTTTCCCGGTGTTATCGATCCGCACGTACATCTAAATGACCCTGGTTTTACCCAGCGTGAAGATTTTTATACTGGCACCTGCGCCGCTGCTGCCGGCGGCGTAACCACTATAATTGACATGCCCTGTACCTCCCTGCCGCCGGTTACCACGTTGCAGAATCTGCAAGCCAAGCTACGGGAGATAGAGCCCAAAGCTATAGTAGATTTTGCTTTGTATGGCGGCATTTCAGGCCAAAGTTTTGCTCACTGCGAAAAAAATATTGCTGAGCTAAGCGAATTTGTGTCCGGTTTTAAAACCTACCTTATTTCGGGAATGGATACTTTTCATAGTTTAGATCATTTTCAATTGGAAAAAGTGCTGAAAATTAGCAAAAAGTATAATCGACCTGTTTTAGTGCATGCTGAAGACATTAGTTATATTCAGTCTGCTCAGCAAGCTGGGTTTGCCAACAGTGTGGCGGGCTACTACAAAACTCGGCCCGAAATAGCCGAATTGCTGGCAGTGAACAGTGCGGTAGCTTTGGCCGAAAATACGGGTGCAGATCTGCACGTGGTGCACGTTAGCAGTGCTGCAGCGGCGCAGGTCGTAGCTAATTCCACAGTTAGTGGAGAAACAGCTCCCCACTACCTGCATTTCGATCTGGAAGATTTCCAAAAAATAGGCACTCCACTAAAAGTGACCCCACCAGTAAAGCAACCAGGTAATAAAGAAAAACTTTGGCAGTTCCTAGCCGAGGGTAAACTTGATTTTGTGGCTACCGACCATGCCCCCGCTCCTGCTGCTATGAAAAATGCCTCAATTATGCAAGCCTATTCCGGTATTCCTGGCCTAGAAACTTCTTTTACCTATCTGTACAATGCTGGTTTCATGCAGAAAAAGCTGGGACTGCAGCGTTTGCTGCAAGTTACCTCCAGCCAAGCTGCAAAAAAATATTACCTGAAAGATAAAGGTGCTATAAAAGTGGGTAATGATGCTGACTTACTGATATATGACCAAAATAAGAACTGGGTGGTAGATGGCGCTAAATTTTATTCCAAGGGTAAGCTTACCCCATTCCAAAATATGAAATTCCAAGGTAAAATAGACAAAACCCTGGTACGCGGGAAAATTGTTTACGATGAACAGGTGGGAATATTAGCTCAACCTGGTTCGGGAAGGTTTTTAAAACCATGTTAGAAGGTATAGTTTTGGCTGCTGGCTACTCTAGCCGTGCTGGTGGCATGAAGTTGACTTTTAGAATTAATGGTAAACCACTTTTGCAGCATACATTGCAGCCGATGCTACAGTTTTGCAATAAAATTTGGGTGGTTACTGGCTACAAAAAAGAACTTATCGAAGCGTTAATTAGCAAATATCCACAAGTGGAAGCTGTTTATAATGCTGATTTCCAACAGGGCATGTTCAGTTCGGTATGTGTGGGGGTAAGCAAAATTACTTCAGCTAGATTTTTTTTCACGCCTGGTGATATTCCCTTTGTGAAACCGCTAACTTACCAAAAACTTCTGGAAAAGTATGGTAAAGTGGTGATCCCGACTTACCAGAATAGGAAAGGGCATCCGATTTTAATGAACTCTGAGCTACAAAAACGAATTTTGGCTGAACCGCAGGATTCCAACCTGAGAAAGGTGTTGCACAAATTCCAACCAGTTTTGGTAGAGGTAGATGATAAGGCGATTTTGAAAGATATAGATACATTAGAAGATTATAAGGAGCTACATGCAGATTTTAGCAGAGATAGTAAATAATTTACCGCTCGCCAGAGTTAAAGATGTTTTTGTAGGCGTGTTCGATATTGCTGTGGAAAGCTACAAGCTAGGAATAGCCACCACAGTTACAGAGGAAATTTTACCGCATCAGGGAATTCAAAATTCAGTTCCTCTTACCGATATGAATGTGCAGGAACTGGCAAAATATGCTTTTTCCCAAAATTGGTTAGAAGCCTCTTTGGGCTTAGCAGCTATCAATAGCGCATTACCAAAATATGAGCAGCAAGCACGTCAGATAAATGCTAAAAAACTTATCGAAAGATATGGAGTAAATCGTAAAGTGGGAATTATTGGGCATTTTCCCTTTGTAGATAATTCCCAGAATAAATTTAGTGAGCTTATGGTATTCGAAAAAGATCGGCAAGTTGGCGATCTTTCCGAAAAAATGATACCAGAAAAATTACCGCAAGCAGATGTGGTGGCTATAACTTCTACCAGCTTGACCAACCATAGCTTGGAATTCATTTTGGAACATGTAGCGCCGAATGCTTATGTAATTTTGCTGGGGCCAACCACGCCGCTTACACCGGTTTTGTTCAACTACCACATCGATGCATTGTGTGGAGTCTATTGCGAAGAAGCGCAACTAATAAAGCGACAGATACGCGAGGCTACTCCCTACAGAAAAATGCTGGGGAAACATTACATAACACTTTTGAAGGAGGATTTTTGATAGAAAAACAAATAGCCGAAGCAATTTTGGCGCAGAAAAAATTTGTAAAGGTAATTGTTGTGGAAAAAACAGGATCTGGACCAGCTGAAGTAGGCACAACGATGCTGGCTTATCCAGGTGGCAAATTCAAGGGAACGGTTGGTGGCGGTACTTTGGAAAAACTGGCGCAACTGCAAGCTGAGCAAGTTCTGAAAAATGAAAAATCTATCCTAAAAGCTTATAATTTGGATGAAAATGACCAGGTAACAGAGCAGGAAGTAGCCACTAATATGGCTTGCGGTGGTAAAGTGAAGCTATTTTACGAGATCTTTTTGCCAAACCAGAAATTTTACATTTTCGGGGCAGGACATATTGGTAAAAAATTGTTAGAAATGCTGAAATTAATGGATTTGGAAGCAGAAATAATCGATGTACGTGCAGAGTTGCTGAAAAATATTCCTAATGGCGTTCAGGTGCAAAGCTATGACGATTTTTTTGTTAACTATAAGATACCCGCTGGCAGTTATGTAGTGGTGGCAACCCATTCGCATGAGTTAGACTACACTATATTAAAAAATATTATGCTGAATACAAGCAAATTGAAGTATATCGGGCTGGTAGCTTCCAAGCAAAAAACTGCCTCTATGCTAGAAAAATTGGAAACAGAGCTAGATGAACTACCGGAGCTTTCCAGCCTGTATATGCCAGTTGGATTGAATATTGGCGGAAGTATGCCCGCAGAAATAGCTTTAGCCATTTTGGCAGAAATTCAAACGATACGTTACCAAAAAAGCGAGATAAAACATTTAAGGAGAATTGAAAGATGAAAGATTTGAACTACAAATGCCCCAAATGTGGTAATACCAACTATGAAATAGGTGAATTCCGCGCCACCGGAGGTGCTTTTAGCAAGATCTTCGATGTGCAAAACCAGAAGTTTTCTACCGTAACCTGTACCCAGTGCAAATATACCGAGATCTATAAAGCAGAGAGCAGTTTGCTAGGAAATATCTTCGACTTTTTTACTAATTAAATTTGAATAAATTCCAGTAGTAAATTCAGACAAACCTGAAAGCGGTAGTCCTTATCGGAACGCATATCGCTGATGGGAGTGATCTCTTGTTTTAGAAGTTCTTCCAATTTTACTGATTCAGGTGTATTTGTAGAAGCAAGATACTCTTCTATTTTAGAAAGTCGGCGCGGGTATTCATTCAAGCTACCAACTGCTAGCTTGTATTCTTCAGAATTTTTTAAGCCGGCCAAAGCTACTTTGGCGATGGTAAGTGCTTTTCTGGAGCCAACTTTTTTGTAGAAAGTTTTATAACCAGTCTCGGCATTTTTAGTAATCTGCACGCCACCGATGATCTCATTTTTTTTCAGGTTGAATTGCTTATAACCGGTAAAGAAATCGCGTAATGGAATGTGCCGCATTTTAGATTTTGCCATTAGAATTATCTGGGCATCTAACACCAAAAGTAGTGGAGTTACATCAGCAGTTGGCGAGCCGTTGGCAATATTTCCGCCGATAGTGGCCATGGTTTGTAGAAGCGGGGAAGCAAAATTGACCAGAGAAGCGCGAAAAAAAGGCAGATATTTTGCTATTAGAGGTGAATTCAGTAACTCCTGATAACTGCACAACGAGCCGATGATAATACTTTCATCAGTTTCGCGTATTCCCTGTAGTTCTTCCAAATGATTTATGTAGATGATCGGTTCATCTGTTATCATTTTTTTCTTTATTTGCACATTTATATCGGTACCACCAGCCAGAAAATATTTTTTACCTGCTATTTTCTCGGAAATTTGAAATAGTTCGGTTAAATTTTTAGGTTTATAAAATTTCATTTTTCTTGCTCCTGTTTTCTATGGCAGGCCATCATTACAGAATCGAATATCTTCTGATAACCAGTACAGCGGCAAATATTGCCCGAAAGTGCGGTTTTTATTTTTTCCAAATTAGGTTCTCCATCGTTTTTTAGGTAATAATAGGAAGAAACCAAAAATCCTGGAAAGCAAAATCCGCATTGTACCGCATTGGTTTCATCGAAACATGCAATTAACAGCTTTCCTAATGGTTTTTGGGCAATTCCTTCGGAAGTAACAACCTGTTTATTTTCAGCATGAACAGCGTTTACAAGGCAGCTAGTAACTGGTTTACCATCCAGCAAAACTGTACAAGCGCCGCATTCACCTTCCCCACAGCTTTCCTTGGTGCCAGTTAACCCGAAATCTTCACGCAGAATATCCAGAAGGCGTTTCATAGGGTCTACTTCCAAGCTAACAGCTTTATCATTTAAAATAAATTCAAGTTTCATCTTATTTTTCCTCCAGATTAGCAAAGATCTTTTCAGGGGTTAAGGGAATTTCATCAATTCCCACTCCAGTAGCATTTAAAAAAGCATTTCGAAGAGCTGGAGCTGGGTAATCCATGGGGATTTCTCCCAATCCCTTGGGAATGGGGTTATCGGTATGAATAAATTCAATATTTAATTCTGGGATATCTCTGCTGGTGAGCATGGTGTAGTCGGTAAAACCTTGTTTACGGCCAAATCCCTTTTTGTAGAAAAATTCGGAAAGTCCCCATCCCAGTGCTTGAACCACTCCACCTTCCACTTGTCCACGGGCAATTTCCGGATTTACTGTTTCGCCAATATCAAGCACATTCCAGCATTTTTCCAGGTTTATTTCGTAGGTAGTAGGATCGTATGTTATTTCTACCACGCAAGCAGCCCAGGAATAATCTTTGTAAGCTACTCCCTTGTAGGTTTCATCATCGAAAATTGCTTGTGGATCGGGTTTGAATAGACTACGAAATTCGCGGGGAAAATCAGCTTGATGAGCTTTTACATAAGTTTCCAAGTTATCAAAACCAAGCTCTTTTTTTACTTCTTTAATCAAATTTCTTAGCATGTTTCCCACAATATAAATAGTGCGTGAAGCTACAGTTGGTCCGCTATTAGGAGCTTTGTTGGTATTGGGGATAACCACTCGAGTTTTATTGTGTGGGTGCTCGATAGCCTCATCTACCATCTGGGCTAAGGTTGTATGCGCACCCTGTCCCATATCGGTATTTGCCACGTAAATGTTAATGTCAGCATTTTTTTCTATAACCAATTTTATTTTGGAATTTAGAATTTTCTCACCATTCCCAGTATAACCTCCCCCGTGCAGCCCCAATGATAAGCCGATACCTTTTTTGACTTTGTGTTCCAAGTTCCATTGTTTATACTCACGGTATTTTTCATGATAATCGGAAATTTCGATAACTTTTTCCAAACAATCTTCTAGATGATTTTCTATTATGGGCTGGGAAGTGGGAAATTCTTTGCCTATCTTTAAGATATTTTTTTTACGCAGAGTGTATGGGTCTATTCCCAGTTGAGCAGCCACATTATCGATATGAGATTCTATAGCAAAAAGTGCTTGAGGAGCACCAAATCCACGAAAAGCTCCATTGGAAGGTGTGTTACTGCGGAAAAGTCGTCCCTTAATATAGCAGTCTTCTACAGCATAACCGCTGCTGGCATGCAAAACACCACGACTAAGCACTACCGGCGAAAGCGTTTGAAAAGCACCAGCATCCAAACGATAATCTATATTTAATTTACGTATTTTATGAGTTATCGGGTCGGTGTAGCTTTCCACTTCTACTCTAGAAGGATGTCTTTTGGTGGTTATTTGAATGTCATCTTCCCGGTCGAGCACTGTCTTTACAGGTCGGCCACTTTTGTAGGCAAGTAAAGCTGTAATACCGGCTATTATGTTAGGAAAATCTTCCTTACCGCCAAAACCTCCGCCGATGCCTTCGGAAGTTTCCACAACAGAATTGTGAATAGTATCACCGAAAATGGCATCTAAAGCTGATTTTACAAAAAATGGGCATTGCATCGTTCCCAAAACAAATATTTCTTTTTTTTCTTTATCATATTCCGCCAACATTGCCTGTGTTTCTAGGTACGCTTGCTCTTGATGCGGAGTTCGATATATACGTTTTGTATGAATCAAATGACTTGTGTTACCAATCTCTGCCGGGTGCTTAATCTCTAAAACTCGTCCAAAAACATTATTTTCATCGCTCAAGCACTCTTCGATGTCTGTGATGGCGGGCATTTCTTCATATTCTACTTCGATGTTGTCGATGAATTGTTTCAATTTCTTTTTATTCGGGTGCGCAATCCCCAAAATTATCTGTCCATAGTGCATCACTTCTTGTTCCACCAGGAAAGGTTGGTCGTTTTCCGGTTCCGGGACTATATTTTCTCCTAAAATATCTTTGTAGGAAACTATTGTGAACTCATCTTTAGAGAATTTTTTTGGAAATTTTATCTGTTTTAGCTTGCCGTGATGAAATTTGGCATATAAGAAACCACCATACAGCAAGTTGGGGCGGGTGTAATCATCTAGAAATTTGTAGCTGCCATTCAGTTTAGGAACAGCATCGAATTTTCTTACTTTTTTCATTTTTTCCTCTCTTCGAGAAATTTTTCCACTTCATTTAACTTGGGTTTTATCGCTCTAGGAAACTTACTAATACTTTTTACTGCATCTAAGTCTTTTAGTCCGCTGCCAGTTAGCTGTATCACAATTTTTGAATTTTTGGGAAAACCAAATTTGCCTGCATATTTCTGGTAGCCGGCATAGGCTGCTGCCGAAGCAGGCTCGGTAAACAAACCATAATTTTGGCTTAAATCGCTGGCAGCTTCCAAAATTTCACTATCTTCCACAATTACTCCTTTACCCTCATATTTTTCAAGGAATTTTTTGGCCATATAGTAATTTCGTGGTACATCTACAGCAATGGAATCGGCAATGGTGTTGCTGGCGCTAAATTGTGGCTGGTTACTGCCCAAATTTCCCACTAAATTACTGCTGCCAGCTGACTGCACAGCTACTATGGTGGGTATTTTATTAATTATTCCCAATTTCAGCAGATCCTCAAATCCACGATAGATTCCCGAGATGATCACACCATCACCCACGGGAACAAATATAAAGTCGGGAGCTTGTTTGTGCATATCGGTGAAAATTTCGTAGCTGGCTGTTTTCTTGCCTTCAATGGTTAGCGGATTGTAGGCGGTATTGCGATTGTACCAGCCAAATTGTTTGGAAGCAGCAATGCTAAGCTCGAAACAATCGTCATAAGTGCCTTCTACAGGTACCAAAGTAGCCCCGTACATCATTATTTGGGTCAGTTTGGCTTTGGGCGCACTGGCTGGTACAAAAATTATAGCCTGCTGGCCCTGTGAAGCACAAATGCCAGCTAAAGAAGAGCCGGCATTGCCAGTGGATGCTGTGGCAATAGTGGTTATTTTGTTTTCTTTGGCAAAGGCGGAAACCAAATTGGAAGCGCGATCTTTATAGGAATAGGTGGGATTTTGCGAATCATCTTTCAAAAATAGCGTTTTATTACCCAATTTAAATTCATACATGGGAGTTTTGCCTACTCGCAAGGATGAAAAACTCTGCTTGTGGTTTACTGGCAATAAGGGCAGGAACGCTTCTGCTTCCAAATAGGAAAACAAATCGGGAGTTGTTTTTAACTTGTTATAATCGTAAACAGTTTGCAACACTCCTAGCGGCGGATGCTTGGCATCGTTATTTTTGGAGCAAATGGGGCAGAGATATGTTTCTGGTGAAACTGGATATTCTGCTCCGCAATTTATACATTTGAAGATCATTCGTATTCCTTCAGAACGCCAGTACGCTGGTTGAATTCGTTAATCTCTTCATCCCACTGCTCAACTTTTGCGAATTGACGCTTCCAATAGTTGTCATCGTACCACTGGGCATTTAATTCTTCCACAGTTTTGCCTTGCTGTTCAATCCAGGTGAAATATTTAAGATTATGCATGCGTTTTTTGTCGTAGTAGCTAAGCTCCATAGTGTAATCTGTTTTTAAACCCATCAGTGCTTTTTCGTAGATAACTGCGGCTTGTGTAGTTGTAAGCTTACCATGTTTTTGGTTTTCCTCTTGTAAGCGCGAGCCATACATTTCCATGGAATCTGTGCACACGCTGAAAAGCACATCTTTTTCGTTCATTTCATAATACTTAGCCATTTTTACGGTACCCATTAGGTTAGCAATGGAAGAGATGCCCATAAGATTAAGTTTCTCTACAAGTTGAGGATCTATGTTTTGTTCTTTCAAGAATTTCTTGCCCTCTGGTTCATTGAAAAGTCGCATGATCTCGATATTTGGATTATCATCAATATCTATGAGCATGTCCATATTCTTCAGATTATGAATCCAGGGTACATGTTTGTCGCCAATACCTTCGATGCGATGACTACCATAGCCGTTATACATTAGGGTAGGACATTGCAATGCTTCGCCGGCAGCTACTTTCAGAGTGGGAAACTTCTCACGCAGATATTCTGTGCTTCCTAAGGTGCCGGCAGAACCCTGAGTTAAAAATACTCCGGCAAATCTTTGCTGATCCTGTTTTTCTTGATTAAATACTTCTTCCATGGCAGGGCCGGTTACAGCATAGTGCCAAAGTGAGTTGCCGATTTCGCTGAATTGGTTCAAATTCACTATTTCATCGGGACGGCCCTGGCAAAGTTCTTTGGCTTTATCATAGATCTCTTTCACATTACTTTCGCTACCAGGAGTTGCGTATACTTCTGCTCCTACCTTACGTAACCAGTCAAATCTTTCCTGGCTCATTCCTTCCGGCAAAACTGCTATAGAATGACAGCCCAACAGATAGGAATCGTAGGCGCCGCCACGGCAGTAGTTACCTGTGGAAGGCCAGAGCGCTTTCTGAGTAGTTGGGTCGAAGCGTCCATCCACCAGTTTTTCTACTAACGGTCCAAAAGTAGCTCCAACTTTATGAGAACCTGTGGGGAAGTATTTTCCTACCAGCATTATAATGCGTGCTTTCACGCCCGAAAGTTCCGGAGGAATTTCTATAAAATTTACTCCATTGAAACCACCACCAAATTCTGTGGGCTCATTTTTCCAGGTTATGCGGAATAAATTCAGTGAATTAAGATCCCAAAGTCCTATGTTTTTCAGTTTATTCTTTATTTTTTGCGGTATTAATTCCGGATTGCGCATTTGTTTGTAGGTAGGAATGATAACGTGTTTATCACGACATCTTTTAACTGTATTTTCCAGTATTTTCTCTTTCAGTTCAGCTTTCATCTATTTTCTCCTTGTATCTAATCTTTGTATTTTTTTATTCAGTAATTCTTCCAATTTGGAAGTGGGATTATTCTGCTTAATTAAAAATATCATTGCAGCAATTATAAAGGGTTTGAACCCAGCCTGAGTATAAGTATCGTACAAATTTTCTTCAAAAACTTGTTTGGAAACTTCGCCGTGCTCACAGTTCACACCGGAGATATCAGCTGGTAGAGGATGCATGTAAAGTGCTTTATTGGTAAGTTTCATCAATTTGCTGGTGCATTCCCAATCTTTGTATTTGGCATTTTCTTGCAAACAGGTTTGTTCCAAATTTGCTAAACCAGCTTTATCACCGTTGTGAAGCAATGTTTTGCGTTGTTGCATCACAGCAAAGGAAGCCCAGGATTTGGGACAGACTATGTCTGCATCTTGGAAGGCAGCCTGCATATCGTTGGTTATTTGGAAGCTACCGCCGCTGGCTTGAGCCTGTTGGGAAGCGCGCTCGATTATTTCTGGAAGTAAATCGTAACCAGGTGGGTGTGCCAAAACCAGTTGTGTACCAAAGCGCGATAGCAGGCCAATAGTTCCTTGTGCTACCGAAAGCGGCTTACCATAAGTTGGTGAATAAGCCCAGCTCATCACCACTTTTTTGCCTTTTAAGTTGTCTATACTGCCAAATTTATCGCACATCTTAGCCAAATCGGCAAGCGATTGGGTGGGATGGTCGATATCGGATTGCAAGTTGATAACTGCTGGTCTTTGGTCTAAAATTCCGTTCTGGTAACCAAAATCTACTGCTGCAGCCACCTGGCGCTGATATTTATCGCCCTCACCAATGAAGATATCGTCGCGAATGCCGATAACATCGGCCATAAACGAGATCATATTAGCTGTTTCGCGCACAGTTTCGCCGTGGGCTACCTGCGATTTTGTTTCGTCTAAGTCTTGCACGGCTAAACCCAAGCTATTGGCAGCAGAAGCATAGCTGAGGCGGGTGCGGGTGGAGTTATCCTTAAAAATAGAGATAGCCAAACCACTATCGAAAATTCGGCAAGCTATGTTCTGTTTATGCATCTCTTTTAGAATGACCGCTGTATTCAAAACAGCTTCAATTTCCGCTCTGCTCTTTTCCCAGGTAAGCAAAAAGTCTTTATTTTGCAGATCAAAATTGAGTTTTTGCAATTTTTTCAATCTTTCTTCCATACTTCACCTCAATTTCTGTTCATTTTAGCAACTAAAGCAGCGTAAAATGCAGCAGCAGCGCTCAAGTCGCTAACACGTGTTTTTTCGTTGGGGGCATGAGCTTCTACTTCATCACCTGGGCCTAAGCCAAGGCATTTGATTTCGGGATGTTTTCCCATAATGGAAACGCAATTTGTGCTAAAAGTCCATTTATCTGTTATCGGTTTTTTGCCTAAAGCCAGTTTGTAAGCAGCTTGGGCTTGTTCCAGGTAGGAAGAATTTTCCGGTAGAACCCAAGTAGGATAATATTTTTCCACAGGATATACTTTGCCGGTATAAGCTGCTTGCTGGTATTCCAATATCTTTACTTTAGCCTCGGTTACACCTGCTTTACGGCAGCATTCGTGCAGCTGACGCACTGCCAGCTCTTTATCTTCACCGTGAGTTAAGCGGCGGTCTACTTGCAGATAGGCATAATCGGCCACAGCACATTGGCTGGGTGAGCTAGAACGCAAAATTGTGGTGGTGATAGTGCCTTTACCCAAAAATGGATCTACAGTAAGCTCATTGTTCAGTTTTTCTATTTCCAAAGCGATACGAGCTATTTTGTAGATAGCATTATTTCCACGTTCTGGGGCAGAACCATGGCAGGAAATACCGGTTGCTTCAATGCTGATCTCCATTCGTCCACGCTGCCCACGATGGATCTTCAAGCTGGTTGGCTCGGTGCTTACTACTAATTCGGGACGAATATTATCTTCCTCGATCAGATGTTCCCAGGCAATACCATCGCAGTCTTCTTCCATCACGCTACCTACAAAGTAGATAGTAAATTCTTGGTTCAAATCCAGTTCTTTGATTATCTTGGCAGCGGTTATCATGCTGGCCATACCGCCTAACTGGTCGGAAGCTCCGCGTCCCCAAATTTTGCCATCTTCAATTTTGCCAGCATGGGGTGGGAAGTTCCAATTTTCCAAATTCCCCGGGTAAACTGTGTCGATATGAGCATCGAAAGCTATAACTCGGTTGCCATTTCCTATTTTACCGATCACGCTGCCCAGATCATCCAACCAAACATGGTCGAAACCACTTTCTTCCATCTGGGTTTTCAAAAAATTTGCCATATTTTTTTCTTTGCCGCTAAAAGATGGAATTTGGATCATTTTGCTTAACAGCTGGGCTGTTTCTGTTTCATATTTCAGAGATAAATCTCTTATTTTTTGGTAAATTTCCATTTTTATTCTCCTTTCAGAATTTCTAGTTAGAAGTTCTCTTCTTTCCTAGAAAAATACAGGAGAGTCGGCGGCACAGATAGATTTGATAAAGAGAGTCTTTTACTTTCATAGCAGGTAACTGTGCTCCTTCACAATCGATTTAATAAACTCGATATATTTTGTATCCAGCTGTTGGTAAGTTGCTGGTTTTCGTAAATTTATTCGGAAAATATCGCCATTCAGGCGCAATTTGAATTCAGCTTGGGTGGGCAGTGGTAAAAATCCACTATTTTGGCTATCTGCAAAATCTGCTTCAGTTTGGAAAAGTGTGAATTTATCTTTGTAGGGTGCCCCCTCGTGCGGGCAGAAAGTTTCGCAATTACCGCATTCGTTGCAAAGGGCATCCAGGTGCAATATTTGATTTTCGTTTTTCATATTAGGAACCTTAATAGCCACATTAGCTCGGTTCGGGCACACGTCCACACATTTATTGCAAAGCACTTTGCATTCCAAACAACGCTCTGTTTCGCTGGCAATTTGCATTTGGGAATCTAACTCAGAAAATGCTTTCTGCATGATCCCACACCGAGATTTCAGTTTACCCAAATCTGGTTGATAGGGAAAGTTGTGTTGGAAGTAAGATTCAGGGTTTATATTATCTTGCTTCATTATGTGCTGAGCGATTTGCTGGCCATCGGCCATGGCTTCTACAACCGAGGACGGTCCGCGGAATGCATCGCCACCCACAAAAATACCTTGCTCAGCAGTTTGTGGAGCAAACTCTGCCGAAATATTGCCATTTTGCCCTATTTTAACGCCTGCTTTTTCCAAAAGCTGAAAATCTACTAATTCGCCAATTGCCGAGATAACAGTATCAGCATCGAATTTTTCTGTTTCTCCTGCTATAGGGACTGGTCTGGCACGACCGGAAGCATCTTTTTTGCCAAGTTTCATTTTTTGGCAGGTTAGTTTGCCATCTTTCAAAGAGACGGGATTAAGTAATTCTTTGAAGATAACTCCCTCTTTTATGGCATTTTCAAATTCCTCGCGGTCGGCTGGCATCTGTTTTTCGGTGCGGCGATAGATAAGGTAAACATTTTCTACACCGGGTACTTTCAGCGCAGCCCGAGCGCTATCCATAGCAGAATTACCTCCGCCAATCACTGCTACATTTTTACCCAGTTTCACTGAGAGTTTATTAAGTTTAAATGTTTGTAGGAAAGTAATAGCTTCCATTACATCTTCGGTATTGCCTTCCAAGCTTAGCTGGCGCGATTTCCAAGCACCAATAGCCAGTACAATATTGCCAAAACCTTGTTGGTGCAGGTCTTTTATATTTATCTTCTGCTGGGTGTCTGTTTCTATTTCCACCCCGTATTCGTGTAGAATGTTTATGTCACGCTCGATAGCCCAGGCTGGCAAGCGAAACGGAGGAATTACATGCTGTACCATGCCGCCAGCTTTGTCAGTTTTTTCAAATATTTTAACTTTATAGCCGGCTTTGGCCAAAAAGTAGGCAGTAGATAAACCACAGGGGCCAGCGCCAAAAATTGCTACTGGTTTTTTGGCGTTAGGCGCGGCGGGTTGAATTTCTAGATCTCTATAAGCTTTTTCGGCAGCGATACGCTTCAAACCGCGTATCATCACTGGTTCTTCGTAATCGTGGCGTACACATTTCAGAGCGCAATTTTGTTCACAGATAAATCCGGTGATGTGTGGTAGAGGATTGCGCGCTAAAATTATTTGCAAAGCATCTAAATATCTCTCCTGGTTTAGCATTTCGATATATTCAGGAATATCTTGGCTGATAGGACAATTTTGTTGGCAAGGTGCTACAAAACAATCGAAAATATCTAATTTAGAAGGCAGTTTTAGGTTGGGTTTTTGCGCCATATCAGTCAGTTTTAGGCTAGCTTGTGCTAATTCGGATATCTTTTCGAGAACTGGTGCTTGCGGGTAGTTTTTTTCTGCCAAAATTGCATCAGCTTCCTGAGTTATGCGCTGGTAGCCACCAGGTTTTAGCAGATCGGTAGCAAAGGAAATAGGGTATAACCCTGCCTGCAAGATCTTGCGAATATTAAAGAAGTTTGCCCCGCCAGCATAGGAAATAGGAATGCTGCTGTTGAATTCACGATTTAATTTATCTGCCAGGTTCAAAGTAAGTGCCAGCAAAGCATTTCCGCTCATATACATTTCATCACCGGGTAGAACTTTCTTCCTATTTACCACCGGCAAAGTATTGGAAAGTTTTAAACCAAACTGCAGGTCGAATTTTTTGGCAAATTTCTTTAGCTCTTCTATCATAGCAACAGCATCGTTATATTGCAGGTCGTGGGTGAAGGTTTCTGTTTTCAGCTTTATCTCTGTGAATCCCAGTTTTTGGAAGGTGGAGTTCACAAAATCATAACCCAAGAGGGTTGGATTCAGCTTCACATAGGTGTGCAGATGTTTTTCCTGCAGCAGATATTTGCAGATAGATTCCTGTTCTTCAGGCGGACAGCCGTGCATGGTGGAAAGGGTGATAGAGTTTGATATCTGGGCAGAGATACTATCGGCAAAATCAACCGAATCAAGCCCAGGGAGTTTATCATCTTTGATGAATTCAGACAAAATTTGGTGACAGTTTTGGAAAACTGCATTCTGAGAAGCATCTTTCAAATCTTCAATAAAATTATCTATTTTTGCTGATTTTATTCCCTTCAAATCGTAACCAACACTCATATTGAAAATAATTTGCGGTTTACCAGCATCTAAATTTAACATTTCCGACAAAATATGCAGCAAAAACCAAGCTTTTACATATTCTTCGTAAGCCTGCTGCACAGTCAGCTCGGTCGACCACTCGGTGTTGTAGCCTTCATTTTCAGCTTCAATGCAAGGTTTATCAATTTCCAGTTCATCTAAAACTTGAACTGTTTTAAGCTCGAAGTAGCGACTGCCAGTTAGGTAAGCAGACACAATATTTTGAGTAGTTTGAGTATGTGGCCCCGCTGCTGGGCCGATAGGTAAAGAGCATTTATCATCAAATATATGCCAGCTTCGGTCTGGTTTATCTATTTGGAAAAATTTCTGTTTAGGAATACCAAAAATTGTCTGGTGAGTTTTATATTCCTGTAAAATCCAGTTTAGAAGTTTTCTAAAAGAGATTGGGTGCATTATATCGCTCATAAAACCTCCACGAAGTTCAGGTTTTTGTTGTTTTCAAATCTTTGAAATAGTTTTTGGGAAATTTGTTGACTGCGGGCTTTCATGTCTGCCATTGGATCAATGGTCAGTTGGTAATCATCCAGCAAAATGTCATTATTTTTTATAACGTACTGGCAGCGAGCCTCTGTAATTCCAAAGATGAAATGACCTAAGAAATTACCGCTGTTCATGGGGGTTGGAGGAGAGTAATCCAGCACTACCAGATCGGCTTTTTCGCCATCTTTAATTCCCAACTGTAAGCCCAGATCCTGTTTTAGCTGATAATTATTCCACAGCAGACTGTTTATTTCTGGGTAGCCGATATCGGGGGTGTGGTTCTGAAATTTTGTAAAGATCGTGGAATTTTTCATTGCTTTTAGCGCGCTGGAGTGCATACCATCTGTTCCCACAGTAAAGTTGAGTCCTTTTTTCTGGAAAAGATGTATATTACCAACATTCAAGCCGTTATTCAGGTTGGAATCGAGCGCTTGCACCAGGTAGACCGGTTTATTTTGCAGGATTTCTAATTCCCGCGGTGCTAGGTTGCTGCAGTGTATGAGCAGTGAATTCTTGCGTAAAAGACCAAAATCATTTAACCTTTGGATAATACCTTTTTGGAAATTTTGCTGCGTTTTCTGCACATCGATCTCACCTTCGGCTACATGGACGTGGATAGGTAAATTTTGTGTTTTTTCGGCTATTTTGGCCATACTTTTCTGGGAAAGTGTGAACGAAGCGTGTAGGCCTATCATTCCGCTAATATCACTACCTTGCTGCTTTTGTGCAAAGCGGATATTTTCTTGCAACGATCTTTGGAAAAATTCTGCTCCATTTCTGTCTGAGATCTCGAAAGCTAAACTCCCGCTGAGTTTGTATTTTTCGAATACAGAGGCTATATCAGAAAGTGCATTTTCGGTATAAGCGCCTATATGATGGTCGCAAACAGTAGTAACACCTTGTTTTATGGATTCTTCGGCCGAAATGGCGGTGGAAAGCAACATATCTTCTTTTAGCAAGCTACGATCAAGTGTCCACCACAGTTGTTTTAAATTCCCCATAAAATTGCGAAAGGGAACTTGGCAGGGAATTCCTTTGGATAGGGTAGAATAGATGTGGTGATGAGCATTGGTAAAAGCTGGCATCACTATTTTGTCTTTCAGGTCTATTTCGCGATCTGGCTGAGCAAGCGGTTCAGCTTGAATTACACCATCTTCGATGTAAAGATCGGTGTGGGAAACGGTGAAATTTTCTTTGGCGGGAGTAACCAGCCAGGCATTTTTCAACTTAATCTTCATTTTGCATCCTTTCCAAGTTTTTCGGCAGCTTTTTGTACAGATTCAATAATGGGAACATAGCCAGTACAGCGACATAAGTTTCCTTCCAGAGCTGTTTTAATTTCTTCCAAACTGGGATGGGGATTTTGGGCTAGCAGCGCTTTAGCGCTCATTAACATGCCAGGAGTGCAAAATCCGCATTGGACTGCGCCATTTTCCAAAAAAGCTTCCTGTAGTTGAGAAAGTATTTTATCTTTTTCCAAATTTTCCACAGTTTCCACTCGGCTACCTTGGCACTGTTCAGCCAATATCAGGCAAGAATTCACCGCTGCTCCGTCCATTATTACGGTACAGGCACCACATTCGCCAATACCGCAACCTTCTTTGGTTCCGGTTAGGTTCAACTCTTCGCGCAGAATGTCTAAAAGCCGCATTGAATCTGGAACGGTTATTTCAATATCTTGTTGGTTTACTGTAAATTTAAGAGCTATCATTTCTTCCTCGCTTGCTGCCAAATATCATTCAAGGCATCTTGGCAGATGTCTATAAAAACTGGCTTTTTATACTCTGCCGACCAGCGACCACCGATTTCATCCTCTATTTTTTGGGAAAGCGGTTGCTCAACAGCGGCAATTATGTCCTTGGATAGTTTTTGTTTTAAAAGCACCTCTTCCACAGCTTTTATACGTTGTGGTTTTTTAAAAAGTGAGCCATCCACAACACGGCAATCATCTACTATTCCAGATTCGTTCAGATGCACAAGAACACTCACGCTCATGCGGGTGATGTTGACTGCTTGGCGTCTTCCCAGCTGAAAATAGCTGTAAAAATAACCAGGATGGGGAAGCTTGGGAACTATGATGTGTGTAAGCAGCTCATCTGGTAGAAGTTGGGTGTTGTAGCTGCCCTTAATGAAGTCTGCCAACAACATTTCGCGGGTGTTTTGGGCAGATTGCAATTTTAATTTAGCGCCATAGGCAATAAGAGGCGGTACAGAATCTGCACAGGGAGCTGCATTAACAATGTTTCCGCCTATCGTAGCGCGATTGCGAATTTGAGTAGAGCCGATAAGCGAACAGGCTTTTATGAGCAGTGGAAAGTGTTTTTGCAGCTTCTTATTTTCCAAAATTTGGGAAAAAGTAACAGCTGCGCCAATTTTGCATCCGGTCTCACTGAATTCTATTTTTTCTAATTCCTCTATTTTGGAAATATGCATTAATTTTATAGTTTTATTGCTCTTACGAGCTTGTACAATAACATCGGTGCCGCCAGCCAGTGGCTGAAATTTTTGCTTGTGGATTAGTCTGAGTGCTTCGGCTAAGTTAACTGGGGTAATGGTTTTTATGTTTGAAAGGCGTGGATGCAACTTTTTACCAGAATGGGAAGCTTCGCTTTGGCGTACTGGTTTTTTCAGATTTTTGCCAAGTTTAACTTGTTCCAAGGTAAGAGGAATTCTGTAGGAACGCTGGCCACTGGCCATACAGTAAGCGTTGTTGGTGGCAGCAGCTGTAAGTTCCAAAGTGGGCTCACCTATACTTTTAGCGCCAAAAGGCCCGTATTTATCGGGATTTTCCACCAATACCGGCTGTATCTCTTTGATATCTTTAATGGTGGGAATAAGGTATTGGTCGACATTATCTGATTTCACAATTCCTCTTTGCACATCAAAATCTTCCATAACACCATAACCCATGCCTTGGGTAGTACCGCCGTAGACCTGGCCTTCTGCACCCAGGCGATTGATTACTTTTCCCACATCGTGAGCAGCGGTTATCTTTTCTACCGATATTTTACCGGTGAAGGTATCTAACTTAACTTCTACGATTTGACAGCCGTAAACATAAGTAAAGTAAGCAATTCCCTGGCCTGTTTCTTCTTCCCAACTTACTTCTGGAGCTTTGAACCAGCCATAAGCTGAAAGATTTATACCGGCGAAATAGGCTTTTTCGGCTGCCTGATTAAAATTAATAGATAGCTTTTTATCTTGTTTGTTGAAAATATTACCATTTTGCCACACAGTTTGTTCCAGTTTGTGCACTTTAAGTTCGTCTTTGATTACTGAAAAAATACGTTTTTTTATTTCATTTGCGGCTTTGATGGTGGCATTTCCACCCACAATTGTACCACGCGAAGCAACAGTGGGGCCACCATCGTTGATAGTGGATGTTTGGGGTTGCAGGAAGGTAATCTGGTTCAGATCTATTCCTAAAATTTCTGCTGCAATTTGGGAAAGCGTGGTGCGTAATCCCTGACCATTTTCGGTTACCCCGGATAGCAGGATTACACTGCCATCTGCTTGCACTGAAACGATAGCAGAGGAAGCATCGGTGCCTTCAGCACCTAAAGAGCAACCGCGAAAACTACAAGCCAGGCCAATTCCCAGCTTATAGCGAGATGTTTTCTTATTTTTAGCTTGGAATTGCTTATATTTTGGGGTAAAGTTTGCTTTGTGAGCTGCTTTTTGCATAACTTGCTGCAGAGAAACTTTATGCTGATCGAGAACTTGCCCGCTTGCAGTAATGCTGCCCTGTTTGTAGCCATTTATCTTCCTAATTTCTATTGGTGAGATACCACAAATTTGGGCTATTTCGTCCATCAACGATTCTTGTGCGAAAATTATTTGCGGCGAGCCAAAACCACGGAAAGCAGCCGTGTAAGGCTTGTTGGTGTAAACTCCTTTGATATCGGTTTGCACATTTTCTATTTGGTAGGGTCCGGTAGCTTGCACAACCGAGCGCCAGGTAACGAAGAAGGTTTGAGAAGAATAGGCACCGCATTCGGCTAGGATATTAATCTGCATGGCTTTTAATTTTCCGGTTTTGGTAAAGCCGGCTTTATACTTCATAATATAGGGGTGGCGTTTATAGCTTTCGCGCATAGAATTTTCGCGAGTATAGGTAAGTTTTACTGGTTTCTCTGTTTTGTAAACCAAAATTGCTGCCCGGCAAGCCATGTTGCTTACGATATCATCTTTACCACCAAAAGAACCACCCAAAGTAGATTGGATAACATTAACCTGGTTCAATTTTAAACCCATAAAAATAGCCACAACTTTACGGGTAGTGTAGGGGTTTTGGATAGATCCATAAATTTTAAAGCCGTTGGTGCTGGGATCGGGAACAGCGGTTACAGATTCAGGTTCGATGTAAGTATGTTCCTGGTAGCCTGTGCGATAGGTGCGCTCGATAACTTTATCTGATTCAGAGAATCCTTTTCGGATGTCACCTTTGATGAGCGGATAATGTACCATAATATTACTTTTATATTCGGGATGAACCAGGCGACTCTCTGGTTTTACGGCTTCTTCCAAGTTACAAACTGGTTCAAATTCTTCGTAGGTAACCTGGATAGCTTCAGTTGCCTGATAGGCGATTTCTTTAGTTTCGGCTGCTACTACGGCCAGCACATCGCCGGTAAAGAAAACTTCATCTTTCACAATTGGCAGGTAATCTTGGCGAATTGGTCCCACTTTGTCAGAACCAGGGATATCGGAGTGGAGTGCGATGGCTTTTACACCAGGAATGTTAGCTGCTGCGTCTGTTTCCAACCTGGTAATTTTTCCTGCTGGAATATCGGCATAACGAACAGCAGCGTGTAGCATACCCGGAAATTTAAGATCGTCACCATAAACAGCTTTGCCAGTTACTTTTTCGTAGCCGTCTATACGTTTTACTTTTTGCCCAATAATAGAATTCATGCTTCTTCCTTAATTTTTGTTGTTTAGATAAAATGTATGATAACGCCATAAAACGTTTAGAATCCATAGAATGCCACGCCTTTGTAAAAAAGTAATATTCCAAAAATTCCAGGAGTTGTCAACCATATTTTCACAAATTTGTTACAAAAGAAAATATTAGGAAGACATAGCAGACGAATTATTAAAAATAATTTGACTATTTAACGTTTCAAATTGGATACTACACATAGTGTAACAGGTTTTATGAAAAGTTATGAAAGATTTTCATAAAGCATATGGGAGAATTTTATGAGAAAGTGTTATTTGGTTTTATTGCTGCTATTACTAGTGGGAATTTGTGAATCTCAAACAACAGTAATAGATAGTTTGAAGCAGGAATTACTATCCACCGAGATAAATAAAGCTGAACGAGTAGAAATCATTTTGCAGCTGGTTCGACAATATTGGGGGAATGATCCGGACAAGAGTTTGGAATACGTGCAACAAGCAATGGAAATAGCACGTCAGAACAATTTACCAAAAAAAATACCAAAAGTATACAATTATTTGGGAATTACTTACGAATTTAAGCAAGAATTCGAAAAAGCCAAGGATTACTACAACACTGCACTTCTTTTTGCTAAAGAAACAAATAATATCGAGCAGGAAGCTTATGCAATTTATAATTTAGGATATTTGGCAGATTTGCAAGGTAAGCGGGAGAGAGCGATAGAAAAATATACTGAAGCTATAGAAGCATATAAGTTAGTAGAGGATAACGAAAGAATAGCGTATTGCTATGAACATATAGGTCAACTTTATAATGAAATGAGCGACTATGATGCTAGCATAGAAAATTATGAACAAGCCAAACAATTTTATGGAGAAATTCCAGATAGTTTGAGTGTAGCCGCCTTGGAAAATCAGGTGGGAAGTATTTATGCGGGACTAAGTGATTTTGAAAAAGCTCTGTCTTCTTTTTTAAAAGCTTTAGATATATTTGAACAGATAGGAAACAAAGAAGGTATAGCTGATACCTACAATTTTTTGGGAAACCTATACAAGGATATGAATAATACTTCTCAAGCTTTTGATTACTACCAGCGCTCTTTAAAATTAAACCAAGAATTGGAAAATGAAGATGGTATCTCGATTGCGTATAACAATATCGGAATAATTTTCGATGAATTGGGAGATCAAGAAAAAGCTTTAGAGTATTATAGAAAATCGTTGGAATTAGATAAAAAAACCAAAGATAGAAATGGTATAGCTACTGCTTTAAATAATATAGGAATAGTATATCAAACCCTTGGGCAATATGACAAAGCTTTACAAAACCTCTTAGCTTCTTTGGAAATATCTAAAGAGCTGAATGATAAATATTCTACTGCCAATACCAGTAATAATATAGCTGAATTATACCTAAAAACAGGTAAACTAAAACAAGCTGACCAGTATCTACAGACATCAAAAGAGATAACTTCCGAAATCCAGATTAGCAGTTTGCAAATGGAGATATATCGCATTGAAGCAGACCTGCTAGCCCAGCGCGGAAAATATAAAAAAGCCTTCCAAATAAAAAATAAATATTATGCTATGAAAGATAGTTTATTCAACGAAAATAGCCAGAAGATAGTTGAATTACAGACTCAATATGCCGTAGAACAAAAGGAAAAAGAGATAGAGCTATTGGAACGTAAAGAGGAAATTAACAGACTGAAAATAAGTTCACACAAAAGAGAGCGATTCTTCTTTTTAGCAATTATTGCTTTAATACTAATGATAGGAGGAGTTTTATATCATCAGTTCAAGGTTAATAAACAGAACAGTGACTTTTTAGACAAGGTTATAAATTCTCTGCCACATCCGTTTGTGGTTATTAATGCCGAAAACTATCAAATTGAATTGATGAATAAAAGTGCACAAAGTGAAAATCTGAATATTGTGGAGTATGATGAGAAAAAGGGAAGATATTTTAGGAAAAAAAACGCACCCTATGATTTGGACGAGATTATAAAAAATAAAAAAGATGAAATGGTATTTTCGGAATTTGAGGTAAACGATACTAGAGGAAGCAGATATTACGAAATTCATGCCTACGCCATAAAAGATAACAGTAATAATGTTAAAAAGATTATAGAATATGCCTTTAATATAACTGAAAGGAAAAAGGCTGCAGAGAAGATAAAGCGCAGTGAAACCAAATTTAGAAGTCTTTTTGAAGGCGCCAGTGATGCTATTGCTATTCTTAAAGACCACAAATTTGTGCAATGTAATAAACAGGCGTTAAAATTGTATGGTGTCAGCGAAAATGAGTTGATAGGACGTTCTCCCTTAGATTTCTCGCCCGAATACCAGAGAGATGGCACACCTTCAGCAGATCTGATAAAAGAAAAAATAGATAGTGTATTGCAAGGCAATAATAGTTTTTTTGTATGGCGGCAAATAAAGAAAAATGGAGAAATATTTGATGCAGAAATTTCACTTAGTCCTTTGAAGTTGGATGATGAAATCTATGTGCAGGCAATAATTCGTGATATTACTAAACGTTTACAAACCCAAAGAGCTTTGGAAGAAAGCGAGGCCAAAAACTCAGCTATTTTACAGGCTATTCCCGATATTATGTTTGTATTCGATTCCAAAGGAGAGTACAAAGAAATCCACACTACCAATGAAGATGATCTTATTAGGCCTGCTCAAAAGCTTTTAGGTAATACTATTCGTGATATGATTCCCAAGAAAGAAGCAGAGATCTTCTATTATTATATCGAGAAGGCATTTGAAACAGGAGAGATACAAAGATTTGAATATGACCTGAAAATCGGTGAACAAAGAAAGTACTTTGAAGCTAGATTAATTGTGATGGAAGAAGATAGAGTGCTTTGTATTGTGCGTAATTATTCCAAGCAAAAAGAAGCTGAACTGGCATTGAAAAAAAGCGAAGAAAATTTCCGTATGGTAGTAGAAGATCAGACTGAATTAATATGTCGCTTAAATAAAGAAGGTAACATGACTTTTGTGAACCAGTCTTTATGCCGTTATTTGGGAGCAATCCAGGAAGAGTTACTAGGCACTAAATTGAATAGATATCTAATGGAAGAAGATTTAAAAATGGTCAAGGAGAATTTAGCTGAACTAACTTTTGAAAAACCTATTGTGGTTCAAGAGCACAGAATGATAATTGATGATGAAGTACGCTGGACGGAGTGGACTGACCGTAAATTATTTGATGAAAATAGGGAATTTATTGGTTATCAGGCAGTAGGCCGAGATATTACTGAAAGAAAAAAAGCTGAAGAGAAACTGAAACAAACTAATAGGGAATTGAAAGCATTACAGGCAGATTTGCAAAGACGTGTGGATGAAGCTATTAAAGAGATAAGAGAAAAAGACCATCTTATCATTAAACAATCTCGCCAAGCAGCGATGGGCGAGATGATAGGCAATATTGCCCACCAATGGCGGCAACCTTTGGCAGCAGTAGCAGCTATTGTGCAAAGTTTCGAAGATGCTTATGAAGATGGTGAACTAGATGCTGATTACATAGAGGAAAAAACCGATATGATGATGGACTTGTTACAACATATGTCTCGTACAATCGATGATTTCCGTAACTTTTTCAAACCAAACAAGGTCAAAGAATCATTTTCTTTGAAAGAAAATATTAAAAAAACCACCAAACTAATCGCCAGCAGTTTTAAAAATAACAATATTGAACTGCAGTTAGAGTTGGCAGAAGATATAAATATCGAGGGTTATCCTAATGAGTTTTCGCAGGTAATACTAAATATTTTGAATAATGCCAAGGATGCCTTTGAAGCAAATGAAATAAGCGATCGCAAAGTGAAGATAAGCATTCATAAGAAAAAAAGAAAGAATATTATCTCAATAGAAGATAATGCAGGTGGAATTAAGGATAAAATTCTGGATAAGATCTTTGACCCCTATTTTACTACCAAACATCAAAGTGCGGGAACAGGTTTGGGCTTGTATATGAGTAAGATGATAGTGGAAAAAAATATGGATGGCCACCTGGAAGTAAAAACTTGGCCAGGTGGCACTCGCTTCGATATTATTCTTTAAGTTTCATCCGTTCTATAGCGCTGGGAATTATTTCAACCTTTAATATTATCACCAGCTCTTTTTTACTGGTTTGTGTTTTATCGTAACCGGTAAGATAGCGTATACCAAAAAACCACCAAGGTAAGTCTTTTAAAATTGGAATACCTCCGCGTTCCACATTTTCTTCTTCGCTATAAAGACCGGCTATAGCCGTTTCTTCGCCATCGTACATTACCAAATCGGTACGAGATTGACTTTTATTGATAATAGTGGTAAGCTCACCTGGGTTAGCAGTGCTTCGTTCTATCTGGGTCTGCATATGAATGGCTTTTTGACCATTATGTTCTATGATAGTGGGAGTAACATCTAAAATAACACCTGTTGAGAAAAAATTATCGATCACATTTCCTGCCTCATCAACTGATTTTATGGAAAAATCTTGACCTACCTGGATATAACCTTTTTTCCCAGATGCGACAATGATATTAGGACTGGCTAATACCTTTCCCAGTTGATTTGATTCTATTGTTCTTAGCATGGTATCGATATTGATGAAATATCCACCTTCAGTGAATGAATTGGAAGCATCGGCCTGGAAAATATCTCCGGCTACTTTAGAACCTCCACTAAAAGAAGCACTGGCTTGAACATCACCGTTTAGCAATGTAGACCAATCTATTCCTAATGATTTTAGGAAGGAGTGATCGGCAACAAATGCTGTGGCGGTTATCTTTATCTGTTCTGAATCTATCGAAACTCCTGCCTCATCAGATTTTTTTTGCGGTAGTTGAATTAAATAGGCACCACTTTGTTCTTCTACTACTAAATTATTTTGGAGGGCGATTAGTTCTAGTGCTTTTTTCCAATGTAACTGATTTATTGGAACATCGATAGTAGTATTCATATCGGAAAGGTTATATATTTTTTTGCCTTCATATTTTTCCGATAAGGTTTCTATGGCAATAAGTGCATCATTCAAGCTTGTATCTTCCGCTAAATTTATTATCTCCATCTTATTTTGGGCTGTCAAAAGAGCACAACTGAAAATAAGAAAAACGATTATTATTCTTTTCATGATTTATCTCCTTTCAGGCTCATCTTATAAATTTCTTTTTTGTCATATATTTCCAATTCAAAAATCACTTCTTGGTTTTCGCTGTCGATGTAACTAAGTTTGCCATAGGCAACCGGATCGCCAATATTAAGAATATTGATAATCCCGTTAGCTTCTTTTAAAAATGCTTTGTTGTGAGTAAGACCGATTAGTTTGCTCTTTTTCACATTTAGCAGATTGGGATCAGCTGTTGCCTGTTCTTCAATTTCCATAATTGGCCTGAAATAATTGAAGCGATAAAAATGATAGGGAAGATAACTAAGCTCGATCTTATCGTAAGGACTGCCTGATTGATCGTAATAAGCATTAAGTTTCATAGAAAATTCCACCGAATCGCTTTTAGCAGAGTTACGGTTAGCAATAGCCAGATCTTCTATAGTGTAAATTGGTTTTTGTTGTTCCAGATTCAAAATAAATTTTTGTAAATTCATTAAACCAACATTGCCTGTAATCATATATTCGTTGTAGTTGGTTTTTCCGTCTGTATATTTTTTTGATTGGCTAAAATTGAAACGCAAATTTTGGGAAAAGGCTTTACTAAGCTTCAGAAAATAATCGAAAGTAATGGTAGAGTTATCAGTTTTCAGTAGTACTTTTTTTTCTCTTAGTTTAGCTTGTTTTAAGTTTTCCAGTTTTTCTAACATCTCTTCTTTTTGTTTTTCAACCTCGGAGCCTGCCGCCAGTTTTTTATTAAGATCTTGATGTGTAGCAAGGGCTGTATCTAAATCTGCTTTCAGGTTATTAAGGGAAATGTTTCCCAATATGAAGATGGCCAGTAATAGAAAGACCAGGATTAAAGAATTTCTGGTTTTATTATTCATTTTGGGCTCCTTCTAATGTTCTCAGTAATTTTTTTGCCTTTGGTAGTACACTGGAAGTTGTATAGTAATTCATAAGGAGTTGCAATTGTTCAATTGCTTGCTGGTTTTGCCCTTTATTTGCCATTAACTTAGCTTTCATATACATAGCAAATGGCGCCATGTTGTTTTTGGCTTCTATCACCTGATTGAACAGTTGCAGAGCTTCTTCTGTTTTGCCTTCTTGGTAAATTAGTTCGCCTATTAAATATTTGGAATTCAAGGCTAGTTCATCTTGAGGATATTTTTCAATTAATTTGCGTGCTAAATTTATAACTTTTTTTCTGTCTCCTTGATAATAAGCGTTAGTGATCTGACGGTAAAGCGTATTGACACTGTTATTTTTAGTTTCCATAGTTTTAACTGGAGTAACATCTGGTGGCGGAGACTTTTCCTTTTTCTCTATTATCTCAAAGGTACTAATTGCGGGATAATCATAGCTAATATCAAAACTCCATATTTCACGTCCTTCCAGGGTTTCACTATCTACACTGGTAATATTGCTGTTGGGAAAGAGTTTGGAAAAATAGATGATATTTTCGCGGTCATCGGTAATACCGGAAATGATAAAGCCATTTTTTTCGCTTTTTACATTGGTAAGCCAACTTTTGGGGTGAGTAGCAACAGCATAAGCAAACTTATTCATTATATAAGTCCATTTATTCTTGTTTTCTAAAATATTCGTTATTTTACTATCGCTTTCTATGATTTGATTAATCTGTTTTTGCACATTTTGAATTATCATTCTATCTTGCTTTATACTCTGTAATTTTTGTTCCAAATTCTTATTTTTTGCCACCATTTGATTTAATTGTTGATTAAAATTCAAATAGGAATTGGTAAGATATAACACAGTTAAGAAGATAACAGCTAATATCACAAATCCATGCCAACCAATTTTGAATGGTTTTTGAGATTCAATAACCTTCGGTGACAGGAAATTAGAGGTAATGAAGTGAAGAGTTTTCAGGTGCATTGATTTCATGGCGAGCATAATTGGAATAATATAGGCTGCGATCTCATCTGCTCCTATTTCCGGATCGATGGTTAGAGGGAAATTTTCGAAAGTAGCTCTCTTTACCTCAATATTTTCATACTTCTGGGAAAAGTAAGCTATATCCTCGTCTTTACTGTAATCTCCCGCTATGATTAATTTACTAAATTCGGGAAGATCTTCTTCATCTTCCATAAGCATCAGCTTAGAATAAATTTCCTCTTTGATGTCGAAGCTATTGGCACTGGTCATTATGGGAAATGATTTTTTATATGAATTACCTTCCATAAAGATACCCTTTTTGTATTCGTGACCCAAATACAAGAGCAGAGTATTTTCTGAGGCGGCAAGTTCTTTTGAATTTTTCAGATAATCAGTAAGCAAGATATCATTACAATCGATAAGGGAATAGAAATATTTTTTATGGGCATTTTTCTTATTGAAATCTTGCAGAAAACTGAATAGCTTATTCTCGCCGCGATGTACTACTATGGTAGTTTGATCATTTACATTAGGTATGAAATTTATCTGAATGTTTTTATCTCGTTTTTCATACGGCTTCAATATTTCCAGTTCTACCAATTTGCTGCGGGTGATCTTTTTTTGTGGCAGATTAAGTGTGTGAAAATTGAGCTTATCGTTATTGGCATTCAAAGCTAATTTACCGCTATTCAAGGGGAAACGGCGTAATAGATACTCGAGAGACATAAATTTACTATGCAGATCTTCTCCTTGGTCCAGATCAAAATCATCGCTCTGTTCATTCAAATTTATGGGGCCATTGTTTTCTACATCCCCTTGTTCGAAATTTTTCTTTTTCAATACAGCTCCCGCATATAAGGGAGAATCCATAAATTCTTTTTGTAAAGATACAAGCGAAGCTGAATTTTTTTGCATTTGTAACTGAGCAATTTTTATATTCTTCCCATCCTCGAATATGCCAAAATGAAATTTGTTCTTTTTACTCATAGCGGCCTTCTTTCTGATACTTAGCGAGATATTAACTGTTTTAGCCTTTTTTTGTTGTTAGCGTAGTTAAGAGCTGCTTCCAAACTAATTTTTCTTCTATTCAAAAGGTTAGCTAAGTCCTGTTCCATTGTAATCATACCCTTTTTGCTTCCTTCCGTAATCATTTGATAGATCTCACCAATATTTTTATTAATTATGGCAGCTCTTACCGAACTGTCAACAGCTAATATTTCTTTAGCTAACACCAGTTTACCATCCAATCCTGGAACCAGTTTTTGGGAAATAACTATACTAAGTGTTTCGGCTAATCTTATCCTTATTCTGTCTTGTTCGCGTGGTGGGAATTCAGCGATAATTCGGTTCAAGCTATCGATAGCTGAATTTGTGTGTAGAGTAGAAAATGTTTTATGTCCACTATCAGTTATTTCCAACAGTGTAGCTATTTCATCAGCATCACGGATTTCGCCTATTACCACAATATCGGGGTCTTGCCGCAAAGATTCTATAATACCTTTTTGGAAGGAGATTACATCGGTTCCCACCTCGCGATGACGCACAATGCATTTTTCGGAAGTATGAATGTATTCGATAGGATTCCCTACGATAACGATATGACCATTGTTACTGTGGTTATTCATGTCAATTATGGAATCGAGGGTGGTGCTTTTTCCGGAGCCGGTAAGTCCGGTAACCAGTGTTAATCCGAATTTTTCATATTGTAAGTTCAATCTTTTTACAATAGGTTCTGCAAAGCCCAATGATTCGATGGGAAAGACAAAAGTATTTATTTTACGAAAATTGGCTGCTAAACTGCTTTGTTCCAAATAAATTGTGCCACGGAACCGAGTTTCTTTGGTATCTTCATCATGTAGTTTTATAGAAAAAGAAAAATCTAGGCTTTTATTTTTATAGAATCTTTCTTTTTGCTGTTTATTAAGTATGCTAAGTACCACAAAAGCTGATTCCAATTCATCTATTTTCCCAAATTCAGGTGCAGGAGATTTGGTGCCATAAACACGATACCAGATCTTTCCTCCACAACCTGGGCCTCCTAAATCCAAGTCAGAAGCATCGATTTGATGTTGATATTGGAGTAGCGAAAATAAATAATTTTGTGCTTCTTGGCACCATTGAGAGTTTTCTGCAGCTAATTTGTCGAATTTTTTATAAAGTTCACTCGGTGAAATATTAAAAGTTTTTTGTGCTAGCAGTTTGGGTAAAAATGATAGTGCCATCGATTACTCCTTATCTGGATTTGTGTAAGTATAGCCCAAGAACATAGCAATTTTGCCCATACTTTTTTTCCATTTCAAATACATCAGATTCATCAGGTTAATCATAAATAATTTCAGGAGACTTTCCTTGTGATATTTGAAGAATTCTATGATGTTTTTTCGGTTGTAGTGTCTTACCACGCACTTTTTTTTGGCCTTTAAAGTGGTAAAATTTCTATTGGAAGGAATAAAGGTTTCTTCGCCCCAACTTTGTCCTTCTTCCAGGTTTTCTATCAAGGTTTCACTGATGTAAACAGAAGCTGTGCCAGTTTCTAAAAGGATTATCGTTCCAGGTTCATCGGTAAGAGGGATTTTTTCTCCGGGTTGATAAGTTTTTCTAACAGCTAATTCGTGGAAATCCGCTTTTTCTTCCGAACTGAAATTTCTGAGCATAATATTATCGAAAAAATTCTTCCCAGGTGCTGTTTCTTCAGAAGATTTGGGCATACTTCCTGTAAGTTCATTATGGTGTTCCATACCTCGCTTAACCACATTTAGTAATTCTTCCCCAATGATAGGTTTGGTGATATAATGAAAAGCTCCACCGCGGATAGCATTGATAGCTCCATCGATACTAGAATAGCCGGTGGTAATTATTACTACAGCCAGCGGATATTTTTCCTTGATCTTTTTCATTAGCTGCATGCCATCCATTCGGGGCATGTAGACATCCAATATGAACAAATCGAACTGTTCATATTGCATTTTATCTAAAGCATCTTGGCCGTCTACTGCAGTTGTAACCTGATAATCTTTATCAGTTAAAAGATCTTTAATAATCTCCCGAATATTTTGCTCGTCATCAACGACTAGTATTTTACGTTTCATTTTTAAGTTCCCTCTCTATTTTTTTTACTAATTCGTTTGTTTTAAGCACCTGCAGTTTTTGCAGAAGCTTAGTTATATCGTTTATTGCCGATGATATCTCGTTGCTGCTTTTAGCTAGTTTTTCATCTTCATATTTGGCTGCTGCTTCTTTTACTCGGGTTACCGAGAGTGAGATTACACAAAGTGGAGTGTTTATATCGTGATCAAGATGTGAAATTTTAGCAGCGACTTTACTGAGATTTTCGAATTTTTCATTCTCTTCTTCCAGGTTTCTTAATCCAGCATTCAAAGTATCCAAATCGGCTTGTAATTGGATATTTTCATCTTCGAATTTCGCTGATTGAGTGTTCAGTTTTTTTAGCAGATCACTGATGAAATTAGCTATTAGTGCCATACCTGTGAATAAACCTGCATAAGAGATTAGAAAAATGGTGGTGGAGGGCGTATCCATTGCATTGGTTTCTGTTATAGGGGTTAAGAGAGAGTATTTGTATAACAGTAATAATGCAGTTAAGGCCGCAGTTGATATGAGACCTGTGATAACACCCCCCATATTTTCCACCGTTAAACTAGCTGTAATAACTCCAATTAGGTATATCCATATAAAAGAACTATGAAAACCACCTGTGATATGTACTACGGCAGTAGCATAAGCAACATCTAATAAAATCTGTAAAATTGCAAAGAACTGTCTTTGTTTTATAATCTGTATTTGGAACAATATATTCATTATTGTTAGTCCTAAAAAGGTGAATATGAAAATGTAAATAGGATACGTTTCTTGTAGTTGGTTAACTTGCAAAATTCCAATGGAAAATATAATAACTAAGAAGAACCAGCGGATATTTGCCCACCATTTGTACATCATTTCTTCGTAATTTTTAACTTTTGTTTGTGCCATAATATTGCTCCTTAATTCCAATTAGTAATATAGTAACTGGAAAATACAGGCATGTTATAGATATCTTCTGAGAGAACATTGGAATCAAAATTAACTTCACAGTTACCTGTAAGTATAGCATCGCCATCTATTTCTATCGTACTTTCAACAAAAAGTGCACCATCAAAGTTGGCGTTCCCAGAAATACGGACATTGCCCATTATCCAGACAATTCCCTGGAAATACATGTTCCCAGACACATTTAAATTACCATTAACAATAAGAATTCCACTTCCTTCCCAATTACTTGAGATAATAAAACTTGAATTTTCTTCCAAATCGATCCAGGTGATATCTGCAACTGGAGTGATATTGTTCGCCGGATCCACATAATAGTTATTGGCGTAATCTTTGGCGTGCTGTTTATCAATTCCAAATATTTCTTCAAAATCGGGAGGAGTATTTTCGCTAATATCACCATTTACTTCTGCGCTTCCTTGCACTGTTACTGAACCTGCTGCTGTGATAGCTGAACTAAGGTTTATCTGATTTGAAGGTTGCTGGTAAAGTGTGGTTGACTTAACCTCGGTTGCAGTTTCTCCAGCTACATTAGCGTGTACATATGCCTTTAATAAAATTTCATTAGAAGTTATTTTACGATAAATGAGGCTGTCTATACTACCATTTCCGATATCGAAATTGGTATAGGAAAGTTTCAGCAAACTATCTGTAATGGAAACTTCGGTGTTGCGTAGTTTCTTAATAGCAAAGTTAAGTGCATAATTTGCCAGTGATTCTGCTTCTTTTTCTACAACATTTTGCGAAATAGTTTTGGGAACTTTTTGCATCTTATCTGCCAGAGAAATGCTAATAGCACTTAAAATTGTGCCCAAAATAAGTATTGAAATTATTATTACTTTTCCCATATCAATCTCCTATAAAAACATGTTGTAAAAATATTGCCAAAGCACTATCTGGCTTTTCAGGTTAACTTCGAAATTTTCCTTGTTTATTCCCTTTTGGAAGAAATCCAATTTAATTCTGGCATATCTAATTGAATCTATATAGGTAGTAACAGGGCTACTTAGTTCAGTGTCATCTGCTTTATAATAATTTACTTCTAAGCTATCGGACAACCAAAAGGGTCCCATAATTAAGCTACCATTTTGATATACTTTTAAAGGATAACCACTGGCAGTACTATCTTCCTGAACCAATTTTATCGTAGCAACAGCTGTTTCTTGGGCTAATCTCCCCTTAAATTCAAATTCATTGCTTTTAGCGGTAGTTATCATAGTAGAATCTGGATCTACACCAGAGCCTACCCGAGCTAAAATTTCATTGTTCAAAATCGATGTAACCTCTTCAGAGATATCGTTTAGGGAAACTTGCATTTCCAGATTCATAGCTGTAGTCTGAATGGTAAACAGTCCGTTTAAAATGCTAACGATCAGCATTCCACCAACAACTGTTGCCCATATAGTTTCCAGAATCGCTGTCATGATATCTCCTAATTTATCTGAATCTTTGCTAACATTTTGGTAATAGGGGCACTTTCTGTTCCAATAAAGATAGTGTCCTGATTACCCTTAACAGTATATATTTTAAAATCCAATCTTTGAAAATTACTACTAGAGCCTACATCTATTCCCAGAGAATCGCAGTAGGAAGAGGAGATGTTATAATGATAGACTTGGCCTTCTACTGAAATACTATTTTCCAAGGAAGAGTATTCAGTATAGATTTGGCTGAAGTCCTTAGTTTCGCTAATGATGCTGGCCATAATGCTTTGGTAAATTTTCTCTACTATTTGCAGGCCTTGCAGATAATAATTGGTGTTATAGATTGTTTCCGCTTGCTCTATTATACCATTATAATAAGTTAGGAACAAGGTAGAAAACAAAATAACTGCAAATAATACAAAGAGTAATTGACCTGTACCCATTAGTTGTTCTCCGAGGTTGCATAGGCTACTTCTTCAATGGTAGTGTAGCCTTGCAAAATTCTATCCATTCCAGATTGACGCATCGAAAGCATGCCATGCTTTTCTGCCAGTTTTCGAATATTTACTACATCTATATCATCTCCGGCCTTCATTATTGCTTCGCTTATATCCGGATAGAAATAGAGTGCTTCTGCGATATTGATTCTTCCTTTATAACCAGCTGTACATTTAGGACAGCCCACTGCTTCGTATACTCTCCCTGCTTCCAGGTCTTCTTGCTTCAAGCCAAACTCCATAGCAGCATTCCATTTCTCTTTGGAAAGTGGACGCTTACAATTATCACATAGTTTTCTCACCAACCTTTGTGCTATTATAATGTTGATCGAATAAGCTAGCAGGAATGGCTCTACACCCATTTTATACAAGCGAGAGATGGCACTGGGTGCATCATTGGTATGCAAGGTAGAAAGCGTGAGATGACCTGTATTGGCCAGCTTTACAGCTAAATCTGCTGTTTCCTTGTCGCGAATCTCGCCAACCATGACCACATCGGGGTCATGACGCAAAATAGAGCGGATAGCTTGATCGAAACGCATTTTGTGGCTTATCTTTAGTTGACGTGCTCCTTTTATAACGTATTCCACTGGGTCTTCACAGGTTAAAACGTTCTTGGTAGGATCGATAACATAGTGCAAGGCTGCCATCAGGGTAGTACTTTTACCACTACCGGTGGGACCAGTAACTATCACAATACCTTTAGAAGAGCTTATTGCTTTATGAAATTCTTTTTCAGCAAGTTTCTGAAAACCCAATTTTCTAAAATCTGTAATTACCTTTCTATCGTCAATGACTCGTATAACCACACTTTCGAAGCGGCGATGAAATTCTGAAGAAACAACGGGAATAATCGAAATACGAAAACGAATAAGGTGGTCATCGATAAACCTTTGTGCAAATCCATCCTGCGCTTCATCGCGCTCGAATCTATCGATTCCCTGGAATCGATCTTTTACTACAGCAGCGAAAGCTTCTGGCATCGTGTTTTCTTGCCGGTGCCACAGCCGCAACTTGCCGTCTATTCTAAAGTAGATCTCGAAGGCTGTTTCGGAAGCTGCAATTATGTGAAGGTCGCTAACATCGCTTCTTACAGCTTCCACTAGAGCACCCTCAAATAGATTTACTAGCTGGCTTTTATTGATCTTTTCATCTAACTCTTTCTTGTCTACTTCATATTCTTCTTTTTCCACATCAACTACTTCATCACCTACTTCTTCCAAAAGTTCCAAAAATTCATTTTTTTGAGGGGATATCAAGTCCATTATATCCATCAAATTGTTGAGTGGGCAATAAACCACTTCGTATTTCTTAAAATCTGTCACTTCGGGTATCTGCTGGGTCAGTTTATTGGTTGGATCAGCGGATAGTACCTTAAGACGATCTCCTGTTTTTGAGATAATTTTATAGGGAAAGATCTTATGGAAAAACAGCTTTTTACGGAAATTCTCTGGGAATTGCTGTAGGATATTTTTGGTTTCTTCGATTTGCTTATCATCAATTTTTTCCAAGGCAATGTATTCTTTTCGGAAAGCATAAAGTTCTGCTAGAGTGCTATATATGCTATCGTGTGGTATATGAAACTCGGATACCAGGATTTTGGCTAAATTGGAGGGAGTTTTTTCATTACTCTCTTCCAATCTTTTTATCGCTTTTTGTAAAATTTCTTCGGTTATAATGTTTTCTTTTAATAAGCGTTTGCCGAATTTTGATTTTTCTATCATTTAATCTGTTCCCCTTCTAAAATCCGGTTGGTGGTGAAACTGTTGAAATTTCTGCAGAAACTATGGTGAGCAGTGTGATAACTATTGCTATGAAGAAGCCGATAACAGTTTGAATAAGTTCAATAAGTGATTCCATTTTGTAGGTGGTTTCAGCTTCAAAATAGGAAGCTATCTGCTGAGCTGGTTTTAAAATATTACCTGTTTCCGACCCGCTTTTCAACCTGGAGATCACCGAACGTGGAAAAACTCCGGAGGCCTGCATAGCAGGGACGAATGCTTCACCTTTTTCCAACATTAAAGGTACGGTTACTGTTTTTATCATTTTTTCTATATATTTATTTCTACAAGCCTCAGCTGAAATTAAGATTGTTTCAATATTATCGGAAGCACCAGCATAAACAGTGGCAAATACTCGGAAAAAAATCTCGATACTGGTTTTGTGAATAAGGTGGCCGATTACTGGTAACTTTATAATGAACCTATCACGCCATACTTGTCCCGAGGGGGTAGACCACCAGCGCCAGATTATTAGTACAGGAATGAAGAATGCTCCCAAAATATACAGATAATTATTACCCAACCAATCACTCAGTTCCAAGGTTTTTTGGGTCATAGGTGGTAGGTCGATACCCAGTTTAACAAATAGTTCAGTGGTAGCGGGGAAAATTTCCATTACATAATACATTACAGCGCCAATTGTTGCTAGCACAGCAAACATCGGTGATACTAACGCTTTCTTAATATTTTTTCTGATCTCGCTGTCGCGCTCTATAAAAGTATTAGTAGCTTCAAATATTTTAGCCATATTACCACTCTGAGTAGCTAAACCCATCATAAATGCTGGGAATTTGCCAAACACATCGGTATATTTCTTGAAAACTTCCTGGCCTTCAGCTCCTTGTTTCAATTCTTTTTCTATCTGATACAGAGTTTCCTTAAGAACACTATTATTTTGCTCTTCCGCTAAAAGACTTAATACCTGGCCAAAATTCATTTTATCGTTTAGCATGTTGGTGCTAAGCTTGATGAACATCTGGATATCACTCTTGGATGGCTTCATTTGGATATCGAATAGCATTGGCGAAATAGTAAAGTCGTCATAACCCATGTTTTTTAATCCCCTGGCTACCTCTTCTTTGGAATAAGCTTTTTGCTTACCCTTTATCTTTTTCTTATTAGGAAGCTTAATAGTATAGAGGAAAGTGCGCTTTTGTTCTATATCGGTGATGTTCAAATTGTATTTTTGGGCTAATTTATCAATTTTCTCTTTGGCATTTTTCAAGTTACGCGCATTCACCGTGCCTTGCGCTGACCTGCCTTGGGGTGAAATCCCTCTGAACCTAAATTCCTTGATCATAGTTTCCTCTCGTAGAAAACTAATGCAATTTTGGTTCCACTTGTTTCTTTTTTACGAATCCTTTATTTATGCTACTCTCTAATTGTAACTTCTATTTTTCTCTGTATTAATAAACATTCACCATCATTTTGGTGTAATAAATTATATTCAGGAAGGTTAGCGAAAATCTGTTGGATCTAAATTGTATTTTTTTAATTTAGGATACAAATTTTGGCGTAAAATTCCAGTAGTTTCTGCAGCTTTGGTAATATTGCCCTTACATTTTTCTAAAATGGTTTTAAAATAATCTTTTTCAAATTTTTGTTTAGCTTGTTTAAAATTCAAAGAAGCTAATTTATCTATATTGGAATTTTGAACTTCTGCTACCGGATAAAGATTATGTGGTAAATCATGAGGTAGAATAGCACTATGTTCAGCTAATATCACGGCTCTTTCTATTACATTGCGCAATTCCCTTACATTTCCTTTCCATTCTGCCGAGCGTAAAATAGACATAGCTGGTGACGAAATTTCCAGATCTGGTTTGTTGTATTTCAGTTTAAATTCATCTAAAAAACATTTTGCGAAGACTTCGATATCTTCTACTCTTTTACGCAGAGGGGGAATGGAGAGATTAATTATATTGAGGCGATAATAAAGATCTTCGCGGAATTTCCCATTTTCTACCAGAGTTTTAATATCTTTGTTGGTTGCCACAATCAGTCTTACGTCGATTTTTATATCCTTTTCTCCTCCTACCTTACGAATTACCTTATTTTCTATTGCCCGTAATAATTTAACCTGAAATGAGGCTGAAGTCTCGGTAATTTCATCTAAAAACAAACTGCCATGCTGGGCTTCTTGGAAATAGCCTTGCGTGGAACGCACAGCATCTGTAAAAGCTCCTTTTTCATGGCCAAAGAGATGACTTTCTAACAAAGTTTCAGGGATACTTCCACAGTTTACAGTAACAAATTTATTCTCTTTACGTGGGCTATTTTCATGAATTAGTCGGGCTATTAGGCTTTTACCTACTCCAGTTTCGCCTGTTATGAGCATGGTGGTATCTAAAGGTGCTATTTTCTCAACCATTTTAAAAATATTCTGCATCACTTTGCTAGTTCCTATTATCGGCTTAGAAGAAACCTGTTTATTCAAAATAGAATTGAGTCTCTTATTTTCCTGAACCAGCCATTGCTTATTCAAAATTTTATCGATAAGCACAGTTAGTAATTCCAAATCGCTTATTGGTTTCAGGATAAATTCTTCTGCTCCCAGCTTCATCGCTTCTACTGCATTTTGAATGGTAGCCTGACCACTAATGACTATAATTGAGATATAAGGCCATCTTTTGCGAATAGTTTGCATCAATTCCAAACCATTGCGTCCTGGCATTACTAAATCGGTTATGGCAATATTAAAACTCTCTGTTTCTAAAGTCTGTAAAGCTGATTCTGCCGATTGTACAGCGGTTACATCGTATCTATCGGAAAGAAAATCCTGCAAAAGTTCCAAAGTGTCTTTTTCATCATCTACGATTAAAATTTTATTGTTTTTCATGTTATCCTCGAATTGGGAACATTATCTGAGCTGTTACCCTCTCTTCTTTGGCAATTAATTTAATTTCTGAATTATATTTTTTTAAAATATATTTCACTAAAGGTAAACCCAACCCATATTCGGAATTGTTCTTAGTAGTAAATTCTGGTAAGAATATTTTTTCGGTAGGAGTGGGAATTTTACCTCTGTTATTTATTTCTAATTCAACTCTTGAATTTGATAGCTTAGTGGTGATAAATATTTTATTTTCATCGATAGCTTGCAATGCTTCCACAGCATTGTTTAATAAATTATCTAATATCAGATGCAAATCGCCTGCTGCAATATGTAATTTTGGCAGATTTTTGGTTAAATCGGTTTCCACCTTGATATTATGCTTAAAAAATAAATTAAAACTCATTAGCTTCAAATGATTAACTATCTCTTCATTCAGATTCAAGAAAACAGGCATCTCATTCTTAAATTTTTCTATATCCAAAGCTAAATTTTTAAATTCTTTATCAATTTCTAAACCAGCTTGATATATTTTTTCTACAGCTTTAAGCTCAGGATTTCTATTCCTAAGAATTTGAGCATAGCCCAGAATTGTATTCAACGGTGAATTCAAATTGTGAATTATGCCTTCCAATTTACAGCCTAATATAGCTAAGCGAGCTTTTCTTAAAATTTCTAATTCATGCTTCTTCATTTTCATTAAATATCTGGTTAAGAACACGCATAATATCCTCTATTTTAAAAGGTTTAGCTAAAACTCCCTTGAATCCAAATTCTTTATAGTTGGCCATTACCGGATCCATAGAATAACCACTGGAGACTATAGCTGTTACTTTTGGATCTATCTCTTTTAATTTATTAATAGCTTCTTTGCCACCCATACCACCTGGTACAGTAAGATCCATAATTACAACTTCAAAAGGTTCTTCATCCAGTGCTTTTTTATATTTTTTAATTGCTTCTTCGCCATCTGTTGCAGTTTCTACCTGGAAGTTCAGATACTCTAGCATCTCTTTAGCAATATCTAAGATTATCTTTTCATCATCCATCAGTAATATTTTTTGGGCATTACCTGTGAATTGCTTGGTAGAAGCATCTTTTTCTTTCTCAGCTTTTTGCTGACTTACAGGCAGATAGATGGAAAAGGTGGTACCTTCATCTGGATAAGATCTAACGTCGATGTAGCCATTATGATTTTTGATAATGGAAAAAGCAGTGGAGAGTCCTAAGCCACTACCTTTCGGCTTAGTAGTGAAGAAGGGATCGAAGATGCGATTGATAATATTTTTGGAGATACCGGGGCCTTTATCTTTTATATCGATTCTAATATAATCGCCATTTTTTATGGGTAAAAAATCTGCTTCCGTAACTCTATAATTCTCTGCTTTTATTTGCAAAACACCACCAGCTGGCATAGCATGATTGGCATTGATTATAATATTGTTTAACGCTTGATTTAGCTGACCTTCATCCACGTTTACCGGTTTTAATTCTGGATCGATATCATAAACTGGTTTCAGGTTGGAACCGCGCAGTATAAATTCTGTGCTTTCTTTAATTAATTTTTTTATATCGATGGTTTTTTTAAGAGGTTTGCCGCCTTTGGCAAAAGTTAGCAGTTGTTCAGTAAGTTTTTGTGCACGTATAGTAGCGTTGGTAGCTTCTTGTAATATCTTTTTTGCCTTTTCATGGTTTTCTATATTAATTTTGGCGAAATCTATATTGGAAAGGATGGCTGTGAGGATGTTGTTGAAATCGTGAGCTAACCCACCAGCCATTACACCCAGGGAATCTAATTTCTGTATGCGTGCTATCTCTTCTTCTAAATGTTTTTTTTCAGTAATATCGTTTATAATACCAAAACTTCCCACTAGTTTCTCATTATCTATTAAATCTCGTAAGCGCAAAGTAATGATTCGTTTTTCTTGGCGCATATTTTTAATAGTTATCTCAAGTTCATTGCTGCCCGGGTTAAGTTGGAAATTAGCAAGTTCCTTTTCCTGCTTTTTGTTATCTAAAAAATTGAATAAGTTAAATTTGGGAAATGAATTTTTCCCAAATCCAAAGATTTGGCAAGCTGCTTTATTGGCAAAAGTAAAGTTGAACTCTGTATCGAAAGAGACTATTCCTTCTTCTATTCTTTCCACAAAATGCCGATACTTTTTTTCGCTTTTTTCCAGAGCTTGCTGCGCTTGTTGTTTCTCTGCTTCTTTTTGGCTTATCTTCTGTTCCGAAAGGATTAAATTTGCCTGTTCATCTAAAACTTGAAATAAGCGTTTTCTGTTTATAGGTTTTAATATAAAGCCTTTCACATCTAGTTCTATCGCTTTTAAAAAATAGTCAGTTTGATCATAGGCAGAAACAACTATGAATTTTAGATCGGGAAAGTCTTTCTTTAATTTGGCTATCATATCCAAGCCACCCATCTCTTCCATTTTTATATCAGTTAGCACAAGATCAGGTGTGAATTTTTTATATTTTTCTATACCATCTAAGCCGTTAATAGCTGTAATAATCTGTGCAACTTTCTTTTTCAGCATCCTTGCTACAAATTCTCGTATAATATTGTCGTCTTCTACATATAAAATCGATATGTCTAATTTACTCATCTTACCATCCCGTTATCATAATGTCTTAAAAAAAAGATGTATGAAATATTATGTCAAGGAATAATTATTTGAGTAGTAATAGCTTACGAGTTTGGCTCGCATTACTGGTTGTTAAAGTATAAAAGTAAATTCCCGCAGCTACTGAGTTTCCTAGCTCATCTTGACCATCCCAGCGCAGGCTATTTTGGTCGGGGCTGAGTGAATAAGTTTTTACCTTTTGTCCCAGTAAATTATAAATAACCAGCTCAGCAGATTCTGTTTTAACTGGTAATTTATATTTTATAACTGTATAGTTACGATTTTGATTACAATAAAATGGGTTAGGATAGTTTTGCTCAAGATTGATGTTATTATAAATTTCAAGGTCTGCTTGATTAGAAGTATTTTGGAATTCTACTGCTCCGATATCGATATTCGTGCCTGTGATGCGGTTATTTCCTAGTAGATCATATGAAGTATATATAGTTTCCAAATATTGGTTACCATTATCTATACAGGGGGAGCTGGAAGATAAAGAAAAATCGTAATTTTCTGGATTAGTAAAGTTTGGTTCAATGTTGATATTACCTTCTCCCGAAACTCCGTTTTCTACATTATTGAATTTCGTATAATATGCTTTTGGTTCTCTTATCTGAATATGCTCAAAATAGTTAGAATAGTTGTTGTAGATAATATTATTATACAGCTTCGGCTTAGAGATAAAATTATAAACAGCTGCTGCATCATCGTTTAGGTCTTCATTCAAATCTTCGTTCAAGGTTATGGTGTTGTTATTTAAAACTGGATAGGAATTGGAAATAAAGATAGCAGAACCTTTCTCCCATGCATAGTTGTGGTAGAAAAGATTGTTTATCAGAGAGATATTGGAAAACTGGCTGCAGTAAATTGCACCGCCAAAATAGGCTAAATTATTGGAAAAGATGCAGTTTTTAATTTCCAATTTAGAAAAGTTATAAATCGAAATAGCGCCACCACTCTGAGAATGCGGATAATTTTCTGTTAAAAGTGCTTTGCAATTTCGAAAATGGCAATACTCTAATACAGATTTTTTATTCAAGCTACTAGTTTGCCAAAAATGCAACCCATTCCAACTGCCTAAGGTAGTATTATCTAAGGTAAAAAATTCAGGATTAGCTGAATTAAACACAATAGGTTCTGCAGCTGTTCCAAAAGCCTTTATACTACCTGCAACATATAGTTTATAGTAATCTTGAAAAATAATATTACAGCCAGCTGCTATTTGTAATTCAACACCATTTTCTATAAAAATATCAGCTATCACTTCCACAGTATCTGCTGACCACAAAGTGTTTTCTGTAATATGTCCACCAACCTCAATTTTACTAATTTTACGATTGTGGCTAACAGAAGGCTCTTTGCTGCTTGTTTGGGAAAATAGATTACCTCCAAAAGTTTGACAACCATAATCCTCAGCACTAGAACCAACTTGCACACGATAATCACCATTTTCGGGATCCATAAGTTGCGGGTCTTGGCCTATGACATTTTGCTGGGCAGCCCAACTGACCACCTCCGGTTCTGTGCAACCGTACTCACAGAGCGCGACATAATGCCGAAGGCTATCGGCATTTACCTCCTCACTGCTGAAATAAGTCCAGTTTTCAGATAAGATTGGAAGGCCATACCAATTATTAAACACACTTATTGCTAAACAATTGCCGGTAGGTAGAAAATCGTTTGCTATACCTGTATAGGCTAAGTAATCGGGACCTGTATTTTGGGTATCAACGATTATATTGCGGGTTACTGTAATATTCTTACCTGCTCCCTGCATCCTAACTGCATAGTCATGTGGTTTATAAAATGTTACATATTTCACGCTTCCATAGGGCGATTGGTCAGGTAAAAGCCCATGATCTCCACGATAACGGATATTGCCATTTAAAATTATGCAATCTTCTATATCTAAACGATTGTGAACATAAGATATAGATATTTGCTGGCCTTGTAGGTCTAAAATGGCTCCATTGCCTTTTATTTTTACATCTAAACCTTCACTACCTTGCAATTCTTGGCTAATGGGATCAAAAATTTTACCAATAAGCAGACCGCCTTCATAGGTCTGGCCAGTTTGTAAATTAAGAAATTTATCATAAATTCCATAGGGCTCTGCCTGTTCGTATATTTCTTGCAAGCTCAAACCAGCAAGTGAAAAACAAAATAAAAGCAGACAAATTATAAATAATAACTTTATTATCTTCACTATCGTACCTCTGAGTAAAAAAAATAAGAGTTGAAAAGATTGGCAAGAAAAAAAACGCCGCCCTTACGGACGGCGACTTCTGATGAGAAAGGATCAGAAGAGAGCAGGATTACTCTCTTTATTATGCAATTAGCGTGCCAACTGTCTAAGATTTTATAATTGCTTATTTTATAGTTGATTATGTAAAATCGATAATTGTGGGGATAGTAAGTTTTTGTGGACAAAATGAGAATTGTGTTGAATTTGCGCAACAATGTAAAAAATATTTAAACAATACACCTACCCCAGAGAAAAGCAGATTTATGATAATGTAATCTTTTGAAAAAACAATGGAATAGTATTAATGAAAATCGTTAAAAAGTAGCTATTCCCGAAATTATCAGAGCCAAACTTATCGGATAGGGAATTTCTTTTTCTAGCCGATACTCCAGCAATAATAATGGTTGGGGTGATTAATCCTACGGACATGGCTAGCAGATGTTGAAAAACCGCTAGCAAGGCTGAGGTCGGTTTGGGCTTGTCATTTAATCGGAAAACAAAATCGACCTTATCATTCGGCATTATATGCCTTTGTTAACTTTTCAAAAAAGAGAGTTTCTTTTCAAAATGGCAAGTTTTTTATATAATCACTAGGAATAAATAAGAAAACTAATCTAATACACTACTTTTTATTGACAGCTGAAACTTCAGCTTATTTTTGGTTCTCATCTGTACCTCCGTAGCTCAGTTGGCAGAGCAGCTGACTCTTAATCAGCGGGTCTGGGGTTCGAGTCCCCACGGAGGTACCATTGGTTTCATCACCATTTCACTTTTATAACTAACTGCAAATAAAGGATATAGCCTGGAGCCTGCTTTTTACATTTATTGATATTTACTAAGATTTTTAATGAAGAGATAAGAAGAAGGAAGAGTAAGAAGAATATTTCCGAACGAAGCTTTTGTGCTAAGATTAATTGTAGCTTTGCTACTTGAATATCATGAAAAGTGGATAACCGGTAGAAAATATTTAGATATGGAAGCATATTATGATAATAAGAAAAAAAAGTGAAAAGAAACTAGAAATGAAAAGTGCTTAAATCCTTTAGGAGGAATTTACATACTTTTGGGGACTTAACTTCCCATTCCAACTTATAATAAAACCTCTATCTCCTTATATAGCATGCAAACTAATTTTTATTCACAAACAATCTGGAGATAAAATTCCACGCTTTTCTATTTTTAGTTACAAATGTCTTATTCCAATCCTACAGTTAACCCATTGAAATATAAATAATTTTAACAGGCTAAAAACTGGTGGTTTTCTTTTGAGAGTAACCATCGGCTTCAGCCGGTGGGTGAAGAAAAAAATAAAGGGGCTTTACAGCCCCAAATTGCTAATCAAAATTGACTATTTTAGCCTGCACCCCAGGCAGCAGATTCAGCTTACGAGCCAGTTCCTGATGTTTTTCTGGTTCACCAACCAATTCCAAGAAGATCTTTCCTGTTTCCGAGCAGTTTTCCAAAACTCCTTCGTGTAAACCTAATCTGGTTTTAATCAAACAGCCCCATTCGGTTAATATTTTCTGTACGGTTACAGCTTCCTTTTTCCGCAAATTGATTACGATGATCATAAAGTTATTCATAACTCCTCCTAACTTAATTTTTCTTTAACTTCTTCTACCAATTCTTGCGAACGTTTTGTGCTTTCACTTTCCACATAAATTCTTATGATTGGTTCAGTTCCACTTTTACGAATATGTATCCAATAATTTTCGCCTAAAATTTTTACCCCATCTGTTTTATCTGTTTTGTGGCCGACGAAAACTCGCTCTACTTTTTCCATAATGCTGTCCAGCATATCAGGTTCAATTTCCATTTTATCTTTGGCAAAGTAGTAATGTGGGATTTCTGCAGTCAATTCACTCATTTTTTTGTCAGTTTGGGCCAAGTATGCTAAAATAATAGCCATTCCAGCTGGAGCATCGCGAGTGTAGTGCACTTCAGGACAAATTATACCACCATTACCTTCGCCACCTATAGGAGATTGCAGTTCTTTCATTTTCTTGCCCACATTTATCTCGCCCACTTTAGTACGATGCACTTTCACGCCAAATTCTTCAGCTATATCCTCGGAAGCCATAGAAGATGATAGATTGGTTACGATATCGCCCTTTTTCTGGCTAAGAATAAATTTCTCAGCTAGCAGCAAGCTAAATTCTTCGCCAATGCATCTCCCAGTTTCATCCACTATTGCCAATCTATCCACATCTGGGTCAGTAGCAAATCCAAGGTCAGCCTTATTTTCTTTTACCGCTGTTTCCAACTGTTTCAGGTTTTTGGCCAAAGGCTCGGGAGTGTGGGCAAATTGGCCGTTAGGCTCACAGTTTAGTTCTATAACCTGGCAACCTAATTCAGCTAATAATTTTGGCGATATTACACCGCCAGCGCCATTCACAGAATCAATTACCACTTTGAACTGTTTTTGCTTTATCTTTTCCACATTTAAATAGGGAATCGCCAGAATTTTGTCCAGATGCCGACGTGTAGCCTGCTCATCGCTAGTAAGCTTGCCAACTTTATCCCAGCCTACCCAATTTACATTTTGGGAAAATGATTCTACCAATTTCTGGGCATTTTCGGGAAATAGAAACATACCATTCTCACCCACAAATTTCATGGCATTCCACTGTGAATTGTTGTGGGAAGCAGTTATAGAGATGCCGCCGCTGGCATCAGAATCTTCTACAGCTAGCAAAACTGTAGGTGTGGAAACTATTCCCAGGTCAACCACATCGCAGCCCACACTAAGTAATCCGGAAACCACAGCATGAAACATTGCCGGGCCTGTGGTGCGCGAGTCTCTTCCTACCAAAATTTTACCTCTTTTGCTAAAAATACCAAAATGCGCAGCGTATTTTTGTGCTATTGCAGGTGTTAAGGTTTCGCCAAAAATACCGCGCACCCCCGAAACACTTACCATTAATTTACTCATAAAAACTCCTTATAAATCTATTTTTAAAAATTTCGTTTTGATCTCGTAGCCCTGTTTCTGAACTACTGGCAGCTGTCCTATCAGTTCAGCGTATTTTTCTAGTTGTTTTTCTTCATAACTATGTCCGGTTTTGTAGTCAACTATTAAAATTTGTTTACCGCTGCTGTCAATTTGCAATCTATCCAGGCGAAATTCGCGACCCTGCTGGTCCCACAAGGCATATTCATTAAATATTTTATCCCATTTCCCAGGTTGGTAGTAGCTGGCGTTTGCTTGTAAAAATTGGTTAGCCTTTGCAATCAAATTCAAAAAATCTGGTTTAGGAAACAAAGTACCGTAGCGAGCTGCTGTTTTCTGTTGGGCTAGCTTTCTTTTTGCCTGGGAATCATAGTCGATTTGAGCCAGGTAGTAATGAATTATATTTCCCTTCATAATGCTTTGATCCTCGATAAATTCTGTTTGCAACTGATGCAAGTTAACTGGTTCGCGCTCTACCAAATACTGCCAGTGAAGAATATCGCAAAATGGTTGCAGTGTATGCAAACGTTGTCTCTCTTCAGGTTCCGGTTCAGAGTTTTGTAAATAGCTTCCCTTTTGCATTTGGCATGTGGTATCATTAACTTCTTCAAACTTGTACTCGCTGTAAATTATCTGTGCCAAAAGCTGTTCTGGTGTAGGTTCATCGCGCTTTAAGAACTCTTCCAAACTGCCCTTTTTCTTAAAATGACAGAACAGAACCAAATTATTGGCAGCACGGGTGATAGCTACGTAATAGTTATTCAGTTCTTCCAAATATTCCCGCTTTTGTATGTGCTGGATAACCTTATTATCGGAGCAATTCTGCAAAATGGTGTCGTAGTTGTAGGTAAAAAAGTAATCCTGCAGTTCGCTATAATCTTGGTTGAATTCATAGTAAAAGTTCAAGCCACGCGTGTTATGCCCACGGTTGGAATCCAACCCGATTACTGAAAACACGGTTTCGAACTGCAATCCTTTGGATTTATGGATGGTGAGCAAGGTTATGGCCTGGCTGCTGGATTCTCCCAGCTGGCTGTATTCCTCTTTTTCTGTTAAATCTCGCAAGTAGGAAAGGAATCCAGCTAAATTTTTGGTATAAGCAAGATCTTTTTGTAAAAATTCTGCTGCCACCAGCCAAAACTGGTGCAGATTTTTTCTGTCTAATTCTGTGGAATACACCTGAGGCAGATTAAAAATATCTACAGCCGTAGTCAGCAGCTCTAGCAGCGATTCTTTCTTATCTTTTACCTGCTTTAAAGCCACTACCAATGGTTCAGATAATTCCCAAAAATTTTCCCAGCTAGTGTGAATGGTTTGCAGATAATATTTTAGCTTGGAACTAGCCAATAAAACCGCATCGGAACGTAAAAATTTTACCAATTCCAGGGGATCTTCATAGCACAAAAATTTTAGCAGAAAAAGTAGATTTTTTACAGCTTTATGCTCGAACAAAGAAGCAGAACTTTCCAAAATATACTCGATACCGCGCTTTTCCAAAGCTAACGCAATTTCCTGCAAGGTGTTGTTGTTACGCGCCAAAATTGCGCTATTTTTCAAATCTACCTGTTCGGCAGCAGGTGTTATCACCTCGTCCACAAATTTCAGATAGAGTTCTTGCTGGGAAATCTCCTGCTTTTCTCCGGGACCTTTGCGATTCTGAAAGATCACCTTTACATAACCGGGCTCACTGAATTTACTTCTAACCTCGTTATATTTCCATGCAGCTGCTGGTGGATACTGCTGCAGTTTACCAAACACAGTATTGATAAAATCGATGAGCTGAGTTTTGCTGCGGTAGGAAGTAGCCAAAGTGGCTGTATCAAATTCTGTGTTCACCATCTGTTGCACATTGGCAAGCAAATCTTTTTCGCCACCACGCCAGCCATAGATCGCCTGTTTTTCGTCGCCTACCACAGTTACACCGCCATAATCTTTCTGGCCTATTCCGCTAACAATTTCATTGATAACCGGCTGAAAAATGCGCCATTGCAGTACACTGGTATCCTGAAATTCATCGATAAGAATAAACCGCGAGCGATAGGAAAGGCTTTCGGTAAAAATATTCAGTAGCTGGTTACCATCGATAAGCGAAATTTCGGGATCGTAGATAAAGCGGTAGGTGTAATAATTTATGTCGAAATGAGTAAATTTCTTTTCCACAAATTTAAGTTGATCGTGAATTTGCAACACTTCCAGTGCCAAATTTATAATGCGCTCTTGCTCTGGCAACACCAGTTCGTACAGCAGATAATCGGCTAAAATCTGTTTCACCAGCTCCAGTTGCTCCAACAATTCTGGCTTACGCTCTTTGCCAACCTTATCATTGAATAACTTATTCCCATTCCAATAATTGCCTTTAGCTAACAGTAACTTATAATTTTCCTGCAAAAAACTTTTTTCTGTAAGCAATTTAGGAAGCTCTTCCCGAAAATCTAGCTGGTTCATAATCTCGTTTGCTCCAGCTTTTTGGCAGGCTTCGTAAAAGGTTTTATTCAAATATTTTTGCAGATCTATCTCTTCCGAATTTCCCTTCCTTATAGCTTCGGCCGCTACTATTTCCAATAAAATTTGCAACTCCTGCTGCAACTTAGCTTGGGGAATCGGTGTGCACTGCTTGCTTCCCACAAATTCGAACAGCCAGCGATTGTTGATGATGTCGTTTATGAGTTTGCCATAACTATCCAGGTTTTTCTGCTTGGCCTGGGCAAATATCGCTTCATACTTTTCCCAGCGCCCATCCTGAAGGATGTATTCATAAATTTCGGGTAAAAGTTCCTGATTCGCCTGGTTATCGATCTGGTAGTCGGTAATGTTGTAGTAAGGGGCAATAAGTGTGGAAAAAACGTTATTTATGTAGGCATCTATAGTGCTGATGTTCAGCTTTTGTTTGTTAGTAAGCATTCTTTCGAATTGTTGCTGCAAAAAGCCCTTAGTAGTAGCATTTAGGGTAAATTTCTTGTTAATTTTTTGCAGGTTGGAAAGCAATTCTGCTTGCTCTTCACCCAATAGTTTGCTCAAATGCTGAAAGATCCGCTCGCGGATCTCGGCTGTAGCTTTTTTGGTAAAAGTTATCACCAAAATTTCTTCAAAATCTACTCTGTAGGTAGCTAAAATGTTGATGAATTCCAGGCTAAGACGATATGTTTTCCCAGTACCAGCGCTGGCTTGAATTAATGATGATCTCATTTTTTTTGCTCCTGCAGTTCGGCCCGATCTCGTCTGGTTATATCCACATCTTCGTATTCTGCTTTTTTAGCCAGTAGCGGATAGCCCTTCTCTAAAATAGTTTCCACCATATTTTCCAATTCTGTTTTTACATCCAAATCATTTTTTTTCTTTCTCTTAAGCTCTTTTGCTTCGATGAAATAAATGGCTGAGTCCAAAACTTCCTGTTTCTGGGGGTCATCTAGTAAATAGTACAAAGTTTCATAGAAAATAAGCTGATTCAAATAGCGTTTCACTTTGGGGTAGTTGGCAGCTCCAGTTTTATAGTCGAAAATACAAATTTTGCCTGCGCTTGTCTCTACTTGCAAGTCGGCGCGGCCCCGCAAAAATATCTTTATCCCATCGTGTTCTGAAACGAATTTTTCGGTCGCCTTGCCTTTTTCCGGCATAACCTGTAACCAGCCATTTTCAGGCAAATAATTGTTGTAAAGCCGCAAGATAAAATTCTTCACACCTTCTTTGATCAATTCCAAAAAAACTTTACGGAAATACTCCTCTGAATAATTTTGCGGTGCTTTGTATTTCAGTTTATAAGATCCTTGAATAAGTTCTACCGCATTTTGAATAAAATTTTCTGCATATTTGTAAAAATTACCACTCAACTTATTGGTTTTAAAGGCAGCGATATATTTTTGCCAGACCCGATTCAGCACGTCATGAGCAATATCACCTAAAAGTGTGCTGCTAAAGTCTGCTTCGATCTCCGGTTGGTGCTGCCGTAGACCTAAAATATTCTGAAAATAATATTCAAAGGGACTCTGCTGGAAGTTATTCCAACTGCTAAAGGAAACTTTAAATTTTTGTGGGGCAAAGTCATCAGTATGGAAAGGAATATGGAAAAAATCTGCTGGAATTTGCTGGGGAATTGGCCATTGCTGTGAGCTTGACTTAAATTGGCCGAAAAATTCCGCATAGAGCTGCGGGCTGGCTTCATATTTTTGGAACTTTTCGGTTAAACCAGCCAGACGTAGCTCCTCTAAAAACGAGCTCACCTCTACATTTTCAGTTTCGCTGTGTATTGTGTAAATAATTGGTTGCTCACTTTGCGCCAGCAACCTGTAAAAGTAGTATTTATCACGATTTTTAATGTCTTCATAAGTTTTCAACCCCAATTTTTGGCGCTGGTTTTCCGAGAATAAGAACTGATTTTTGCGTGCTGCCGGCAACACACCTTCGCTAATGTGCAAAATATGGAGCTTATTGAATTTCAGGTTGCGCGTATCTTGCAGATTGGTGATTTTATAAGCAGGTCTACTTTCGCTAGTGCTCTTTGGCTTCTGCGGTTTCAAATAATCCAAAAATAGCTGTCCCAGCATTGGCGCTAGCTTATTAGGAAAAATTTCCCGCCAATTTTCCACGCTATTGTCCAAAGAGGCAAAATCGGCCAGAGCTTGAAAATAAACCTCGGGAAGGTCGGTATATTTAAATTCATAAGTTTGGGAAAATTTAGCCAGATCAAGTTTATAGGAATAAAATTCCACCAAAGTTTGGGCATCTTTTACTTTGTTCAAATCATCTATAATCGCTACCAGATCTAGCAACAGCTTCTGCAGCAAATTTTCCTCAGTAAAAAAATCAATATCAATCTGCTTGAAATCCTTATCGATAAGTTTAAAAAGTTGCGCCCGCAATTCTGCCTTTTCCTCTATATCAAAATATTCCAGGAACAAATCATCAAGGCAGGCATCCAGCAGGGTTTGCAAAGAAAACTTGGAATCTTCGAAATCAGTATGAAGCTGGTGCAGATTGTGCAAAAATTGGAAGAAACGACTCTGCGAAAAGGTGTTTCCACTAGCTATCGCAAATTTTTGAGGATCGAAAAACGCTGAGTAGGGTTGCTGCTGGAAACGGAAATCTAAAATAGTTGCAGGTGCCTGCAACTGGTTAAATAGATGTGCCAGCATGGAAAAATCATCTTTGAACTGAGCTACAGAAATTTTATCAGTTAAACTGGTAGCGATATCTGCAGCGGTAATAGCACGCTGTAACTGCAGATTTTCCTGGTTTATCATATCTGCCGGTAACTGATAATAAATTTTCACCGGTAGTTGCACATTTTCTAGAATCTTCTTTTCCAATTTGGTGTAGTAAAACTGGTTTACCACTACAACCTGCTGCAAATTTTGGTAGATTGTGCTATCAACCTTGTTTAAATCCAGATTAAAAACAGGGTCGGATAACCCGTTTTGTTGCAGATAATTCTGGTAATTATGCTTTAACTGCACAATGCGCCGATACATTTCTTGTTGCCAATCTCCAGCAGATTCTGTTTGTGCCAAAATTTCCAAGACTTGTTCATCGGAAACAGATTCTTCTGCCAGCTCCTGCCAAAACGGTAACAGCTTCTGCAAGAAATCTATCGCTTTAAAATAGTCATGCAGTCGGAAGAACTCTCTATCCACCTCGCTCATTATCTTGTAAAGAGTTAGAAGTCTTTTTTCCTCTCGTAGAAGCGGAAATTCGCTGAGAAAGAATTCCTCTTTAAATTCATCAAAGGTGTAAAAAAGGCTGGCATTGAAATTCCAATTTTGCAAAAATATCTGCTTAGCTTTTTTGCAGCTAGCTCGGGTAGGAAACAGAAAAAGTGTGTTTTGCTGCTGGTTTTCTGCCACTACTTTGTAATTTATATCTTCCTTGAAATTGATAAAATGAAGCTCCGTCATATCAGCTCCTATAGCCATTTAAATAAGAAAAATAACTCCTAAAACCACTACCACAACCAAGGATGGCAGCATATTCAAAACTCGTATTTTTTTTATCTCTAAGATGCGTAAACCCAGCGCCAATAACATCAAGCCGCCTACTGCCGAAAGCTCGTCCACAATTATCTGATTGAAATAATCGCCTACCAAGGCTGTAAGCAAGGTTAAACCACCCTGGTAAAGCAGTAGCGGAATTATGGAAAACATAACTCCAATTCCCAAAGTAGCTGCCAAAGCTATAGAGGAAAAACCATCCAATATCGATTTAGCAAGCAGTAAATTCGGCGCATTTCCCAAGCCTTCTTCAATAGCTCCCAAAATGGTCATTGAGCCCATGCAAAAAAGTAGGAAAGCGGTTAACAAACCTTCTGAAAACCGGTCATTTTTACTTCCCAACCTCTTTTTTAGTTTATCGGAAAATTTATTTAAGCTTCCTTCCAAATTTATAAGCTCGCCTAAAATCGAGCCGATAACAATGCTGAAGATCATTACGATAAAATTGGATGTTTTGAAAGCTAAATTGATTCCTAAAAAAATAGTAAAAACCCCAATGCCATGGAAAGCAGTTTGCGTAAGTTTTTGGGGAAATTTTCGGTGCCATAGCAAACCAATGATACTTCCCACTAAAATTGCAGCGCTATTTATTATCGTTCCCAGCATCTAAATTCCTTAAAAAAGATTTGTGGGAAATTAACTTTACACCTTTTATTTGCAAGCTATTTTTAGAAAAATTTTTAAATGAGGAATTTATGGAATTCAGCCAAACATTGGTAAAAGGCTATTTTATAAAACGTTACAAAAGGTTTTTAACCGATATAAAGTTGGAAAACGGAAAAGTGGTGACAGCACACTGTCCAAATTCTGGTAGCATGAGAAGTTGTTTGGGCACTTATTGGCCAACCAGGCTGAGTACTAGCGATAATCCCCAAAGAAAGCTGAAATATACCCTGGAAATGCTGTATAATGGCAAAACCTGGATAGGAGTAAACACCTATTTAGCCAATCAAATCGTAGCCGAGGCAATTTCCAAGGCAGAAATAAAGGAGCTAATAGGGTATACCAATTTAACCAGAGAAGTAAAATATGGCCAGAATAGCCGCATTGATATTTTGCTAGAAAACGAAGAGGAAAAATGCTATGTGGAAGTAAAAAATGTTACGTTAGTAGAAGCTGGTAACTACCTGTTTCCCGATGCGCCCACCCAGCGAGGGCAGAAACATTTGCACGAGCTTATGCAAATGAAAAAGCAGGGACACAGAGCAGTTATGTTCTATCTCATTCAACGTCAGGATGGCAAAATTTTTGCGCCAGCTTCCCACATAGACCCAGAATATAGCAAATTGTTGAAACAAGCTTATAAGCAGGGTGTGGAAATATTGCCTTACCGGACAAAAGTAAGCCCCGAAAAAATAACTCTAGCAAATAGAATTGAGTTCAAACTATAGAACGTATTAGCTCTGCGCCGTCATTTTGCGGGTTATTCACTGCTTTACTAACAGGATAAATCAGCAGTTTTTCGTTTTTACCGAAAAAATCTGCGATATTATTCCTAACATTCAGCCAATTATCTTTAGTGAGCTCATTTAAAACTATCGGCATTCTGTGATGTACATTTGCCAGGGGTTGAGTTGCCTTTTGGGTAAGAATTGTAAAGGTTTGCAGTTCGTTTTCAGTTTTTTGCCAAGCTTCCCAAATTCCAGCTAAAAAGAAGAGATCTTCATCTTCCAATTTGGCAAAATATGGCTGTCTTTGCTGGTCCCATTCATAAAAACCATTCACTGGAATAAGACAGCGTCTTTTCTTGTAAGCATATTTAAAGCTAGGTTTTTCAGTTATTGTTTCAGCTCTGGCGTTTATCAATTTATTACCAATTTTAGTATCTTTTGCCCAAAAAGGAACCAAGCCCCAGCGCATCTCCTGCAAAACTGTTCCCCAGCCATTTTTGCTAATAACAGGGTAGTAGGAACCCGGAACAGCATTGTAGGTGGGTTGGAATTTTTGTATCTGTTTTAATCTATCGGCAATTTTTTTTATTTGTTGTACACTGCTAAAAATCGCAAATCTACCACACATATCTACCTCCGCGAGAATTTAAAAGCATCTGTAGTACGACCAATATTCAAGTAAAATTGCACTTCAGCATCTTCTCGAAAACCTATTCCAAGCTTTATTGAACCCAACTGAGTTTTGTAGCCTAGCTTAGCCCCATAACCATAGTAAAATTTATTTTCTGGTGACCAGCTCCTTTCGTTACCCAAAGAGAGCACATTTGCCTGTAGGTCAAAGTAAAGATTTTTATATACATTGGTTCTAAGCGCAAAAGTGTTTATTTGGAAGATAGGAGCACTTTTTTCTTTGGGATCCAAACCCAAAAAGCTGTCTATACCTCCTATAAAGAAAGGATCGAAATTCATATCAAAATCTTCAAAATAACTACCATATTCAAATTGATATTTCAACGAAATCCATTTTTTGTAGGGGAAAAAAGTTTTTAAAAACAGCCAAAATTTCTTGTACCCGCGGTCACTGAAATAGATATCCCGGGCACCAGAAAGTTTGGCCATTAACTGTGTTCCTTGCATAGGAAAATCAAAATCATCTAAACTTTCATGATATGCTTTTATACCAATTCCAGTAGATTTGTAGCTGGTTTCTGTGAAATCAGCTATATCCTGATATAATTTTTTGCGAAAATGAAAAGCGTAAGCTTCCAATATGAAAGCATCTCGAACGTAGGCTCCCACACCTAAAGTAGTGCCATATTCCAACGATTTTACACTGTTAGTTTTCTGGTGGTCTTGGTTATAAGAATAGAAACGGTCTTTTAACAGATTAGGAAAAATACGAAAATACACGCCATAGTGTTTGCCAAAGTTTTTTACATAATCCAAATTAACTGCCGGCATATTACCCAATTTAAAATTAAAAAGTAGTTTGGAATTTGGCTGCAAAACATTTGTGAGGCTTATTGTGTTACTCAAGGTGAAATCGCTTTCTTCATCGTAAGCAACTCCTATTCCCAATTGCCGGCGACGACGCTCTCTTACCATTATCGTAAGCCGATAGGAGTATTTATCTCTTTCCAAAACCGGATATATACTTTCGAATAATTTTGAATTATAAACTTCTTCCACTGCCTTCATTATTTCGGTTTTACTGTAAACCTCATTTTCAGAAAGATCTAAATATTCTTTTATTTTCGAGCTGGAAAGATGCTTATTGCCTTTTATGTTAATATCGGCTATTCTAATTTTGTAAGGAACGGGCGTGTATAGTTTGGCAAATTTTGGTTTCAGGCTATGTTGTTTTATCTGCTTTATATATTTTTGGGCGGAATTGTACCCAATCTGAATAATCTGTTTCTTTTTATCAAAATCCAATAGTTTAAATTCTACCAGATCTGGTTCTATTATCAAATCGCACTGCTTTTCCGAACTCTGCACATGTTTTTGCATATTAACATTCACAGTTTGATTCAGAACATCTATCATAGTATTTAATTCTTCCTGTTTTGCCAAATAACTATTGGCTTTCACACCTATTACATAATCTGCTCCCATAGCTCGAACCACCTCTGCTGGTAAATTAGATAAAATTCCGCCATCTATGTACAATGAATCGTCTATGGCAAAAGGTTTCAAAACAGTTGGGAAACTTAAAGAAGCACGAATTGCCTCGTGCAAATTACCTTCCTGAAAGACCTTCAGTTCACCTGTTACAATATTTGTAGCAGTGCAGCGAAAGGGAATATTGAAGGAATTGAAATCTCTGGTAGAAGCTGCGCGATAGGTGAAGTCGAACAATAAATTGATTAGATTTTGGCCTGCTGCAAAAGCTTGTGGCAACTGCAACCGGTATTTTTCATCAAAATAAAAATTTATATTGGAATAGGGCAGCCAGCGTTTTTGACTAACATAATAATCTTTGCGATAGATAGTATCATCCAATATTTCTAACCAAGCTTGATTTAGCATTATCTGTTCGATCTCTTCGGCACTGTAGCCAATGGCGTACATTGCCCCTATCAGCGCTCCACTGCTAGTCCCCGCGATATAACTGATGTGAATATCGGCTTCTTCCAGAGCTTTGAGAACGCCAACGTGTGCTAATCCTCGCACTCCACCGCCACTCAAAGCCAATCCTATTCCTTGGGCAGCCAGTATGCCGGTGAATGATATTAATAATAAAACTAAACTAATTTTTTTCATTGTTTTAAATTTTAAATTTATTATTTTAATGTCAAGCAAACAAAAAAAGACGAAAAGCGGTGCAGCTCTTCGTCTTTTTAAAGACTATATCTATTTTTCTATACTTTCTTCGTATTGAATATTCTCCAATACATTTTCCTTGGTATAGAGTTTTTCAATTTTAGGAGAATAAGCCACTATAAAGCCTGCAAACACAATGCTAACCATACTCATAAGTTTGATCAGGATATTTATAGAAGGGCCGGCCGTATCTTTGAAAGGATCTCCAACTGTATCACCAACTATGGAAGCATTATGTGCTTCTGAATGTTTACCTCCCATTTGGCCAGTTTCAATGTATTTTTTAGCGTTATCCCAAGCTCCACCGGCATTGTTCATCATAATTGCCAGGACAAGACCTGTGGATAGCCCGCCAGCTAGAACACCCAAAACTCCCGCTATTCCAAATATTAAGCCGGTAGCGATAGGAGTTACTATTCCCAAAAGTGCTGGTGCTATCATCTCTCTTTGAGCACCAACTGCCGAAATTTTCACACACTTAGCGTATTCTGGTTCAACTTCACCCTTCAAAATACCTGGTTTCGCTTTGAATTGACGCCTTACTTCTGCTACCATATCGCCAGCAGCTCGTCCTACAGCTTTCATGGTAAGTGCGGCAAATACGAACGTTACCATAGCACCAAGAAAAATACTAACCAAGAAGCGTGGATTCATTAGATTTATTTTGTAGAAAGCGATAAAATCGGAAATTGTAGCTTGATCTAAGCCTATTTCTTTTACCAAATTTGTTGTATAATGAATATTCAATACTTTAGCACCTAAAAGACGCAATCCAGTGCGTACCTCTTCTAAATAAGCGGCTAAAAGAGCCATAGCAGTAAGGGCAGCTGAGCCAATAGCAAAACCTTTTCCAGTAGCTGCTGTGGTGTTGCCAACCGAATCTAGAGCATCTGTTCTCTCTCTTACTTCTTTAGGAAGCTTAGACATTTCAGCGTTTCCGCCAGCGTTATCGGCAATAGGTCCAAAAGCATCCATAGCTAAAGTAACTCCTAACGTTGCCAACATTCCCACAGCGCCAAAGCCAATGCCATAAAGCCCAACTTCGGTATATTCGAAACCATGACTTAGACTAAAAGCAGCAATAATTGCAATCACAATAATAATAACCGGTGCAGCCGTCGATTTCATGCCTACGGCAATACCATCAATAATAACTGTGGCAGGGCCATATTCTGCTTGTTTGGCAATTCCTTGAGTTGGCTTAAAACTGTGGGAAGTAGAACGCTCGGTGAAATAACCAATGAGTACTCCAGCGGCTAATCCTATCACACTTGCCAGAAACACACCAAAGGCGTATTGAGGAGGTAACATATAATGGGTTATAAAATAACTGGCAATGGCAATTAAAATAGAGCTTCCATAAACACCTTTATTCAAGGCAAACATCAGTTCTTTGGTACCTGCCCCTTCTTTGGTAGAAACCATGTAAATGCCCAATATGGAAAGTAGTGCTCCAACTCCCGCTAAAGCCATAGGTGCAGTAACAAAATAGATTGCATGTTCTTTCATAGCTTGGGTACCAAATCCAAAGATCTGAGTTACCGCAGCCATACCCAAAGCAGCTGTAGCCAATATCGAGCCAGCATAAGATTCATAAAGGTCGGCGCCCATACCTGCTACATCGCCTACATTATCACCTACATTATCGGCAATAGTAGCTGGATTCCTAGGATCATCTTCCGGAATCCCAGCTTCGATCTTTCCTACTAAATCAGCTCCCACATCAGCGGCTTTGGTATAAATACCTCCGCCTAAGCGAGCAAAAAGTGCCTGAGTAGAAGCACCCATTCCAAAACTAAGCATTACAACCGTAATTGTTTGCAGAGGCATTTTGACCGAATTTAGAATATAGAACCAAATTGATATATCGATAAGAGCCAAACCGACAACAGCTAATCCCATTACACCGCCAGCACGAAAAGCTATTTTCAAACCTTTATTCAAACTATCACGGGCTCCTTGCGTTGTACGGTTGGAAGCCAAGGTAGCTGTGTTCATTCCTATAAAACCAGCTAATCCACTAAAAAAACCTCCAGTTAAAAAAGCCCAAGGGATTAAGGGATGTAAAACTTTTAGAACCCAAGCCATGATGTTGAAAATAATAAAAGCAATTACGAAGAATATTCCTACACCCTTATATTGCTGCTTTAAATAGGCAAAAGCTCCCTCTCTCACATGTCCGGCAATTCTTTGCATTTGTTCGTTTCCGGGGTCTTGCTTTTTCACATTACGAAAAAGAATAAATGCAAAAATCAAAGCTAAAATCGCTCCAAATGGTGCTAAATACCATAAAAATGGAATTTTATCTACCATATATACCCCCATATCTTTTGTATAACAAACAATTTATCATTTCGCTATTTGTCAAGGAATTATCAAAATAATGATTAATTGATCCCAGCGTTACTTATTTCTATATTTGCAATATTACCCATAACTATTTTATAATAGACAAAATTTATATTTTTCTACTCCCTGATTAAATAATACTTGACTTGCAAGGCAATCATGCAATTTTTTTGACAAATGGGAAAAGAGATTTAGATTATTATATTTGGGAAGTTAGCAAGGATTATGAATTCTGTACTTATAGTAACGGACAAGGGAATGTGCAATATTAACAAGGGATGAAAAATAAATGGCAGCTAAACAAGAAATTAAATTAGAAATTCAAGATCTCACCAAAATATTTGGTCGCCGACGTAAAGAAGCGCAAAAACTATTAGAAAACCATCATAGCAAAGACGAGATCCTGGAAAAAACTGGCTGCACTGTGGGTGTGAACAAAGCCAGCTTAAAAATTATGAAAGGTGAAGTGTTTGTTGTTATGGGGCTTTCCGGAAGTGGAAAATCTACTCTGCTGCGCTGCTTGAACAGGCTAATCGAGCCAACCTCCGGTAAGATAATATTAGATGGGATAGATATAACCAATGTGGAATTGGAAAAACTGCGTCAAATACGGAGAACAGAGATGTCGATGGTTTTTCAACATTTCGGTTTATTACCGCACCGCACAGTGGCTTCCAATGTTTCATTTGGCTTAGAAATTCAAGGTGTAAAGGAAAATGAATGCAGAAAAAAAGCTTTGGATGTAATAGGGACTGTAGGCTTGGATGGTTATGAAGATATGATGACTGGTGAACTAAGTGGAGGTATGCAGCAAAGGGTAGGTTTAGCACGCGCCCTGGCTACTGATCCTGAAATTCTTTTGATGGATGAAGCTTTTAGCGCTTTAGACCCCCTTATCCGCAGAAATATGCAAGATGAACTAATAGATCTGCAGGAAAAAGTACACAAAACCATCGTCTTCATTACTCACGATTTAGATGAAGCTCTGAAGCTTGGAGATAGAATCGCAATCATGAAAGATGGCTTAATAGTTCAAATAGGCACACCTGAAGATATTCTTACCAATCCAGCCAACGACTATGTAAAAGCTTTTGTGGAAGATGTGGATAGCAGCAAAGTTATCACAGCTTCAGCAATTATGTTCAAACATCCTGAAAGGATCATGGATCCCAAAGATGGGGTTGGATTAGCTATTAGAGTTATGAAAAAAAACGGGATAAACTGTTTGCCGGTAACCGATAGCAACAATAATTTTGAAGGTTATGTTCATATTGATACTGTAGTAAAACATAAGAAAGAGGGAGGACATACCTTAGAAGGTATTATCGATCCAGAAGTTCCCAAATGCCTCCCCGATACACCTATTGCTGATCTTTTGCCTTTGGTTATAAGTTCAGATTTGCCTATCGCCGTAGTAAATAGCAAAGGCAAACTGGAAGGCATTGTAAGCAAACCTTCTGTAATCTCAGAAATAACAGGTGAAGATGTCGAATTACAAGAAAAAACGGTAGAGGAGGAATAAAAAGTGTATAAACTACCAGTAGGTAAATTTTTTGAAAGTATAATAGACTGGCTAACTCAGAATTTAGGGCCTTTCTTTGATATTATAAATAGTATCTTAACTGGCATTATCTCAACATTTGAAACAGTCCTTCTGTTTATTCCACCTCTAATTTTGATAGCTTTAATGGTAGTTTTAGCTTGGCGTATAGCTGGTAAGGGAGTAGCTATATTCTCTATCATTGGTTTGCTGTTGATTCATAGTATGGGTTTCTGGGAAGAAACAATGATAACTCTTGCCTTAGTAGTAACATCCGGACTATTAGCATTGATTATTGGCATTCCAGTAGGAATTTGGGCTTCCCGAAAAGATGCGGTAGAAAATGTAGTGCGCCCCATATTGGACTTTATGCAAACGATGCCGGCATTTGTTTACCTTATTCCAGCTGTGCTCTTTTTCCAACTGGGAAAAGTACCTGGTGCGGTTGCCACAGTTATATTTGCTATGCCACCTGCAGTTAGATTAACCAATTTAGGAATTAGACAGGTGCAGAAAGAGGTGGTAGAAGCAGCTAGAGCTTTTGGGAGTACTTCGCAGCAACTTTTATTTAAAGTACAGCTACCCCTGGCTACTCCAACTATTTTAGCTGGAGTAAACCAGACAATTATGCTGGCACTTTCTATGGTTGTTATTGCTGCTATGATTGGTGCTGGTGGACTGGGCGGAGAAATATTGAAAGGAATAACCCAGCTGAAAATAGGACTGGGTTTTGAAAGTGGAATATCGGTAGTAATTTTAGCAATTTTCTTAGACAGAATTACCCAGGCAATGGGTGAAAAAAGTCAAAACAAAAAATAGGAGGGATTAATGAAAATTTTAACCAAACTAATACTAGTTTTTGCTGTATTAGCACTTGTATTTGGATGTTCAACGCAAACTGGAAACAAAAAAGCAGACCTAGTATATGTAAACTGGGCCGAAGGTATTGCCTATACCCACCTGGCAAAGGTTGTATTAGAAGAAAAGATGGGCTATGATGTTACCATTACCGCTGCAGACGTAGCTCCTGCTTACACAGCAGTGGCAACTGGCAATAAAGATGCTTTCATGGAAACATGGTTACCTGTACTTCATAAAGATTATATTGAAAAATACCAAGATAGCCTCATCGATTTAGGCCATGTTTATGAAGGAACTCAAAGTGGCCTAGTAGTACCAGAATATGTTACTATCGATAAAATTTCTCAGTTGAATGACTACAAAGAAAAATTCAATGGAGTTATCACTGGTATCGATGCTGGTGCCGGTATTATGAAAACAACAGAAGAACTCATCGATGTATATGGTTTAGAACTTGATCTTATGGAATCTAGCGGACCAGCTATGACAGCTGCCCTTAAAGATGCTATAGATAACGAAGAATGGATAGTAGTAACTGGTTGGAAACCACATTGGATGTTTGGCCGCTGGGATCTAAAATTCCTCAAACAAGATGAAGACAAAATGATGTGGAAACAAGGTAATATCCACATAATGGGTAACAAAAACCTGAGAGAAACTAAACCTGAATTGGCTCAATTCCTTAGTAATATGTTCTTTACAGATGCTCAACTTGCCGACTTAATGATCAAAGTAAAAGAATCCGACCAACCAATCGAAGAAGTTGTAAAAACTTGGATGAATAATAATGAAGATGTTATTAATAAGTGGATTCCCACTAAATAACTAGGACTAAAAAAGGAGGATTATCAATGAAAAAAGTATTAGGAATCTTAATGTTAGTGGCCCTGTTCGTAACCCCGTTATTAGGTGGTGGTTTTAATGTAGGAGGAGCTCTGCGTTATAACTATTTCACCAAGAGTTGGAATGATAATGTCAAAGACAGACTAGGCGATTTTGCTTTTGATACTTTCCGGTTGAACGTGAGTGGAGAAAAAGCTGGAATCACCCTGGATGCTGAATACAGATTCTATCCAGAAGTTTCCGGTGGTAATTTCCTGCACCATGGCTATATGGGATATAAATTCTGTGAAAATACTGAAATGCAGCTTGGTGTTCACCAAGTTCCTTTTGGACTGCAGCCATATGCTTCTCATAACTACTTCTTCTCAATGCCCTACTATGTAGGTTTGGAAGATGATTATGATGCAGGTATTAAAGTTCTTCATAAGATAAACGACTTTAGCCTGGCTATTGCTTTCTATAAAAATATGGAAGTACCAAGTGCAGCAAATAACAGATACTCGATAGATATTGTAAATAATGATCCTGACGATCCTATTCAGGCTAACGAAGAAGTTAATCAGTTCAACCTTAGAGCTGCTTATAACCTTGGCATAGTCGAAATAGGAGCTTCTGCACAATATGGAAACGTTTACAATACTGTTACAGAAGATAATGGTACTCAAACAGCTTTTGCTGGCCATATAAATGCTAACTACCAAAGATTCAACCTGAAAGCCGAATACATCATGTATGAAATTAAGCCTGAAAACGGCGATGGAGTTGATGACAGCTATGTTGTAATGGGATCTTTCGGTGCACCTTATGGAGTTGCTAGCAAAGCTAACATCATAGTTGGTGGTCTTAGCTACTCTCTACCATTGGAATTTGGTCCTATCTCTAACCTCACTTTCTATAACGACTACTCTCTTATGCAAAAAGATGAAGACAACTTTGAAGATTCTGCTATGAACGTAACAGGCTGCATGGTTAAAGCTGGTAAAGTCTATGCTTATATCGATTATGCAATAGGCCAGAATCACCCATGGTTGGGCGGTAGCTGGACTAATGGTTTAGTAAATGGTGTAAACGATCCAGACTGGGAAAGTAGATTCAACATTAATCTTGGTTACTACTTCTAAACCAAACTCGAACAAAATAAAAAAAAGGCGGGAAACAAATCCCGCCTTTTTCTTTTTTAATTTTATTAACTTCTATCAGCCTTCAACACTTCTAAAAATGCTTCCTGAGGAATTTCCACAGAACCAATTTCTTTCAAACGCTTCTTACCCTCTTTCTGTTTTTCCAATAATTTGCGTTTGCGGGTAATATCACCACCATAGCATTTGGCTGTTACATTTTTCCTAAGTGCACTTATGGTGCTGCGGGCTATAATTTTGGAACCAATGGAAGCCTGCAAAGCAATTTTGAATAGATGACGCGGGATAACATCTTTCAGTTTTTCGGTAACACTTTTACCCCAATTGTGAGCTTTGCTGGAATGGCACATAAAGCTCATAGCATCCACCCGCTCTCCATTCACCAAAATATCCACTTTCACTACATCACTTTGCACATATTCTTTAAAACTGTAGTCCAAAGAAGCATAGCCTTTACTGGATGATTTCAATTTATCATAGAAGTCGAAAATAATCTCGATAAGCGGCATATCGTAGTGAATAGCCACTCGTTTTTCATCGATGTACTGCATATCTTTTTGCACACCGCGCCTATCTTGTGCCAATTGAATTATATTTCCCACAAATTCGGTAGGAACTATGATTTCTACTGCCATTATAGGTTCCAAAACACTCTCGATATTCACCGGATCTGGCATATCGGTAGGATTGTATACCACTTTTTCTTCGCCCTGGATAGTATTCACTATGAACTTCACGCTGGGAGTAGTGGCAATTATCGGTACATTGTATTCACGTAGCAAACGTTCTTTTATTATCTCTAAATGCAGCATTCCCAAAAAACCACAACGGAAACCAAACCCTAAAGCCAGAGAACTTTCCGGTTCATACACTAGAGCCGCATCGTTTAGCTTCAGTTTGGCCAAACTATCACGCAAGTTTTGATAATCTTCACCGTTTAATGGGAAAATGCCGCTGTACACCATCGGTTTAGGTTCCTCGAACCCGGGCATAGGTTCTGGACAGGGATTTTTTACCGTGGTAATAGTATCGCCCACTCGAGCATCGGCTACTTCCTTTATGTTGGCAATTATATAGCCTACTTCGCCAGCTTTCAACTCTTTAGCCGGCACATACTCTATACCCAAATATCCGATTTCTTCAATATTGAACTTCTTCTGATTGGAAAATAGTTTTATACTATCGCCTCTTTTCAGGACGCCATCAAAAATACGCACCAACACTATCACTCCTCGATAAACATCGAAATGGGAATCGAAAATTAGTGCTTTTACCGGCTGCAAAACATCACCTGCCGGTGCTGGCATATGCTCTACAATACCGTCTAGTAATTCGGGAACACCTGTTCCTTCTTTAGCGCTTATTTTATATATCATCTCTGGGTCAATGCCAATAATTTCCTGAATATCGTGCATGGTACCTTCCACATCAGCTTGGGGAAGATCTATCTTGTTTATTACCGGGATTATCTCCAGCTCGTTTTCCATCGCCAGGTAAAGATTGCTCATGGTCTGGGCTTCGATGCCCTGGGAAGCATCCACCAGTAACAAAGCTCCTTCACAGGATGCCAAACTGCGCGATACTTCGTAGGAAAAATCTACATGACCAGGTGTATCGATAAGATTGAAACTGTAAGTCTCGCCATTTTTTTTATGATTCATGCGAATCGCATGTGATTTTATAGTTATACCACGCTCTCGCTCCAAATCCATATCATCTAGAACCTGCTGAGCATGCAAGTTTCGGTCGATAACATGCGTTAGTTCCAACATGCGGTCGGCTAAAGTAGATTTACCATGATCTATATGCGCTATTATGCAAAAATTCCTTATGTTTTTCTGCTTCATCTATCCTCCAAGCTTGCTTCTATGACTGTTTATTAGCTTTGGGCTCAGATGTCAACCATCTCTTTTGGTTTTAGGGTAATGTAACACAGACGGCTATTGGATTTACCGCTTAAAACCATCTGTTTTCAGTTAGGAAACTTTGGTTTATTTATTTGGTCACTTATTTTAGGTCAAGCTATTTGTGAAGGTAGGGAATAAAGCTATAAAAGAAGTTTTGCATTTAAAGACATATTTTAATTAGTTTTTTGTTGTTCACCTAGGAAACTTCACTTTAATTGCTTGACTTAGTTTTATCCCAAAACCATGTTTGTAATTAATAAGTGCCAGATGAAGTTTTAGAAAAATTGTAAATAACGAGATTAATTTTTATCGCGTTAGTCTAAATTAATAATTTTAATTACACGGGAGTAATATGAACAGCAAAAACAATAATAAAAACCATAAAACCAGTTCCAATCACCACGCAATGATGATAAAAGATTTCCAAAAACGCTTCTGGATCTCTCTTATATTTACTTTGCCAGTATTATTGCTTTCGCCAATGATTCAGGATTTACTGAGCTACAAGCTAGACTTTAAATACTCAGCTTACCTACTTTTTGCTCTATCTGCTTTTATTTTCTTTTATGGCGGTTGGCCCTTCCTAAAAGGAATGATACAAGAACTAAAGAAAAAACAACCCGGGATGATGACGCTGATTTCAGTAGCTATAATAGTAGCTTTTGGTTATAGCACCGCCACAACTTTTGGTTTGGAAGGTAAAAAATTCTTTTGGGAATTAGCAACATTAATAGTTGTAATGCTGTTGGGACACTGGATAGAGATGAAATCAGTGATGGGAGCTTCGCGTTCATTGGAAAAACTATTTGAGATGATGCCTGCAGAAGCACACTTATTAAGCGATGGAGATACCAAAGATGTAAAAGTAGAGGATCTGAAAAAAGAGGACGTGGTTCTTGTCCGTCCCGGTGAAAAAATTCCAGTTGATGGTGTAATAGTGGACGGAGAAAGCAATATAAATGAATCTATGGTAACTGGAGAATCTAAACCTGTAAAAAAAGCAAAAGATGATAAAGTAATTGGCGGTACTATAAACGGTAACGGCTCTTTGCAAATAAAAGTAAAGCAGGTGGGCGAAGATGCTTATCTAAGCAAGGTTATCAATATGGTTCGTGAAGCTCAGAATAAGAAGTCTAAAACCCAGCATCTGGCCGATAAATTAGCTTTTTGGCTAACTATTATAGCACTTACAGTAGGCGTAGGAACACTTTCAGTATGGCTGCTTTTAGGCAAACCTTTTGTTTTTGCCTTGGAACGTATGGCCAGTGTTATGGTGATAACTTGCCCTCATGCTTTGGGATTAGCTGTGCCTTTGGTTGTGGCTATTTCTACTACACTTTCAGCTCAGAATGGTCTGCTAATAAGAAATAGGACAGCCTTCGAAAATTCACGAAAAATAACATTACTTGCTTTCGATAAAACCGGCACCCTTACTAAGGGTAATTTTGGTGTAACTCGCTACAAATCAGTATGCTCTGAGCTATCCGACCAAGATTTGTTAAGATTAGCTGGTGCTTTGGAAGCTAAATCGGAGCACTCTTTGGCTATGGGTATTATGGATAAAATTAAGCAAGAAGAAATCGAAGTGCCAGAGGCTGAAGATTTTAATGCCATTACCGGCAAAGGTATAGAAGCTACTGTAGAAAACAAAAAAATTAAAGTAGTAAGCCCCCACTATGTTAAACAAAATAAGATCACCTTACCAGACGAAGCTACGGGAAATGAACAGGAGACTGTGGTTTTTGTAATAATTGATGAAAAATTAGCCGGCTATATTACTTTGGCAGATGAAATTAGGGAAGAATCTTATCAAGCAGTTAAAACACTTAAAGAAAATGGACTGAAACTGTATATGATGACTGGGGATAATGAAAAAGTAGCTAAAAGTGTAAGTGATGAATTAGGGCTAGATGGTTATTTTGCCGAAATCTTGCCTGACCAAAAACTGGAAAAGATAAAAGAATTTCAGCAAAATGGAGAATTTGTGGCTATGACAGGAGATGGTATTAACGATGCCCCGGCACTGGCAACAGCCGATGTGGGAATTGCTATTGGCTCGGGAACAGATGTAGCAGCCGAAACAGCTGATATCATCCTGGTGAATAGTAACCCCCAAGATATTGCTGCGCTGGTAATATTTGGCAAAGAAACTTACAAAAAAATGACCCAAAACTTTGCCTGGGCTACTGGCTACAATGTTGTTGCTATCCCCTTGGCTGCGGGGGTTCTTTATAATGCTGGAATCCTGATAAACCCCGCTTTAGGAGCATTACTTATGAGCCTTAGCACTGTTGTTGTTGCCCTAAATGCCCAATTGCTGAAAAGAAAAATGGTGATTGCACACTAGAGAGGTATTTAAATATTAACCATTCTATTACTATCCAGTATTTATTTTAATATTTTTGCTTTTATATTTCCTACCCCCCCCCAGCAAAAAACTTGACGATAAAACCACTTACAAAATCCTTTTAAAAAATATACAAGGAGCTATATTACAATGATAGAGGTAATTAAAGAGAAATGCACTGGCTGCCAACTTTGCCTGAAAGCTTGTGCTTACGATGCTATACAAATTGTTGACGATACAGCAGAAATCGATGCTGATAAATGCACACTTTGCGGAGCCTGTGTAAGTGTTTGTCCCGTGGAAGCAATTATTATAAGAAAATATGGTACCCACAGAGTGGACCGCAGCCAATATAATGGTGTTTGGATATTTGCCGAACAAAAACACGGCGAATTGCAACCAGTTGTAGCTGAACTGATGGGAAAAGGACGCCAGTTGGCCGATACCAAGGAAACTCAGCTAACTGCAGTACTATTTGGCTATCAAATAGAAAATCTGGCACCACAGCTAATAGCTTTGGGTGCCGATAAAGTTATCGTTGTCGACCAACCAGAACTGGAAAATTTCCTGGATATTCCCTACACGGACGCTTTTGTGGCGATTGCCGAAAAATACAAGCCAGAGATCATTCTTAGCGGAGCTACCGTTACCGGCCGCTCTTTTATTCCTCGTGTAGCTACCAAATTACACACCGGCCTTACTGCCGATTGCACAGGTTTGGAAATCGATGCTGAAACTGGTAATTTGAAACAAACCCGCCCCGCTTTTGGTGGCAACATTATGGCTACCATCGTTACTCCAGACCACCTACCCCAAATGGCTACTGTACGCCATAAAGTTATGGATCCCGCTGTGCCCGATAACTCCAGAACTGGCGAAATTATTCAAGAAAATGTGGATCTTTCCAAGGCAACCAACTTTGCAGAATTCCTGGGTTATGAAGCTGATGAAACCCAAACTGTGAATCTTACCGAAGCTAACTTTGTTATCTCGGGCGGACGTGGCCTGAAAAAAGCTGAGAATTTCTCGCTTTTAAAAGAGTTAGCAGAATATTTGGATGCTGCTATTGGTGCTTCGCGTGCAGCTGTAGATGCCGAATGGATCACATACCCGCATCAGGTGGGGCAAACTGGGAAAACCATTAAACCCACGGTTTACATTGCTGTTGGTATTTCCGGCGCTATCCAGCACCTGGCTGGTATGCAGTCTGCGGACTATATCATCGCCATAAACAAAGACCCCGATGCGCCAATTTTCAAGGTTGCCGATCTAGGTTTAGTGGGCGATCTGTTTGAAGTTATTCCAGAGGTTTTGAAAAAATTTAAAACAAATTCCTAAACACTTCAAAAGAGGGATGAATGCAGACTAAAACTGATATCACCGTGTTTTCTTCCGATAAAATAAAAAAGAAAGCAGGGGCAGATTTAAAAAGCCAATTTCTAAAAAATGATTTGGAAATTACAGATTCAGTTAGTTATTCCCCAATCATAAACAGCTACGACTACTTGATAGGAAGCTGGGTGCCGCGTTCTGGCAACAACCCACCTTTCCAAACCACCGATATCTGGGTAGAAGAGATGAAAACCTCTGCTTCTTATTTGGCACGTAACAAAATTTGGAAATATAACAGTAGCTGGGATCTTACTAAAGGTAGAGCAAACCCACTTTCCAATTTAGGTGTCTACAAAAATATTTTCTGGGACTCCGTGGCGGTGCAGGACCAAGAACCGAAGCAAAATCAGGAGTATTATCAGAGTTTTCCCATTAAAATTATAGCAAAATACCCGCAGTGCCACTCGCTTTCTCTGGGAAACTGGTGGGGCGGCAAAACTGCCAAAGAGATTTACAAGATGTGTACCGAAAATGCTGCTAAAGCATTGTTCTTACCACCTACTTTTGGCAAACTAACCAACAATGCACCGCATCTACTGGCTACCCGCCAACTGTATTCCGATCCATTTGTGAATTTAACTAAGATAGAACAAAACGACATAAAATTATTAGTATATAATGGCAAGCCAATCTTTGGCGATGTCAACTTGCTTAAATCCTATCAAATTCGAAAAGCAAACTACTATTTCTTTTCAGTTGATAATCAGGAAAAATGTGTATACGACCATCCGGAAAAAACAACAGATAAAATAGACGAAATTCTGGGTTATCAAAAAGATTTCCCCTATTTAACCTACCATGCTTAAACTAGCCGAAATATTTTACAGTCTACAAGGCGAATCCACTTTTGTTGGTCTGCCCTGTATATTTATACGCTTAGCCGGTTGCAACCTGCGCTGCAGCTATTGTGATACTAAATATGCCTATTTGGTAAAATTTCAAATGAACAATGATGAGATCTTACAAAAAGTACAGCAATACGAACCAGTGAAATTGGTAGAAATAACCGGTGGTGAGCCACTGGTACAGGTGGAAGTTTACCATCTAATTCAAAAATTACATTCCCAAAATTATAAAATTCTGTTGGAAACGAACGGTACACTGCTGCTAAAGCAAGTTCCCGATTACGTTCACAAAATAGTGGATATAAAATGTCCCGGCAGCGGTGAAGCAGGTAGTTTCAAAGAGGAGAATCTGCAATTTTTGCGAAAGAATAGAGATGAGATCAAGTTCGTGCTTTCTGGCAGAGACGATTACGAATTTGCCCGCCGCAAAATTTCCGAATACAATTTAAGGGGTTACAAAATCCTGTTTTCAACAGTATTTGGCAAGTTGCAGCCAGCTAGATTGGCTAAGTGGATCATAGAAGATAAACTACCAGTGCGCCTGCAGCTACAACTGCATAAATATATATGGTCTCCAGATAAAAAAGGCGTTTAACCTAGCTTCAGCTTCCCAACTTTTTCCAATTCCTGCAAATAATTTCGTAATGGTTTCTGCAAATGCTCTTCTACCTGTACCACCAGTTGCACCTCAGCACCATATTGAATGTCTATAATCTGTCCCAGCTGCTCTTTGATGTTATATTTCAGCGGTTCGATAAAATCGTAGGTGGTGGTAACCTTGAACTCTACAGTTTTTACTATTTTTTTTAGCGGTTTTTGCTGAATAGCCGCTTCGGTAGTTTGGCCATAGGCTTCTATTAACCCGCGAATGCCGAGCTTAACTCCGCCAAAATAGCGCGTAACCACAGCAGCGATATTGGTCATATCGTACTTTTTTAAAGCGTTTAATATGGGTTTGCCAGCTGTACCGGAAGGCTCACTAGCATCGGAGCTGTGGTAGGTTTGCCCATTATCGCCCACAATATAAGCCCAACAGTTATGGGTAGCATTTTTATGTTCTTCCGAAATCTGGGAAATAAACTGTTTAGCCGCTTCTATAGTTTCCACATAAGCTAAATGTGCGATAAATTCCGAGCGCTTTATCTTGCAACTGTATTCACGTTTTTGGGCGATAGAATAGAAATAGTTCAAACTATGTCTCTTAATACTCAAAAAGTTCCTGCAGCTGATCAGGTGTCATCTTTTTGATAACATTTTGTCCCTGCTCGATCAGGTTTTCGAATAGTTCACGTTTTTTTTGCTGTAAATCCAATATTTTTTCTTCTATTGTACCCTGGGTTATCATTTTATACACCATCACCTTTTTAGTTTGCCCAATACGATGGGCCCGGTCTATTGCCTGGTTTTCGCCCATGGGATTCCACCAAGGGTCGGTTATCAGCACTGTATCAGCCGCAGTTAAATTCAACCCGTATCCACCCGTTTTCAGGCTAATTAAGAATGCTCGTATTTTGTTACTGTTGTTAAAGTTATCTATCCGTTTCTGGCGATGTTTAGTAGAGCCATCCATGTATTCGAAAGGAATATCCAGCTCTGTCATCATCTCTTTCAGCACCTTTAACATCTGGACAAATTGGCTGAAAATAAGCAGTTTACGCCCACTTTCTTTAGCTTCCAGAATTATCTCGCGCATCAGCTCCATTTTACCAGAAAGTTCACTATCGGTTTTAGCAGTTTTGTCGTAAAGATAGGGATGATCACAAATTTGACGCAACTTGGTAAGAGCTGCCAGTACGTGCATATAGGTCATGTCACCTGGAAATTTTTGAAACCCTTTTTTCACTTTATCCAAAACTTGCAGATACATTTTTTCCTGAACTTGTGTAAGTTTGGAATAAGCAATCTGGATCTGTTTATCGGGCAACTCGATAAGCACATCTTGTTTCTTTCTTCTCAGAATAAAAGGCGAAATCATCTGGCTTAGGCGTTGTTGTGCTTTTTTATCTTGTTCATTGAACTCGGACTTGAACTTCCTATGTGGTGGCAGATAGCCTGGTAGTAAAAAGTCGAAAATAGACCATAATTCCGAGGCATTGTTCTCGATTGGAGTACCAGAAAGCACCAGTTTATGCCTGGTTTTCAACTTTTTCACAGCTTTGGAACGTAGCGCTGCTGCATTTTTAATATGTTGGGCTTCATCCAGAATTATATAATCGAATTCTATTTCCGCCAGTTTTTTAATATCGTTTTGAATGATAGAGTAGGAAGCTAGCAACACATTCACGTTTAAATTATCCAGATAGCTGCGTCTTATCTTCTGGTTGCCTTCGTAGATAAGATAGCTGAGGCTGGGATTGAACTTTTTGATCTCTGCTGCCCAGTTATATAACAAAGTTTTGGGACAGATAACAATATTGCGCGAGGTGGAAGGTAGGTCGGAGAGAACTGAAATTGCCTGGATAGTTTTACCTAAGCCCATATCATCGGCCAGAATTCCGTTCAACCCATAATACTCCAGCATTTTTAGCCACTGGTATCCATTTTTTTGGTAACTACGCATCACTGGGCGCAAAACCGAAGGAACTTCGGTGGGTTCTGGCAGTTTCCGATTTATGATATTGGTAAACATATCTTCCAAAAACTGCTCTCCTTCTATCCTAATTCCCTTTTTAATTGAACTTAGCTGGTAAACATAGGGTAGATTGTAAATAGAGAGTTTGTAAGAATCCGATTTTTCTTTTTTACTCCTCTTCAATAGGTTTTCTATCTCATAGAAGGAATCTTTATTTTCAAAGTAGAGCAGGCGTCCATCTTCCAACTTCAGAAATTTCTCTTTGGTATTAAAAAACTGTTTCAATTCATCGTGAGAAAAAGTGATATCTTTGTATTTATATTGAACTTGGTACTCGAACCAGTTGATATTTTCAGAACTTTGAGTTTTTATTATCGGTTTTAAATTAACTTTATATACAAATTCTTGTTTCAGTTCATCGGAAAGCACAATATTCCAACTAGGAAGTGCATTTTCGAAAATTGTTTTCTTCAGAGCGGCTATGTTATCTTCTCCCTGGAACAATAGCTGAGAATTTTCTTCAATACGGTTAGTTTCAGCTTCCGGTAGTTTTTCCAAAAATTCATAGATTTGATATTTTATTTGTGGCGGAATATAGAACCAGGTAATTTGACTATTTTGGTCAAACCTCACCAATTCTGCCGGAAAGCGTACTACCGACATGGGAATGAGTACATTATTGCCATAGTCTAACAGCCCATTCATTATTATTTTTTCACCTTCTTTGAACAGCCTAAAAGTTATGATTGGTGTATTGTGATATATTTCGGGGATTTGGATATCTTCGGCAAAATCGATGTAACATTTCATAAGCCCTAGCTGACGTGCAACCACAGAAGCCACATAAACCAGATCTTCCTTTTTTAAAATATAACCTTCATCGAATATTTGTTCCGCTACCTCTTTTGTAAAAGGCAGATTTATATTGTAAACTTGATTTTTATTGAAAATATAGGTGGTTTTTCCTACAAACACAGCTGAGATCTTTTCAGAAGGAGAAGCTTTGAATATAAATTCGTCTTCCTTATATCTGTTTACCTGGAAATTTAGATGATATTCCTGTTCGGAAAACTCAAGTTTATCTCCAGTCTCTTTTATAAATAGTTTATGCTGTAAGGTTTTCATGATAGGGAAAAACTGCACAAAATCCTTTTTATAAATAGTGAAAAAAGTTCCTTTGCGACTAAAAGAACATTTCTGTTGTTGCAGAAGTTTCAGAAATTCTATCTCCGATTCGGATAGCGCCGAGCTTTGTTTAGCTGCTTTTTCCAAAAGGGGAACATCTTCTTCTTTTACTTCACGGTTAGCAGCCAACAACGATATAATGCGAACCAGCATAGGTTTATAGGTAGGAAAATGGAAGCGTATTTTATCGGTTTTCCGATTAAAAATATCACTAATTTCTATAATCGCATTCAACACCACCCGCTGCCAGTATTCGTTATAGCTTAGCATCTTGGTTTGGTAAGTTTGTACTACATTTTTTTCCAAAATATCGGTAGAAAGATTATAATAAGCATAATTCAATATGGAAAGATAGTGTGAGCAGACCTCAACATCACAGAGACTGCACTTATGTGCGATAATTTTATGCTGTCTTTTGTCGTAGGTAATTTCTAAATCAGCTGGGAATTTCCGCCGATTTTGTGATTCGAAGCGGAAAACTGCATTCCCGGTTTCATCCAGAAATTTTTTATAGCTCACATCGTTCTTTTGCAGTGGTGTTATAGTGCTTTTAAAATACCAAGAATTTGAGTGCTCGTGATATTCCTTACCAAAAAGTCTGGCCATAATTGCTCCTCAAAATAAAATAATTTGAAATATTATTACACTCTGTTTGTAGTCAAGTGTTAAAAAAATGGAAAAGGCGATAGTTATTTCCAACTACCGCCTTTAATTTTATTTTCAGTTTAGTGGTTACTCTATAGAATAAAGCTTGATATCAACACAATTTTCTGGAAGAGCCGGATAGAAATCTTCGATATAGTCGCGGATAGTGCTTTCCAGATCTTTATTTTTTTCTATAACCTGTTTGGGAAAACCAACTGAAATATGAGCTTGTTTCCAAGTTACATTTGTATTTACCTTGGGTTTTTCTCCCACAACATTTTCTAAATATTGTGGCAGAGTTTTAGATATCTCTATTGCCGATTTAATTCTTTCGAATATCTTAAAACCGGAATAGGCTATTGTACCGAAAATAGCAAACTTGAATATTTTTTTACAGAATTTTTTCATTTTTCCTCCCCTTTAAGCTGAATTTTCTTGAGGGATTTTCTCTAAGAAATTAAAATTATTTCATTAGAATCATTTTTTTAGTAGACGTGTACTTTCCAGCTTGCATTTTATAGAAATAAACGCCACTTGCAACGTTGCTTCCATTTTGGTTGGTACCATTCCAAATTACCTGATGTTCACCAGCAGAGAAATTACTATTTGCAAGAGTTTTAACTTTTTTACCCTGAGTATTGAAAATATCTATCTTCACATTCTGTGGTTGTTGCAGATTAAAGAAGATAGCTGTTTCTGGATTAAATGGGTTAGGATAGTTTCCTACTAAAGTAGCAGCTACAGGAACCGTTTCGGGACTGTTATCAGATTCAGTAGACATATCTTCTGGTGTACGTGGGTTCAAGCCGTATTCATCCCAACTGTAGTCCACCATACCGATCAAAGTTCCCCAAAATTGACCAACTTCAATAACAATTGGAGGGTCTACAGAATCCAGATAGAAGAAACCGTCATCTATCTGGCAGGGAACTGTAGTTGTATCTACAACGTACCATTCACCATACTCACTGGGGGCAGAGGAAACATAAACATCATTAAGTTGCACCAAAACACTTTCATATTCTTCGGAAGAGGAAAGTTCTTGAGTGGTTATTACGGTTGGTTCTGGAAGTGGATTACCGGTACTAAGCACCTCTACATTGGTGGCATCAACTAATTCGGTAAAACTGTAATATTCATCTACAGTAGCAGTAATTTCTATTTCATCACCAAGTTGTAAATCAGAAGTCCCTGTTGCATAGCAGTAAATTCCACTAAATTCGCCACCAGCTGGCATCGAGATAAATACATTATCATCGTAACCTTTGAAACCAACTGCAGTCACAATACCGGTTGTAGTTACTTCCTGCCCAACATAGGGTGAATCTCCACTAGGATCTTCGGGATACTGGATGTCGTAAATAGTTACCGCACTAAGCGCACTAAAAACAACTACTAATAAAATAATTAAAGTTCTTCTCATATTTACCTCCATTTTTTCTTTAATTTTGCATTTTGCATTTTGTAAGTCAAGAACTTTTCTAAATTTTACTATTAATTTGTTAATTTTTTATAAGGATAGACAAATAACTTTATAGTTGACACCAGCTTGGAAAAATAAATTTTGAAAATCTGAGAAAACTGGAAAGGAATATATAATGCAAAATGAAATAAGAGTCAGATTTGCCCCCAGTCCTACCGGTTATTTACATGTAGGCGGGCTTAGAACAGCTTTATACAATTTCCTCTATGCTCGCAAAACCGGTGGAAAATTTCTACTTAGAATCGAAGATACCGATCGCAATCGCTATGTGGAAGGAGCAATAGAAAATCTGATTTCTGCCTTGCAGCTATGCGGAATAGATTATGATGAGGGTCCCGAAAAAGAAGGGGAAGTGGGTCCCTATTTGCAATCAGCTAGAACCGAAATTTATCAAAAATACATAAAAATTTTATTGGAAAAGGACGCTGCTTATCACTGTTTTTGCAGCTCAGAAGATCTGGATAAAATGCGTCAGCAGCAAAAAGAGCAGGGACTCGATCCTCGCTACGACGGCCGCTGCCGCAAATTAAGCCAGCAAGAAGTTGAAAAGCGTATCGCTGCTGGTGAAAGCTATGTTATTCGTGAAAAAACACCTGAAACCGGTGAAATTACTTTCTACGATATAGTGCGCGATAAAGTTACTATACCTTGGGAAACAGTAGACGATCAGATCTTGATGAAATCGGATGGTTTTCCCACCTATCACCTGGCCAATGTTATCGATGATCATCTGATGAAGATAACACATGTAATTCGTGGTGAAGAGTGGCTTTCCAGTGTTCCTAAACATCTGTTTTTATACCAAGCACTAAGTTGGAAACCGCCGAAGTTAGCTCACCTGCCCCTGCTTCTGAATGAAGATAAAAGTAAGCTTAGCAAGCGTCAAAACGATGTGGCAGTAGAAGATTACCTGCAAAAAGGTTACCTGCCAGAAGCTCTCATCAATTTTATTGCCCTATTAGGATGGCACCCTGCCAAAGATAAGGAAATCTACTCTTTGGAAGAGTTGAAAAAAGAGTTTTCCTTGAAAAGAATTAGTAAAGCAGGAGCAGTTTTCAATGTGGAAAAATTGGATTGGATGAACGGACAATATCTGCGAAATTTAAGTTTAGACAGAATAGCAGAAGCTGCTAAACCTTTCTTTGCAGAAGCTGGGCTAGATACTTCCAATACGGAGAAATATAAAAAAGTGATCGATTTGGTAAGAGGCCGCGTGCATACATTGCAACAAATACCAAATGCAGCCATTGTGTTTTACCAACAGCCTCAGCTCGATGCTGCTAAACAGGAAGTGGCAGATAAAGAAAGCTCGCAACAAGTTTATAAATTTTGGCTTGAGAAACTTCCTAATTTGGATATCGATAGCAGCAAACAGATAAATACAGCTATAAAGGAAATCAGCCAAGAAACAGGAGTGAAAGGGAAAAATTTATATATGCCGCTTAGAGTAGCACTTTACGGAGATTTTCATGGTCCAGAAATTCCTGAATTGATCCAAATTCTGGGAAAAGATGAAACTTTAGCTAGAGTTGAAAAGTTATTGAAGTAAGAGGTAAAGATGACAGAAACTAAAAATTTTATTGAACAAATAATAGACGAAGACCTGAAAACTGGTAAATATGGGGGCAGAGTGCACACTCGCTTCCCACCCGAACCAAATGGTTATCTGCACATTGGTCATGCTAAATCGATCTGCCTGAATTTCGGATTAGCAGAAAAATACAATGGAGTATGCAATTTACGTTTCGACGATACCAATCCTATCAAAGAAGATACTTCCTATACAAAAGCTATTCAGGAAGATATTAAATGGCTGGGATACGATTGGGCAGACAGGCTCTATTATGCTTCCGATTATTTTGAACAGATGTATGAATATGCTGTACAATTAGTGCAAGCGGGCAAAGCTTATGTTTGTAGTTTAAGCGAAAAGGAGATTCGCGAATACCGTGGAACAGTTAAAGAACCCGGCAAACCCAGCCCTTACCGTAACCGCAGTGTGGAAGAAAACTTGGAACTTTTGGAAAAGATGAAAAATGGTGAATTTGAAGACGGCCAGCATACTTTACGCGCCAAAATAGATATGGCCAGTGCTAATATGAAAATGCGCGATCCGCTTATCTATCGCATCAGAAACGCCAAGCATCATCGTACTGGCGATAAATGGCATATCTATCCTATGTATGATTTTGCCCACTGTTTGGAAGATTCTATCGAAAATATAACTCATTCTTTGTGCTCGATAGAATTCGAGAATAATCGTCCACTCTACGATTGGTTTTTAGATCAATTAAGTATTTACCATCCACAACAAATAGAATTTGCTCGCCTGAACATGACCTATACAGTTATGAGTAAACGCAAACTTCTGAAATTGATAGAGGAAGGATATGTTTCCGGCTGGGATGATCCCAGACTTCCCACAATACGTGGTTTACGCCGCCGCGGTTATACACCAAGCTCTATTCGTGAATTTTCCAATATTATTGGTGTAGCCAAAAGTGATAGCACGGTAGATTATGCACTTCTGGAGCATGTTATTCGCAAAGAACTGAACAAAACTGCTATGCGCGTGATGGGAGTGCTGAAGCCGCTAAAAGTGATAATTGATAACTATCCTGAAGGTGAAGAGGAGTATTTGGAAGCAGTAAATAATCCAGAAGATCCTGAATATGGAACACGGCAAGTGCCTTTTTCTAAGGAATTATATATCGAACAAGATGATTTTATGGAAGATCCGCCTCCAAAATTCTATCGCCTTGCCCCTGGCTGCGAGGTAAGATTGCGCTATGCTTATTTCCTAAAATGTAACTCGGTAGAAAAAGATGAAGATGGTAAGATAACAGCTCTGCACTGTACCTACGACCCAGCTACCAAGGGCGGTTCAGCTCCAGATGGCCGCAAGGTGAAGGCTACCTTACATTGGGTTTCCGCTAAACACGCTATTGATGCTGAAGTAAGGCTGTACGACAATCTTTTCACTAAAGAAAACCCCGAAAATTCTAAAGATGGCCGTAGTTTTGAGCATTTTATCAATGAAAATTCTCTACAAATTCTAAAAAACTGTAAATTAGAACCATCTTTACAAGAAGTGAAACCAGAAACCAGGGTTCAATTCGAAAGATTGGGCTATTTCTGTGCCGACAGGTTCGATCATAGCTCCAATAATTTGGTTTTCAATCGGATAGTGACTCTGCGTGACACCTGGAAAAAGATACAGAAACGTCTGGCTAAGCAAAATAAGAAGAAATAAGATGTTCAGGAAGATAAAAGGGCAAGATAAGGCAATTTCGATATTGAAGCAAGCGGTTGAGGAAGACAAAATTGCTCAAGCTTATCTGTTCTATGGTCCTAAAGGAGTAGGCAAATTTACTACAGCACTCTATTTTGCTATGGCTATAAATTGCTTTGCCGAAGATGATATGAAACCTTGCGGTAAGTGTAGTTCCTGCCAAAAATTCCTGAAATTAAGTCACCCAGATTTAACCTATGTTTTCCCATCTCCTTTTAGGAAAGATGATATAGATACAAATGGTAATTTGAAATCGGATAAGAACGACGAAATATATAAAGAATTCCTAAAAAACAAGATTGAAACTCCCTGGAAAAATTTTTACTTTTCCAGTAATATCGAAATTCGTATACCGTTTATACGGGTTTTAATCCATCATTTAAGTCTTACCGCTAATGAAGCCAGAAAGAAAGTGGTGATAGTGGAAGATGCCGATATGATGAACACTAACACAGCCAATGCTTTTTTAAAAACCCTGGAAGAACCACCGGTTGATGCGGTGATAATTTTAACTACCAGCAAGCCCAATTCGCTTTTGCCTACGGTTTTATCTCGCTGCCAAAAAATTCCCTTCTATAGCGTACCCCGCCATCTAATAGAGCAAGAACTTAAAGAATCACGTTTTTTGGATGATGTACAGGCCAAGATGTACGCCCGTATTAGTAACGGTAACATGGAAAAAGCTTTGCAGCTGGCAGAAGAGGGCAACCTGGAAACGCGTACAGCTACAATTGATTTTTTGAAAATAGTGTTACAGCAGAATGACTATGAATTCCTGCAGTTCATGAGCAAATACCGTACTTCCAAAAATCAGGCTGAGCTGGCTAACCTTATTTCCTATCTAATAATTTGGCTTAGCGACATTTCCTATTTTAAATATAACCCCGAAAATATGGTGAATTTAGATTATGATAAGTTGGTGGAACAGCTATACTTGAGCAACCAGAATGTGGATATCTATGTTCCTAAACTGATAGAATTTTTGGAAAAAATGCTGCGGAAATTGGATGGTCATGTTAATCCACAGCTTATTATCACCGAGATCTATAATCGATTTTGTCGGACATTCCAATGAAAAATAAGCAAAAGATATTTATCGTAGATGATGAGCCCGATATTTTGGAATTGGTAGCAATAAATTTAGAAAAAGCCGGCTTCCTAACTTCCAAATACGAAGAAGCGCAACCGATGCTAGATTCTTTGCCAAAGGAGCTTCCCGATTTAATAATTTTGGATTTGATGCTACCAGATGCTGATGGTTTTGACGTTTGTAAGCAGTTACGAGCAAATTCCCAATATAAAGATATTCCTATAATTATGCTAACCGCCAAAAGTGAAGAGATGGATAGAGTTTTGGGACTGGAGTTTGGCGCTGACGATTATGTGGTGAAACCATTCTCACCGCGCGAGCTGGTAGCCAGGGTGAAAGCTATTTTGCGCCGGGGTACAAGCACTGCTACCGAACAATCTATCATCGAGATAGGAGATAGTTTGAGCATAGATACACAAAAATATGAAGTAAAAGTGCAAAATACCACAGTAAATCTAACTTCTACGGAATTTAAGCTGTTATATCTTTTAGCTAAGCGTCCCGGCTGGGTTTATTCTCGTAATCAGATATTAGATTACCTGTGGGGTAACGATAAAATAGTGATAGATAGAACCATAGACGTACACATAAGAAATTTGCGCGATAAGCTTGGCATAGCTGGGAAGATGATTAAAAATGTGAGAGGAGTAGGTTATAAACTGGAGCAATAATCTCCGAGCTAAACTGTTTAAACATTTTGCTTGGTTCATAATTATTTTAGTTGCGGTTTTATATGGTGTTAACTATCATAACTACAATTTGAATAGCATATTGTTAACAATTGCAATAGTTTTAGTAGCTTTAGTAATTGCCTATTTTTTTGCACGTAAGATTACCGATCCCTTGCAAAATATTTTTACCAACATAAACAAGATCGCCGATAAAAAATATGCACTTAGCCCTTCAACTTTGCCTATTTTCAATGAAATAATGCGAGATCTACATGCTATTGCTGCCAGATTGGAAAGAAACCAACAGAAAATTTCCAAACATCGCCAAGGATTTTACACACTGCTGTCTTCTATCCAGGAATCTATTTGGATAATGAATACCAAAGGCATTATAACTGTTGCCAATGAAAGTTTCGAGAACTTAGTGGGTAATAGCAATCTGAAAGATTCCTATTTTTGGAATGTTATTCGCTACAAAATTTTGTACGATTTTATCGATGATATCTTCCACGAGCCCAAAACTACCAGCAGAGAAATAACTATTGAAAATAGGTACTATATTTGCAGCGCTTCCTATACAGCCCAAACTAAAGAAACTATATTTTTGATGTATGATATTACTGAAATACGCAGCCTGGAAACAATGAAAAAAGATCTGGTACTTAATGTTTCCCATGAATTGCGTACTCCACTTACATCCATCAAAGGATTTTTGGAAACTATTGAACCCAAAGCAGCTAATCAGAAATATATTGATGTGATAAAACGCAACACTGAACGTTTAATTCGCATTGTGCAAGATCTACTGAATCTTTCCAAGCTGGAACAAATGGGTGATTTGGAAATTGAAAAAATTAACATTGCGGAGTTTGTTGATAATTTGAAGAAAATTTTTGAACTAACTTTAAAGGAAAGTGAAAATGAATTAGTTGTTGAGTGGCCAGCAGAACTTAAATTTTTGGAAGCTGATTACTTTAAATTGGAACAAGTTTTTATTAATTTATTGGATAATGCCATAAAATATACCAAAGGTGGTAAAATAAAGATTCGGTTTTCCCAATTAGAGCAGCATATTTTAATCGAGATAGAAGATAATGGCAGAGGAATTGCACCTGAGCATTTACCGCGTTTATTCGAAAGATTTTACGTGGTAGATAAATCTAGAACACGCAAATTAAGTAGTACTGGTTTAGGGCTTTCCATCGTGAAGCATATAGTAAATCTGCATGCTGGTAATATTGAAGTAAAAAGTAAATTAGGAGTAGGAACGAAGTTTAGTATAACTTTACCAAAGCATTATGAAAAAAAATGAAGATATTTTTGAAAAATATAAAGGTTTAGTAGTAGACATAGCCAATAAATATAAACATCTGGGTCTTCCTATAGAAGATCTCATCCAGGAAGGTATGTTAGGTCTTTTACAGGCTCAGCAGAAATTTAAAGAAGAAAAAGGCGCTAAGTTTTCCACCTATGCCACCTACTGGATAAAAAAATACATTTTAGCTGCTATAGAAAAAGAAAAAAAAGGCTCTTTGAACTCAATAAAATTGGTTGATGAAACGGTAAAAGATGAAAAACAACAAGCTAAATTTGATTCTGATATAAAAGTTAGTAAATTCCTAAAATTAACCGATGATATTCCTGTAGATGAACAAAAAGTGCTTAGAATGCTTTATGAAGAGCAATATACTTTAAAAGAGATAGCCGAAGAACTAAATATAAGCCGGGAACGTACCCGCCAACTTAAAGAAAAGGCACTAAGAAGACTAAGATCTAAAACAAAAAATCAAGAAAATTCATAGATATTTTAAGCGCTATTTCTCTATTTTTCATATTATTACACCATCTTAACACTTTCTTAACAATAACTTTATAATCACTTAACTCTCCTACCGTAAAATTTGGGCGAATAAGCTTTGAATAGGAGGAAAAAGTGAAAAGAAGTTTTTTAATTGTTATATTGGTTATGATTGTTATAACATCAACCAATATTAAAGCAGAAACAAAACTTAATATGGAACTTTGGAACCGTTGGACTTACCAGCAAGTAGACGGTGATGTAACTAAAAACGAAATGGCTGTTAAAAGAGGTTATTTCCGTTTAGAACCACAACTTACCAGTAATGTAAAAGGACGTTTTAATGTAGATTTCTTTAGTAATGATGGTAGCCCGGATGGGGCAGGCTTGAAACTGAAATATGCTTACTTAGATTTTAACAATCTACTTCCAATTAATGATGCCACACTTACCGTTGGTCTTATGAAAACCTATTTTGGAACAATTTACGACTGGAGTTATCCTACTATCGATAAAGATCCTTCCGATAAGTACAATTTCGTTAGCTCTACCGATTATGGTATGGGTGTAAGCGGCTACCTTCCCCAAGGCTATGGTTCCTATGCAGTAGCCGTTTACAATGGTGAAGGCTACAAAAAAACCGGTGGCGACATTAACACTGATATGAACTATTTGGCTAACCTGCGCGTATCTCCTATCACAGGCCTTACAGTAGGTGGTTCTTATATGTTCAAAAGTAAAAACGATTCTGATGCAAGCGACCGTGAAGAATACAACATGATAGCCGGAATGGGTAAATTCGCTTTTGGCGCAGCTTCGATTACAGCTCAGTACCTTACTAAAACTACTTCTTATCCAAACGACAACAGCTTGGACGATGTTTCTGACAGTGTAATTAGTTTAATGCCTATGTACAAACTTAACAATAAATTTGAACTGGTAGCACGGTATGACATCTACGATCCAAACACAGACGTTGACGATGATGGTTATAACACTGCTATTGGTGGAGTTAACTATTATTTGGCACGCGATTCAAAAAATAGTCCTAAACTAATGCTGCAAGCCAACTACCAGCTGAAATCTTATGAAGATGATAATTCTGATGATGAAAGCACTTTGATGGTGCAACTACGCTGGATCTTCTCTGAAGAGATCTAAGAGAAAAGTAAAAGGAGATAATGATGAAATTTAAAATTTTAGCTATTTTAACCGTATTGGCAGTGTTAGCAGTTCCTGCTTTCGCCCAAGATAATCGTCTTACCGTTGCTGGTTCCACTACTGTACTTCCAATTGCTCAGGCAGCAGCCGAAGCTTATATGGACATGCATCCAGAGATTAACATCTCTGTTCGTGGTGGTGGCTCTAGTGTAGGCATAGCTTCTATTATAGCAGGTACAGCCGATATTGGTAATGCTTCTAGGCACGCTAAAACCAAAGAACTGGCAACCGCTCGTGAAAATGGTATTAATCTTTATGAAAATGTAGTAGCAAACGATGGTATTGCTGTTGTGGTGAATCCTTCTAACTCTATAAATGGCCTTACAACTGCTCAACTCAAATCTATCTACGCTGGTGAAGTACAGAATTGGAAAGAATTAGGCGGTCCCAATAAGCCTATCGTGATTATTTCTCGTGACACCTCTTCCGGAACTTTTGAAGTTTTCAACAATTTGGTAATGTCAGATTCGCCGGTAGCAGCTGGCGCTTTGAAATTAGCTTCCAATAATGCCGTAGCTACCACAGTTTCCAACACTCCTGGGGCTATTGGTTATGTAGGCTTAGGTTATCTTAACGCCAGTATAAAAGCAATTACTATAGATAATGTAATGCCCACCAAGAAAACTATCCAAAATAAGGAATATCCCATTGCTAGGACTTTGCATATGTACACAAACGGCAAACCAACCGGGTTAGCTAAAAAATTCATCGATTTCATAGTTTCAGCTAAAGGACAAGAAATAGTTGAAGGACAGGGATTCGTTAGCATAAATTAGAAGTGTAATCCTCCCCCAGGTCATTGGGAGATTTCTCCCAATGACCTTTTTTAAGAAATTAAGGTAGGAATTAATATGGATTTCAAAGAGAAAATTTTCCAATCGATTACCTACATCGCCTCGATCTGTACAATAGTATTTCTATTTGGAATAATACTGAGTCTGTTTTTTGAAGGATTACCAGTGCTAAATTTCACTTCAATAAAGGACTTTTTATTCAGCAAAGATTGGTATCCTACCATGTTCCCACCCAAATTTGGAATTTTATCACTTATCGCAGGTTCATTTGTAGTAACTTTAGGTGCTTTGGTTATCTCCATTCCCTTAGGATTAGGAGCCGCCATCTATATTTCTGAAATTGCCAATAAAAGAGTAAAAGAGATTTTAAAACCGCTAATCGAACTTTTAGCAGGTATCCCTTCAGTAGTTTACGGGTTGTTTGGGATGGCTTTTTTATCTCCCTTCCTCATCAAAGTTTTTCAAGTACCTATCGGGTTAAATGCTTTTAATGCTTCTATAATTTTAGGAATAATGGTAGTTCCCATAATTTCTAGTATGTCGGAAGATGCCTTGAGCACAGTTCCCAACAGTTTAAGAGAAGCTTCTTTAGCCTTAGGTGCCAATAAATGGGAAACAATAATGAAAGTAGTGTTACCAGCAGCCAAATCGGGAGTTATCAGTAGTATAATTCTTGGTTTTGGTCGTGCTATCGGCGAAACAATGGTAGTGCTAATGGTGGCTGGTGGGGCTGCCCAAATTCCAGATAGTATCTTCGACCCGGTGCGACCAATGCCAGCAACAGTGGCAGCAGAGATGGGTGAAACAGCCATTGGAACTCCTCATTTCCATGCTTTGTTTGGTATCGCTATCATCCTCTTTATTATAACTTTCATCTCCATTCTGATAATTGAATTCGTAGTTATGAGGAGGAAGAAATGACTAATATTCGTAAATTAAAATCGTCCATAGGCATAAATCTTCTCAGATTATTCATTCTGTTAACCGTCTTTTTCCTTTTTTTATTTTTATATGTTATTTTTGCCAAAGGTGGCAGCGTGGTTAGCTGGGAGTTTCTAACCGAATCGCCCAAGCGCTTTATGACAGAAGGCGGCATTTACCCTGCTATAGTAGGAACATTTTGGCTTACTGTACTTTCTATAGGATTTGCTTTACCTTTAGGAATTTTTACAGCTATATTTATGACCAGCTATGCCAAGCCTTACTGGCTGGTACGCATAGTTCGTGTTGCCATAAACACTTTAGCTGGGGTGCCATCGATAATTTACGGGCTATTTGGCCTTACTGTATTTGTTCGGTTATTTAATTTCGGTGTTTCCCTACTTTCTGGCGCCCTAACTCTGGGAGTTTTAGCACTTCCAGTAATAATAAATGCTAGCGAAGAAGCTATTCGTAGTGTTCCGGGAGATTTCAGAGATGCTTCTTTGGCTTTAGGGGCAACCAAACGTCAGACTATTTTAAGGGTAATTTTGCCAACAGCTCTTCCCAACATACTTACCGGCGCAATTATTAGTATAGGAAGAGTGGCAGGCGAAACAGCTCCGATAATGTTCACAGCGGCAACCTTCTACACACGTTTGCTGCCAAAATCGGCAATGGATGAAGTGATGGCTCTGCCGTATCACATCTATGCCCTTATGACAGAAGGCGCTCATCCGGCAAAACAGGTTCCTATGGCCTATGGAACAGCAGTTGTTCTTTTGGCACTAGTTCTGTTGGTAAGTACTGTGGCAATTGTAATAAGATATAGAATAAGGAAGAAAAGAAAATGGTAAATAAAACACAAAAAACAGCACATATCTCTACCGAAAACTTGAATTTATGGTTCGATGACAACCATGTACTTAAAGATATAAATATTCCAATCTATGATAAAAAAGTTACAGCTATGATAGGTCCTTCTGGCTGCGGAAAATCTACTATGCTACGTTGTTTCAATCGTATGAACGATCTTATTCCGGGCTGTAAAATAAAAGGGAAAGTAAATCTTTACGACCAGAATATTTATGATAGCAAAGTGGATGTAACCGATGTTCGCACCAAAGTTGGCATGGTATTTCAAAGACCAAACCCCTTTCCGAAATCAATTTATAAGAATGTAGCTTACGGTTTAAAAGTACGGGGCGAGAAAAAAGCCAAAATAGATGAATTAGTGGAAAAGAGCTTGAAAGATGCCTGGCTTTGGGATGAGGTAAAAGACAGATTACATGAATCTGCTTTCTCACTATCAGGCGGACAGCAACAGCGCTTATGCATAGCCCGCGCTTTGGCTAACAACCCCGAGATCCTTCTTCTGGATGAGCCAACCTCGGCTTTGGATCCGCAATCTACCGCTAAAATTGAAGAGCTGTGTTTGGAACTAAAGAACAAGGTAACGATTCTAATTGTTACCCACAATATAGCTCAGGCCGGTAGAATTTCCGATTACACAGCTTTTATATTTTTAGGTGAGCTGGTAGAATTTGCCCCAACCAAAGAGATGTTCACTGTTCCTAAAGACAGTAGAACCGAACAATATTTAAGTGGAGCTTTCGGTTAATAACTAAGGCAGGAAAATGCTAAAAGAAGAATTGAATAATTTAAAAAAACAGCTTATTGAAGAATCTATGCTTGTGGAAGAAAACTTGGATCATAGCTTCAAAGGTTTTTTGGCACATAATGTGCAAAACTTGGACAGAGTTTTCACAATAGAAAATAAGATAGATAAGTTGAACATGAAAATTGAAGAAAACTGTACCAGTTTAATAGCACTGAAAAGACCTGGAACCAAGAACTTGCGTACCATAATTGCAGTAATGAAAATAAATAACGTGATAGAAAGAATGGGAGATTTGACAGTGAATATTGTGAAAAGCTACAAATTCTTACTCGACCATCCCTATCATCGTCCACTTATAGAATTGGCAAGTTTGGCAAAAGAATCTAAGAACATGCTGAAAAACAGCATAACCTCATTCATAGAAGAAAACGAGGATTTGGCTTTAAATGTATGTAAACAAGATCACAAGATAGATTTGATCCACAAAAAATTCTTCAAAATTCTTATCAGCGAATCTGACTTGAATATAGCAATAGCTTTTCACTTGAATCGTATTTCCAAAAACTATGAACGTATTTCTGACTTGACGACTAACATTGCTGAATGTTCTATTTACATGATAAGAGGTCATTTAGTAAAGCACTCTGCCTTAGAAACAGGCATTGGCTAAACCAGGAGGTAGTATGAAAAAGTATCTTTTACTGTTAGCAGCAGCGCTTGTTATATTTGCCTGTAACAATCGGAACAAGCAAGAAATCTACGGTTTGGGTGCCACCTTCCCGGCTCCACTATACCAAAAAATGTTCAGTGAATATGAAAAACAAACAGAAGTAAACATAACTTACTCTGCTGTTGGTTCTGGCGCTGGGATCCTGCAATTGCAAAAAGGGCTTATTGATTTTGCAGCATCCGACATAATTCCCAAAGATAATGAATTCAAACAAGATATCGTGATGATTCCAACCTGTTTGGGTGCTGTGGCAGTTGCCTATAATCTTCCTGCTAATCCATCACTGCGGCTTACTCCCCAGCTGGTAGCAAAGATATTTTTGGGAAAAATAACCACCTGGAACGACCCTCAGCTAAAAAAGATTAATCCAAATATTATCTTACCCAATCATCGTATTATAGTAAATCATCGTTCCGACCGCAGTGGTACCAGCGAAATCTTCCATAATTTTTTGAATAAAACCAGTAAATTATGGCAAGCAGAACAATCAGAAAATTTCGTAGATAAATTCATAGGCTTGAAAGCAACCAGCAACACTGCTGTAGCCGAAAACATTAAACAAACACCCTATTCTATCGGATATCTTAGCTCGGCCTACCTGAGCACACATAAACTTTCTGCTGCTGCCATCAAAAATGCTTCTGGCGACTTTGTAAAACCAACCCCAAGCTCTATAACTAAAGCAGCAGAAAACATAACCGCTTCTGAAATAACCAGCTATATCACTAATTCCAAACAAGGTTACCCAATAAGTAGTTTTACCTGGCTGCTTGTTCCCAGTAATCTACATAAATATCGCCCGCAAAAAGCTTCTCAGATGATTAACCTATTCCATTGGATGATAACAGAAGGTCAGAGCTATGCTAAGCAATTGCAATATGCACCGCTTCCCCAGCAAATAATTCCTGAACTGAAAAAAAAGTTAAATAAAATAGGAGAATAAAGAAATGTTAACCAGCAAAATAGCCGGACTGAAAAAATCTATTATAGAAGAAGCAGATCTTGTGATAAATATGATGGATATTTGTATTCAAGGTTTGTTGGAACGAGATAAAACTAAGTTAGAAGAAATTGTGGAGCTAGAAGAGCAGGTAAACAACAAAGAAATTGAGCTCGATGAAGCCTGTACAACCCTTATAGCACTTAATCAACCGGAAGCAAAAAATCTGCGTACAATTCTTATGATACTGAAAATGAACAATGATTTGGAAAGAATGGGTGATTTGGTGACCAATATGTCTAAATGTGCTTCCTACCTGGTACGCAAGCCTTCTATTACAAAATTGGTAGCCTTGCCCAAAATGGCTGAAGCTGCCAGCAAAATGGTGAAATCTTCCATCCAGGCTTTTATAGATGAAAACGCTGAAGAAGCTAAACATGTTTGTGAAGCAGATGATGAAGTAGATGACTTGAAAGAACATATCTACCGCACATTAGTAACCTACATGATAGAAGACCCTACCACCATAAAACGAGCTATCTGCTTCAACAACATTGCCTCTTATTTGGAACGGATCGCCGACCTTTCTACCAATATCGCCGAAGAAACCATCTTTGTTGCCAAAGGCAAGATAGTGAAACATGGTCCCGAGGAAGAATAGATAGCGTAACCTGCTAAACAACCCGATGGAGGGTAACTCATTGTTGTCTTCCATTTTAAATCCTTCATATTTCATAACTCATTGTTATTTAATGAGTTAATTTTACAAAAATCATCTTGGCTACTTCCTAACCAACAAATTATTGTCTTAATGTCTTTAGGGATAATAAATTAAAAGAAGCCAAACTGAATTATAAAAATGTTGTCCTGCAAAATGAGTTACCTTCGATTTTAGGTGGCCAAAGCACAAACATTTTTGCAAGCTCAAAATCTCTGAAAAAAGGATGCACAAGAAATTCCAAGTTAGAAAACCTTTTCCTAGGGGAGGTTCAACAGAATTCACCTCCATTCCAAAAACTCTATCCCAAAAGGCGAGTTGGGTAAAGAATAAATGCTTTCCTGCAACATCTCGGTTGGGAAAATCCAAAGTAATACTCGCTGAAAGCTATCGAGAATATTCTCGGACTTTCTCTGCTAGAAAATCAATTAATTTTATTTACCTCAGGCTATATGCGGGTTTATTTTAATCCCGCTATTTAAAATTTTACTCTGTTTTTTGCCAATTATGCAGAATTCATTTTAAAATCATAGGACTCTATTGTTTTATTCTAAAGCTTTTCTCACATTTTTCAATTCTCTTCTAATAGAAATATTCTGTGGACAATGAGTCTCACATTCTCCACATTCTATACAGTTGGCAGCCTTAGCCTTATCTAATAAAAACTTCTTATATTGTGTTTTGGCTTGCTCTATATCATTAAATAAATAACCATTATTATAAATAGCAAAGTTTTGTGGTATATCAACTCCTACCGGGCAGGGCATACAGTACTTGCATGCTGTACAATTAATTTTCGTTTTATTTTTAAATACTTTTTTAGCATAATTAACTAATTCAATTTCTTGTTCAGTTAACGAATTAGCCTCTCCCTTTTGGGCAGTTTTAATATTGTCTTTCACCTGCTCCATGGTGGTCATTCCACTCAAAACTACTGAAACTTCTGGATGGTTCATTACCCATCTGAGTGCCCACTGGGCTGGTGTTCTTTTTATTGGCGCTTCCTCCCATTTATTCAAAATTTCCTCTGGTACTTTTCCTGCTAATCTACCACCTTTTAGTGGCTCCATGATCACAATCCCCAGCCCTTTATCTGCAGCATATTTTAAACCTTCTTTACCAGCTTGATAATTTTCATCTAAATAGTTATATTGAATTTGACAAAATGACCAGTCATAAAAATCTACAATTTCTTTAAAGGTCTTGGGACCATCATGAAAAGAAAATCCAGCGTATTTTATCCGACCATCTTTTATAGCTTGATCTAAAAATTCATCTACACCGCATTTTTTTAAATTTTCCCAGACACCTTTATTTAGTGAATGGAGTAAATAAAAATCTATTTTATCTGTTTCCAGGCGTTCAAGTTGTTCTGCCAATAATCTATCCATATCTTCTCTACTTTGGACTAACCAAGTGGGAAGCTTTGTTGCTAAATTCACTTTTTCGCGATATCCATCCTTTAACGCTCTTGCTACAAAAGGCTCGCCTTCTCCTGGTTTATCAAATCCTGTACCATGATAAGGATATGCTGTGTCAACATAATTTACTCCATTATCAATTGCATATCTCAGCATATTTGTTGCTTTTTCCTCATCAATATTATTTTGTTCACCATTAATAACGGGTAATCTCATACAACCAAATCCTAAAACAGAAACCTTTTCATTTGTTTTTCCCATTTTTCTGTATAACATCTTTTCATCTCCTATATATTTTTTAGCTCTTTTATTTTTTCTTTCAGTTGATAATAAGCAACTTCAGCATCTTCAATATCGATAACTGTCTCTTCTAAGGGACACATACCATCACCTGTAAGGTTTGTTATGATTTCCACCTTTTTACCATAATCGACCAGATGATTTTGTTCTTTCAAATAATTTAAAGCCACTTCACTTATAACTTCACCATATACTTTTTCTACTCCAGCAAGAGTTATAATTACTGCAGCGGCTTTTCCAACAACCTTATCAATAACAAAAGCATTTTTCAAAACTTCTGGTTCATTTTCATAAAAGGAAATTAATGGTGAAATACCCTTCCCTTTAACTGCTCGAATAATTTCATCATTTTTTATAATTATACAATCTGCTTCTCCGGCTTTAATAAATCTTTTTGCTTTTTCTAACACCTGCATTTTAATTCAACTCCAATTTATAGTTTGAATATTTTTTTACAGAATATACTATTACAGGAATTAAAATTAATTAATAATTATTCCCGGTATTCCCGTAATAAAAGCTCCTGTTACCGACTCGCCTGTAAGTTAACATAATTTAAAAATAAAATTGGGAAAAACAAATCATATATTATCAGTCCCCAGACCATAGCAATTATAAGTGTTGGATAAATTGCTAATTTGAATTTATGATAAAGCAGTCCACTTACCAAACCATACATAAGCAGCTTTCCCATCCATCAAAGGCAAAACTGGGAAATTTGGGGCATCCCTATTAAAACACTGGACAGTGCAGGATTTATAAATCCAATTAAAAGAAATTGTTTAATTTCACTGTTTCCACGCTTTTAATCTCCATTTTAATTTTTATTAAGTTTACTTTAAATAGTTATTTATGAACTTATGGAAGCTACTTATTTATAAGCCTTTTGATAAATTTCTACAGTGTCTTCTAAACTTAATTCGCTTCTATCGCACTGGAAAAGAGCTCCCATGGTTTCTCTTGCATTTTTAGCCATTGCCTCAAACTCATCTTCTTTAATTCCATAATCAGACATCTTAAGCTCTGCTACCCCGCATTTCTGCTGTAGTTCTTCGAGAGCTGTAAGAAAATCTTCTGCTTTTTCGGCATCATCTTTTCCCAGAGCTTTTGCCAGTTCAATAAATCTCTCTTCAGCAACTCCTCGCTCTATCATTTTGCCAAAATATGCCCTGCTGAGCATAATTAAACCCGAACCATGAGGAAGTTCCTGATGAAAAGCGGACATTGCGTGTTCTAAAGAGTGCTGACTTGTTAATGCACCTAATTCCATTACTAAACCGGATAAAGTGTTGGCAAAGGCCACTTTTTCTCTTGCCTCCAGATCATCTCCATTTTCTACAGCTTTTGGTAGTCCTTCAGCTATATTTTTAACAGCGGTAATTGCATACATATCACTCATTTTATTGGTAAATTTAGACAGATATCCTTCTATACTGTGAAATAGGGCATCAAAACCCTGAAATGCAGTATATTTTGGCGGGACTGTGGTCATTAGTTCTGGATCAACAACTGCTATTTTAGGCAGAAGATCGGGATGTACAAATCCAATTTTCTCATTAGTTTCTGAATTAGTAATTACAGTTCCTCTATCAACTTCGGATCCTGTTCCAGCTGTAGTTGTAATTGCAACTACAGGGAGTGGAGTATTTTTAACTTCTTTACCTTTACCAGTTCCACCGGGAATATAATCCCAGTAATCACCTTCATTAACAGCCATCAGTGCAATTGATTTGGCGGCGTCCATACTGCTTCCTCCACCAAGTGCCACTACAAAATCACAATTATTGTCTGCGGCCATTCTGGCACCTGCCATAACTGTTGATTTTAAGGGATTTGATTCTATCTGATCAAATAAAACAGTTTCTGCTCCAGCTTTTTTAAGCTGTTCTTCTGTTTTTTCTAAATAACCGTATTTTTTGGCAGAAGTTCCATTTGAGATAACAATTAAAGCTTTCTTTCCGGGTAATTTTTCTTGATGCAGATTATTCAGCTGTCCAGATCCAAATAACAATTTTGTTGCTATATCCATTCTAAAACTCATTATTATAACCTCCGAAATTTAATTTTTTTTATTTATTCTCTTGATTTAACCCTAAGTCAAGTTTTTTTTTGAAAATAATTGTAGATAAATATATTTAAGCTGCTAGCATAAAAATTTCTGCAACCAGATTGGCTGAATTGTTTGCAGCACCTATATTATCAAGTGAAGACATTGCTATTATTTCAACTTATTATATTCTTCATCAGTTACAGGTTCACATCACTCATTACTTGTATTTTCGCTCGGCACACTAAAAACAAGATGGCTAAACCAGGAGTCTGCCTTTGTCCCGTGCCAGTGTTTTACTCTGCTAAGTATCGTGATTACCAATTGCCGGCTCAAGACTTACCAGCTCTTTTTCCTCTTCTTAATACCAGGCATTGCCGGTTTTACAGATTAAAACCTGCTCTCCGCCTTTTATTCCGTGATGAATATGCCAGTGGTTTCTACATCCTGGTTCAAAAGTAAGATTTGCTATAAAAGCTGGATCTTCACCATATTTTGTAAGCAGATTTAAAAAAGATTCCCCAATAAAGTACTCAGCAAACATTTTAATTTCCCGTTCTTTCCCAAAAGTGTTTTCTTTATTAAATTCTTCTTTATTAATCTTATTAATTATTAATCCTCCCTACTTTAGACTTCTGTCAATCTATTTCAGGACGGGGCGGATAAGGAAATTTGCTTTTTGGGTAACCGAGGCTCGTTTTGAGTTGATTATTTTGGGATGATAGTTAATCTAGAACAATTCGTAATCTGCGTCCAATTATCTTTTTCTTGCAAATCAAATGGGAAAATAAGCAACTCTAGGTCATCGCAAAATTTGTAAAGGATAGCTTTAGAAAAATTTTCCGATTTAGGATAAATTAAAATAATTTTTTGAATATTTTTTTTGTAATTATTTGGGTGTTTCCCATAAGCAAACATTTGATATAAATCAACTTGGGATAACTTATGATCTTCATCCAGAATTTTCCATTTCGTATCAGCAATAATAGTGATATTTTTATTTGTAAAAACAATATCTGGCTTCATTTCATATTTTTTATTTCCATTTTCATCTTGTAACAGATAACCAATTCTATCTTGCGTCTTAATGTTACTATCTGAATTCTTTCTTAATTGATGTGCCACGTAATCCTCAAAAATTTTTTCCATAGGAAAGAGCAAGGCAAAGGCTAAATCGTTTCCCTTGTAATTATTGAATGTCTTATATTTCAGAAATATCTGGCACCAAACCAATAATTTATCGTAATGCAGCGTTAAACGATTAGATTTACATTTTATAAAATCTAAATCAATATTTTTTGAAGCTGTTACACTATCGAATATAAATAAAAATTTGCGGATTCTTTGCTGAGTAGAATTTATTTTTGCCTTACGTTGTACTAATAACAAAGTCGATTTTATTAGCTTATTTTCAGGACGATTTACATTAAATTCATCGTGATTTACAAAAAATCTCTCCTTATGTACCAGATTATAGCGAATATTTTGGTTAAAATCTAATTTCCCTTTAAAAGTATATAGATCCTCTGATTTAGTAATATAAGATTTTCTTAAACCTTGCTTTACTAAAATGTTTAACTCATCCAAGAACATATTAATAAAAATATCTAAAAGTGGCATGCTGGTTAAATCTAGATTAGCAAAATTGGAAACTTTGAAGTTGCTATTTTTAAGGGTTTTGAGCATTTTCAGAAATATCTTCTTAGTTTGTGTTATGGCTTCCTCATTTCCACCGTTAGCATTAACTCCGTGGATTTTGGGCAGAATCTCGATGGTGATTCCCTTTTTTGTTTGGATAACTCCCACATAGTTTTTTGCTTTTAATGTCTTACCTATTCCTGGTTTATATGAAGGGACTAAAAAGGAAGCTACCACATCTTCTGTTTCAGAAGAATTTTTAAGTACAAAGTTCTCAATTTCGGCAAAAACTTTAGGTGCAACTGCTATATTATTGCTTTCATCCTGCTTAGCTCTATCTACATCTTTTTCTGCATAGATGTAGCTGTGTTCTATTAAGGTAAAACTCTTATTCTTTGTTTTCATTGTTTGATTTTAAGGCTTGCTTATCATAGATTTTAATAAAAGTCTCGGCTTCGAAGTCTTTATTTATTGAATAGTTAGACGAATTTTCATAATCATTATGATCAAAACCAATTATATCAATTTCTGTATTTTCTTTATCATTAATAAATTTACAATTTTTATACTCATCAAGATATTTTTTGCATTGCTCAGGATGATCTCCCAGAACAATCTGGATCTTTTCCCAATCATCATAGAAGTATTCCTGTAATAAAGGAATTATCTTGTTTCGGAAGATATGGCAAAGTTCTTCGAATTGATCTTTTTTGTCTTTCAATTTCATGAAAAAGGAATGGCCTATGGTGTGGTCGCGATCGTAGAGGAATTCAATTCTCTCATTAATTTTTGTTAACATATCTTTTATTTTGATATCTTTTATTGCAAACTCTACCAAATCGGGTCTCGGCATCATTTCTTCAAACTGGAATCTTCTGCGCAGAGCAGTATCAATTAAAGCAATGCTTCTATCGGCTGTGTTCATAGTGCCAATGATGTATAGATTTTGCGGTACACCAAAAGTTTCTTTGGAATATGGCAAAGTTACCGTTAATTCTTCATCTGCACCCAATCTTTTATCCGGTTCTATTAGTGTGATTAATTCACCAAAAATTTTGGAAATATTACCACGATTTATTTCATCAATAATGAGGACAAATGGTTTTGCAGTTTTAAAGTACTCATTTTTTTCTTCTTTTGCAAGTTTACAAAATTCTGCTAAATTTGTTACTTTAGAGTCTTTTATAGATTTGAGGCACACTGATTTAAAAATTCCATCTTCAATTTTGTATTGTAATTCTTCTTTTTTTTGTTCTTTAGAGGAAACTTCATTAGAGAAGACAGGTTTAATTCCTTCCACAAATTCTTCATAGCCATAAGATTGGTGGAAGGTTACGAAATTAATTTGCTTTTCCTTATCCTTAAAATAATCGAAAGCCTCTTTTAATTTCTCTCGTTTTTGCTTATCTATATTATCTTTTTTTAGAATTTCTTGAATTTCGCTTACTTTTAAATCAGTATCACCAATTTCATCTTCATGATGGGATTTAAGAATAATCTCGAGAGCTTTGTTTACCGTTTTGTAAGTTTTACCAGTTCCAGGAGGGCCATAAAGGATGCGGTTGAGAGGAGGCTTCCCTTTTTGTTTGTTATCAGTTTTGTTATGCTTTTTATTTTTACTGTCTTTCTTTCTTAGTTTTTTAAATTCATTAATTTTGCTTAACATTTTCTTAAATTCGTTTTCATCATATAATAGTTGCTTTTTTAATCCGCTGATCTCTATCTCATCTACGATTTTTTTAAAATCACCATTTAGTATTTTTTTTATTCCTTCTTCTAAAGATTCATAATCATAAAATTTTCGGAATCTTTTATTATCTGTACCATGCCTCTCTATACCATCTATCTTTTTTATTATTGAATTATAAAAGTTTATTAACTCTTTACTTTCTTCACCTCTAAATACAATTATTAAAGATAGGGTAGTTTTTTTATTTTTATAGTGTTTTAATTCAATGTTTATTTGTTTAGTTTTATTTTTTGTGTCCCCTCTTTTCACTAATCCTATTGATACATATTTATTAGTTCCATGAAACCAAAAACCTTTCTCAAGCCTATGACTGTTGTTTTCTTGTCTTAGTGAAAATGTGAAATCTTTGTTTACTTTCTTAATTTAATAAAATATCTATAATCTGGTCATGCAAAGCAGCAATATTTTTTTCTTCCATCTTTCCCCCTAATTTCTCCCTTTTTTATTTTATTAAAACTTTTTCTATAATCTCGATCGTTTTATCAATGAATTTATGTCTTATACTCATAACGCCTATTCTACCTATTTTAGCAAATAACTAAAAAAAAATGAGCTTTATTTCAATTTTAATTTTTTCTATTTTAAAATATACACTTGATAAATTTAAATTAGTCTTTGTCAATTGTTTTATTTTTTTATCATTTTTTTGCTTTCGATATTTTTATTATTATCTTTGTATTCTTTCTGCTTTTTCGTTTCTTTATTTAGAATGTGTCATTTTCTATTATATTTGTCCTTTAATTTCTGATTTCTATTTCCCAAATCCAACTATTTTGGTCTTATTCTTGAATTTACTGTTTGTTTCCAGCTCGCAGTATTTAATCAAATCTGCTTGGGTTAATTTTTGCAGTTTGCCATATCTGTTAGTAGCTTCTGTATAAGCGTTTTTTACAATTATTTTTATCTGCCCACCAGTTAATTGGTATGTTGGGGCTAACATATTAATTTTTATGGAATTAACACCGGGAATCGATGCCGGTAACTGTAATTTCCAAAGCTGTTTACGCTGTTGCTGGGCAGACTTCGGGTAATCTTGATTGGCAGATACAAGCTTGCCTAATTCCATTAAATAGAAGTAAGGTAATTTTTTTATAAATCTCCTTTATTTTCGATAAGATAATAAGCATACCTAAAAAAGTAAAAAATATTTGGGACAACAAGCTTATGGTTATTCGATAAAAAATAATCGATATAAAAGTGTAAATAACGCCTATTTTCACTTATAGATTGAGTTAAAACTTCTTTAGCTTTGCTTTTTTGCTTGACCATAACAGTTTGAAAAAAGATTTTGCACAAAAAATACTGAAAATTAGCGGCTCAGAATAAAGAAGTAAAATACAGAGGGAGTTTATGAAGTTAAAAGAAATTTTAGAAGCTTTAGAGGCAGAGCTTCTTACCAAGGATGCGGATTTGGATACAGAAGTAAGTTGCGCCTTTGGTTCCGACCTTATTAGTGATATTTTACACTGTACAAAAGAGAAGACTTTATTGCTTACCGGGCTTACCAATCCCCAAGTTATCCGTCTTTCCGATATGATCGATTTGTATGGAATTGTATTTGTACGCGGCAAAAAACCGTCACCAGAAATTGTGAAAATGGCAGAAGAGAGACAACTTCCCTTGATTTCCACACAATACACGCTTTACAAAACCAGCGGAATCCTTTTTAATAAAGGGCTTAGGAGCTGTAAAATATAATGCCTGAGTATTGGTATATAAAACCTGGTTACGAGGAACGCACCCGAAAATTTCTGGAAAATAAACCACAACCAGAAGTAAGTTCCGATTTTGAAATTAAAGAACATGATTTTGTGAATGCAGGTATGGCCTCGGGTGAGATAAAACTCTCTTTAAAGCGGTTGGGAGTGAAATCGGAAATCCTACGGCGAGTTGCAATAGCTGCCTATGAGGCAGAAATAAATATTGCAGCGCATTCCAAAGGCGGCAAGATAACAGCGGATATCTTTCCCGAGCTCATCCATATAAAACTGCAGGATAATGGTCCTGGCCTAGAAGATATAGAGCAGTGTATGCAGCCAGGTTTTTCTACCGCCAATGAATTGGTGCGAGAAATGGGTTTTGGCGCTGGCCTGGGTCTTCCTAATATAAAAAAAAACACTGATGTAATGCACATCGAATCGGAATATGGGAAGACGACATTTTTAGAAATTATAATATATTTCGAGTGAGACTATGAAACAAAAAAAAGAGTATTTTCATGCGATAAAATTAGTGGAAGAAAACTGCACGGGATGTACCAAATGTGTACGTGTGTGTCCTACCGAGGCTTTGCGCGTACGTAATGGTAAGGTACAGCTCGATTCCACACGCTGTGTTGACTGTGGCAAATGTGTCCAGGCTTGTCCCTTCGATGCTATACAAACTTATGCCGATGATCTTAACATTATCGATAAATTTAAATACAAAGTGGCAGTTATTTCTACTTCCTTTGCTGGTCAATTTTCGGAATCTATAGGTTACGCAAATGCCAAAAAAGCGCTTTTACATATGGGTTTCGATGAGGTGGCTGAAGAATCGATGGTAACTGAACTTATGAGTAGCATTATTCGTGACTATATTCGTAAAAATTCGCAGATAAGACCGATAATTTCCAGCAACTGCCCAGCGATAGTGCGGCTTATCCAAGTTCGGTTCAATTCACTGCTTCCCAATATTTTGCGCATAGAAGCACCTATGAGTGTTCTGGCATTGTATTATAGGAACAAGATAGCCAGGCAGAAAAATATTTCAGAAGAGGATATTGGAGTTTTCCTGATTGTTCCCTGTATATCGCAAGTTACAGCCGTACATCAACCCGAAGGAGCTTATAAAAATGTGCATGACGGTGCAATTTCTATCAGCGAAGTTTACAAGGAAGTAATTAGTAACATCAAGGAAGTTCAAAAAGATGAAACACCTATAGAGACTTATCCCAAAGGATTGAGCTGGGCTATTTCGGGTATGGAAGCCGAAGAGGTAAACGATGGGACACTGCGAACCCTGGCCGTTAGTGGCATTCACAATGTTATTAAGATCTTGCATAAAATAGAAGATCAGCAGCTGGAAACCTACGATTTTGTGGTTCTACACAGCTGTACAAATGGCTGTGTGGGTGGAGTTTTGAATGTGGAAAACCCCTTTGTGGCTACAAGTCGTATTCGTAATTATTTACGTACAGCTGAGCATAAAAACTTTGCTGATGATTATTTTTACGAAATGTATCAAAATAATATGTTCGATGTTTTACCTTTAGAATCACGTTCGATAATGAGTTTGGACAGTAACATAAAAGATGCATTAGAAAAAATGAAAAAAATCAGAGAGATCACCAAAATATTACCGGGGCTAGATTGCTCAGCTTGCGGTTCTCCTACCTGCAGAGCTTTAGCAGAGGATATCGTGGTTGGGAAAGCCGAGTTAGATGATTGTATGGTGAGATTAAAAAAGATGCGTAAACAAAAAAAGTAGAAGGATTGCTATGATTTTATTAAAAGATTTTTTGGAAAAGATCGATGGCAAAGTTTTAACTACTGAAGTCGATATTTCTCAAACAGAGATCAAAGATGGCTATGTTTCCGATTTGTTAAGTGATGTGATGGGAAATGCAGAAGAAGGCCAGGTTTGGATAACCATTATGCGCCATTTGAATGTAGTAGCAGTAGCCTCTTTAGCCAATCTATCAGCAGTGGTTTTTGCCAAAAGCTACCAACCTGAAGATGCTGTAATAAAAAAGGCGAATCAAGAAGGAATTTGCCTTATTTCTACTCCACTTCCCACTTTTCAGGTAGCAGGCATTTTGTATGAAATGTTAAAGAAATGAGCGGGTAGATGTCTTGAAGTGGTATCGTGCTGACCTACATATTCACTCGGTGTTATCGCCGTGTGGAGGGCTGGAGATGTCGCCTAGTAGTGTGATGCAGACTGCCAAAAACAAAGGTCTGGATTTAATAGCTATCACCGACCATAATTCCATGGCTAATTGTGGTGTGTATGCCAAAGCAGCCAGGGATTATAAACTTGATTTTTGGTATGGCGTGGAGGTGCAAACAGCAGAAGAAATTCACGTGCTAGCACTATTCGATGATCCTGAGCCAGCTTTGGAATTTGATAAAGAACTTTATAATTCTTTGCTTCCCATAGAAAATGATCCCGAATTTTTCGGTGATCAGGTAGTTATAGATAGCAAAGCAAATATAGTTCGATTTGAAAAGAGGGCTTTGATAAATTCCTCTATCTGGACATTTGATGAAGCTATCAAAAAAATTCAGTCTGTAGGAGGTTTTGCGTTCCCAGCCCATGTGGATGCACAAACTTACAGTGTTATTGCTCAGTTGGGATTTATTCCTACCAATATTTCCCTACCTGCAGTAGGAATTTCCGCCAAAGCCAAACCTCAGATGGTTCGACAAAATTTCCCTCAGTTAAAAAATTATAATCTTATCCAAAATTCAGATGCCCATTATCTAAAAGATATTGGTAGTGGCTACACAGATTTTTATCTGGAAAAACCGACTGTTGCCGAATTGAAGATGGCTTGCAAAAATGAAAAAGGAAGAAAAATAAAAAATAAAAATTAGGAGGACAAATGCCTCAAGTTTCAAAAAAAGAGAGTTTGTTGTATAAGCAATTAGAGAAGGTAATCGAAAGTAAGAGCGATTTACGTAATCCACTTATAGAAGTGTTGCGCGAAGCACAGGAAATTTTTGGTTATCTGCCCATGGAAGTGCAGACATTCATTGCTGAAAAAATGAATTTACCTATAGCTCATATTTATGGCGTGGTCACTTTCTATAATTTCTTTTCCATGACACCACGCGGAAAGAATATTGTAAATGTGTGTACAGGCACGGCTTGCTACGTGAAGGGAGCTCCTCGTCTTATTCAAATGCTGGAAGAAGAACTGGATATAAAAATGGGTGAAACCACCAAAGATGAGCTATTCACACTAACCTCTGTACGATGCGTGGGAGCTTGTTCGCTAGCACCAGTTTTTGTAATTGGCGAAGAAACTTATGGCCGAGTCGATAATCGCGATAAATTAAAAGAAATACTCCATCAATATCGTAGCTAAACAATGCAGGATATATCTTTACATCTTCTGGATATTATCGAAAATTCTATCCGCGCCCAAGCTAAGCTTATCAAAATAGAGATCTTGGTTCAGGTTATGAAAAATAAATTGGTCATAACTATAGAAGATGATGGTGTAGGAATGGACGCAGAGACCATGCAAAAAGCGCAAGATCCTTTTTACACAACTAAAGAGCAACGTGAAAAAAAAGTTGGATTGGGAATACCTCTTTTCAAACAAAACGCCGAAATGTGCGGTGGTGGGTTTTGGATGAAAAGCAAACCAGGGCATGGCACCAAGATAATTGCAGAATTTCGTTACGATCATGTGGACAGAATGCCGCTGGGAAATCTTACTGATACTATTTTGGGGGCTGTAATTGGCCATCCGGAAGTGGATTTTGTATTAAAACTGCATCGCCACATGGTAAGCGGCCAGCAACTGGATTTTGAATTTGATACCAGGCCGGTGAAAAGAGAGCTGGAGGGAATTCCCTTGAATTATCCGGAAGTTTACACATTATTACAAAATGAAATTAAAGAAGGAATAATAAAAACAAAAATGGAGGAAATCTGATGAAGACTCTCGAAGAATTAAGAAAAATTCGGGAAAAAGCACAGAAACAGATGAAATTACGAGATAGCCAGCATAGAATCAAAATTGTGGTTGGCATGGGCACTTCTGGTATCGCTATGGGTGCTAGGGAAGTGATGAAGGCGATATTGGATGAAGTAGCTAAACGAAATCTGGATGATGTTCTGGTAACTCAAACAGGAGAAAAAGGTTTATCTTCAATGGAACCTGTGGTAGATGTTATCGAAAAAGATAAACAAACCATTACTTATGGTAATGTAACCCCGGGAAAAGCTAGAAAAATTGTTGCCGAACATATAGTTAATGGTAAAGTACTTACCGATTATGTGGTAGCTACACAGTCGCAGAAATAGGGGGAGTAGATGTCTAGAAAAAGAACAGATGTTTTGCTTTGTTGCGGTTCTGGTTGTGTTTCTGCCGGAGCTCTGAAAATAAAGAAAAAACTAGTTGAAACCTTACAGGAAAACAATCTTTCTGAAGAAGTTAATATAATTGAAACTGGTTGTATGGGACCATGTGATTTTGGGCCGGTAATGATGGTGTATCCTGAAGGTGTTTTTTATAAAAAGGTTACAGAAGAAGATGTAGAAGAACTAGTTCAGGAACACTTTTTAAAAGGACGGCCATTAAAACGCCTTATGCTGCAGGATAAAGAAAAAGTGTTGGCAACCCCCAAGGATATTCCTTTTTATAAGAAGCAGGTAAAAGTTACTTTAGCCAACTGTGGTTACATCGATCCCGAAAAAATTGAAGAATACATTGCCGTAGATGGTTATGAAGCTTTTGTGAAAGCTTTAACAGAGATGAAACCTCAGGAAGTGATCGAAGTAGTGAAAAAATCTGGCTTGCGCGGCCGGGGTGGCGGTGGTTTCCCAACTGGCCTGAAATGGCAATTTACCAAAGATGCTGCTGGTTTACCTAAATATGTTATTTGCAATGCTGACGAAGGTGACCCCGGTGCTTTTATGGATCGTTCTTTGTTGGAAGGCGACCCACACCGAGTTTTGGAAGGCATGATGTTAGCTGCTTATGCCACTGGCGCTTCCAAAGGCTATTTCTACATTCGTGCCGAATATCCGCTGGCAATTAAACGTGTGAAAAATGCGATTAAGCAAGCGCGCGAATATGGCTTGATCGGTGAAAATATTTTTGATACAGACTTCAGCTTTGATGCCGAGGTAAGAACTGGTGCAGGTGCTTTCGTTTGCGGTGAAGAAACAGCGCTTATAGCTTCTATTCAGGGAATGCGCGGCCAGCCAGTTCCCAAACCACCATATCCAGCAGCTTCTGGTGTTTGGGGCAAACCTACTGTGGTGAATAATGTGGAAACATTGGGTAACCTGCCCACTATTTTCCTAAAAGGAGCCGCTTGGTTTGCTAGCATGGGCAGCGAAACCAGTAAAGGAACTAAAGTTTTTGCGCTTACCGGAGACGTGAAAAATACTGGCTTGGTAGAAGTTCCCATGGGAATTTCTTTAAAAGAGCTTATCTACGAAGTAGGTGGCGGTATTCCGGAAGGCAAAAAGTTCAAAGCTGTTCAGCTGGGTGGGCCTTCAGGCGGTTGCCTCACTATCGATCACCTAAATACTTCCATCGATTATGAATCGTTAAAGGAAGCTGGCGCTATGGTAGGTTCTGGCGGCGTAATTGTGATGGACGACTCCAACTGTATGGTAAATGTAGCTAAATTTTTCTTAGAATTTTCCTTGGAAGAATCCTGTGGAAAATGTACACCTTGCCGAGTAGGTTTGAAACAAATGCACAAAATTTTGGAGAAAATCACTTCTGGTCAGGGTCAAAAAGGTGATATTGAGGAATTGATACACCTTGGAAATAGCATCAAAGAGCTTTCTCTATGTGGTTTGGGACAAACAGCACCCAATCCAGTACTTAGCACCATTCGCTACTTCCGCGAAGAATACGAAGCTCATATCAATCAGAAGAGCTGTCCTGCTAAAGTATGTACAGATTTAATGCACTTCCAAATAGATAAGGAGAAATGTATTGGTTGTGGGCTTTGCGCTCGTAAATGTCCTGTAGATTGTATAATTGGCAGTCGAGAAGACAAATACGAGATAACACAAATAGATTGCGTGAAGTGTGGTAGCTGCTTCGAAGTGTGCCCTGTTAACGCTATCAGCAAGTTACCTGGTATGCACGAAGATGTGCAAAACCACACTAAAGAAGCTAAAGAAAATATATATGCATAACTTAGAATAGGGGAGCCTTTGGTTCCCCTGTTTTTTTATTTACTATCACCAAGATGGTTTAGTTTTTCTTTTGCGTTAATTTTTTTGGAAAGGGATTTTATAAAGGGAAAGCCATACCAAGCTTCTCCCTGTTAAAATGTTTTAGAAGTAGCCCTCAAACAAATTTAGATTCCACATTCATATTACCATGCCAAAACTGGTCAGGCAGGCAGCTGCCGAGCTTGTGTGATGGAATTGGAAGACATAGCCGGTTTAAAAAACTCTTGTACAATAGAATTTCAAGCAGATATAAAAGTGAATTTCCATACTGCAAAAATTAAGGAATCTCAGAGAGTTATTGCAATCTAGCACTTTCTTCAGGGCAGCACGACTGCCTTTCCTTACAGCAAATTTTTAACGATTTGGCAAAACAAGAACAAAAAACATCGTAATTTGCTGGAAGAGTTAAAAAATATGAAAACTACTGAGGCGCTGGCTTTGGCTATAAAAAAAGAACAATAAGCTGTAGAATTTTTTCGCCATCTAGCAGAATCGGCTGAAGATGAGCAGATAAAAAAATTATGTTTGAGAATGGCAGTTATGGCGCTAACTCATAAGCAAAAATTGGAAAACGCTCTACCGATATTGCTTATATCGAATCATTTTAAATTAATAAAGCAATAATTTTTTATTCCTTTTTCATTGACTGATATTTGCTTAAAATACATTTTCTCTTTTAAATCAACAGCGAGGATGGGTCTGGTGGCTCAGCTGGTCTGCAAAGCCAGTAGCGGGCGGATAAAACCGTCTGTGGCAGGTTCGATTCCTGCCCTCGCGGCCACTTTTGGGGGTAGTAAGGGAAATTGATGGAAAAATTATTTAATGACCCGATCAAGAAGAAGATTTTAATATTGGTAATAATTTTATTCTTTGCAACTGTGGGAATTATTGCCACCAGATATATCTTCGCAAGTGTGGCTTATGATTACGATTATGATATCGGGATTCAAATTTCGTGCCGAAATGCTGGTCAGATAATTTTTCGCAGAGTTGCCAATATAAAGAAAGATTTTAAGATTATGCTAAAGAGTGATACACAAGCTGAATTAGCAAAGTTACAGACAAGTATAAAAGAACAATTCCAGGGAATAGACAAATTGTTACGAATAATGGAATCTGGGGGTGAGTATGAAGATCGGATTTTCGCCAATGAAGGGATCCAAGAATTTTCCCAAAAAATGTATTTTCGCCAGGAGGTAGCAGAACATTTTCAGGATTTAGCACCAGATTTGGCTACCAAGATAGAGCAGATAAGAAAAATTGTTGAGGAGGCAGAAAATCAATTAGATGACAGTAAAAACGAAAGCTTATCTGTAGCTTCCGATTATGACAAATATCTGACTCAGTTTGAAGAAAAATTCACCGAAATTTTAGAGATAAATAAAGCTATTTTCACTATTACTGACTACAAAATTAAGGAGATAGAAAAAAACAAAAAGGATGCTATTCATCAGTTACGAATAATTCGCTATGTAATGGTATTTATAATTGGTATAGTAGCGCTTGTGTTATTTATTCGCACCTTCAAGCAGATCTCTCTTATTATTGAAGATAGAAAAAAAACAGGTAAGGAATTAGCCAAATTGAATAAATCGCTGATTCAGGAGCTGGAAATTGCCGAAAATGTGCAATCTTATTTGCTTCCTAACTGGCTGATGTTGGAGCATAACATAATTTTTTCTTCTACCTATACCCCTTCCAAAAAAGTCGGTGGTGACCTGTTCGATATGATCCCAGTTTCCGATAACGAATATGTGGTTTATGTGGGTGATATCTCGGGGCATGGAGTGCAAGCAGCTCTTATAATGACTGCAGTAAAATCGACAATTAATATGATAATAGAAAACGAAAAAAACAATATTAAACCATATTTCATAGTGAATAGATTGAATAAGATCTTAATCCGCGAGCTTTTCCCAGATAACTACATGACACTGTTGCTCTGCTATGTGGATTTTAACAATAATGAGATCCGCTATTTCAATGCTGGACATCCACCAATTATTCAGCTTGATACAAGCACAAACAAAGCGTATAAATTGGATGATAAAGGATCAATTCCAATCGGATGGCGGGTCGAACATGAATACAGTAAAGCTGAAGAGAATGTTATACCTTTCGAAAAAGATAAAATATATTTCTTATACACCGATGGAATTTTTGAATGTGAAAATCCCCAGGGAGAGCAGTTAGGAATAGAAGGATTGGCTAACTTTATCACCGAAAACATCGATACCGACAATACAATTATTATTACTCACAAGATTAAAAAGAGATTAAAGGAATTAGAGTACGATATCACACCAGACGATTTCACCCTAATTGCCTTCCAAAAAAGAGAGCAAAACGAGGAAGAGGATAAGAGTAGTTTGTTTTTGATGCGCTCTTTGCTAATAAACACGCGCGATATTGGCCAGCAGTGTGAACAATTTATAGAAAAAAAGACAGGAAGACATAATTTAGCTGCCAGAACCGAATTGGTAGTGAATGAATTTCTTAATAACATCATTGTTCACGGTTTGCGTAACAAATCGGATACCATAATTTTACTCCAACTGGAGATAAAAGAGGAAAATGTAGTGTTAACTTTTTGGGATAAAGGCTTAAAATGGAAACTTCCCAGTCGCCAGGAAAGTGACTTCTATTTTGCCAAAAAAAATGATATGGATACTTCAGGCAGAGGTGTTCCTATTATCTATTCTTTGGCTACCAACATCATTAGAACTCGCTATGATGAGATCAATGAAACTAAAATTGAAATACCTATAAACAAAGATATTTAGAATTGGAGCTGTGATGAATAAAGCAGAGTTCAAAAAAATTCCTAAGGTAGATATTTTACAGAATAAACTTAAAAACATTGCTGCAAAAGTAGGTTGGAATTTAACCAACCAACTTATAAATAAAGAGTTACAAGATATTAGGAAACAAGTAGCAGCTGGTTCTAAAGCAGTTGCTGAAGATGAAATAGTGCAGTCAATAACAAAAAAAGCAGAAAAGCTCTATCATCCCTCACTGAAAAAAGTTATTAATGCTACTGGAATAATTTTGCATACAAACTTAGGCCGTGCCCCTTTGGGCAAGAAACTATTAAAAGAAATGCAACCACTACTTAGGGGTTATTCCAACCTTGAATTTGATTTGGAAAAAAATGAACGGGGAGAGCGTAATTCGCATGTAGCTGATATCCTTAAATTTATCACCGGTGCAGAAGCAGCTTTGGTTGTGAACAACAATGCTGCTGCCGTTATGTTTTGTCTGCAAAAATTTGCGAAAAATAAACAGGTGATAATCTCTCGCGGGGAGCTGGTGGAGATCGGTGGTTCCTTCCGAATACCGGAAATAATGAGAGCTAGCGGAGCCCAAATGGTGGAAGTAGGTACTACTAACCGCACCCGCCTGCAAGATTACGAAGCAGCGATAACTGCAGATAGCAAAGTTATCTTCAAAGCTCATAAATCTAACTATTACATTCAAGGATTCACAGAAGAAGCAGAAATAAGTGAATTGGCTGAGTTAGCTAAGCAATATGGACTTATTTTTATATACGATATTGGTTCCGGGTTATTGCGTAAACCACAAAATTTGCCTTTAGAAAAAGAACCAGATGTAAGATCAGCTATTCAAAGTGGGGCTGATCTGGTGACTTTTAGTGGAGATAAACTTCTGGGTGGTCCACAAGCCGGCATAATTGTTGGCAGATACAGATTAGTTAGTAAACTAGCCAAAGCACCTATGATGCGAGCTTTGCGGGTTGGCAAAATTACATTAGCAGCTTTAAGTTTAGTAAGCAGAGCTTACTTGCAAGATGAACAGTTGATTCACAAAATACCAATTTTCCAAATGTTGAATACAACAGAGGAAAAATTGCTTGATAAAGCCGAACACTTAGCTGAATTACTGAAAGAGAGACAGATAAAATACGAAATTGTGGATACTCTCTCGCAAGTTGGCGGAGGAACTTTGCCAGCTTTGCAGCTTAAAAGCAAAGCAATAAAAATATTGCCGCTCAGCAAAGATAGAAAATTTGCCCAAAAGATTCATACCAAATTGCTACAGCAAAACATTCCCATTTTAGCGATTTTACGTGGGGGAGATTTGCTGCTGGATGTAAGAACTATTTTCCCCGAAGATTATTCTTTAATTGCTGAAAGTATTAAAAAAGTTATGGTTAATTATGCAAGAGAATGAACTGAAATCTAAAGCTTTACAAGTAAACTTAGCTGAAACCCGTAAAAAAAAGATCGTTATACCAAAAAAGCACTTGTGGTTTATTGCACTCTCGCAAGATTATTTTGGCATAAACAAACGTGCCCGTGAGTTCATGAATGAATATCATCATCCCTACCCTAATTACAAAGTTATTTCCGATTTGCTAAAAAAGATATGTTTGGAAGATTTTTGGTTTTATAGCCAACTCGATAATTCACAAAAAGCGATAGATGAGTTATTGGAAATACTTAACCAGCTATTGCAAAAGGTTGATGCTGAATATAACAATATTTTACATACTTTTTTGAAATTAATGACCCAAATAAACAATCAACAAAATCTGCAAAGAGGATTGGAGATTTTACAGCAAAATTATTCCGAAAAATATCTACCTAATTCGGCATATTTTCGTAACTACCTTTCCAAATTGGAAGCTAACGCTGCCTTCCAAAAGCAGGCTATCGCCCTAACCCAAAAAATAATTCAAGCTATGCTGATTTTTTGGCAGAAAAATAGTAAAATAGAAAGATGGTATCAAAAAAACAGAAAATTATTCAGCAAAGACTACTCGGAAGTGGTCGAAAAGATAGGCGAAAAGTTTTTTCAGGAAAAACTTGCAGATCTCCGTAAAGCTTCTACCTGGGAGCAACTAAAACAGATCCCACTTTACAACGATGTAGCCAACCTTTTTCGTCAGTTGACCAATGAATTTTCCCACTCTATCGAAAAAATCTATTTTCTTTTTTATCTGCTGCATCTACCGGGAATGAAAAAATTGAATAATCACCTGCTTTGGGATATGAACCGGCTTTTAGCTATTGTAAAAAATGAGTTGAATCATGATGAAATGTTGAAGTTTTTGCATAATATCTTCAATTTATTCGCAGAATTCAAGCAGGAATATACAGGCACTGTACTTGACTGTGTTTCCACCTTGGGCAAAGAGATTATCTCCTTGGAAGAGAAGGAATTAATAGACTATTTTGTAGAAAAATTAATCGATATGGGATTTGTGGATCCTGGTAAGGTAGGCATTACTGAAGATTGGCAGTTGGAAGTAGATCCTAACCATATCAAAAATATTCGTGTCTGGATGGAACTGATAGAGTTAGAACCATACAAATTGCAAAAACTACTATCAGCTCTTATTATAAATTTGCGCATTGGCGGAATTTTCATCTCCGATACCGACCTTTTCCAAAGAGATATTACAAAATTGTTGAATTCGAGGATGGCACCCCTTTTCAAGCAAGTAAAGCAGTTGTGCCGCCTGTTTCCGGTCTATTATCATGAAATAGGTGCAGAGGGAGAATTACGCGAGCTTTCTACCAAAATCGATGAACTGAATTTCCGACAAGACAGGTTAATTCATTTCTTTCGCAAAAATGTACATACCGAAAGCAATAATACTCATGTGATTTTAGCTAGAAAAATTTTAGAATTTTGGGTAAATGGCCAACCAGAAATTCTGCAGGATTTAATTCCCGAAAATGTGATGGAAAAAATCGATGTGAAAGCAGATTATTTTGTGCGTATTCACAATTTGATGCAAAAAATAACTGAGTTAGTTTCTTTAGAAAAACTGGTAGAACTACCTTCAGAACAAATTCAAAGCTATTTTGACCGTATTGAAGCACCTGTAAAAACCAAAGAGAAATTAACTGCTATGATTCGTTTGTATCAGCTACTGAGAGAGAAATACTCTTTCGAGACTACCGATATTTCAGCACTTTTATTACGCTACCGCTTTTTTAGAAAAACCGATATTAACCGCTTAAATAAAGCTATTCAGAAAAAGAAACACAAAACAGCTTTAAGAATCGTCTTTAAATTTATGCAGCATTTAAAATCGATAATATTAGACAGCAAGAAAACAGAAGGCTGGGAAAATATCTACTACAAACGCCATATTGCTGCTGGCATTCCTTCGATGTACGGAAATTATCATGAACCTAAATTCGAAGCCTTGGGAGTAACCTTCAGGTTGGAAAAAATTGCTGCTAAACTTATTCAGCAAATAATAGAAAATATAAATATGAATTACATTACAGCTAAGTCACTGCGGCGTATCCACGAGGTTTTAAAAATTTTTCAGCAAGGCTTGGGGCTCGAAGGCATCTACAATCAAGGATTTAACTCTAATCTGCAAATGTTTGAATACAGTCTCACTTCAGCTAGTTTTTCTTTAGATCAATACGTAAATATTTTTCAATTTATGGCTGAAGATGTGAAAGAGATTATCAACGAATATTTTTTGCGTATTTACGATCAACCCTTGAAGAAAATTGTTCCTCAAATTATTAAAAAACAAAAAAAATGTAAGATTTGCAATGAGAATAAATTAAACCAAGTTGTGCATAAGATTTCTGAAAAGTACTATCGCGAAATCCTTAGTTCAGCTTTTCTGGTACAAACTTTAGATAATTTTATTTTTGAAATTTTGAACACTCTTCGGCGAATGTTAGACAACTTCAGCATACAGCATTTGCAAAATGTTATGACTCATGATCCTGACCTTATTATCAGTCCTTTTTACCGAGAAACAGTAGAGATGGATAATCCAATTTTTATTGGTGCTAAGGCTTATTTTTTAAAGAAGCTCTATCTTTATAGTTTTCCTATTCCGCCAGGGTTTGTGCTTACTACTGAGCTTTTCCGTCACAAAGATGTTGTTTTAAACCACGATTTGATGAACACAGAGATCGATGAGATGATAAAAAAACATTTACACGATTTAGAAAAAATAAGCGGTTGCAAGTTCGGTGATACCCAAAACCCACTGCTACTCTCTGTACGCTCGGGAACAGCTATTTCCATGCCTGGTGCAATGAATACTTTTTTAAATGTAGGCATGAACGATGAAATTGTAGAAGCCCTGAGCCAGCAACCAGGATTTGCTTGGACAGCTTGGGATTGTTATCGCCGTTTTTTACAAAGCTGGGCAATGTCTTATGGAATTGAGCGTGATGTTTTCGACAAAATCATCATTGAATTTAAAGAAAAATATGGTATAGAGCAAAAGATAGATTTCAAGGCGCTACAGATGAAAGAGATTGCGCTAGCTTATAAGCAGGTTTTACAAAAAAATAATATCCAATTTGAAACGGACCCTTTCCAACAATTAAAACAAGCTGTATTAATGGTATTCGATTCTTGGGATTCCGACCGAGCTAAAGTTTACCGAGAACATTTGCAAATTGCAGATGAGTGGGGAACAGCTGTAATAATTCAGAAAATGGTTCTAGGCAATATATCCGATAAATCGGGCTCGGGAGTGCTATTTACTCACAATCCCTATACAGAAAAAACCGGTATAAACCTGTATGGAGATTACACCGTTTGTAGTCAAGGAGAGGATATAGTAGCTGGATTGGTGCATGTACTGCCTGTTTCGCAAACACAGCGTTCCTTCCAAAAAAATTCACATTCCTTACAGCAAAAACATCCCCAGATTTATAAAAAATTGGAACAAATAGCCAGTGATCTCATAAACGAGTACGGATTCAGTCACCAAGAAATTGAATTTACTTTTGAATCGGATGATCCGCAAGACCTCTATATTCTGCAAATTCGTGATCAGAACATAAAATTAGCGCAAGAACGAATAACTTTTGCTACTTCCAGTAAAGAAATGCATCTTGTGGGAAGGGGAATCGGCATAGGTGGAGGCGCTTTAAACGGTCTTTTGGCAGTAGATATGCAGGATATGAAACAATTGAGGCAAAAATACCCCCAGAAAAACATCATTTTGGTGCGCCCAGATACGGTACCCGATGATATCGATATGGTTTTTGAATGTGATGGTTTATTCACGGGTAGAGGAGGCGCTACTTCTCATGCTGCTGTTACTGCTGTAAGGCTGGGAAAAGTGTGTATTGTGAACTGTAAGGAACTTGTTGTAGATGAAAAAAGTAAAACCTGTACTATAAATGGTGAGAAATTCAAGGCCGGTGATGAAATTGCTATTGACGGCCATTTTGGCAGTATATATAGAGGTAACTATGCTACCCAGGTAGAAAAAATAGATTACAACGGGTAAACAATAAATCCGGAATTATTATAAAAAAATATAAAAGGAGTAGAAAGATGGATTTCACAGGTAAAAAAATGTTAGGAATAAATGGCTTGGGCAGGATTGGTAAGCTTACCCTTTGGAACCAATTAGCATTGAAACATTTTGATGGCTTTGTGGTAAATGTTGGTCGTGAAGTAGGTAAAGATTTTTCAGCAGTTATTCAGGCTATTGCTACCGATTCTACCTATGGAAAGCTGGGAAAATTCCTTTATGGCATGTACCCAGAAAAATTTAAACTTAAAGTATTAAACGAACAGGAGCGATTGCTTGAATTAGATGGAATGCCAGTAAAAATACTGCAAAAAGCGAGGAATCCCAGAGAGATCGCTTGGTCGGAAAATGGGGTAAGATTAGTAATAGACTGTACAGGTAAGTTTCGTGATCCGGTAGTAGCTGCAGAGGAGCCGCGGGGAAGTATTCGTGGACACTTGAATGCAGGAGCGGAAAAAGTTTTAGTTAGTGCTCCATTCAAAATTAAAGATCCTACTAAAACCACCCCTGAAGATAGTACAATGCTGGTTTATGGGGTAAATCACCTAAACTATGACCCCGAAAAACATCATATTATTTCTGCTGCTAGCTGTACCACCACAGGTTTAGCACATATGATGAAACCACTTTTGGAAGATGAAAGAACTGCTGATATTCTTACTGCTTCCATGTCTACCATTCATGCTGCCACAGGTTCCCAAAGTATTTTGGATTCAATGCCTAAAGCAGGTTCAAAAGATCTAAGGAAGAATAGGTCTGTTTTAAACAATATCATTCTCACCTCTACCGGAGCAGCTAAAGCACTCGAAAAAATTATTCCTCAAATTCAGGAGATCGGCTTTATGGCAGATTCGGTGCGAATTCCTACAAATACAGTTTCTCTTATCACCCTAAATATCACCTTTCATACAGAAATAGACGACAAAGGGAATCCTTATATTAATCGCAAATATATTAACGATATTTATAAAAAGGCAGCTGCAGGGCCGCAAAAAGATCTTTTAATTTTTAGCGAAGAACAAAATGTATCCGCAGATTTAATCGGCTATAAAGCTGCAGCAGTTATCGAAGGACACGAAACACACACCAGAACGGGCTTTATGCATATTACACCTAAAACTTTACAGAGTTGTGGCATCGATAAAGATAAAAATCTTAGAATTCCGGTAACCCATGCGAAAATATTTGGCTGGTACGACAACGAATTCGGCAGCTATGTAAACAGCCTTTCCCGTTTGGCTATCTACGTAGATGAGCAAATGTAAGGAAGATTTATGAAGCATCTTATTATGGGCACAGCAGGGCACATTGACCATGGTAAAACAACGCTCATAAAAGCTATCACTGGCTTTGATTGCGATACCCACAAAGAGGAAAAACTGCGGGGAATTACCATAAATCTGGGCTTTACCCATCTGGATCTTCCCACTGGCGAGAGCTTGGGAATTGTAGATGTACCCGGTCACGCCGATTTTGTGAATACAATGGTAGCTGGCGCCAGCGGCATCGATTTTGTATTGTTGGTGGTAGCTGCCGATGCTGGTGTGATGCCGCAAACGATGGAACATCTACAAATTATGGATATCTTGGGTATAAAGCAAGGAATAATCGTACTCACCAAGATAGATTTAGTGGATAAGGTGCTTTTGGAAATGGCCAGGGAAGAAGTACGCGAAAGTGTGGAAGGTACTTTTTTGGAAGATGCCGAGATTATACCCGTTTCTGCCCAGACAGGTGAGGGCTTAGAAATTTTGGTGCAAAAATTAGCAAAAATGGAAGCAGAACTCCCGCAACGCGAAGCTGGCGAAGTTTTTCGCATGTTTATCGATAGAATTTTCACTGTACCAGGCTTTGGTACTGTGGTAAACGGCTCCGCCCTGAGTGGTGCTATTCACAAAAATGAAAAAGTCTATTTATTACCTCCAGCCAAAAGTTTGCGCATAAGAAGGATAGAGCGTCATGGTCAGGAGGTGGAAGAAGTTAGTTCCGGCGATCGCGTGTCTTTAAATTTAACCGGCTTAGACAGAGCGGAATTTGAGCGAGGTATGTTGATTAGCGACCGTGTGTTGCAAAGTACCACCATGATAGATGCCAAACTAAAATTATTCCAACATAATCGTCCTTTCGCAATCTGGACGCAGGTGATTTTTTTATTAGGAACCTATCTCAGCCAAGCACGTGTACACCTTATCGATAGTAACCATTTGGAAGCAGGGGATAGTGCTATTGTACAAATACATTTGGAAAAGCCTCTTATAGCCCAATTTGGTGATAATTTCGTTATTCGCAGCTCTTCCAGCGATATCACTTTGGGGGGAGGTGAAATTATTGATGTACATCCACTACATCACAGAAGGCGGCCAGAAAAATTAATAAAATCGCTGCACCAGGTTGTAGAGGGCGATCTCCCTGATCTGATTGCAGCAGAAATTCGTAAGCGGATTGTGCCGGTTTCCCACGATTATATGGCTGCTATTTTGAATATTTCTCCACAAAAAGTTTTAGAAGTAGTAGCTAAAGAGTTACCTGGCGATATAATTGCGTTACCTTCCCAAGATACTGTTTATCTTATGAAACATAAAGATCGTGAAAAATGGGAAGGTAGAATATTGCGCCATCTGAAGACTTACCATAAGCGCAACCCGATGGATGAAAAAGGTCGTACTTTCGAGGAACTGATGGGACTTTTTGGGGTTAATCGCAGTTCTACCACTGAAACCATACTACGCTTACTTTTGGATGAACTTACCAGACAAAAAAAGCTGAAAAGAGTGGAACATACCTGGGCACTGGCAGAACATAAAGTCGTGCTTACATCCCAAGAAAAAGAACAGGTAAATTTTGTAGAAAATTATTTGAAAAATTGTGGTGTACATGTACCGCTGCTTTCCAAACTTATTTCACTGGCAAATAAAAAACAGATTGGCGAAAATAAATTGAAACAGATTCTGCGATTACTAGTGAATAAAGGCTTGGCATACAATATCGATGGGAACTTCTTGCATGCTGATTTGGTAGATGAATTCAGACAGAAATTGCTAGAATATTTAGTAGAGCATAAGGAAGGCTGCACCGTGGCAGATTTCAGAGATCTAATCGGCGGAAATCGCAAAATATGTCTGTTATTACTGAATTTATTCGACAGTGAAGGAATTACTGTACGCAAGGGTGATTATCGCCATATAACCGAAAAGGGTCGCAAAAAATTAGCTGAATTACAAGGTTAGAACCTTATCGGGACCGGTAAGATTTTCAGCAATTTCATACATATTGGAAACAGAACCTACAGCCAGTTTATCTTTTAAGCCAAAATAATCTAAGCAGGTGCCACATACCAAAATTTGCAGATCTTTTTGCAAGGTTTGCAAATTCGCCAGTGCTTCCGAACCTTGCACAGCCAGCTTCACGCCAGAATTCATTAAAATTAACTTTTTAGGTTTGCATTGCAATTGGGTTAAAGTATATAAAAAAGATTTCATCAGCAAAGCTCCCAATTCCTGGCTACCTTTTCCTAAAATATTGGAAGATATAAAGATTATTTTCGCATCTGGACAACTAATTTTCGGTTTATTTTTCTCTATTTTTTCCACTACTTTGGAGTCAGTTTTTATTATCACATGATAGTTTCCAGCTTTTTGAAGTATTTCGGTAACAGTGTTTCCCATATTTTCAGCAAATCGCTGGACGTTTTGGCTGGCAGGTTTGTTATCTACAATTACTTCTAATTCACTAAATTTGCCTTCTTCTAATGCATTTTTGGTTCTAATTACAGGTTGCGGACAAGCTAAGCCGCGCCCATCAACTATTTTCTTCATAATTAATATTTCCTTCCATATCTTTTTTGACAATGTATATTTTAGCGTATTGCAATTGTTGTTTAGATAAATTTTCCTTTAGTTCGGGTAGATCCCATTTTTTTGTTAACAGCGAAAATCCGCATTCAGAGCTAATTTGGCGTGGTGTTGGAATAATTTCTACAAATCTATGCAAGCGTGTGTTCGCTTTTATCGCCTGGTGCGAGCTGGCAAAGGTTATTACATATTCTGTCATAATCTTACCTCTATTTTTTCTGCCTTGGAAGTTGTTTTGCCTATCTTTTGGGCTGTTATGTTGCACTTATGCATAGCCTTGACAATTTTTGTGCTTTCTTGTTTAGGAACAACTAAAAGCAGGCCTCCAGAAGTTTGCGGATCGAAAAGGATATCTAGTTTTTCTGGTGGAATTTTGCTATTTTCTACCAGCATTTTTTGTCTGAATTCTTTGTTTCTGTAAGTACCGGCAGGAACCATTGCTAATTTAGCATAATCGGTAACCTCGGGCAGCAATTCTATCTTATCGTAATAAATTTCGACGCCAAAGTTGCTCTTCACTATCATCTCGGCAATATGTCCCAATAAACCAAAGCCGGTAATATCGGTACAAGCAACCACGTTGAAATCATTAGCAATTTCTGCAGCATATTTATTCAGCTGCTTCATGGAGTGAGAAGAGGCTTTGATAGCTTTTGGGGAAGCTAAACCACCACGCAGAGCAGTATTGATAATGCCAGTGCCGATAGGTTTGGTTAAAATGAGATCGCAATTTGCTTGCAGTGTATTGTTTAGCAATATTTTGCTGGGTTCAGCCTGGCCAGTTACTGCTAAGCCGAATTTTAACTCATCATCTTCCACACTATGACCGCCCAGCAGAGCGCATTCTGCTTCTTGCAGTTTGTCTAAACTTCCTCTCATAATATTTCTAAGCACATCAATATCCATTTTTTTCTGAGGAAAATTTACAATACTAAGTGCAGAAATTGGTTTTGCGCCCATCGCATAAATATCCGATAGTGCATTTGCAGTTGCGATTTGACCAAACTCAAAGGGATCGTCTACTATTGGTGGGAAAAAATCTACAGATTGTATTAAGGCAGTATTTTCATTTATTTTATAAACACCAGCATCTTCGGCATGATGATAGTCTATTAATAAATTTGGATATTTGGGTTGGCTAAGCCCACATAAAGCCTGGTCTAAGACACACGGTCCTAGCTTTGCTCCACACCCACTGAAGCGAGTGTATTTGGTTAGATCAATCATATGCTCGGTTCCTTATAATCTTTTTCAATATTCTTATTGCTTCATCTATTTGCCACTGGCTGGTAAAATAACCCGGACTGAATCTCACAGTTCCGCCCCTGGCAAAAGTTCCTATAGTTTTATGTGCTGCTGGCGCACAATGTAATCCCATGCGCGTAGCAATCTCGTATTTGTCAAGTTGAGTAGTAAGATAGCTAAGTGAAATATTAGGTGAAAACACTGAGAGGATACCAATTTGCTTCTGCAGATCAGCGGGTGATACAAGCACCAGTTCATCTATTGTTTTTAATTGTTCTACAAAATAAGCAGTAATATCTTCTTTTTGCTTTTTTATTTTGTTCACAGATGTTGTTAACAGAAAATCTAAAGCGGCATTAAGCCCTGCTAAAGAAGCCACATTTTGGGTGCCACTTTCGAACTTATCTGGTCGAAAATCAGGTTGTATTTCGAGTTCTGAACGACTACCAGTACCGCCGAACATAAGTGGAGAAAGCTGAATTTTAGGATCACAGTAAAAACCACCAGTGCCGGTAGGTCCTAATAAGCCCTTATGTCCTGGAAAACAGATAATATCTATGTTTGTGGCAATTTTCTCCAGAGGATAAGTACCGAACACCTGAGCTGCATCTAAACAAAAAATCACCTTGTGTTTTTTAGCTACTGCAGCCATTTCTCTGATAGGGAAAATAGACCCAATTACATTGGAAGCAGCTGTACTTACCAATAATTTTGGTTTTTTTTGTATTTTCTGCAGAAAATCGTTCCAAATAGGAAAACCATGTTTATCGCATTTAAATTGCGATATTTTTATATTCCTGGTTTTTTCTAAATGACGCAAAGGACGCATAACCGCATTATGCTCCATACTGGAAGTTAGCACACTGTCACCTTCTGTTAAAATTCCTAGAATAACTGTATTCAATGCCTGGGTTGCGTTAAGTGTGAAACTAATATTTTCACTGTCTTCTTTTCCAAGTAATTTAACCAGTTTTTCACGTGTTTCGAATAATATAGCGCTAGCTTTCACAGCAGAGCTATGAGACGAGCGACCGGCATTTGCACCTATTTTGTCTAAAAAATTAAAAACTGCTTGGGCTACTCCAGGAGCTTTGGGAAAAGAAGTAGCTGCATTATCTAAATAAATCATTTTTCTTACCTTTTTTTCTTAATAAAAACGAGGGTAAAAATGTCAACTTTTTGCTGAAAATAATTGCTAATAATAGAACTATGCAGCACAAGCATCTTTATTTGATATAAGTGGCCAAAATTTGTATCACCACAAAAAATATTTGACATAAAATATCGGAACGGCAATTTAAAGACCAAATGGGGGTAGTATGGCAGGTTTCAATTCACCAAGCAGTATTGCTGAAACCGTGATAAACAAGGTTGGGGTTACTAAGTGCAAAATCGGTTTTTGGAAGTTGGTAATCTTAGGTATTTTAGCTGGTGCTTTTATTGCTTTTGGTGCTCAGTTAGCCACCCGAGTAGGTGCACTCGTATCAGATCCCGGAATATCTATTTTAATTTTTGGGAGTGTGTTTAGTGTTGGCCTCATGCTAGTGGTTATAGCTGGAGCGGAGCTTTTTACTGGTAACAATCTTATGTTCATGTCTGTTTTAGCTGGTAAAGTCAAATATTCACAAATGTTGCAGAAATGGTTGATAGTTTTCATATCCAATTTTATAGGATCAATGCTTCTAGTTTGGTTTATGTACAGCTCAGGGCTTGTATCGGGTGATATAGCAGCTGAAGCTATTTCTATAGCACAATCTAAGGTAAGTTTATCTTTCTGGCCAGCTTTTGTGCGTGGTATAATGTGTAATTGGCTGGTATGTTTAGCTGTATGGTTGGCTTTAGCTTCCCATGATGTTACAGGAAAATTATTTGGGATATTTTTTCCGATTATGGCTTTTGCAGCATCAGGGTTTGAACATAGTGTAGCAAATATGTATTTCATTCCTATAGGTATGTATCTGCAAGATCCCATGGAAGCAGTTATGTTAGGAGAAACACTTATTACTTGGAAGGGATTTTTCATTAATCTGATTCCCGTTACTTTAGGTAACATAGTAGGTGGTGCTGGTTTCGTAGCTACGCTTTATTGGTTAGTATACTATAAACTTAAAACCAAATAATTCTATTTAGCCCAGTCAAAAGGCGGGTGTTTTTGAGGAATATTTTGCAAAATATCTCTGCATATATCTTAGCTGATGGTGAAAATAGTCGCATAGGGAGGGGAAAAGGCCTATTGCAAATAAATAATTTCACTATTTTGGGAAACACGATCTTGCTTTTACAAAAGAACTTTCCACAAGTTAAAATTGCATCAACCAAGCAGCTGATAATATTTTGTTTAAATTGACAAACCACCAGCTATTTTTGTTTTGTCAAATTATGAAAACAAGATTAGAAGAACGGATATACACATATTCTAATTATTTAAAACAAAAATTTGGACGCAAGATATTCCGGGTTGGATTGAGCACAGGTATTCCTTGCCCTCATCGAGTAAAAACAGGTGGTTGTGTTTTTTGCAATCCGCATACCTTTACCGGCGATTATGTTAGGAAAGAACTATCCATTCAGCGACAGCTGCAGGAGGCTGTTCCAAAAATAAAAGCAAATTGTGGCGATGTAGGTCTGTTGGCCTATTTTCAAGATGAAACTTCCACCGCTGGCAAGATCACAGAATTACAGAAAAAATTCAACTCTGCGTTAAATTATCCGGAAGTGTATGGATTGGTTCTCTCCACCCGCCCTGATTTTATCAATGTAGAAACAGTAGAGATGTTAAAACAAATCAGTAAACCTGTTACTGTGGAAATTGGTCTCCAATCAATCCACGATTCCAGTCTGGAATTTTTAAATCGCGGCCATTCCTATAAACAGGTAGATGAAGCTATTAATTTATGTGGAAATTACGGTTTGGAAGTGGGGGTTCATTTGATTTTGGGTATTCCCGGCGAAAGTTTCCAAGAAATGAAAGCAACCGTGCAATATGTGAGTCAGAATGATAACATTAAGCAAGTTAAATTCCATAATTTGGTAGTGTTCAAAAATACTAAGTTGGCTCAGATGATTAAGGCAAAAGAGATAATAAGTATTGACAGCTATATCGATATTCTGACTAATTTACTGGCGTATTTAAAAGGAAATAAGGTTGTAACTCGCTTATTCACTTCCAATATTACTGGCAGTGAGCTAGCAGTGGGTAATTTGACTGGTAATAAAACCAAATGGATGAACCAGTTAAGAAAAACTATGATAGCACGTGATATAGTGCAGGGTAGCAAAACAGATTTAACCTATGAAGGGAGGCAGGTATGATCAATGCTCATAAATTAATTAAAGAGCTTGGCTTTGAGAGATTGGCTGGCAGTAGAGCAGAAGCCCGCGCAGCTGAGATTTTAACTAAATATTTTAAAGAAATGGGATTGGGACCAAAATTAGAAAGCTTCGAGTTAACCAGTTTTGACACTGGTGTAGCAAACGTAATTTGCAAAGGAAAGTCATTTCCTGCGCATCCCTTTGGTTTGAACAAAAATGCTGAAGTAGCAGGAGAATTGGTATATTTAGATAATCCAGAGGTCATCAATTACAATTTAGGTGCCTATAAAGATAAGCTCATTATATCCTCTCGTTATAGCCGTCAACTTGCCTTAGATGCACAAAGAGCGGGGATAGCAGGTTTTATTCGTATAGGAAGTCCACAGCGTGAAGCTCCCAGCTCTTCTCATCGCCAAAAGAATTTCAAAGATGGCTACATAGATTCTGTAACTGTTAAATACAAAGATGGTGAAAAACTGATAAAATTAGCTGGCAATCGCGCTAAACTTACAATTAAACAAAAGGTCAAACAAGCAACAGCGCATAACATTGTGTGTGATATCAAAGGTAAAGGTTATGATGATAACTTGATAGTAGTGGGAGCTCATTACGACAGTGTAGCACGTTCTCCTGCTGCATCCGATAATGGTGGCGGAACAGCTACAGTTATAAAAGCAGCAGAATATTTCAGTAACCACATTCCTCAGCGTGATTTACGCTTTGTGCTATTCTCTGGTGAAGAGTTAGGACTATTAGGTAGTCAGGCTTTTGTAGAAAAACATAAACAAGAATTAAACAAGCGATGCCAAATAATGGTAAACGTAGATGTAGCAGGTGATGTGGTTGGTTTCGATGTGGCCAGGGTAATTGGGACAAAGGAGCTCATGGGATATTTTGAGGGACTTAGCAAAGAGATTGGCCTAGCATTTTACTCTGATCTGGATATTTACAGTAGCGACAGCATGCCATTTGCCAAGTATGAAATTCCTTCGGTAAATATTTTGCGCTATGGCGGTAAGGGTTCCTACTTTATTCATACACCGCAAGATTCTCCTCGACAAATTACCCAAAAAGGTTTGGAAAGCACAATAACGGCTACAATAAATTTCTTGAAACACATTTTGAACGCTGAGATCTTTCCTATAAAGAAAGAAATTGATACTTCTCTGCGCGAGAAAATAGAAAAATATCTTTGGAATTTGAATTTTGAAGAACCGAAACTGGATTGGAAACCTAAATATAAGAGATGAATTTATTTGAAAAAAGAATAAAACAACTTCAGAGAAAACAGAATATTGTTAATTTGCTCTACTTTTTGTTGTTGGCTGTAACTGTATTTCTGTTAATTTGGAATATTTTTGCAGCAATTTTTCTGGGATATGGCCAAAATTTAGCTGTAATGTTCCTGTTCTCGTTAAGTCTGAAGATATTTTTAGCCCTGACTATTTTGTATTTAGCGCTAAAAGCGAGTCGCAGTTTATTTTCCTCTAAACAAGCAGCTACTTATTTAGACCAATACAACCAAGATGAGTACGATACCTATTTAAATGCTTTGGAATTGGCTTCTCAACCAGATATAGATAAAGATATTTGGCAGCGAATTGCTCAGAAAGCGGATACAAAGGCAGAAAAGCAAGAGGTGAAAACCAATAACCAGCAACTGAAACAAATATTAATGCCAGCTACAGCTATTATAATCATTTCTGTAGCAGCTTTTCTTATTTTTCCCAGTGGCTACCAAAAAGCTTGGAATTTTTTCCAATTACAGAAAATACCCGAAAAACAGCATAAACAATTTGTTGAATTAATTCCAGGCGATATACAGTTAACTCGCAATGAAGATTTGGAAATAAAAGTTATAAAACCGGAAAATACTCAGCATCAGCTTTTTTTGCGGTATCATGAAAAATGGCGCAATTACCAAATGCCAGAATTTAGCTATAAATTAAACAATGTGGAGCGTTCTTTCGATTATTTTGTAAAAACACCTTATGCAATTTCCGATACTTTCCGAGTGGAAGTGTTCGAATTACCTATGATAAAAGAATTGAAAATAAAATATGAATATCCCAGCTATACAAATCTACCTGATAGTTATGAAACTACAGCGCATGGCAGAATAGAAGCACTGGCTAATAGCCAAGTGAAAATTGAGATCAAATCCAATAATCCACTTAAGTCTGCAGAAGCAATTTTTTCTTTCGGGAAGGTTTTGCCTATGCAAAGATTGGGGAAACAAAGCTTTAGCTGTGAATTTGAACTAACTGAAAGTGGATCTTATCATATAAATCTGGTAGATATTTTAGGAAATAAGTCGCGTCCAATCGAGCGACAGATAAAGGTTGTGGCAGATGAATACCCCGAAATAGAAATAACAAAACCCGGCCAAGATACTTTATTAACCCAGAATATGCTGCTACCGCTTAGAATTTTAGCTTCCGATGATTTTGGTCTGCAAAATTTGCAACTGATTTACCAGATCAATTCCGAACTAGCTGATACTGTGCAAATTCAAAACACTATTAGGAATAGAGATATTTCTATAGATCACGTTTTCGATTTGAAAGAGCAGTATCTTATTCCAGGTGATAGAGTTACATATTGGGCTACTGTGCAAGATAACAGTCCTCGGCATAAACAGTCGACATCTGAGGCCTATGTGGCAAAATTTCCCTCTATTGAACAGATATATCGCGAAATTGAAACTGAAGAAAGGCAAAAGCAAGAGAGTTTGAACAAGGTGCTACAAGAGAGTGAAAAATTAAATCGTGAGATGGAAACAAAACGCTTGGATATAATGAAAAAAGAAGATTATGATTGGCAAGATAAAAAAGATTTACAGCAAATTTTGCAGAAACAAGAGGCTTTAAATTCCAAGATAGAGAAGATTGCCCAAGACTACAAAAAATTAACTGAAAAATTCGAACAGAATAATGCACTTTCGCAGGAAACATTGGATAAGATGCGTAAAATTCAGGAAATAATGGAAGAAATAGCGAATGAAGACTTAAAAAAAGCTATGGAGAAAATGCAAGAAGCCATGCAAAAGATGGATCCTGAATCTATGAAAAAAGCGATGGAAGATTTCAAATTCTCCATGGAAGATTTTTCCAAAAAATTGGAACAAACTTTGAATCTACTGGAAAATATAAAGAAGGAACAGGCGTTACAAAAAGCTTTGGAGATTTCTGAAGAAGCCAGTAAAATGCAGAAAGAGCTGAACAATAAAACAGCTAATAACGAGCTTTCACCTTCACAGCAGGCAAAACAACAACAAGAGATTGCCAAGAAAATGGAAAAATTACAGAATCAACTGGCTACAACAGATTCTATGCTGACTACTCCTACAGATGATGAGATTAAGAAAATGATGGAAGAGTTGAAAAAACAGATGCAGTCTGATAGTTTAGCTCAAAAAATGCAGGAGATGAGCCAATCTTTACAGCAAAATAAACCGCCAATGCAACAGATGCAGCAAGCTCAACAAAAGATGCAAGCATATAGCCAGCAACTGGGGAAAATGAAAAATTCCATGTCTTCGGGGATGATGAATATGAATATTGATGCGGTGCAAGATGCTATTACCAATCTTATTTTCATATCGCATCTACATGAACGTTCAGCTGCCAAATTTAGCCAAGATCCTTTTGCAATTTTGCCAGCCCAAATAGCGAATTTCGAAAGTATAAATCGGACATTACAAGAGTTGTACCAAACGCCGATGATAATTCTTGTTTTGGGTGCTAAATTTATCTATGATGCCAATCTTACCCAAACTGCTTACCGCGAGATGTTTGCCTATATTAATGATGCCCAAAAAAGTAGAGTAGATTCTTACTTGGAAGATATCCAGAAGGGATTGAATACTATGATTTACGATTTAATGATGGCACGCGATAATATGAATAGCAGTGGCGGTGGTGGTGGAATGCAGCAGTTGATGCAGGCTATGCAGCAAATGGGAGAACAACAAATGGCAATGAATATGCTCACTCAGCAGCTTTTACAGCAACTGGGACAAGAAGGTAGAATTAGCAATGAAACTAGACAGCAAATGCAGCGCTTGGCACGAGACGAGAAACGGTTAGCAGAGAATTTAAAGCGAGTACTTCAGAATAATCCTGAAGCTCAAAAACAGACAAATTCCTTGAATAAAATTATAGAAGATTTAGAAGAAATTTCACGCCGCTTGCAATACAACCGTTTGGATAAGTCTGTAGTAGAAAAACAGGAACGGATTTTATCGCGTTTATTAGATGCCCAAAAATCTATTCATAAGCGCGATTATAGCAAAAAACGTCAAGGGAAACAGAGCGAAGTGGAAGACTGGAAATTGCCCGAAGATGTGCAATTACAGTTTGAAAAATTAAAACAAAAAGCACTTTTACAAGAGAATTATGAAAATTATCCTTTACAATATCAAAAAATAATACGTGAATATCTAAAAAGATTGAATGAGGCTGAATAATGTGCAAAAGAATTTCTCTAATTATTATTTTACTAAGCTTTTTCTCTTTGATTTTAACGGCGTCAGAAGAGTTAGATCGAAGAACAACTTTATTAAACCAAGCCAATCATTTCACCATTCGCCGTAATTACGAAAAAGCCAATTCAATCTACAAAAAGTTACTGCAAGAAAATCCAGATGATTACATTGTTGCTGAGAAACTGATACAAAACTACTTTAAAACGTCACAAATAGAAGCTGCTGAAGAGCTGATAGAAAAATATAGTAAGAAATTTCCCGAATTAACTCTGCTACGGCTTAATACTGTTCTTCTAATAAATCTGGGTAAAACTGAAGAAGCATATTCTGAAATTGAAAACTATTTTAATACAACCCCAAAGAATTTAAATCGATATCGAGAGTTTTCTCTGCTATTCCAAACCAATAAACAATATAAGTATGCTATTAAGTTACTTTTGGAAGCTAGAGAGATAGCACAGGATGAATTTCTGAACGCTCGCCTATTAGCTAATAATTACCAGTATTTGGGAGAGTATGAAAAAGCAATTACAGAGTATATTCGCTATTTGCGAAAAAATAAATCTTATCGCTTTTATGTTTATAATCGTATAAAAGATATGCTAAAGCAAGATCCAGTTTTAGTGGAAGTTTTGCAAACAGAATATGAAAGATGGGATAACCAACAGGTGAGTGAACTCTATGCTAAAAGTTTAACTTATGTAGGAAAATATGAAATGGCTTTACAGATTTATAGTAAATTAGATGCAAAACTACTTAGGGATTTTGCTGAATCACAGTATAAACTTGGCAACTACACGATTGCCAAAAAAGCTTTACAACAATATATTCAGCGCGAAGTTTCTGCTATCGCCATTGCCGAAGCACAACTTACTCTAGCAGATATCTACATAACTAATAATGAATTTGAAGCGGCGCAAGAAATTCTATGGCAAGTCTACCAGAACAAAGAGTTACAAAACAGGCGCAATTTCTATCGTTCTCATGCCAATATGAACTGTCGGGTTAAATTAGCAGAACTGGCTATGAAGCAGGGGAAAGACGCTGAGTTAATAGTGCAATATTACCAAGAAGCGCGTAAATTTGCTATGAATTCCAGCGAGAAACAACTATTAGATTTGAAAATAATTGATTATTTAACCATGCAGGGTGATTTCGAGGCAGCTTCCCAAAAATTGCAAAAAATAAAAGGAAATACAGAAATAGGTACCCAAGTAGATAAATTGGCAGATTACTATACCTTTTTATTAGCTTTCATTCAGCAAAAGGAATCTGCTGATAGTCTACTTACCGAGGTAATGATAAATATCCCGCAAAATAAACAAATTAATAATATTTTGCTGCTTAAAGAAATTGTTAAAGATATGTCTGTTGAATCAAAAAGTAAGGTATTAACAGCTTTTCGTAAGAAAAACATCTATCAGTACAGTTCTGCGATGACTATATTAGATAGTTTAAGTACTAATATACAAGAGCAGGGACAAGTAAAAATTTTACAAGGTATGTGGGCATTAGAAAATAACGATCCGCAAGCTCAAAAATATTTCGAGTTCGACTTTCAAAAACCAATTCTAAAAGAGATAGCTGCATATTTCGAAGCAATGTTGGAAAAAGATGGTCAAATTAAATCACTTATGGCTTCTGAATTTTTGAAAAATAACCCTAATGCAGTGTTTGCTCCACAATTTCGGGAATTTGTCCAATGAGCTTTAGTAAATTCTTAATATATCTGCTGTTAGCTTTTTTGGCAATTAGATTTTCTGCATATATTTTTTCTTTTGCGATAAAATTCTGGTACATCAGTATTCCTGTAATAATTTATCTGCTGATAAGAAGTAGGAAGAAAAGTTTGAAAAAAAAGAATGACAATGACATTATTGATGCAGATTTCACGGTGATAGAAGATGACGAAGATGACGAAGAAGACAAAGAAGACAAAGAAGACAAAGATTGAACTAAATAAACACAACCACGCTTTGCTAAATAATTTCTGCTTTCATCTGCAAGTAGAAAAAGGCTTAAGCGAAAATACAATTACCAGCTATCGTTTCGATGTAACTCAATTTTTAGAATATTACTTAAAAGATGCAGAAACAGCTACTGAAAAAGATATTATAAACTTTTTAGTAGATCTACAGCAGATGCATCAAACCCACAAAAGCCTAGCGCGCAAACGTAGTTCCTTGAAAATTTTCTACGATTTTTTGAAAGATGATGCTATACCAATCAGAGTAGATTTTTCTAAAATTCCTACTATAAAATACGATCAAACTATACCAGATATTCTCTCGGTGCGGCAAATGAAAAGACTTTTAGCCAGTATAGATACATCTTCCAATTTAGGATTACGGAACAAGGCTATGTTAGAGCTGATGTACGCCTGTGGCTTACGCGTTTCAGAGGTCATTGGGCTATCTATCCACGATATTTTTTGGCAGGAGGAGGTGGTTAGAGTATTTGGGAAAGGTAAAAAAGTTCGTATGGTGCCAGTAGCGAAAACAGCTTTACGCTGTTTGAAAGATTATATAAATAATTCTCGCCGTCAGTTACGCCAGGAAAAACAAACGGATATTCTTTTTCTAAACCGATTGGGTAATAAACTTACCCGAATGGGTATTTGGAAAATTATAGATAAGATAGCTAAAAATAGTGGTATCGATAAAGATATTTCACCCCATACTTTTAGGCATTGCTTTGCTACTCATCTTTTAGAAGCAGGTGCCAATTTACGCATGGTGCAAATGCTTCTGGGTCATGCCAGCATAAATACTACACAAGTTTATACCAATATTGACAGTACATACATTTCCACACAACACAGAAAGTATCATCCTCGTTATTGAAACTTGTTGACTGAGAGCAGGTTATTCCGATATAAATTTATAGAATTGTTGACAATAAAAAAAAAATAATAAAAATGGTAATACAATAAAAATGGAGGTACAAAAAATGTATAAAAAAATAATAGTGCTATTAGTTGGATTGCTGTTAGTAAGTGCTTTATTTGCTGAAAAATCGTTGGAAAGAATAGCAAATGAAACTGCTGCTAAAGCTGATTCTCTATATGAAGCAGGACAATATGTGAAAGCTGGCCAAACCTATGAAGAAGCAGTTACTAAATTGGAACAAGCCGTACAAGAGATGGGCATACCGATGGATAACCAGAAACGGGGGTTGTGGTATAGAAATGCTTATGCTTCTTATGCTAAGGGCCAGGACATGGAAAATGCTGCCCGAGTTTTAGGCGAGAGGATTAAATTGGATCCAGATAATTATAACTTGGTAGAAGTTCGTGCTTACATCTACAAAAAATATTTAGATAATATTCCCAAAGCAATAGAAATATTAGAAGAATACAATCAACGTCGGCGGACCTTTGAGGTTGAGGAAAAAATTGCCAATTACTACATCGATGCAAACGATTTGGAAAATGCTCTGAAGTGGTATCAGAAAGCTTATGAGCTGAAAAAAGACTCTCAAGTTATCAAAAATATTGCCACTATTTATGTAAAATTGGGAAATAACCAAAAAGCAATTCAAGCTTACGAAGATTTCTTGGAAACTAATCCAAGTGAAACTGTTTTAGCTAAAACCTATAAAAATATGGGTGCTTTGTATGATGACATTAAAGAATCGGAGCAAGCAAATAAATATTACGAAAAATCACTGGAATTGCAATATAACAGAAATATTGCTTTATTACTGCTTTCTAAATATTACGATGATCAACAGTACCAAAAGGCAAGAGAAAAAGCTGAGTTGCTTCTTAGCAAAAATGCTGCCGATAACGATGCCTTGTATTACAGAGCTATGATTAATTACGATATCGGAAGCAAACAGCAAGCTAAAGCGGATTTCGAAAAGATTAAAAGTAATCCCAAATATAGTCAAATAGCAAAAGGTTACATTGATAGCATAGAATCTGAGTAATAAAAAGAGGTAAAAATGCGCGATATCATCATTGCCGGTAATTGGAAGATGAATAAAACTTTCCAGGAAGCAGAAGACTTCCTGGTCGATATATTTGAATATTTACACAATAAGGAACTGGAAAAAACAACATCCATTATCTGTCCTCCTTTTCCTTATTTGGAAATGGCTACCGATTTAGCTGCGGAAAGTAATCTTTCTATCGGAGCTCAGAACGTTAGCGAACACGAGTCTGGAGCCTATACCGGCGAAATATCTGCTGCTATGCTACATTCAATGGATGTGGATCACTGTATAGTCGGACATTCTGAAAGACGAAAATATTTTGGAGAAACAGACGAAACGATAAACAAAAAGATTAAAATGTTGCAGAATTACAGAATTATTCCCATAGTTTGCATAGGTGAAAGCTTGCAGCAAAGGGAAGCCGGCGAAGCTGAAGAAGTGATTGAAACACAGTTGCTTGCTACATTACAAGATGTGCAAATAAGCAACAATTTGGCAATAGCTTATGAACCTATCTGGGCGATTGGAACCGGGGAAACAGCTACTCCACAACAAGCACAAAAAATTCATTCTTTCATTCGAAAGTGGATTCAGGAAAATTACAATAAAGAGATTGCAAATTCTGTCCCAATTCTATACGGAGGCAGTGTAAAACCAGAGAATATCAGCGATCTTTTAGCAGAAGAAGATATCGATGGTGGTCTTATCGGTGGTGCTTCTTTGGATAGCAACAAATTCAAAAAGATGATCGATATTGCCGAAAAATAAATAGATTTTGAATAAGAAAAAGAACTTGCTGAGATCTCAGCAAGTTCTTTTTTTAAAAAGAGGGAAAATGTTAGATATTAAATTTATTAGGGAAAATGCTGAAGTAGTTAAAACTGCTGTAAAAAATAAGAACGATAATGCTGATATTAACCTAATTCTGGAATTAGATGAAAAAAAACGTACAACTCAATATGAATATGATACTCTGCGGGCTGAACAAAAGAAGATTTCTAAGCAAATTCCGATCTTAAAAAAAGAAAAAAAAGATGTATCTGATATACTAAAGCAAATGAAAGATGCTGCTCAAAAATTAAAAGAACTCTCTTCCCAAACCTCCGCAATAGAGAATCAATTGCATCAAGAACTACTAAGAGTACCAAATATTCCTGCCGAAAATGTCCCTGTAGGTAAAGATGAAAGCAGTAATAGATTTGTGCGGGAATGGGGTGAAAAAAGAAAATTTGATTTTGAACCAAAAGATCACTTGGCTGTGGCAGAAAAGATGCAATATCTTGATTTTAAAAGATCCAGTAAACTTTCAGGAAGTGGATTTGCAGCTTATGTTGGCGCTGGTGCTAGGCTGGAACGTGCCTTAATAAATTTTATGTTGGATTTTCATTTAAAAAACCACGATTACAAAGAGCTATCTTTGCCGTTTATTGTTAACAGACAGGCTATGGTGGGAACAGGGCAATTGCCTAAATTAGAAGATGACATGTATCATATCAATGAAGATGATATGTTTCTTATTCCTACTGCTGAAGTACCGGTTACAAACTATTTTGCCGACGAGATTCTTTCCTATAAAGATATTCCGAAAAAATTTGTTGCCTATAGCCCTTGTTTTCGTCGCGAAGCTGGTTCTTATGGTAAGGATACTAAGGGTTTGCAAAGATTGCATCAATTTAATAAAGTTGAGATGGTTCGTTTGGTTCATCCCAAAGATTCTTATGCAGTTTTGGAAGAAATGGTGCAGGACGCTGAGCACATTGTGCAGGCACTGGGTTTACATTATCGCGTGGTAGAGCTAGCTACAGGAGATCTTAGCTTTGCCTCTGCAAAAACTTATGATATCGAAGTTTGGGCGCCCGGTTCTCAAAAATATTTGGAAATATCATCTATCAGTAATTTCGAGGATTTTCAAGCTCGCAGAGCTTCTTTGCGATTCAGGGATGAAGATGAAAAAGTGAAATATTTGCACACACTTAATGGTTCTGGCGTGGCTACTCCCCGAACCTATATCGCTCTCTTGGAAACTTATCAGTTGAAAGATGGTAGGATAGAATTACCTGAAATTTTACAGCCATATTTATAATTTCTCTTGTTACTTCATATATTCTATCCCCAAGCCCCGAGAAAATATGATTTATATTTCAGGAGATGTATCTTATTATACTTAGGTAAAGTAAGGTAATTTGGTGTCTTGAATAAGAGGGGGGAGAGATAAAAAAAGTAAGAATTCATTTGACATAAAAAGGTATAAAAACAAATTTGC
>JASUTE010000016.1 GCA_030445745.1 Candidatus Cloacimonadota bacterium
GAGCGGAACGAAGTGGAGTCGAGAGATCTCAGGTTTACCATAAGTTTGTATGAGATTTCTCCATTCCAGCCTACGGCTTCCAGTCGAAATGACAAAAAATATCGTCATTGCGAACCCTTTAGGGGTGAAGCAATCTGTAACTTAAGACTTAATGCCCTTAATAGCTTCTTCGTCGAACGAGTCCGGGGTGTGTTTCCAGCCTTCGTTGCAAACTCATTTGTAGTTTTCTCTTACTTACGCAAGAGAAAACCTGAGAAGTTCAAGGAGTAATGAAACCCTTTGTAGTTTCCCTTAACAGGGCAACCTGAGAGGTTCGAGGAAGAAAAAGAGCACCATCAGGATGGTCAGGCTTTTGGGGATTAGCAGGATTTATGAAACCCAAACTTCCGCTTGTCCGCTCAGGACATCGGAATGTGAAAGTTTAGATTCTTCGTCGCGAGCCTCTGAAAGTGTGGCTCCAACCATCAGCTAAACTCCAGTCCACAAGTTGGCATTTTAAACTGTAACCTTAAAACAGGCGCCAGCTTTCACGTTATAAGCTTCAATTTTTCCGCCCATATTGTTTTCCACAATCATTTTGCTCATATAAAGGCCAATACCCGTGCCTTTTCCTTGTTCCTTGGTAGTAAAATAAGGATCGAATATTCTGGTGATGTTTTTTTGGGGAATACCTCCGCCGTCATCACAAATAACCAGCTGGCTAGCACCGTTATTTTTGGTAAGTTCCAACTTCACGGTTCCACCATGCACATTATTTTCTTTAATAGCATCTTTAGCATTGTTCAAAATGTTCAATACAACCTGAGAATATTCATTTTCAAAACCATATATTGTAACATCTTCTAAGTTAGCTTCCAGTTTTATTTGGTTGTGTACGAAGCTTTTGGAAATGAAGCTAATCGTCTTTTCAATAATATCTTTAGCATTGAAATTTGCTTTTTCCTTGTTTGGTTGGAAGAAATTTCTGAAATCATCGATAGTGCGCGACATAAACTGCAATTGTTCCATGGCTTTATTTACCGATTTATTTAAATAAGCAGCATCCAGTTCATTATATTCCCAGGCATCTTCAATATCTTGCACGATAGCCGAAACTGCTGTGAGTGGTTGACGCCATTGATGAGCTATATTACCTATCATTTCGCCCATCGCTGCTTGGCGTGATTGCATTATAAGCAGATGATCTTTTTCTCTTAGCTGTTGCACTGTGTTATCCACTTTTGTTTGCAGATCTTTGTTCAATTGTTTCAGTTGCTCATAGGTGCGGCGCAATTCATCTTGATTTTTCTTTCTGGTAATAGCAAGTGCTATTTGTTCAGAAACAAATTCCAAAACCTCTCTATCTTTCTGGGTGTATGCATTTTCATTTTCGTAGCTTTGTACAGAAACCACACCTATTATTTTGTTTTCTATCTTCAAGGGAACTCCCATCCAAACTTTGGAAAGTGTACCGATAATTTCAATTATACCTTTATTACGCATTTCCTCTATTTCTTTTTGTTTTAGGAAAAGAGAAGTGTTGTGATTAATCACGTAAGCGGTAAGTGTTTTTCCAGCTGGAAATTCATCTATATTATCTTTAGTATCTTGATGATAAGGTAGCGAGATGGTATTTGTTTCTTCATTGTACATAGCTACATAAAAGTTTTTTGTATCGATAATTCTTCCTAAATATTCCCGAATCTTTAGTAAAAGCTGAGCTAGATCTTCTGTTTCGTTTACTGCATTCGAGATGTTATAAATTACAGTTCGCAACATCTGTTCACGTACTGACTTGGTAATATCACATGCCGAAAATACAAGATTTTTGGTTTCTTTTCCCTTTCTAAGAGGGTATAGGGTGACTGCATAGTGTTTCTGCTTTATTTCAACTCTATAGTTTATTATCTGACCTGTTCGCATTGCTTTTTTAAAAGCCTTTTGATATATTTTAAAATTATCTTTGGAAATTAACTCTTTAGAATTTTTCCCTATTAAATCATCTTTAGTTTTTATCTGATTTTTTATTTGTTTAATATATTTAAGTAATTCCAAATTCAAATCTAAAATAGTGAAATCTTCATCTAACATCATAATGAAATCTTTATTAGCATCAATAATGGCTCTGGCTTTACGTTCACTGGTTTCCAAGGCTTGCTGCATTCTGGTTCTTTCCCTTAGTTCCTGCTGGGTTCTTTGGTATAGTTCGGCATTTTCTAAGGCAGAAGCAATCTGTCCAGCTAGAGTTTGGAGTGTTTCCAAATCATTTTTTTGGAAAGCATTCTTTTTAGAACTTTGGCAATCTAGCACTCCCCACGTTCTATTGCTAGTTACAAGCGGTACAGTTAATTCCGATTTAGTAATGATATTGCTTTTATAAGGGTTAATGAAACGTTTATCTTTACTTGTATCTCCCACAATTGCAGCGCGGCCATTACATGCTACCCAACCTGTTATACCTTCTGTAACGGGAATATTAAAGTGTTTTCGGAAGAAATCTTTCATTTTTCCAGAACCAGCCTTGATATTTAATGTTGTAGAATCTCCAGAGAGAAGTAAAATGGAAACATTTTCGTATTCGAAGAGTTTGGTGATGAGCGTTGTAGCTTTTTCCATAAGTTTTTGTGGTTCTAAAAATTCCGAAACTTCTTTACTCACCTCGTTTATCAATTGAAATTGTTTTGCGCGATATTTCAATTTTTTTTCATATTCAAGACGTTCGCTAATATCGCGAGTTAAACCCTGTATTTCAATTGGATTTCTTTGGCTATCCTCAATAACTCTGCCAGAGAATTCTACATTTACTTTATGTCCATCTTTATGATATATTTCTATTTGATATGTGAAGGTTTCTGGCCTATTTTCAATAGCTGTCTTTATTAAATTTTGCACTACTGGCAACTCTTTTTTCCCAATGTGCTCGAAAATATTGGAACCGATCCACTCTTCCGGTGAGTATCCGGTTAAATTTTGAATGGAAGGATTAACATAAGTAAATTTTCCATCCATAGTCATTTTCCAAATAGGATCGATAGCATTGTTTGCCAATAGTCTATATAGTTGCTCACGATTACGTAATTCTACCTGTGCTTGTTGACGTAAGACCACATTCGCTAGTTGATTAGAAATATTTTGTAGCATATTTATATCGGTTTCATCGAAAGCATGTTCATCTTCGAAACTTTGTATGGACATTACTCCTACCACTTTTTCTCGATACAAAAGAGGTATGCCCAGCCATAATTTGGTGGGATGACCAATAATTTTAACTTCGCCAGTGGCTTCTAATGCGTTAATTTTGTCTTTATTGGCTAGAAGTGGCTGCTTATTGGTTATCACATAGTTAGTTAGGGTTTTACCCAGTGGGAATTTTTTATATTCATCTTTCTGACTTTGTTTGTAGATAAAGTCTAATTCATGATTTTTCTCATCATAAGTGGCTATCATAAAATTGTGTGCATCTATTATTTTATTCAAATTTGTTTGAATAGCACGCGACAGTGAAGATAGATCATTTGCTTTTAAAGCAGCCTGAGAAATAGCTGTTTGAACTTCTTGAATTTTTTGCTGCCGTTTTTCTTTGGTTATATCTATAATAATGGAATGCAGATAATCTTTATCCTGAATATTTATCTTACTGCTATACACAGCTACATCTACTACAATACCATCTGCTTTTTTATGTTTGAATTCAAATTTGACCTTATTTTTCTGTTTCGCTTTCTGCATTTCTTGCTTGATTTTTTCAGGAGGTAATGTATTTATCTGGTTAATGTTCATTTGCTTTAATTCGTTTGTACTCCAACCATAAAAACTTGCAGCAGCATCGTTAGCATCTACTATGCGACCAGTTTCGGGGTCTAAAAGCAGTTTTACAGCAGAGTGTTTTTGGAAAATATTCCTAAATTTTTCTTCGCTCTGTTGCAAAGCTTCGACGGTTTCAATTTGACTGGTAATATCTTCGATAAGACAAATTGTTCTAATAAAATTACCACTGGCATCAGTTAATCTAGAAGAGTTAACCTTTACTTTAAATTCACTTCCATCTTTGCGCACCATTTTATAATATTCATTATAAAGCACACCTCGTTTAATTATATTTTTCAGATTTTTCTTGATTTTTCTATGGTCATCAGGATGATAGATTAGGGTCATGTTTTTACCTAGTAGCTCAGATTTCTGGTAACCCAAATACTCTTTTACACGCTGATTGCAATCTACTATGTACCCGTTTTTATCGATAGAAATTATAAGATTGGCAGCAGTTTCAAATATTTTTTTATAGTTTTGTTCAGTAACAATGAGGCTTTTTTCGTAGCTAATTCTTTCCTTGCATGTTTTCAAGGCAGTACGTACAGCCACCAGCAATGGTACTAAATTTTCCAAAGATTTTATTATATAGTCGTCTATGCCACTTTTCATCACTTTCACAGCTATCTCTTCACTACCAGTAGCTGTGAACATTATAATCGAGCATTCCGGGTTTATGCAGTTGATATTATGTACCACTTCCAACCCATTCGACCATTTAAGTTGATAATCTACAATAGCAAGGTGAAAATATTTGTGTTCTAAAATAGATTGAAAATCTTTGTGAGTTCCAGCTTCTAAGACATTGATATTTTTGAATTCATTTTTCAATTGTCTTTTCACCAAAGCCCTATCATTCTTGTTGTCATCCACAAGTAGTATATTCATATCATCAAATTTCATTTATCTGCCTCATAAAGGTAATGTGGATGCTGATTTATCCTAAGCCAGTATTTTTGGATAAGTTCAACGAAATCTTTGAGTTCATTATAGTTATGGGGTTTGGTTACATATGAATTTGCTCCCATATTGTAAGCCTGTATAACATCTTTTGTTTCTTTAGAAGAGGAAAAGATTATTACCGGTGTTTGTTTGAGTTTTTCGTGCTGCCGTAGCCATTCCAGCACTTTTAAACCCGATTCTCCTGGTAGTTTAATATCCAGAAAGATAAGAATGGGAAGTTCATCTTCGTCTGCATTATCAATTTTTTCTAAATACTGTAGAGTAGCTTCAGCAGTTTTAAAAATTTTTAAAGGATTGTTTATTTGCGTTTTGCTGAACGCTCTTTTGAACAAAGTAATGTCGTTATCATCATCTTCAACCCAGATGATGCTAGGATGAGTTGGAACCATATTACTCCCTAAAAACTAATAATTTAAAATATCAATCCACAAGGTACTGCCTGTTTTGCCGTCGGAAATAACCCCGCAATCACCTCCGAGTTTTCTGGCTGCTTTTTTTACTAAAGCCAAGCCAATACCATTTCCTGCATAATCCTCACTGCTATGCAGCCTCTCAAAAATATTAAAGATCTTATCCTGATACTCTTCCTTGATTCCAATCCCATTATCTTCTATCAATAACCGAATGTATTTTCCCCTAAATTTACTGTCAACCTTTATTTTTGGTTTTTTACCTGGTTTTGTAAACTTAACAGCATTCGTTAGTAGATTTATAAGAATTTGGCGCAGCAGAGTAGAGTTACTTTTCACTGTTCCTAATGGTTTTTGTATATCTATATTAGCTTCTTTAGCTTCCAGTTCAGGCTGTAAATTTTGCAAAACAGTATCTACTATTTTATCTAAATCTATCTTGCTCATAGAGATCTCTTTACGAGACAAGCGGCTATAGTCTAACAGATCGGAAATTAGCTCTTGCATATGTTTTACCGAATCAATAATGCGCTGGGCATAATCTTGTCCGGTTTTATCAAACTTATCGGCATAATCTTCAACTAAAGCTTGGGTAAATCCCTCTATAGCACGCAAGGGAGCGCGTAAATCGTGGGAAACAGAATAGGAAAATACTTCCAGCTCGTTCAGGGTTTCCTTTAAATTGGCGGTGCGCTGCTGTATTCGTTCTTCTAGTTCCCGGTTCAATTTATCCAGCTCCTGTTCATATTTTTTCCTATCGGTAATATCTAAAACCAAACCTTCTAAGGCGATTATTTTACCAGCTTTATCTCGAACAGCCTGACCTTGTTCCAAAACCCATTTTTCGGTATTCTGGGCAGTTCTAATTTTATAGATTAATTTAAACATCTTTTCTTGTTGAACTGCTTTATCTATAGTTTCTTTAACATATTTTCTATCTTCCGGAATAATGAGCCTATTGTAGCTTATTTCGGTATTTTCTAAAATCTGTTCAGCAGTATAACCGGTTAATTTAAAAACACCTTGGCTTACAAAATGCATAGTCCAGTTTTCATCATAACTGCAGCGATAAGCCATACCAGGAAGATTATTCATCAAAGTAGTGAGCTGACGTTTGCTTTCTTCCAAAGCTTTTTCTTGGGCTATACGACCACTAAGATCACGGAATATTACCTGATCGGCATTTTTGCCATTAATTTCAATCAAACCAGCATTAATCTCGACCACTATTTTACGATTATTTTTAGTGATAAGCAGTGAACGATAGATAGGAACACTTTCTTTACCAGCCATTCTGTTATTGTATCTTTTCTCTATTGTTTTTCGCTCTTGCGGATGAAATATATTAATAAAATCCATACCTACAAGTTGGGAAAAGTCGTATTCCAGCATCTTGCAAAGTGCTCTATTAGCATAGGTTATTTTATGATCTTGTAAAATCGCTATTCCATCTTGAGCTCGTTCTACTAAATTTCTGTATTTAGCCTCGTTATTCACCAATTTTTGTTCCATTATCTTTTTTTCTGTGATATCTAAGCCAAATGTGATAACAAATGTACCCAAATCTGGGCTTTTTATAATATTATTACGCCAGTAGATAAGCTTTTCTTGCCCATCTTTTGTTAAAATATAATTTTCGCCAAATTCTTTTATATTACCTTGCTTCTTGAATTCCTGAAATGTATTCCAAGGCTGAGGATATCTATCTTTAGGTACAATTATTTCGAAGTAGTTTTTATTTAAAATCTCATCTTTGCTATAACCTGTTATTTTTTCGGCAACCTGATTAAAAATTTTCACATTACCATCTATATCTAATCCCACTATCATCGCATTTGCAGATGCTATTACTTCTTCTGCGAATTTTTTATTGGCCCTCAGTTCTTTTTCATTTTCTAGGCGAGCAGAAATATCTTGAATAGTAGCGATAATACCGTCGTATTTATCATCTTGGAAAATTGGGGTAGCATTTATATTTACGTATATCCATTGATTTTGCTTTGTTTTCACCTTCATATAATAATTGCAAACAGTTGTTTTTTGTTCCTTAGCTAAATAAAAAGGAAGCTGCTGAGGATCTATGTTTTCATCGGTAAAGGTTCTCATTTCAAAGAATTCTGGTTTTAGAGGCTGAGCTGTAAGTTCTGCTTTAGTATAACCCAGGATAGTTAAAGTAGTAAAATTGCAGAATTCCAAATGGTTTTGGGAATCTACTATAACAATTCCCACCGGACTTAACTCAGAAATTTTTTTAAATATCTGCCGCTCTTTTTGTAACTCGCTGGTAAGTTGTTTTATTTCCGAAAAATCTTGATGAGTACCAATGAAACGCAAAGGATTACCTGCGGCATCATGCTTCACTACTTTCCCACGAGCTAATATCCATTTATATTTGCCATCTTTACCTTGGATGCGGTGTAGATTTTCGTAGTATGGTGTTTTACCTTGCAGGTGTTGTTTTATATCTTCTTCTACCTGTTTTATATCTTCTGGATGAACGCGCAATTTCCATTCATTGTAATGGTTTTCGATCTCATCTTCATTGTAGCCTAGCATTTTCTTCCATTTTGTAGAAAAGAAAATAATATCTTTATCTAAGCGCCAATCCCAAACTCCTTGTTGAGCTCCTTCTAAGGCAAATTTCCAGCGTAATTCACTCTCTTCTAATTCCATTGTACGCTTTTTTACCAGTTTTTCCAAGGTAAAATGCCAAATCAAAACTGCTGCTATTAAAATTATAATAATTCCTACTAGGAAATACTTGTATTTTACCCAAACTTTTACAATCCAACTTTGGGGTTGTAAGCGCGAAAACCATTTATTGTAAATACGAGTATATTCACCGTTTGTATGAAGCTGTTGCAAACCGCTATTTATTTTATGCAAAAGTTGGAAATCGCCTTCTTTCACTGCTAAGCAATATTTGGAAGGTCGGAAGGCTTCTCCGGTTGGTTTTAAATTATTCAGTTGCAACTGTTCTATTATATACATGCCTTGGCTTTCTATGGCTAAAGCACAATCGTATTTACCAGAAGATAAAAGTTTTAAAGAAGATTCAGGGGTATCGGTGGTAATGATATTTTTAATTCCTTTTTTTATTAAATAATCGTGTAAAATATCATCTTTTTGTACTATTACTGTTTTGTCTTCTAATTCATTAATACTGTTTATGGAGGGACTGTCTTTCCTAATGAATATAGTATGAAAAAAATAACTATGTGGAATAGAAAAATCGACAACTTTATCTCTTTCTTGGGAATAGGTCATGCCTATTAGCACATCTATTTCACCGTTTTCCAATTCGGAACGTACCTTAGACCACTGTTCCAGTTGCAGCTTATAATCCAAATGCATCTCTTGGGCAATAGCTTCAAATAGTTCCACATTGAACCCATCTGGTTCACCATCAGCGTTGATGAATTCATAGGGTGGGTAGCTGTAGTCACCTTTAACTTGTAACGGCTGCGAGATAAGTACCAGACTAAATAAAAATAACGCTATAATTATTATTTTTTTCATAATTTTTCTCAAGTTTAGCTAATTCATTTTTCCATATCTTTTGTTCAAGTCAAGCTAAAGAAAGATAAATAATTAACATACATTTTAGAAAATTGCCAGTACTTTCAGGGTTATTTTAAAATTACTGCCTTACCCGTTTTCCCATCAATTTTTACTACCACATTTTTCTTTGGTCTAACATGCCAAATATGTTCCTCTTTGTTTATAACCGGCTGTTTTTGCAACCATTCCCAGTCTAAATAATCTTCTTTATTGCGCACCGTAAGGTAACCCACACCCATTGCTACCAAATTATGGAAAAAATGACTACCCTGGGAGGCATCTACAGAAAAGTTTTCCAAGCTGGCTTCTACTATTACTTTGGCCATGTTGATGTTTGCCCAATGCACAGGAATGCCCAAAAATCTGTCGCTGCTACCCCAGCGGCCAGGGCCTATCAAAATATATTTTCGCTCTTCTGCTTTTAATTTTTTATTAATTTTTTCCAGCTCCTGACTCATAGCTAAAGTTTCTTTATTATCAAATTTATCTGGTAGTACAAACACAATATCGCTAATGTCATCCATAGTTCCATTTCCCATACCGCGCTTAGTTATTAAAACAGCTTTTTCTTCAGAAATGTTGTCTAAATCCAATTTAACAGCTTCTTTATTTATGGAAAGTGGACGGATTTGTAGAATATAGAACTTTGGTTCATTATTGGCAAAATCGGCAGCAAACTCTATTTCAATAGGAACTCCCATAGCTATTTCACCTATTTCCAGAAAACGATTTATAATCTGCGAAAGTGGATATTTATTGAAATGTATGAGTTGGCGGAAGGTAAGCACTCGCGGTCCTTCTGCATAATCGCCATCTATAAAACTGGAATTTTGGTAATCCCACACTGAAGTAAATAGTTTAAATTCTTCCTCTTTTTGTTTTTTGCTAAGGCGCTGATGCTGCAAAAAACTTTCCTCATCTTTATTGAAGTCAAATTCAGTTAGATTTAAATCTAAAGCATAGAATTTACGCTGGTTGTTTTCTACAATATCTTCTGGTTTCAGTAGATCGATTTTAGGATGTTTAGGGCAATAACGAAATGCTCTTTCTCCCTCCACAATCCCTTTTCCTAACCCGACCGCTATAGCAGCTATGCCGTCTTTATGAGTCATGCGGGAGGAGGGATAGAAATTGTATGATTGTGCCACTCCAGAAAGATGTGGATAAAATAGACCATCTTTGCTCTTATGTCCTGCTATTTCCTGAATAACCACTGCCATTTTTTCTTCATCAAGTTTGTAGTTAATACTTTCGATATACTGGCGAGCATCTTTTTTAAAAGGAGAGGCCAGTACAAGCTTAATAGCTGTGCATAACTGCTCCAAATTTCTTTCTGGGTTTCTATTATTGGGAAGCATATAAGTATTGTATATACCGGCAAAAGGTTGTGATTGAGAATCTTCCAACAAGCCAGAAGAGCGAATTGCTAAAGGATAATCGATTTTTTCCAGCATAATTTTCAGTTTATTTTTAAGTTCATCACTTAACTTCGCTTCCGAAAATATTTGGTTTATCTCTTTATCGGAATGTTTTATCAATTCCTTGCTTTGTAGCTTATTTTGTTCCAAGAAAATATCGAATTCATGAGTTCCTATAATAGCGGTACGTGGTAGTTTTATCGAAATATTATCGAATTCGTCATCAATATCCATTGCCGTTAGCAATGAATTCAAGAAAGCAAGTCCACGTCCTTTGCCTCCCATAGAGCCTTCAGTAAGTTGTATTATTTTATCTTCTTCAGTTAAAATTGCTGGTGTGAAATGTATAACTTTACCTTGGTATTGCTTTTGACGCACCTTTTTGATGGTTTGCAGCAGAAATTCTCGCAAATGTTGTACTGAAAGAAAATCTGCGGTTACGATATGGCGAATACTATCTGCTATCTTCAGTTCACCATGAGCTGCTAACCAGGCAGAAAAATGATTTCTAGCTGCATGATATAATAGAGATTCGTCAGGAACTTCTTTCAGCATCTGCTCAAATTGATAGATATTTTTGGCTCGCCCAATCTCCTCTTCCTGCAGATTGCGAAATACAAAATCACCAAAGCCTAAGTTGTTTTTAATAAAGCGACGAATTCTGTGTAGAAGTTGTGCAGAATTTTTATCTAAAAATTCTGCGTTCAATTTTTTGGCGTGAATTTTATTATATTTGTCTGCAGATTGTATCATAATGGGTAGATCGGGATTATTTTGCCTAATTTCTCGCAGCAATTTAACCCCACCCAGCTCGTCGTAGGTATTATTAACTTGTAAATTTACATTGGAAATAACACAAATGATATATTCTTTATACTTTCTGTAAAGTTCAACAGCATCTTCGTAGTTATGAGCCATTAAAACTTTAGGTCTAGCTCGCATGCGCAGTCGTTTGTTGGTATCGCTTAACTCACTTTGAGTAAGCTCTTGGGTCAAACTCATAGCTTCGCTGTAAAAAACTGGTAAGAATAGGGAATAGTAGTTAATGGCACTTTCTATTAGCAGGGTAACGCGAACATTGCCAAATTTTGTATCATGCTCCACATTCAGTTTGTCTTCTATAAGTTTTATCATAGCCATAAACAGCATAGAATCGCCATTCCAAAGAAAAACTTCATCAAAGTTTTTCAGCTTATTTTGATTGCGATATACCAGCTCTACATAAGACTGTTTATTCAAAAGCAGAATCACGGGCATTTGGGGAAACTGATTTTTAATGTTTTCACATAATTCAAAAGGGCTAATCTCACCAATTCTCATCATAATTATCACTAAATCGTAGTGCCCTTCTTCCAATTTGGAATTTATGTTTTCCGTAAAGGGTACTGTGGTAATTTTGGGAGCAGTACTAAGGTGCAGTTGCTTGTAATCGCCATAAATTTGTTCGGAAAGACGCCCATCTTGTTCCAATACATAAGCATCGAAAAAATTGGAAATAAGCAGTATATTCTCGATGCGATGCTGCATCAGATTATGAAAATTCTCTTCTCCATATTTAAATTTAGTGTAGTAGTAATTAAGCTCTTGAATATTCATCAGTTATGTCCTATTTATAAATAAAAGAAATTCCTCTCCGACCGTCCATTTTCACGGTGAAGGGTTTTTCTGGACGAGAAATATGCACGAAATATTTAGTTTTTTCTATTGGATTTTGTTGTTTCAACCATTCCCAATCAATAAAATCGGTATCGGTTGCATAAGGAACAGTGAAATAGCCCACATTCATCGAAACCAGATTGTGGAAAAAGTGAGTTCCTTGCGAAGAATCGACAATGAAATCTTTTAGACCAGCTTCTACAATTATTTTAGCTTGGTTGATCTCGTGCCATTTTACCGGTATTCCCAGGAATCTATCGCGAGAGCCCCAGCGGCCAGGGGCAATTAAGATATAACGTTTCTGTTCATGTTTCATCTTTTCATTTAATTTTGCTACTTCGCTGCGCATCTGCATGGTTTGGGTGCGGTCGAATTTATCTGGATCAGCAAAAATAACATCGCAAACATTGTGGATAACACCGTTTCCCATACCGCTTTCTGTGTACAAGAATAACTCTTTTTTATCTAAATTTTCGGAATCGATATAGATTTCTTCAGTATTGATAGTAAGCGGACGAATTTGCAATACATAGAACGCAGGGAATTTGTTTTGCTTAAGGTTCTTTTTCAAATTTACAGCAAATTCAATTTCTACAGGCACGCCCATCGCTTTTTCGCCAATTTCCAATATCTCTTCGGTTATCTTGGCTAGGGGGAAGGAATTGTATTTCAAAATATTATTGAAAGTTACAATTTTAGGACCTCGAGCTTCCGGATTATCTACTAATCGGTTGTTTTCTACATCCCACACAGAAGTTATCTGATGCAAACTACCATGTTTTTCTGCTACTCGTAATTTTAACTTTTTCAAGGTTGGATCTTCAAAATTGTGCAATTCATAGTCGTCAATGGTCAGATCGAGTGCATAAAAATCGCGCTGGCCTTCGCCCAAAAGTTCTTTTTCCGAAATTATCTGCATTTTGGGATATTTGGGACAAAAGCGGAAATTACGTTCACCTTCAACAACTGCTTTTCCTAAACCCACCGCAACTGCAACCACGCCATCACTATTTTCCATGTAGGAGGTGGGGTAGAAGTCGTATGATTGACCAACACCAGAAAAATTTGGGTAGAAATAACCATCATAGTTTTCACCCACCAATTCTTGGATAATAACTGCCATCTTTTCTTCTTCTACCTTGTAGTTGATGCTTTCAATATAATTGCGAGCATTTTCCATAAATACTGAGGCAAATACGAGCTTTATAGCATTTTTCAAATAAATTAAGCGTTTGTGATAATCTTTGTGATTATTGGGCAGCATAAAAGTTTCGTAGATACCGGCAAAAGGTTGCGATTGGGAATCTTCCAGCAAGCCTGAAGAACGCACAGCTAAAGGATAGTTAATGTTTTTTATCAGTATTTCCAATTTTTTACATAGTTCTTTGGAAAGTCTGCCTTTTAAAAAATAGTTTTGGATCTCACTATCGCTTTTTTCTGTTATCCAGCCGCCAATTTTGTTGTGTTCTATAAAAGTATCAAATTCGCTGGTACCAATTATGGCGGTGGTAGGAAGCAAAATTCTCACTTCTGAGAATCGTTTTTCAAATTCCATGGTTACCAAAAGGGTATTCAGAAAAGCCAAGCCGCGCCCTTTCCCACCCAAAGAGCCATCTGCCAGTCTTATAATCTGATCTTTTTCGGGAATGGTGGAAGGCTCGAAATTTACTATCTTACCACGCACTCGATTGCGGCGTACTTGCCGATAGATGTCTAAAAGATATTCTCGGAGTGCTTGAACGTTTTCGAATTCTTCTATCTGTATGGGCCGCACCTGTTTTGCCAGTTGGATTTCTCCGTGGGCTATAAGCCAACCAGAAAAATGCTTGCGCTTGCTGTGATATAGCAAGGATTCCTCGGGCACGGTTTCCAGTTTTTTGCCAAATTCAAACATTGTATGGGCACGGTCTATCTCTTTACCTTTAGCATTACGAAACACAAAATCGCCATATCCCAAATCGTTGATAATTATGTTTCTTAGATCATGTAATAACGTTTTAGAACTTTTGTTCAAAAAATTAGCACCAAGGCTATGAGCATATGCTCTGTTTTCCTCATCGGAAGATTGCAAGGTTATGGGAATATCTGCTTTTTCCGATTTATGGATATAATCGATAAGTTTAATACCAGCATTGGGATCTAATTTACCATTTTTTTTATATTTCACATCGGAAATAACTCCCACTATATAATCCTGGTATTTTTTGAAACAGTGTACAGCTTCTTCATAGTTGTGCACCAGCAATACTTTTGGTCTGGCTCGCATGCGCAAGCGCTTGTTTATATCGTTTAACTCTTCACTTATTAATCTTTGGGTTTGCTTCAAAATTTCCGAATACAACAGCGGCAGAAACATCGAATAGTAAACTATATTATCTTCTACCAACAAAATAACGCGTACAAAACCATATTTAGTATCATACTCTACATTGCGCTTATCTTCTTCGCGTTTTATCATAGCCAAAAACAGCTTTGTATCGCCATTCCAAATAAAAACATCATCGATATACTTCATTTCATCTTCGTTGTTCTGTACCAGCACCAAATCCGATTGCACATTCAATAGCAGCAAAATAGGAAGGTTGGGATGATTCTGCTTGATCTCTTTAGCTAATTTAAAAGGACTTACCTCACCAATTCGCATCATGGTTATTACCAGGTCGAATTTTTGAGTTTTCAATAGCTCTAAAGCTTGGATACCGGTAGGAACGCTGGTAATGCGGGGGGCTGTGCTTAGATTCAGCTGTCTGTATTCACCAAAAATTTGCTCGGAAAGCCGGCCATCTTGTTCAAAAATGAAAGCATCGTAGAATGTGGAAACCAGCAAAATCTCACGAATACCATTTTTCATCAGGTTATGAAAATTGTCTTCTCCAAATTTGAATTTGTTGTAATAAAAGTTCAATTCTTTTAAATCCATAAAATCTCCTAAGTGGAATATGTTTTTACTATTTTGTGAAAATTCGGATAAATTGTCAAAGTATATCTTAAGTTTTGGTTTTATTAATTTCTGGTGCTATTCAATCCATTTCGTCTTGGCTGCAAACCCATGCCACCTCCGTTACACTTCAGCCTTCGTGCAAGGTTTACCTGCCTACGGCAGCGCCAAAGGCGACCGGAGATACGGCGAGACAGGTCGTCGAATGCCTCTGTAGTTTTCTCTTACTGCGAACTCATTTGTAGTTTTCTCTTACTTACGCAAGAGAAAACCTGAGAAGTTCAAAGAAGAAAAGAAGAAGGGAAAAAATGTGGTCATCTCGAGCGGAACGAAGTGAAGTCGAGAGATCTCAGGTTTACCATAAGTTTGTATGAGATTTCTCCATTCGGCGTACAAGTTTTTACTCCAGCCTAAAGCTTTCGGTCGGAATGTTTCGAAAACTGGTTACAGGGAAAAAATGCCAAAATAAAAATTAATTCCAACCTATCCTAAAATTTATTTACCGATTTGCGGGATTTATATTTATTGACACTCACCAGTTGAAAATTAAGTTATGGCTAAGGAAAGAGGAATTAATGCAATAAAGGAGAAGGTTTTGAGTAAGAAATACTTAGTTACCAGCGGCTTGCCTTATGCCAATGGTAAATTGCACATAGGTCATGTTGCTGGCGCATATCTGCCAGCTGATATTTTTGTCCGGTTTCGTAAATTAAAAGAGGATGATGTTATTTATATTTGTGGTACAGATGAGCATGGTGCGCCCATTTCCATAAAAGCGGAAGCGGAAGGAATAGAGCCGCAGAAATTGGTGCAACACTACCACAACAGCATTAAAAATAGTTTTGACGGTATCGGTATTCAGTTTGATAACTTTTCGGGAACAGCTCGCCCCGAACATGTAAAACTGTCGCAGAAATTTTTCCTAAACCTATTGGAGCGCGGTTTTATCAAACAAAAAACTACCGAGCAATTCTTCGACGAAAAGCACAAGCGGTTTTTACCAGATCGCTATGTGGAAGGCATTTGTCCGTACTGTAAAGCTGAAGATGCTCGCGGCGATCAATGTGATAGCTGTGGTAAGCTGTTAAATCCTACCGACCTGATAAAGCCCAAAAGCAAGATCTCGGGCGCTACCCCTGTTTTAAAGGAAACTACGCATTGGTATTTGGAATTGCCCAAGTTCGAAAACAAATTACGCAAGTGGCTGCAAACCAAAACAGATTGGAAGGAAAATGTTTACAATTTTATAATGAGCTGGTTGAATGAAGGGCTTATCGAGCGTGCCATAAGCCGCGATATCGACTGGGGCGTACCCATTCCTTTGGAAAATGCCGCCGGTAAAGTGCTGTACGTATGGTTCGATGCTCCTATCGGCTATATCTCTGCTACAATGGAATGGGCTAAAAATATTGGCGAACCAGAAAAATGGAAAGATTACTGGTTGGATGAAAACACCAGGCTTATCCACTTCATTGGCAAAGACAACATTCCCTTTCATACCATAATTTGGCCAGCTATGCTAATGGAACAGGACGAAGATTATGTACTTCCCACTGATGTTCCTGCAAATGAATATCTGAATTTGGAAGGTAGAAAAATGTCCACCAGCAAAAACTGGACAGTTTGGGTAGATGATTTTCTTGAAGATTTCGATGGTGAATATTTACGCTATTACCTAGCTGCAATTGCACCTGAAACAAAAGATAGCGATTTTTCCTGGAAAGATTTCCAAAATAAGATAAACAACGATTTGGCTAATATTTTGGGAAACCTGGCCAATCGTGTTTTCTCGTTCACCAAAAAGTACTACGATAGCAAAATTCCCAAACCGCAAAAGCTGTGCAATAATTCCAAAATTTTGTTGGAAGAAACTGATGAGCTGCTTCTAGAAATAGAAAAAGCCTACGAGAATTATCAGGTGAGAAAAGCTGTGCGGTTGATAGTGGATATGGGCAGATTGGGAAATCGTTATTTCGACGAAAACCGACCTTGGAAAGCTGTGAAACAAGATAAAGATTCAGCTGCTGAAACCCTATATATCTGCAGCGAACTATTGCGCCGAATTTCCATCGTTTTCAGCCCGGTGCTTCCTAAAAAAATGAAAATGCTGCGCCAGATGCTGAACTTGAAAACTGATTTTACCATAAAAGATCTCTCCAACCAGTTAGGAGATATCCAAATTGGCGAAATCTCGCCTCTTTTCCCAAAAATAGATGATAAAAAGGTAAGAAAACAGCTGGATAAATTGGCCGTAGCTGCCCAGCAAGCGAACCCCAAACCCCAAATAGAGCACAAACCACAGGTGGAATTTGCCGATTTTGAAAAACTGGAAATACGCGTGGTAAAAGTGATAGAAGCGGAAAAGATTAAGAAATCGAATAAGCTACTGAAACTGAAGATCGATATAGGTGGGGAAGAGCGTACCGTGGTTTCGGGTATTTCCAAATTTTATAAACCAGAAGATATTATGGGCAAAAAAGTAGCGATGGTGCTAAATGTGAAACCGCGTAAAATTATGGGAATAAATTCGGAAGCCATGATACTGGCTGCTAAAACTGACGATAAGATGAAAATAGTTGTGCCAGAAGGCGATATTGACTCTGGGAGTGAGATTTCTTAAAAATAATAGGAGGAAATATGTCTAACTTAAAACGAGATTTAAAACTATTTGACGTTTTTAGTGTTGCTGCCGGCGCTATGATAAGTTCGGGACTTTTCATATTACCAGGTTTAGCATATTCCAAAGCTGGACCCGCAGTTATCCTGGCTTATTTTTTGGCAGGTATACTTATAGTTCCCGCTATGCTAAGCCAAGCCGAGCTTTCTACCGCTATGCCCAAAGCTGGTGGTGCATATTTTTTTATAAATGTAAGCTTAGGCGCTGGTTTTGGAACCATGGCTGGGACTTCTGCTTGGCTCTCTTTAGCATTAAAAAGTGCTTTTGCTTTAGTAGGAATCGGTGCTTTTGCCAGTATTGTTTTGCCGGGGTTCACCGTCTTGGAAATAAAGCTGGTTGCTGTGCTCTTCTGCATTATTTTTACTGTTATAAATCTATTTGGAACTAAGCATGCGGGGAAATTACAAACGTTTATGGTCTTTGGCTTAATCGCAATTTTAGTAATTTACCTGGTAAAAGGAATTCCGCAGGTTCAGAATAAATATTTCGAGAATTTTATGCAGACTGATATGCGCACATTATTTATGACTGCTGGTATGATATTTATTTCCTTTGGTGGCCTAACTAAGGTGGCGAGCATGGCCGAAGAAGTGGATAATCCGGTAAAAAACATTCCACTGGGTATGATATTTTCCTTTTTAATAGTAACTGCATTGTATGTTTTGGTAGTATTTACCACAGTGGGAGTTTTAGGGGATGGTCTGCTGGAATCGGAAGTATCGGGATATTCATTAACACCAATAACCGACGGTGCGAGTAAAATAATGGGAAATTTTGGTGCTATTATACTTTCGATAGCAGCATTACTGGCTTTTTTCTCTACTGCCAATGCTGGTATAATGGCTGCCTCGCGCAATCCTTTGGCTATGAGCAAGGATAATTTAATTCCACCAATTTTTAGCCGTATAAGTGAAAAACACAATACTCCATACATATCAATCCTTATAACTTCAGCTTTTATGATAGCTTTTATCTTTTTGCCCTTGGAAACATTGGTAAAAACAGCTTCAACAATGCAAATACTGATGTTTATATTTGTTAACCTTTCGGTGATAATAATGCGGGAAAGCGGTATTCAAAACTACAGACCTAAGTTTAAATCACCCCTATATCCATGGATACAAATTTTAGCGATAATTTTATATATTTTCTTAATAATCGATATGGGTTTCTATCCGCTTTTAATTACTTTGCTGTTCATGACAATTAGCTTGATTTGGTATTTGGTCTATGGAAGAATAAAAAACAATAAAGAATCGGCGCTGGTACAGCTGGTAAAACGCATCAAAGCTTCCGATTTGGACACTACAGCCCTGGATAGGCAATTACGAGAAATTGTTCGTGAGCGAGATTCGATAGAAAAAGATAGATTCGACAATATTATTGAAACTGCTAAAATATTGGACTTAGGAAAAAGTATGGATCGTGAGGAATTTTTCCAACTAGTAGCAGAAGAGATTTGTGATTCTGTTAATACTCCTTGCGAAAATATAAAAGAAAAATTGGAGCAAAGAGAACAAGAAAGTTCGACGGCAATAACAGATAACTTAGCCATTCCACATATTATTTTAGAAGGTGAAAAGAAATTTGATATTCTAGTAGTTCGCTGCAAAGAGGGCATTTATTTTTCCGAGAAAGCGCCTGCAGTTAAAATTGTGTTTGTTATTGCTGGCTCGCGCGATGAGCGCAATTTTCATCTGCAAGTTTTGGCAGCTATTGCCCAAATGGTTTCCAACCAAAATTTCGAGAAAAAGTGGATGAAAGCAAAAAATAAAGAGGCGCTTAGGGATATAATATTATTGGGAGATAGAAGACGTAATTTATAAGATATGAAACAAGTATTTATAGAAACCTACGGCTGCCAGATGAATGTTTCCGACAGTGAATTGGTTATTTCGATTCTGGAAAATTCTGGTTATAGTCATACCGATGAGATCGAACAAGCAGATATAATAATTTTTAATACCTGTTCGGTGCGCGAACATGCTGAAAATAGAGTTTTGGGCAGAATAGCTAACGAGCTGAGCCGCAAAAAACAGAATACAGACCTAAAAATTGGTGTTATAGGATGCATGGCGCAGAGAATGGGGCGAAATTTAAACAACAAAGATGTGGATTTTGTGGTGGGAGTAGATCAATATCATAAATTGCCACAAATCTTAGCTGAACTGGATGAAAAATCGCAATTCATAAACGAAACTACTATAGATAAAAAACAGATATATCCAGATATCTATCCTACTCATCAGGGTAATTTCAATGCTTTTGTTACTATTATGCGTGGTTGCAATAATTTCTGCACCTACTGCATTGTACCTTACACACGTGGCCGCGAACGAAGCAGGCCTACAGAAGATATTCTAGCTGAAATAGATAGGGTAGGGCAGGCCGGATTTAAAGATGTAACCCTTTTGGGACAAAATGTGAATTCCTACCACTATCAGGATGTGAATTTTGCCAAACTATTGCAAAAAGCAGATCAGATTGATTCCATAAAAAGGCTGCGATTTGTTACTTCGCATCCCAAAGACCTTTCCGATGAAGTAATTGGAGTTATGGCAGAATCTGACAAAGTGTGCGAGCATTTACATCTGGCCATGCAAAGCGGTAACGATGAAGTTTTAAGGCGAATGAACCGCGGTTATACCGCTGCTCATTTCTATGAAATTGTGCAAAAATTACGAGCTGCTATACCCAATATTGCCATTACTACCGATATTATCGCTGGTTTTCCAGGTGAAACTGACGAACAATTTATGGATACTTACAAAATGATGCAGAAAATCCGCTTCGATTATGCTTTTACTTTCAAATATTCGCCACGAGCTGGTACTAAAGCTGCTCAGTATCCAGAGCAAATTCCTGAAGAAACACGCTTAAAAAGGCTGCAGAAGTTAATTAAATTGCAGCAGCAGATAACTTTGGAAAAATATCAAGAGCAGATTGGGAAAATCAAAGAGATCTATGTGGAGCGCCTTAGTAAAAAATCTGATAAAGAAGTTGCTGGCAAAAGCCGCGATTTCAAAATAACTGTATTCCCGGGAAGTAAAGCACTTATAGGAAAATTCGTACAAGTAAAAATAACCGATGCGGTAGGGTGGACATTAAGGGGAGAGCTGACTGAATAGCATGTTTGCGCATATCAGTAAATGGTTTCAAGGTGATGTTGCGCTTATTCAAGCTGCCAATCCTTTGCTAGTACTTTCTGTTATCTTAATTACTGGTTATATTTTCAATAGATTAGCTAGAAAACTGCATATTCCCACGGTAACCTGTCAAATTCTGGGCGGTGTGGTTTTGGGACCTTATGTGCTGAATTTATTTGTACAAAATGCCTACACCAGCTTTGTACCTATCACCAATTTCGCATTAGGTTTTATAGGACTTACAATCGGCAGTCACCTCGATTTTCGTAAATTGCACAATGCTGGACGTCGTATAGCTTTCATTACGCTTGCCGATGCTATTATAACGCCTGTTGTGGTGTTCTTTTCATTGCAATTGTTCACAAATGTATCTCTGGAAGCTTCACTTTTAATCTCGGCAATTGCCATTACTACGGCGCCAAGTTCAACTCTGCATATTGTCCGCGAAAAGCGAGCTAAGGGAATTTTTACTAAAACTCTATTGGCTGTAGTTGCTTTGAATAATGTGATCACTATCGTAGTTTTCTACACCGTATATTATTTTATTTATTATATAACTTCTACTTCGCATGTTGGAATTGTAGCAATAATTATAAAACCTTTACTACTATTAGTGGAATCTATTATTATTGGTAGTGTGGTGGGATATGCGGTAATCTATTTCACCGAGAAACGCAAAACCCGCGTTTCCTTCCTGGTTATGGTTATGATGGCAGTTATCATAACTGTAGGAACTGCCGAAACCTTGCATCTTTCTGGAATTCTGAGTAGCCTTATTTTGGGAATGGTGATAAGTAATTTTTCCAAAAATAAAAATACTCTGTTTGGAGCTTTTAAAGATATAGAAACAGAAGTTTATACTCTCTTTTTTGTATTGGCCGGTACTCACTTGGATTTTGCCGCAATCAAAATAGCAGGATCTATTGGCTTTGTACTTATTTTAAGTCGCTTATTTGGAAAAACCGTTGGTTCTACTTTGGGAGCATGGTTAGCAGGTTCAACTGATACTATTAAAAAATGGATAGGTATTGCACTTTATCCTATTGCTGGCGTAGCAATTGGACTGGTACTATTAATAGAAAATAATGAACTATTGAGTATCTATTCTTCCGAAATAACCTCAGTTGTACTTACTGCTGTTGTCGTGAACGAACTGCTAGGACCAATTTTGACTGGTAAAGCCTTGCAAAAAAGTGGGGAAGTAGATAAAAACAGATTACGATTGATGGATTTTATTCAAGAGGAATTTATTAAAGTTGATATGCAATCCGATAATAAATGGGACGCTCTTGCTGAACTAACTGAATTTATGTATAAAACCCACAAATGTCATGAAATTTCCTTAGAAAAGCTGAAAAACAGCTTTATAGAGCGGGAAAAACAGGTTTCTACAGGGATTGGCAATAATTTAGCTATTCCGCATGCAATTATAGAAGGCGGTCCCAAAATACGAGGTGTAATAGGTATTTCCAAAAAAGGAATAAAATTTGATGCTGTAGACGATAAACCAGTACATATCATCTTTTTAATTGCAACACCCAAAGAACATTATGATCGCCAACATTTGCAAGTACTTTCCAATATTGCCAAAATATTTGGTCAGCACCCGCATATTAAAAAACAAATGCTAAAAGCAAATACACCAGAAGAAGTTTTTGAAATATTACAAACCGAAGAAGTCGAAGAACTAAATCCATTCTTTGAAGATTAAAAAAACATATGCGGTTACAAAATATACCAAGCGTAGTTTTTATTTCTAACCTTTCATTAAAACTTTAGTAGGAAAGTTTGAGCTTCCTAATTAATTAAAATAAGCAGAATAAAATGGGGAAAACTTTTAGAAAATTATTGATAAATCTGAAAAAAAGAGTGCGAAAAAGCGACACAAATAACCCCTGATAATATATATTATGTAAACTTCATTATATCTTCTAATTCTTTGTAAACCAGGTAATTCCTTGTAATTGTAATTAATGTTTCACGCTCTAAAGTAAATTATTAAATCATAAAATTCGGAATGGTTATGTTGACATTTTTGTAGCGAGTTTCAAAAATGCATTCTAAAGAATGAAAAATTGCTTTGAGTAATAAAACACATTGGAGAAAAATATGCTTAGTATGACAGGATATGGAAAAAGTGAATATTCCGATGAAAATTATGCCTTGGAAATAGAAGTTAAATCAGTTAATGGTAGATATCTGGATATTCGTATGCAGATACCATCTGAATTAAATTACTTAGAGTTAGAGATGAAAAACCTGATTTCTAATTATATTAAGCGTGGAAAAGTTGAGGTATACTTGAATTTAGATAATAAATCAGTTCCTGAATACATTCTTAATAGCAAAAAGCTTTCAGCTTACAAACAGATACTTGAAGCAATCTATAAAAAAATAGGAAATTCTGGAGATATCCCTATAGAAGCGATTTTAGCAGAAGATGGTATTATAGAACAACAAACAGAACTAGAAAGTGAACAATTACAGTATATTGTGTTATCAACCTTGGAAAAAGCTTTACAAGCACATTATAAAATAGCTAAAAATGAGGGAGAATCGATGCTAAAATATCTTCAAGAGAGTGTTCAAAAAATTAGCACTTCCCTATCGATTATTGAAAAATTATTCCCTCAATACAAAAAACAGTTATACGAACGATTGGTGAACAATATTGACGAATTGCTGCAAAATAAATTAGCAGAAGAAGATTATCGCAGGATTTTATTAGAAACTGGTGTTTATGTCGATAAAGCTGATGTTACAGAAGAAATAGTACGAATAAAGAATCATCTGCAGAAATTCCAATCCAGTTTATCAGAGCAGACAGTTGGGAAAAAACTCAATTTCATTTTGCAAGAAATGCATCGTGAAACCAATACTATCGGTTCTAAATTCAACACAAATGATACTTTTGAACATATTTTAACAATGAAAGAAGAAATAGAAAAATGCAGGGAGATAGTGCAAAATGTCCAATAAACCATTATTAGAATGGACATCGCATCCATTTCGCGAATTTCCCATAACCTCCTTGTTTTTGGTGCTGTTCATGCTTGCTTTAGCCTGGATATTATGGCAAATAGCAGTAGTAAATTGGGATATGCCGTTGTTTTATTTTATTGGCATATTCGCCTTTTTTTTTAGTCTTATAACATATTTTATCCCAACCACATACAAGCTTTATGAGAATAAAATCGAAGTTTTTTACTGGTTTATTCGTATAGAACGGCGTTATGAAGATTTTGGCTGTTTTTATATGGATAAAAAGGGCATTATGCTTAGCACTTTTACGCAACCGCGACGTTTAGATCCATTTCGGGGACTTTCCCTACGATTTACCCGTGAACAAAATGAAAAAGAAGAACTTTTACAAATTTTAGAACAAAAGATTGGAAACAAACTATAATGTACGATAAGGAATTGGCAAAAAAACTTAAAAAAATACTTCAGGAATATATAGGAAATGAATTGAAAGCTAAAGAATTAGCTTCTTTGGCTAAAGTAGATAAAAATAAGCGGAAAGATGTAATTCATACTTTAAATAAATTACGGAAAAATGGAGAAATTGGTTACAACAATCATCGTTATTTCATTCCAAAGAAAGCACCAGCTAATAAACAACTCATAGGAACTTTCGATGCCCGGCCTTTAGCAAAGAATAAATCTTTTGCCTTTGTTATTTGTCCCGATTACGATGTGTACATTTCCAGCGAAGATACTTTGAATGCTTTTCATAATGATACAGTACAAATCGATATAAAATATACACGCAAACATAAAAAATACGGTATTGTAACTAAAATAGTGAAGCGTTTTAAAGAGCATTTTGTAGGAAATGTGAGTAAATACAAAGGTCGTTACTATTTGCTTCCCGATAATCATCGCATCCATAGCGATTTTGAAATTAAGAAATTAAACAATGCTAGCAGCGGACAAAAGGTTATATTGAAGGTACTTTATTGGGGTGATAGGCATCTCAACAAGCTTCCTTATGGAGAGGTAAGTGAAATTTTGGGTAAAGCTGGAGAGCCTGAGGTGGAAACATTAGCTGTTATAAAAGATTACAATCTACCTCTCACCTTTCCAGAAGCTGTTATTCAGGAATTGAAAGATATAGAGCCAGAGATTCGTCAGCAAGATTATGAAAATCGTCAGGATTTTCGTGATTTGCCTACATTTACTATCGATCCGGCTTCAGCTAAAGATTACGATGATGCAATATCGTTGATTAAAAATAAAGAAAAATGGGAACTTTATGTTCATATTGCCGATGTTACCCACTATATTCATCCACAGAGTCAACTTTTTGCAGAAGCTGTTAACCGTGGTAACAGCTACTATTTTCCTCAGCGAGTAATTCCGATGCTACCAGAAAAAATTTCCAATAAAATATGTAGTTTGCGCCCTTATGAGGATAAACTAACCTTAACGGTGAAAACTGTTATGAACAATGATTTCAAAATTCTCAATCAAAATGTGTACGAGAGTGTTATTTGTTCCGATGCGCGCTTTTCTTATGCAGAGATCGATGATCTTTTTGAGGGCAAACAAACTGATATAGAACCTGAATTAGCAGACACACTTAAAAATATGCGAAAATTATCGCAATATCTCAGTAAGCAAAGGATAAAAGAGGGTTATTTGAATTTTAATCTACCGGAAACTGAGTATATTTTCGATGATGAAGGCCATATAATAGATCTGCAGCGCAGTCGTGAAACCGATTCTCATAAGCTTATCGAGAATTTTATGGTGCTGGCAAATGAATTTATAGCAAAGAAACTCTCGCATAAACCCACAATCTACCGTGTACACGAAGATCCCGATGAAGACAGGTTATACGAATTACAGCAACTGCTGAAATTCTATAGGATAAAGATGAAATTAAACGATGATCTGAATAGGTGTTTGCAAAATACTTTGGAAAAAATGCCTAATGCCAAATATCATCGTGTATTCGATAGAATGATATTGCGTAGTATGAAAAAAGCGCATTACGATATAAAAAACAGAGGCCATTTTGCTTTGGCGATGAATAACTATACACATTTTACTTCTCCTATTCGTCGCTTATGCGATCTTATCATCCACCATCAGATAAAATCTGTACTCAGCCAGCAGAACGATTTTTTTTCCAAAAAAGATTTGGCCGAGTATGCTGATACAGCTTCAGAAAAGGAATTGGTAGCAGATGAATCGGAACGAGAGATCGATTTGAAAAATAAAATTAAATTTATGAAGAGTAAAGTGGGCGAAACTTATAAAGGTATGATAATTTCTGTACTGCCGAAATCATTGATCGTAGAATTGGAACGCTACCCAGTAACCGGTATTGTTGATATCACTAATCTAAAAGATGACTATTATGTTTTCTATGATAAAAACATGAGTTTTTCTGGTCGCAGTAGCGGAAAATCCTATAAACTTATGGACGAATTGGAAGTTACAGTTGCCCGCGTGGAAGATGATATCTACTTTCAACCTATTGTAAAAGAGTAAATTAGATGATAATTTATAGCATATTGGTTTTACTTATTGCCGCTATCTGTATGCCATATATAGTTTTAAGGTTTAAAGGCAAAGAGCGGCAAGAACGCTTGGGATTTCTGGAAAAGCAGGAAAATGCTAATAATATCTGGGTTCATGCAGCTTCGGTAGGTGAAGTTAATGCTGCTGCTGGACTTATTAGAAGATTATCTGAAAATTATTCTGTTATTATTACCACTATGACAACTACGGGACAAAAACGTGCCTCTTCCCTACCTGTAAAAAGTTTTTTCATCCCTTTCGATTGTATATTTATGATGCTGCGTGCTTTCAAGCGACTACAACCTAAAGCAATTGTACTTGTGGAAACTGAATTTTGGCCAAATATGCTATGGATAGCAAATCTAAAAAAAATACCAGTTTATGTTGTTAACGGCCGTCTTTCCAAAAATTCTTTTTTGAATTATCGTAGAACCAAGTTTTTTTGGAAAACACCGTGGCAAGCCATAAAAGCTATAAGTGCCCAATCGCAGATTGATGCTCAACGTTTTAAACATTTGGGATTTGCCAATGTGCAAAATCACGGTAATCTTAAATTCAGTTTACAACTCCCCGAGTATGATGCGCAGAAATTGCGAAGGCAATATGGCTATGCTCCGCAAGATTTTATCTTAGTATGGGGTAGTAGTCGTCCAGGCGAGGAAAAGTTGCTCAGCGAGATTATTTCGCAGCTTAGAAACAAGATTCCACAGCTACAAGCTATTGTAGTACCACGTCACTTGCAGCGATTGCCCGAAGTAGAACAGAATTTACCAGATTTTAAGCTTTATTCCCAAAACCAGTTTGGCGGCGACCTTATTGTAGATGAAATGGGCAAACTAGTGCAATTTTATGCTATAGCCGATTTAGCAATAGTGGGTGGTAGTTTCTTCGATTTCGGTGGACATAATCCCTTGGAACCAGCTTTTTACGGAGTCCCAATAATAATGGGGCCATATCACTCTTCTTGCAAAGATTCTGTAGAAAAATTGCAAAAAAATAAAGCGATCGTGATTTCCAACCAGAAAAACTTGAAAAATGATATTATTAATTTAGTTTCTAATAAATACAAACTGAAAAAAATAGGAGAAAATGCCCAAAAAACTATTTGGGAAAATAGTGGGAATATAGATAAGACCTATGAATTTTTATATAAAAGGATAGAAAGCTGATGTTTCAAGATCCGTCTATTCATTACTATCTTCTTCCTCTTTTAATATTTTTGTCTAGGATTGCAGATGTAACTTTGGGAACAATTCGCATCATATTTGTTTCCAGAGGAATGAAATATTTAGCTCCTATTATTGGGTTTGTAGAAGTTCTCATTTGGCTTATTGCTATGAGTCAGATCATGCAGAATTTAGCTGATCCAATAACTTACATTGCCTATGCAGCTGGTTTTGCTGCTGGAAATTATTTCGGAATTTTTCTGGAAAATAAACTGGCTATGGGAATTGTGATGATGCGCATTATTACCAGTACAAATGCTGAAAACCTAATTGCTCATTTGCGCAGTTTAGATTACAAAGTAACCAATGTAACAGCTTTCGATAACGACGGAATCGTTGAAGTTATTTTCCTACCATTGCGAAGACGTGAAATTAACGAAGTCCTGGAAGTTATTCAAAAACACAATCCCAAAGCTTTTTATTCTATCACTGATACCAGAAACTTAAGTCAGGGTGCTTTACCAGTTCCTCAAAAAAGTATATTATTACATAAAAGAATGTTCCGCTTTAGAAGAAAAGCAAAATAGAATGGGAGGAAATATGAGAGAAGCAATGTTTTACAAGAAATTAAATGGTAACAAAGTCCAGTGCGAACTTTGTCCCCATTTTTGCGTTATTCTTCCCGATGAAGAAGGATTGTGCCGCAGTAGAAAAAATTATAATGGCAGATTGATAGCCGAAAATTATGGGCGCACAGTAACCATCAGTCTTGACCCAATAGAAAAAAAACCACTATTTCATTATTATCCTGGAAAAAATATCCTCTCATTAGGACCAAATTCATGCAACTTTGCTTGCGAATTTTGTCAGAATTACCAAATAAGTCAGCAAAAGGTACCCACTTATCGCATATCTTCCGAATACATAATAGAACTATGCCAGAAATACGATACAGACATGGTTGCCTTCACTTACACCGAACCTTTTACCTGGTACGAATTTATTTGGGACAGTGCAAAAATTTTACAGGAAAATGGTATAAAAATAGTAATGGTGACTAATGGTTTTGTGAATCCTGAACCACTCAAGCAGCTTCTACCCTTCATCGATGCTATGAATATCGACTTAAAATCGATGGGTAAAAACTTCTATACCGATATTTGCCATGGCCGGCGTGATCCAGTTCTGCAAACTATAAAAATTGCCGCTACAAGCTGTCATGTGGAAATTACTAATCTAATCATAACAAACGAAAACGATTCCGATGATGCAATTGAAGCTGTAGTGAATTTCTTATCCGAAGTTGATGAAAATATTCCCATTCATTTTTCCAAATATTTTCCACACTATAAAATGAGCAATGGCCCCACTTCCGATGCTACCCTGTACAATGCCTATCATATTGCTAAAAATAAATTGAACTATGTTTATCTGGGAAATATCCTTTCAGAAAATGAAACTCGTTGTCCCAATTGTGGCAACCTACTTGTTAAAAGAGATTTTGGTATTAAAAGTTATCTGAAAGATAACCACTGTCCCCAGTGTGGACAGTTCATTTATGGCAAATTTTAACAGAACTAGAAAAATAGTAAAAATTTTTACCCTACCTGATTGGCTTTTGATAATATTTTTTTGTTTTCTGGCTGTACTATTTTTTTTTAAAGTAGATTACAAAGAAAGTAAGGCTAACGTATTTTATAAAAATAAATTATGGCAAACTATTGATTTAACAGAAAACAGAGAAATAACAGTCGATAACGGCATAGTTTTGCAGATAAAAAGTAATAAATTAAGAGTAAAAGAATCTACCTGCCCGCATAAATATTGTGTTAAACAAGGTTGGTCGAATACAATACCGATAATATGTGTACCCAATAAACTGGCAATCTATTTTACCGAAGATGAAAATATGCTTATAACTCGTTAATTCTTTTTAAATTCTCTTTAGCTAATTCAAATTCTGGGTCTATCTGCAAACATTTTTCCAATAACTCTTTAGCATCGGTATTCCTACCCTCTTCTATGTAAATCCATGCCAAGTTGTTAAGACTTTTTATCTCTTTAGCATTAACTTCTAAAATCTCTTTGTACAGTGCCTTAGCTTTTTTAAATTCTTTCTGGATTTGATTTAAATAAGCTAAATTATATTTTGCTTCCAAGAAATTGGGATCTAGCTCTACAGCATTTAAAAAATGTTGTAAAGCCTGTTGATTACGTTTATCTAAAATGTAATACATTCCCCAATAATATTCTAAATCGGCGGAATCGATATAAATTGAACTATACTTTTTCAGTAACTCGTAGGCATTTCCGCTTTGGTTTTTGGCAAGCAAGATAGCTACCTGCTGTAAAGCTTCTGCTTCGCTGTTGTAAAGCTCTGGTTTGCCTAAAATCTTCTTAGCTACCCACCATTTTCCCGCTTTTTTCTTTAGTACAATAGTAAAATCGTACCTTCCTGCTGCTTCAAAATGAACCAAAGCCTGTTTTTTATCTTGGGAATAAGCCGCAGAGATAAGCTGGTAATAAACAAATTTCTTCAAAAATTTATTTTTCTCGTTGCGTTTTAAGTAATTCTCTCGATAAAGTTTTTGTTTATATTGCTCTTGTTCCAGTAAAAAATCAATAGTTGCTTCCCAATCTTGCTCGACTATCTTATCCATGAATTTGAACGCTGCTTTCTCGGGATATTCCACTTGATGTTTTGGTTTAAGATTGTATAGCTTAAGTTTATCGAATAAATAAGATACGGGAATATATTTTAAAGCAGAATATTTGGCAAAAAATTCTTCCATCTCTTTTCTACCTGCTTCAGATTCAGACATCTTGAGGGGTATTTTGCCAGCAAATATCTTTTGCGGATGTCTTATCCAATGGTCAATTTCTCTTTTCAGAAGATCATCATATTCATACTGAGAATCGGCATTGGTTTTGAACTCTAAGTCACTTACTTTGTGTAGAGAGTATTTGCAGGCATCAGGACATTTTTGGTCAACCCTCATCTCATTGCAGCACTGCCAGCAGATTTCTTTTCCTATTCGCAGACAAAATCGGTTGCCACGATTCACTTTGCATTTCTTGCATCTATCATTTTTTATATTAGATAATAAACTCAAAATAATTCTCCTTTATCTGTTTAAAATTGGTGGTAATTTGCGCTTGAATTCTGAATTTTCTATCATTTTTTTTACTTTTTTTACCTCGGAAATGCTATTCCCAGCAGCCACAATTTCTTGGTCACTCATATGTAAATCACACAAAAAATGTAAAATAGCATCCAGTTTTTTATAACTAATTCCTATCTCTGTTTCATCGGTTTGGTTTTCCCACAAATCGGCAGAAGGAGTTTTATTGATAATTTCATCTGGAATATCCAAATAAGAAGCTAATCTAATTACCTCAGTTTTATATAGATGTCCCAAAGGTTCAAAAGCACAGGCATTATCGCCATATTGGGTGCAGTAACCTATCAAAAGTTCGCTGCGATTGCCTGTTCCAGCTACCAGGGCGGGTAATTTGGAAGAATGATCATAAAGTACACACATTCTTTCACGCGCCGCAAGGTTGCCTATACGTAATTTATCTGCTTTGGGTTCGTACTTATTAAAATAGGCATCTATCATGGGCGAAATGTCTACAACTCGATACTCTATTCCTAATTGTTCAGCTAATACTATAGCATCTTTGAGGCTGTTAGGATGACTATTTTTGTAAGGCAGCATAAGAGCGAATACATTTTTTTTTCCTAATGCTTGTGTGCAAATAGCTGCTGTTACCGCTGAATCTATTCCACCAGAAAGCCCTACTACCAATTGCTGAAAGCCTGCACCTTTTACCTGCTTTCTTACAAAATCATCTATTTTCTCCAGTTCCTGTTTGATATTGAACATTTTCACTCCTTTTCAAGTAAAATCCTCATTTAGGAGTTGTTGGTCAAGAAATTATTTTCCCAGATTATTCACGAAAATTTTTTAGAGCTATTATAGCAGAATTTTTTTTAATAACAAAAAAAATAGAAAGAATCAACAAAACTGTCATCCCCTTTTATAAAGCAGCATTAGAGAGATTTCCAAACATTTTAATTTTCTTGGTAGTAAGAAAATAATTATTGTTATTGACAAATATCTATTATTGAAAACGAATCTTTTCAAATAAATTATGGAGGTTTTCTGTATGTCAATGAACGTTTTTATGGAAAGAATTTCGGTAAGAAATTCCGGACAACCAGAGTTTTTACAAGCTGTAAAAGAAGTAGTTGAATCTATTTGGCCAGTGTATGAATCTAATCCTCGTTTTGTGGAAGGCAAGATAATGGATAGAATTGTAGAACCAGATAGAGTTATCATGTTCCGTGTTCCTTGGATGAAGGAAGATGGTACAGTGGAAGTTAATCGAGGCTATCGAGTTGAATTTAATAATGCTATTGGTCCTTACAAAGGTGGATTGCGTTTTCATCCTAGCGTAAATTTAAGCATTTTGAAGTTTTTGGGGTTTGAACAAATATTTAAAAACAGTCTTACAACCCTGCCTATGGGTGGTGGCAAAGGTGGCTCCGATTTTGATCCTAAAGGTAAAACCGATAACGAAGTTATGCGTTTTTGTCAGTCTTTCATGAGCGAACTTTATCGTCATATTGGCCCCAATACCGATGTTCCAGCTGGTGATATCGGAGTAGGTGCACGAGAAATCGGCTATATGTTTGGTATGTACAAAAAACTACGTAATGAATTTACCGGTGTTCTTACAGGGAAAAAATTAAACTGGGGCGGTAGTCTGATCCGACCTGAAGCTACTGGTTATGGAGCAGTTTACTTTGCAGAAGAGATGCTGAAAACACGCGGAGAAAATTTTGAGGGAAAAACTGTAGCTATTTCCGGTTCTGGTAATGTGGCTCAATATGCAACTCAGAAAGTTAATGAATTGGGAGGTAAAGTAGTAACACTTTCCGATTCCAGTGGGTATATCTACGATCCCAATGGTATTTCCGGTGAAAAATGGGAATATGTGATGGAACTTAAAAATGTAAAACGTGGCCGCATTCGTGAATATGCCGAAGAATTTGGCGTAGATTATTTCGAAGGCAAACGTCCCTGGAGTGTAAAATGCGATATAGCTCTTCCATGTGCCACTCAAAACGAAATGAATAAAGAAGAAGCTGAAGAATTGGTTAAAAATGGTTGTATCTGCATCTGCGAAGGTGCTAATATGCCACTTACACCCGAAGCAATAGATATAGTTTTGGCTAATAAACTGCTTTACGGACCAGGAAAAGCTGCTAATGCTGGAGGAGTAGCTACCTCTGGTTTGGAAATGTCTCAGAACAGCCTTAGAATTTCTTGGTCACGCGAAGAAGTGGATACTAAACTGCATAATATTATGAAGAATATCCATTCTCAGTGCCAAAAATATGGTAAAGACGGCGATTTTGTAAACTATATGAAAGGTGCTAATATCGCTGGTTTCCTAAAAGTAGCAGATGCTATGCTCGATCATGGTGTTATATAAAAAATACTAGGAATATAAATCAGCCCCGTTCTAAGCGGGGCTTTTTTATACCTTCTGGGCATTATATAGAATGTTTTGCGAATTTTCGCTTTTGAGTTCTTTGAGTTATCTAAGTTTTGCTATGCGGTCTTCAACCAATTTACGTATCTCCTCAAGTCGTGCTTCTGTTTCAGCTTCGAAGCGTAGCACCAGTACCGGAGTAGTGTTAGAAGCGCGACATAAAGCCCAGCCATCGGGAAAAGTTATGCGCATACCATCAATATCATTCACATCGTAGCCTTCTTCTATGAAAGAATCTCGTACCTTAGCTACCAACTTGAATTTTTCTTCTTCTGTACTTTTTATATGCAACTCGGGTGTGTTGTACATCTTGGGTTGATCTTCCAAAAAGCGGCTAACTGGTTTATCCATGCGGCTCATTATCTCCACAAAGCGGCAAGCAACATAAATTGCATCATCATATCCTAAATAGCGGTCTTTTAGGAAGATATGTCCACTCATTTCACCGCTCACCTTAATTCCTTCTTTGGCCATCTTATTTTTTATATTAGCATGGCCGGTTTTGTACATTATGGGAACACCTTTGTATTTTTTTATATCATCAAATAGGTTTTTAGAGCATTTTACATCGGCAATGATGCGTTCACCCGGATTATCTTTCAAAAAATCGCGCACAATAATGTTCAAGATCTGGTCACCATATAGCATTTTACCGTTTTCATCGATCACGCCAATTCTATCGGCATCGCCATCTAAACCGAAACCAGCTTCAGCTTTGATTTCCTTAACTTTGGCGATAAGATCGGTCATATTTTTTTCTATAGAAGGATCTGGATGGTGATTAGGAAATCTGCCATCTGGTTCACAATACATTTCGGTTACATCGCAGCCCAAACGTCGTAATATTTTAGGAAGATATAGCCCACCAGTGCCATTTCCACCATCTACAATAACTTTTACTGGTCTTGCTAAGTTGATGTTATCTACGATGTAATCCATGTATTGTTCTTCTATTTTATCATTTTTTTGTAAGCTGCCTTCCCCACTCTCGAAATCTTCTTTTTGAATGAGCTGAAAAATCTCCTGGATCTGCTGGCCATAAACACTGGCCAAGCCATCGTTCAATTTAATTCCATTATATTCTGGGGGATTATGGCTAGCGGTTATCATCACGCCGCCGTCTGTCTTTAATTTCCAAATAGAGAAATAAAGTAGTGGAGTTGCCAAAATGCCCACATCTGTTACATCGATGCCAGTCTCACGCAGTCCATTTATAAAAATAGTTTTAAAACGAGGAGTGCTAAGTCGGGCATCACCGCCTATCGCAACAGTTTTTTTGTTCAAGCGGCGCATATAAGTTCCATAGGCACGTGCAATAAGATATACAGTTTCATCTGTAAGGTCTTTATCTACCACGCCACGAATATCATATTGTCTAAAAATATTGGGATTAACCATAAAACCTCCTATTCATCATAATTTCTTAGATCTATACTTTGCAATAATTTCTTGGTAATAGCCAATTAATTGTTTGGTTATTGCCTGCCAAGAATATTTAGTTCTCACTTCCTGCAAAGCATTTTTTACTAATTTATCTCTTAATTTATTGTTCTCAACCAATTCTTTGTATTTTTTATACAAATCTTCCAAGCTGCCATCGAAAAAAAGTCCATTTTGCCGGTGCTGTACTAACCTAGCCAAACCTCCTACTTGGGAAGCTATCACCGGAATTCCACTAGCCCATGCTTCCAAAACAACTATACCAAAAGGCTCGTGAATTGATGGCAGAATGAACATATCTGCTTGCTGATAAGCACTAATGAGATCAGGATCTTCAAAATGCAACCCCTTAATGATAGTAATAGTATTTTCTAGTTTATTGACTTCTATAATTTTTTGCAATTTTTGGTAATAGCGGCTGGAGGTAACAGGGCCTATGAGTACCAGATGTGCATTAGCTTCTGTTTTATTAATTTTTGTCAGCAGTTTTAGCAGAATTTCCTGGTTTTTTTGGTAATCTATGCGGGAGAGGCAAAGTATCGTTTTCCGATTAGCAGGAATTTTATATTTTTCTTTAAAACTACTTTCTGCTTTTTTGCTGAATTTCTGATAATCTACCCCGTTCGGCAAGTAGTAAACCAGTTTTTGGGGATATTTTTGTTTGGAAAGCTCATATTCGTTGTAACCAACACAAATAATCGCATCAGCATCTTCCAAATAGCGTTTTTTCCTGCACAAAATATCAAAAAATTTACCATAATTGAAAGTATTTTTATATGGCAGTACCATTTGCTCTAATTCCTGTTTTGGAACATCGAAATAACCACCATGGAACGAAACTAAATATGGTATGTTTCGTTTTCTGGCAGCTCGCCTTACCATTGCCGCCATCCGGTTCATGCTGTGGCAGTGAATAATATCTACATCTTTTTTGTGCAGTAGGTAGCTGTAGAGTTGGTGGGAATAGGGATCACCACCTTTTCTATCTAGTGCCAGCTTTTTCTGGGCATTCATATTCAAATATGGATAAAAATAAGTAAAGCGTTTGATGGGAATGTCAGCTTCTACTTCGTTTGCTTTATTTTGCAAAGCCTCAGTGGCTAATATTTCGGCCTGATGCCCCATTTTGTTTAACTGCTTAGAAGTGTTCCAAACCACAGTTTCAGTACCACCCCACTGTGAAAACACAAAACGTCTCACCACCTGCAGTGTATTCATTTATTATTTTCAGTTTGTTGTTTATATTTTAAGATAATTGGAATTATTTTCCGCAGTGCCCGGCCGCGATGGCTAATCTTATGTTTCTCGTTAGAACTCATTTCGCCAAAAGTTTTACCAGTTTCTGCTACCCTAAATATCGGGTCATAGCCAAAACCGCTGCTGCCAATCTCTTTTTGTGTAATCTCACCCTTTACTTCGCCAAACACAGTTGCCACTATGCCTTCCGGGGAAGCCAGGGCAGCAGCTGTTCTAAAAGCTGCTCGGCGATCTTGTTTATTTCGCATCTCGTTTAACATTTTCTGGCGGTTAGCTTGGTAAGAACAGTTTTCCCCGGCATAGCGAGCAGCTTTTACCCCCGGCCGGCCCTGCAGAGCTTCCACAAAAAAACCGGTATCATCTGCTAAAGCAATTAGGCCGGTGGTTTTGGCATATTCTAAAGCTTTCTTTTGGGCATTACCGGCAATTGTGCCTCTATCTTCAATTACTTGGGGTAATTTCATATCCAAAGCTGTCACGATCTCAATATCGGCTGGTAATAATTCTTTTATTTCGGCTATTTTATCGGGATTCCTGGTTCCTAAAAGCAATTTCATCCTTTAATTTTTCCTAACCAATTTCGTATTTTTCTCAGAATGTTCTTATCCAAAAAATTTTCTGCAGTAGAACTTACATTTTTTAACAGTTGCAAAATATCAGTTTGTCCACTCCAGTTATCTAGCAAAATTTGTTCGTCTAGTTCGTTCAAAATAAGGTTCAGGCCGTAAACTACCAGTACTAGATCATCTACCAGCCCAAAATAAGGAATGAAATCGGGAATAATATCGATAGGCAAAATAAGATAAGCCAAAATACCGCCCATAAAGAGCTTATGCTGTTTGGGAACTCGCTTATCTACTGCCAGGCGGGTTATTAGAATAAAAAGGTCTGGTAAAGCCAGCAGATACTCTACAAATTTGCCGCCCCGTTTGCCAGCTCTACTCTGTACATATTTGGTGATCTTGTTACGTAATTTTTCGTAAAATTTCAATTTCTTTTCATCATTGTGCAGAATTTCTTCTACTTCCGGTTTATTCTTGTGTTCTGTGCTCATTTTCACTCCTTTTTCTTTGCTGGTAACATAACTTTAGCATGTTCCATGAATATTTTTAAAAATCCTTTTCTATAACTTAATTAGCAATTCACAAAGTCAAGAATTTTATAAAATAAAATTAGTTAGAGTAAAGTCTACAGGCTTTGCTCCTTTTTTCCGTTGGAATAACTGGACGAGCTGTTTTTTTAACCCATTCCACCTTTACGGAAAACTTATTCCAGCCTTTGCTAAAGTTTGCCTACCTAGGGCAGCGCCAAAGGCGACTAGGGCTTCCGCCTCCGTTACACTCCGGCGAGACAAGACGGCCAGGCAGGCAGAATGACAGCATTTTTTGCTCCCCTTTTAAGGGGAGAAGCTCAGCCCTAGTGGAATCGGCAAAGCCGGCAGCATAGCTGCATTCCATAAGGCAAGCTTTGCAGAGCAGAGGGGTTTCTTGAGAACTAAATTGTCATCTCGAGCGAAACGAAGTGGAGTCGAGAGATCTTAGGTTTGCTATAAGTTTGTATGAGATTTCTCCATTCCAGTAGCTTCGCTACTTCCAGTCGAAATGACAATACAGTCACCTCGACCGCAGTGGAGATTTATGCGTCCTCTGGCGCAGATCTCATTGTAAGAATAAAAGTTTCAATTTAACATTGTTGCTTTTTGAGATTTCTCCATGCGCTACGCTTAGTCGAAATTACAAAAAACCCGTCATTGCGAACCCTTTATGGGTGAAGCAATCTGTAATTAAAAACATAAAGTTAGTATAAAACTTTTATTAACAATTTATAGATTACTTCGCGAAGGTTAATGCAAGTAGATAAGCTCGTAATGACGAAAACTAAAAAAACGGTCATTGCGAACCCCGATTTATCGGGTGAAGCAATCTTTAATTAAAAACATAAAGTTAGTATAAAACTTTTATTAACAATTTATAGATTCTTCGTCGAACGAGTTCGGGGTCTACCTCTGTAGGTTTCCCTTACTGCAAACTCATTTGTAGTTTTCTCTTACTTACGCAAGAGAAAACTTGAGAAGTTCGAGGAAGAAAAGAAGAAGGAAAAATGTGGTCATCTCGAGCGGAACGAAGTGGAGTCGAGAGATCTCATAGAATCACATAAAGTTATATTATTGGGATTTACTGACCATTTTTAAATTTCATATACTCATCATCATAGATCTCGAAATAGTCGATAAGCAATTTTACATTGTTATACCAATACACTTCAAAATTTAAGTTTATTATACTTTCTTCCGAGTCGCTGCCAATTAAAGCAGCTGGTATATCTTGCTTAGCAATGTAGTAGGTAAATAATTTAAAGTTAGGAAAAATGGGATTATAGGGTGCATTGGCAAAATCGGCTACCGTTAAAATATTGGAGGCAAAACTCTGTGGCAAATAACTTTTAGTTGGCAAATATACTCTCTTTCTAGCAGAACCCGTCTCTTGCACTAGCGCGTAAACTCTAACTTTACAAACTTTTGTGGTATCAGCCAGATCATTTTTCGGGATATACATGGAATAATTGAAAAAGAGATTATTAATTTCTGCAGAAGAAACTTCTCCAACTAACGGAATATCTGGGGCATTAAAACCTTTGTAATTGGAAGTTTGCGTCCATTTCCATAAAAGATCCTGGGCTGCATAGCTGGGATAGGATACACCAGCAATCGGCTTGCATTCCCATCCACCTCTATGCGAGGACTGGAATGAATAATTATTATTCTCTTGAGTATAAACTTTCTGCTGAAATTCTTTAACTGCATCATTTCTGTTTATGCGGTAATAAAACCGGGAAACGCCCTCATCTTCGTCACCCTCTGGGCTTATTCTCTCATCTACCTCTGAATACTCCGCTTCATACCTGTAATAATTACAATTGATAAGGTCTGCCAGAGTTGTTACTTTGCTTTTACTATTTTCAGACAAATTTATATTAAGATCTGCATTTGCTAATAGACCATGCACACATAATATAGTGATGATCAAAATAATAATCGTTCTTTTCATTTTTCCTCCGTTTTTTTCGGGTAAGTTCCACACTATTTATATTACCTGGAAATCATTTTAAATCATTAGTTCATAAATTTACTGCGAAACTAACTACTTAAGCAGGGTAACCTTTTGGGCTGCCAGCTGCTGCCCGGTTGCTACATTAACTAAGATACAGTAATAAATCCCGGAAGCCTGCTTTTGGGCGTTCCAGGTAACCTGATGATTCGATGCTTCAGTAATTTCACTCGATTTTATCGTCTTCACCTTTTGGCCTTTGGCATTAAAGATCTTAATTTGTAGGTTTTCATAATCATTGGCTTTGATCTGAAAGGTAATGGTTGGATTAAATGGATTCGGGTGAGCGGTAAGGGTTGCTTTGGGTGGCTGTGGAATTGCTTCTTCTTCGTTAGCTGTGTCGTATAGCTGGCCATTACCACCATACACAAACACATAACCTCGGCCATGAAAAGGGTGATAGTCCCAATTAGTGGGAGCACCTACGGCCAGGTCGGCATACTCGTCACCATCGAAATAGCCCATCGTTAATGAAGAACCAAAAAGATCATCGCTTAAGTTAACACTTTCGGTGAATTCCATATCCACTACATTATTGGGGTCATTTCCACCTAAGTATAAAAATGCTTTGCCATTGCCTCCTGCATAATGATTGCCAATAGCAAAATCATCATAGCCATCATTGTTTACATCACCAAAGTCGAACCCATAATCAAGAGAACTTCCTCCACCTCCATAGGATAAAAGAAAGTCGTATTGGTTGGTTATGTTTTCTTGACCATACCAAAAGTATGTACTTGTATTATCAAAATGTCCTACAAAATCATCATATTCATCTCCATTGAAGCGGCCTGCCGGTTTGCCTAAAGTCATATATGTTTGTTCTTCATCCCAAAGAATCACGTCTGGTTCCGAATCAATCTCTTCACCGCCATAGTAAAGGGTGTTAGTGTAACGTTCTGACCAATATTCATCATAATAGGTATAACCTATAGTAAAATCATCATAGCCATCATTGTTTACATCTCCCACACCTACCATGCCTTCAGAAGACCCTATACCTAAATCTTCAGCTAATACTTCTTTTACTATCTGGGTATCGCTGCCATAGCATATACAAAACTTGGAAGGCTGATCTTCACCTAAAGTTGAAACCATAATTACTCCGGAATCGTCAAAACCATCAGCGTTTACATCTCCTAGTGGCCTTACAATAAAAGGTGTATAATTTCCTTCCGGAAGATATTGCAAATCAGGTTCTAGTTCTTGCTGTTCATTGCCAAAGTATATGTCTATATACCAGTATCCATTTAAGCCTCTACTAACTCCCAGGTCTTCATAACCATCTCCATTCATATCACCTAAATTATCAAAAGTGTACAATATTTTTGATTCTTCTGTTCCTTCTAAGCCAAAGTCATATTCAGCATCAAAATCAGGCCCTCCCTCGTAGAAATAGAGTTTGCCGTAATGCTGTGGTGCTCCTTCTGGCCAGTTTGGCGAATAAACTACTAACTCATCAAAGCCATCACCGTTGAAATCTAACGAGGTCATATTATCTCCCAACCTATCATGTTCGTTTTCACCTTCCATATAAGCTATTACCTCCATGGTATTATCACAGAATAGTAAAATGGGCATTATTATTACAAACACGTAAATAGTTAGTTTTCTCATCAAGCCTCCCTTGCTTTTTTGGTTAACTAATTTTTAGTAACTACTATTTGCAGGAATATTTGTTTGCTGTCAAGTTTGTTTTGTATTTCAGGAAGATATTTTAAAAAAGTACGTCTTTGCGCGACTTCGATTTAGCAGGGTGAAGCAATGCGCTTACAGCGCATAAATCTGTAATTTACGACTTAATACCTTTAATAGATTCTTCGTCGCAGGCCTCTGTAAGCGTGCCTCAGAATGACGCGATATCATAAAGCCCGTCATGTTGAGGAATTCATACGAAGGCAGGCGACGAAACATCTGGGCTTTATGAGTATTTAGAATGATATTATAGATCGCTTCGAATTAGTATTTACAAGAAGAATAACTCGCGATGACAAAACTAAAAAAATCGTCATTGCGAACCCTTTATGGGTGAAGCAATCTGCTTACAGCGCATAAATCTTTGGTGTGGGACATAATATTGAAGTGAAACCTCGAGCTATAAATTTTAGATTACTTCCATGTGAAA
>JASUTE010000017.1 GCA_030445745.1 Candidatus Cloacimonadota bacterium
TATAACATCCCGCATTATTCTGCGACATTTATCGATCACAGTCCTCTCATAGCAAAAAATAGTTATTGTAAAAGTTGTGTCAAATAATTTCTTAAAAATTAGTTGCAGATTAATAATTGCTAAGTTGTTAATAACATTTCTAAAAATTATGAATGTAATAAATACAAACTATCCGGCTGGTTAGATAAAGCGCGAAATCTATTCCAATACTTACCCCCTGAAAGCTCCTAGCTTATGTAGATTGTGTTACCGCTGATATAGAATAATTGCCTGGCAAAAATCAGCAATCTCCAGCAGCTCCTCTAGCAATTTTGTTCGAACTGAAGAGGCTTGGGGGTACCAAATTTTGTCTGGACAATGGAGGTCAAACAACAAAGTAAAAGGGAATAGAAAACATTTTTTTTACACATTAGAGTTGGATCAGTTTTTGGGGGACAACGTCATCACCTACTACAATACTTAATTGGCTGTTTAAAATATCAAGTAGGATGAAAGTATACGATATTTGTGAAAGCAGAGGTAGCGGAGTGATTCAGCTAGATGGGAAAGAGATTAAATTAGGTGGCAAGAAGAAATCTAGCTTTCTATCCATTGATTTAATACTAAACAACCTCTGACCTATCAGATCTGTAATGAAGAGAACTAAACTGCAAAATTTGTAGTATCTTGAAATGTTAGACTACCTGAGATTTTTCATATTTTAGTAGTTTTAAGAATGACTTATAATCTGTAACTTTGATTTTTTCTTGACATCTCTTCTTTTTTATTTATCTTCCATTCAAAAGGGCTAGTAAGCCCGGAAAATAAAATATGAGGGGAGGTGAATAAACATGACTAAAGAAGAACAACAAAAAGAAATAGGGCAAATAATCTTGTCCGCAGCTGAAAAGGTGTATAAAAAAGGAATGACCAAAGAACAACTTGCAGAAGAACTGTTTCCTGGCATGGTATATGAAAAACTTCCAGATTGGGCTAGAAGACTTATTATAGCACTACTAAAGTGGCTTATAGGTGAATTGTAGTAGAAAATCAGTAAGTAGTAAAAAAATTGCTTAAAAAGATACAAAACTAAGTTAATTCCGGGTTGGCGGTTAATTTTGCTCTCTATAATGTTTAATTTATGCATATATTTTTTGAATAAATAATAAGTATAGATAACCCTGGAGGACAATATGAAGTTAACAAGATGGTATTTATCGGTAGTCTTAGTAATCTTTGCTTTCTTTTTTACACAATGTTCTCTTGTAAAACCAACACCGGAAAGCATGAATTATGAGCAAACAGACGAAGATTATACAGAAATTCTTGAGAAACATATTGAAGCGGTTGGTGGTAAAGAGAATATCGCCAAAATAGAGAATATTTATTATCGTTATGATTTCAAAGGTATGGGAATGGAAGGAACTACTGAAAACTGGTATCAAGGAGATTCTTTATATAGATATGAAGACCGTTTTGGCAAGGAAATAGATATAGATATTGTTAACAACAATAAAAGTTGGGAAATTAAACCTAATGGCATAATTTATGAGGATACAGTAAAAAGTATATCAGGCGACAGGCTTTTTTTCTCATTTCAATATATATATCCTGAAACAAATAACGCGAAATATGTAAGAGGTAAACAAGTAAATGAGGATGGCAGAGACTTAGTTCCAATTATAATCACTCCTGAAAATGATTCATCTATTGTCTTACTTATTGACCCAAAAACTTATCTTGTTTATAAGATAAAACGATTAGATGAAGGAATAGTACTGTCAACCACTTTGAGTGATTATCGTGAAGTAGAGGGAGTAAAGATTCCTTATAAGTTAAAAAGCATATACGGCGTGAGCCTTTTTAAGTTCACAGAAATTCTAAAAAATGTAAAAATAAATCAGACTTATCCTGACAGTCTTTTTCTGCCGCCTGAAAATATTGCGAAGAAATATGAATTCAAGAATAATGTTGGTTACGCAGAAATTCCTTTTGAGTTTATACAGGATAAAATCCTATTACTTAAAGCCTCTATTAATAACAATCCTTCTGAATACTTCCTCCTTGATACAGGAGCCAGTTCTACATTTATTGACCTGGGTTACATAAAAAGTTTAGGACTTTCTACCAAAGGTAAAATTCCCATCCTTGGTGCTTCTATAGAAACTGAGATGGTAGATTTGGATTTATTTTCGTTACCCGGTTTAAACATAAAAAATATAACTTTAAATGCTATGGAATTTCCAAAAGAGATCCAGCTTTCTGATAAAAGGATAGTTGGTATCCTTGGTGGTGACATATTGTCAATGTTTGTATTTAATATTAATTTTGATAAAAAACTTATTACTCTTTATGACAAAGAAAAATTTGAGTACAAAGGTAATGGAGAAATATTAGATATTTCAATAGCTTCCAATACACCCATTATTAAAGCTTGTCTTAATGATACTATCTGCGGTAATTTTGCCATTGATATGGGTTATGCAGGAAGACTGCTCCTTATTGGAGAAATTCTTCATAAATGTAACCTTATAGAACATAAGGATAACTTTGTCAAAACTGAAGCATTAGGGGCTGGTGGTAAAGTTGATCTATATAATACTCGAATAGGTAAAATGAAGATTGGATCATTCCTAATTGAAGATATACCCATCGGATTCGTAACTGAAACACCTACTGGCTTTATATCCATTGTAGATGCTGCAGAAGAGAAAAGCCCTAAAACTGATGGTAATATAGGGTCTCAATTGTTATCGCGCTTTAATATATATTTAGATTATCAAGGAAAGAAAATCATTCTTGAAAAAAACAGCAATTTTGGGAAACCCTTCGTAATAGATAAATCTGGAATGATAGTTATCAAGAAAGAAAATAAGTTTATAATAAAGCAAGTTATTGAAAATACCCCCGCATCTGAGGTGGGATTGAAAGAAAAAGACGAACTTATCAAGATAAATGGTAAGCCTGCTTCTAACTATACCTTATCAGAGATTACAAAACTTCTAAAAGGAAATGCAGGAGAGAGAATTGACTTGGTAATTAAAAGAGGCAGAAAAAAGATGGAATTCAGCTTAATTTTACGAGAATATATCAAATAAAAAAGGATTCCGGCCTTTTAAAGAGATAGGATCAAAACCATAAAGGAAAATGATATTACAAAAGAGATAAAAGTCTAATCCCTTTCTTTTATTTTTTTGCTCAATGTTCAATTGAAATATTTTCAACTTTTTTCTAGAGTGTTCAGGAAGGATTTTTAAGAATGATTTATAATCTGTAACTTTGATTTTTTCTTGACATCTATTTTTTATATCTCTTATTTATAATGACAAAAAAGGGTTTCTAAAAAAATTATTAGGATGATAAAATGGTTAAAGCACCATTAACACAAAAAACAAGCAGAGATTATCTCGTAAGATGCAAACAAGAGCCTCAGCTTAAAGTGAAACCTAAGATTGTACATAGAAAAGCAAAGATATTCTCTACACTCATCTTGATTGGCTTACTATTGGGCTGTTCAGTAATTAGACCTCAATCTAAGCCAGTTGCCACGAAAACAGAAAACAAAAAAGATACTGCAAACCTTAGAGAGTTCTGTGAATATCTTGCTAAAGCTGGTCTAGTAAAAAGCTGGAAGGAATTTACAGAGGTACCATTCGTTTTTGAAATTACCGACGAACAGGATACCCCTGCTTCCTATAGTTGGCTGGTTATAAAACTTGATGGAAATTCATTTATGGTGCAAACAGACTCCTTGGGAATGGCTAGTTTACGGTTTGATGAAAAAATGCTCCGGCAAAATCCCAATGTTATGACATTAGATCCCTCAAAATTACTGAAATTTAACTTTGCTATATTATTCCCATTAGGAGGAGCCACAGAACTAAATGTCGTAGAGTTACATGAACTTACACGAGTATGGGCAGGTAATGACCTTTTATATTATCCGCAGGAAAATGATATTTTAGTGTCAGAACTGCAGAATAATCTTCCTTTAATGCGAAATGCAATCGAATCTGTACTGGGTATTTCAGCTATACCTTATGGAATTGTATTATGTAATACACACAAACCTATTATTCTTTCACGGAATCAGGCTAATATTAATGGTCAACGTTATTCCCTATGGCCAATTTCTCTTCTTGATGACGGCCCAGAAGATTATTACTTGGCTGTAATTCATGAATGGACCGAATCTACTCTCAATAAAGCAATTTCTTTCTCAGATGACCGTATGCGTTGGGTAACTGATGGCATATCTGAGTATATTTCTCTGGAATTTGCCCGAAGTTTAAGTCAAGCAAAACGGGATTCCATTAACCTTACATCAGTCCTAAGTAAGAGATTTTCTAGCTACAATGGCTTTGTTAATCAGCTTCTGAAAGAAGGTGAGACCGAATTAGAGTTTGATTTAGTGGGTTGGACATCGGTTAGTGCCGAGCATCCAATAGCAGAACCTGATGTGGTAGGCTATGGACTTGGGCTTTATTTTTGGACAAGCCTAGCTGAAGAACTTGGAGTAGAAATTATTCACAATTTTCTGGAAGGAGCTAAGAATTTGGAGAACCCAACTGGCGATGATCTTGTAGGTTTGCTTGCTAGTTTAACAGGGAAAGACATCAGAAAAATGCTAACCAATTTTGATTTACTTGATATAAAAAGAAAGATTGAGCTAATTTCAGATGAACTGAAGCTGGAATTGGAATAAATATGATAAGTAACCACAATTTTACAAATTAACACTCTCTAGGCAAAATGAGTGTGTAATAAAATGCTTGTGTGATATACAAAAAATCCCCATCAGTGGTATAAGTCATTGATAAAAACTTTTTGGTGTAAATCAATTTCTCTGTGTAAGATTGCACCATTCAATATAAATTCATCTTCCTTTATGGCAGTCAAAAAAAATTATAAGCTATAATTAACTAAAGCGGGTTTCTGGGAACTAACAGCAGCTTTGAATTCCTGAACCAGAGAATCGAGTAATTCTTTTACAGAAATTATTTTATCTACTCTCCAGGCATTGGCACCAGCAAAACTAAAACCATTGGCTAATTCACCAATTTTTGCTTTTAGAAGCGCATTTGCTATGCAATAAAGAGATGTTTTGAAATCGCAGGTTTTTAAACATTTCCAAGGACAGCTAAAAGGTTTCTTAATCCCTGCTTTTACATCTTTCAAAAAGTCGTTTATTATAGCTCGTCCCGGCATTCCGACTGGACTTTGTATAATGACGATATCTTCTTTTTTACAATTAATATATTGTTTTTTGAATTTGATATCGGCGTCACATTCCTTGGTAGCTACAAAACGCGTACCCATTTGCACACCACTTGCTCCCAGATTCAAAAATTTGTTAATGTCTGCACCAGTGTAAACGCCACCGGCTGCTATAACCGGAATTTTTTTCTTGTATTTTTCCTCATATTTTTCCAAGGCAGAGCAGACAGTTGGAATTATATTTTCCAAACTATATTCTGGGTTATTAATCTGTTCCGGTTTGAAACCTAAATGGCCACCTGCTAGGGGTCCTTCTACTACGACTGCATCTGGGATATAGGAAAAATGTTTGTCCCAGGTTTTGAAAATAAGGTTAGCAGCCCGCTCAGAAGAAATTATGGGCACTATTTTGGTGTTGGCTTTCATTATATCGACTGCAGTAATTCCGGCTGGCAGTTTCAAAGGCAACCCAGCTCCTAGAAAAAGAATATCTATCTTTTCTTCCAAAGCTATTCTTACCATATCACTAAAGTCGGAAGTTGCCACCATTATGTTAAGGCCGATTATGCCATCAGTTAATTTTCGTGCTTTGCGTATCTCCCGGCGTAGCGCTAATTTATTGTCCTCTTTATAAGTTTGCTGCGAGCGGTTATTTAGCATTCCTAACCCTACTGAAGATATGACGCCAATGCCACCAGCATTGGCTACAGCCGAGGCTAAGCCAGACAGAGATATTCCTACCCCCATCCCTCCTTGTATTATTGGCAGTCTTGCTACCAAGTCTCCTATTCTTAATTCGGGTATTTTACTCATTGCTCCTCCGTATTTTCGACCATTTTGGTTTTTCCGGTCGAAATAAATGTAAAAAATTAATCTCTCACTTCGATTCCTTTAAAAATAATCTCCATCATTCGCTGACTGTCTCTTTCCAAGTCTATCTCTTTTTGTAAAAACAGAGGATACTCTAAACCCTTAATTGCAATAGCTATCATCCGTACTACTACATCAACATCACAAGGAGTGAAGATATTTTTTTGGATTCCTTCATTAATTATGTTGTTAAGTATTTGATTTTCGAAATTATAGAAATCTTCCTTTACCTGTTCGATGAAAAGATAGTGGTCCAGATATTCATTGCTAAGTGATTCATAATAGTTGCTAAGCTGCTTCAGATGTAACATTCTAGTTCTTACGTACTGCATTATCTTATCTTGAGGGCTGTATGCGTTTTCTATGCTTCGGTTCAATTTCTGGCGAAACTCGGCAAAATGTAAACCTACCATTTCAGCAAAGATATCTTCCTTGTTCTTGAAATAATAATACATAGTAGATTTGCTCATATAAGAGCGCTTGGCGATATCGTTCATGGTGGTTTTTTTGAAACCGTATTGAGCAATAAGTTCTTTGGTCGAGTCCAGAATTATCATTTTTTTCTTATCCACGTCCCCTCCTGTTTGTTTAGTCCGCTTCCGTCTAATGGTCGAAAACGTCAAGCTTTATTTCAATTTTTCTTTACGAATAAGAATAAAATTGTTTCAAAAAAAAATAATTGGAAATAGAAAATACTGTTAACTCCCACTAAAAGCCTTTCTATAGAGGGCAGAGAAAAATATGAATTAGGTTTAACTACTGTTTTGGAATTTCAGAAAAAGATCTGGCCACAGAGTTTTAGCCTAAATTATTCTACATTGTTTGCAGTAAAAATTGGATCCTTATGGCATTTCAATACTCATAATTCAGCTTCAGTATAACTATCTCTACCCTTATTTATTTTAGGGGAAGAGCTTTGGAAAGAGCTTATGTCTGAAATAAAAGGTTATCCTGAAAAAAATATATCGAAAACTTGATAGATGCTCTCATCATCTCTACCTCCCCGCCATCAAAGATGCATTTCTGGTGCAATTGAACAGCGAAGAATGGTACTTACATCAGGTCAGGATTTCTCTTTTGGATATCAAAGCCATACCGATAAAAAAGTGAAACTATTCTTAACTGAAACCTTTACATTCTCGGTATGCGAACCAACAGCAGTTTTGCATCTGAAAATCTAATGTTAAAAGCCCCGCTCAACACTGAGGGTTTTTTATTTCCAATGGGAAAATAAAATTGTGGCAAGCAATAATTTTAATAAATAAACCTGGTAAAAATGGTCAAAAACCAAGTTTGAAAGCTGTTTGTAAACTGAAAACCTGACCAACCCAGCTACCACCTTATCTATCTTGCTCAAACATACTCGCTACTTGTTATTTAAAATAAATCACCGAAAACAATTCCATCTCTGTAATCACCCCTCGCCATATTTTAATAAACTAGTAAAATTAATATTTTTTTGCCTACCTCAAAAATCTAAGACATTAACTACTTGACCCATAAGTGCAATTTTGTATAAATGTTAAATTAATTTTAGAAAAATTAGGAGAAGCTATGGCAAAGAAATTATTCCTTATAGACGGTACCGCTCTAATCTACCGTTCCTATTATGCTTTCTTAAAACGCCCGCTTATAAATAGTAAAGGCGAGAACACAAGCGCAATATTTGGCACAATAAATTCGTTTTTAAAACTCTTAGACAATTTTAAAGCAGAATATGTGGCGATTTCGTTTGATTTAAAAGAGGAAACTTTTCGGCATAAAATAACTGCAGACTACAAGGCCAACCGACCGCCAGCACCGGAAGACCTTATTGCCCAGGTAGAACCAATCAAAGAATTTTTCCAGAATATTGAAGTTCCCGAGTTTTCTGTAGCTGGCTACGAAGCAGACGATGTTCTGGCTACACTAGCAGAAAAGTTTAAAGATGATTTCGAGATAGTGCTGGTGACAGGGGATAAAGATTTTTGCCAACTGGTAGATGATAGAGTTACCATTTTCGATCCCAAAAAAGAAGAAAGTTTAGATAAAGAAAAAGTAAAAGAAAAATATGGCATTACCACTGAACAATTTATCGATTATTTGGCACTGGTAGGCGACTCTGCTGATAATATTCCTGGAGTGAAAGGTATTGGGCCTAAAACGGCCAAAAAATTATTGCAAGAATATGAAACCTTGGAAAATATCTATAAAAATATAGAGAATATCTCTGCCAAAGGTACTCGCAACAAACTGAAGGAACATAAAGAGGATGCTTTTCTTTCTCGTAAGTTAGCCAAAATTATTACCGATGTGCCGCTACAAGACCTGAATAAAGACGACCTGAATTGGAAAGATGAAAACCTGGCCAAAGCGACCAAATTTTTGGAAAGATACGAGCTTAATTCTATTCAGAAACGGTTAGACAAGGAGTTTAAAGACGAATTCGACTTTATGAATTCGGAAGAATCGCACTCTAAATTTGAAGTTGCACTTGTAAATAGCCAAACAGCTTTTCAAAAAATGCTGGAAAAAATGAAAGCTAAACAGATAGTGGCAATCGACACAGAAACCACCTCGCCGAATCCCCTAAAGGCTAATTTAGTAGGCATTTCGCTATGTTGGAATACAAAGCAAGCCTACTACATTTCGCTAGCCCACAATATGGCCGAAAATCTGGAAGTGAAAACAGTGGTAGAAGCTTTGCAAGAAAATTTAGCAAATAAAACCCTACTCGCTCATCACCTGAAATACGATTATATAGTTCTAAAACAGCACGGTTGGCAAATAGAACAGAATTGCTTCGATACCATGATCGCAGACTATTTGCTGCATCCAACTGAAAAACATTCTCTGGAAGCTTGCGCCGAGCGCGAATTTTCCTACCAGATGATACCTATAAAAGAACTAATTGGAAGCGGTAAAAAGCAAATCACTTTCGATAATGTTGACCCTCAAAAAGCTGCTGATTATTCTGGTGAAGATGTAATTTTCACCTTCAAACTTTTTGAAAAATATTCGGGTCAACTACAAGCTAATGAATTGCAGCATCTCTTCCAAAATATAGAGATGCCACTTTCGTTCGTATTGGCAAAAATGGAACAAACAGGTGTATATTTGGATGAAGGTATTTTGCAGGAAATTTCCCAAAAAAATAAGAAAAAAATAGCCGAAATAACCAAAGAGATATACGAAATTGCTGGCAAACAGTTTAATTTGAACTCCACCCAGCAACTGGCACAGGTTCTATTCGAAGAGATGGAAATTCCACCTATAAAAAAAACCAAAACCGGCTATTCTACCGATATTAACGTGCTCGAAAAACTGGCTCCCGACCACAAAATTGCTCGTCTGCTTATCGAGTACCGTCAACTGAGCAAACTGCAAAGCACCTATGTAACCGCTCTACCCCAGCTAATAAATTCCCAAACAGGGCGTATTCATTCATCTTTTAATCAAACAGTGGCAACCACGGGACGACTTTCCAGTTCCAATCCCAACCTGCAAAACATTCCTGTACGTAGCGAAATAGGCAAAGAGATACGTAAAGCTTTTACGACTGATAAAAATAACTGGATTATCCTCTCCGCCGATTATTCCCAAATAGAGCTGCGCCTGCTGGCGATATTATCGAAAGATGAAAAGATGATAAATGCTTTCCAAAATAAGCGTGACATCCACCGTGAAACAGCTGCCATTATCTTTGATGTTCCCCAAAAAGAAATTACCCCCACCCAGCGGCGATATGCTAAGATCATAAATTTTGGACTTCTCTATGGCATGGGAGCTAATAGAATTTCCAAAGAGTTGCACATAGATAGAAAAGAAGCTCAGAACTTCATCGATAACTATTTTAGCAAGTTTCCCACAATCAAAGATTTTTTAGCAAATTCTGTTCAGAAAGCCAAAGAAAATGGTTACGCTTCTACTATTTTGGGTAGGAAACTACCGCTACCAGGCTTGCACAGTAAAAATAAGCGTCTCGTTGCGGAGGCAGAACGTTTAGCAACCAATATGCCTATTCAAGGCAGTGCTGCCGATATTATTAAAATTGCTATGATAAACCTGTATGAAAAACTGAAAGAGCGAGATGATATAAACATGCTTATTCAGGTACACGATGAACTGGTTTTCGAGATCGACAAAAGCAAATTGAAGGAATTAGAAAAAGTTATTTCCACTGAAATGGAAGCAGCGTTGCCAGAGGAGTATGCTAAGATAGTACCACTTTCGGTAGATATTGGTACTGGCAAAAATTGGTTTGAAGCTCATTAGATGAATCTGAGTAATATTTTATGAGCATCATCCAGGAAATGGGAATAATGCCTAAATTTGGTAAAAAAATTATCCATAAAATAGATAAACACAGATAGAATGATAGGGTAACCAATTAAAGTTGACATAATTCATTTGCTCAAAAAAATGCCGTAAAAACTAATATATAAAAGTAAATGGAGGAGATATGAAAACTGGAGGTGACAGATACGGCACTCATCGTGTGGTAGAACCCAAAGGAGTTTTACCGCAACCTGCTAGAATTTTAAACAACGATATGAGTGAAATTTGGGATAATGAAATGCTTATCGATGTTATTCGTTTGAACATAGACTCGGCCTCTTTCCACCAAATTAAGACCAAATTGGAAAAACAGGGACATCCCGATTTGGAGAAAGCTTTTGCTGACCATATTATTGACCTTACAGAAAGAACAGGTAAGCATAAGAATGAAGACACAGGCTCCGGCGGCATGCTAATAGGTCGCGTAGCCCAAATCGGTCCTAATTTCGAAATGAAAGATGAAGTTAAAGTTGGCGATAAAATTGCCTCTTTAGTTTCACTTTCGCTAACACCACTAAAAGTAAAAAAAGTACATAGAGTGCTTTTAGATAAAGATCAGGCAAAAATAGAAGGCCAAGCCATCTTGTTCAGCAGTGGCGTTTATGCCAAGCTGCCCGATGATATGGATGAAAACCTGGCCTTATCTGCTTTAGATGTTGCTGGTGCTCCAGCGCAAGTAGAAAGATTGGTAAAGCCAGGTGATAAGGTAGCGATCATAGGAGCTAATGGAAAATCTGGTATACTCTGTAATGCTGTAGCTAAAGAACGAGCCGGTGTTTCTGGCAAAGTTATTGGTGTAGTGCGTAAAGAAAGCTACATCGAAACCTGTAAGGCAACTGGTTGTGACGAAGTTGTATTAGCAGATGCCACTGATGCACTGGGCGTGCAAAAGGCAGTTTCCCAGGCCACTAACGGCCAATTGGCAGATGTGGTTATAAATGTTGTGAATGTGGAAAACACCGAGATGAGTAGCATTTTGGCCTGCAAAGATCGCGGAATAGTCTACTTCTTTTCGATGGCAACCAATTTCACCAAAGCAGCCCTCGGTGCCGAAGGTGTTGGTGCAGACGTAGATATGATTCTTGGAAATGGATATGCCCACAATCATGCCCTTATTTCATTAGACCTATTACGCAGAAATCCTATCTTAATGAAAATTTTCAAAGAAAGATATACAGATTAATAAGTTAGCAATGGAACGAAGTGAGCTCCGTTCCTAATTTTTTTTGGAGGAGAAATGTCACTACACACAATCATGAAGAATACTTCTTCCGAGCAGTGGAATGATTGGCACTGGCAAATAAGAAACCGAATCACTTCATTGCAGGAACTTAAAAGATATATAAAATTAAGCCCAGATGAAGAAAAAATATTAACTTTGGAAAAATTCCCTTTCCGTATGGCTATTACCCCCTACTATCTGTCGCTTATCGATGAAAAAAACCCGCAAGATCCCATAAGGCTGCAGGCTATTCCTAGAATTTTCGAGAGCAACGTAAGCCGTTCTGATATGAACGACCCACTGCATGAAGATACCGATTCACCAGTTCCGGGTCTCACCCATCGCTATCCTGATCGCGTACTTCTGCTGGTTACCGATCAATGCTCCATGTATTGCCGTCATTGCACCAGACGCCGTTTAGCTGGAGAAACCGATACAATGTTACCGATGGATAAAATAGAAAATGCTATCGATTACATACGTAAAACTCCTGAAGTACGTGATGTGATTATAAGTGGAGGAGATCCGTTAACTCTGAGTGATGATCGTTTGGACAAAATTTTAAGTGAAATCTCAGCTATAGAGCATGTGGAAATAATTCGCATAGGAACCCGCACTCCAGTAGTTCTACCACAGCGTATCACCGATGACCTAATAAAAGTATTGAAAAAGTATCCACCCATCTGGCTGAATACACATTTCAATCATCCGCAAGAGATAACTTCAACTGCTATAAAAGCTTTGGACAAATTAGTAGAAAATGGCATCGTGGTTGGAAATCAGTCTGTTTTACTGCGCGGAATAAACGACCAGGTTGATGTGATGAAAGCGCTGGTGCATAAATTAGTGCAAAATCGGGTACGCCCCTACTATATCTATCAATGCGATCTTTCCATGGGTATTTCGCATTTCCGCACTCCTATCTCCCGTGGTATCGAGATTATGGAATCTTTGCGCGGACACACTTCCGGACTGTGCGTACCTACTTACGTTGTAGATGCACCCGAAGGTGGAGGCAAAATTCCAATACAGCCAAATTATATTATTTCTCAATCGCCCGGCCGTGTAGTACTACGTAACTATGAAGGAGTAATTTGCAGCTACACCGAGCCGGAATATCGCGATCAGGAAATAGAACAATATCGTTCACCTGTAAAGAAAATTGCTAGGTCGGAAGAGGGAGTGATGTCTCTTTTAAGAGGACGTAAAATTGCGATTGGACCAGACACAACCAGAAATCATCGCAAAACTAAAAAATAGAATTACCTCATCGCTCTACACAGTTTTAGTCGGATTAAGCAAAAATGCTGGTAAAACTTCTTTGCTTAACTGGCTGCTAAAACACAGCAAATTTGACCAACCGGCAGTTATTACAACTGGCAGAGATGGAGAAGAATTAGATTTGGTAGGTGGGCACAGTAAACCCAAAGTTGAACTACCTGCCAATACCTTTTTCACCTGCTTCAGCTCTACTTTGTCGGCAAATGCACCATATATTAAAATAATTGGCCGTACACCTTTTTCTGCCTTAAATCGCCAGCTTTGGCTAGCCCAAAGCTTGTTCCCGTTAAAAACCGAAATTGTGGGGCCCGCTACAGTTTCCAAACAAATTGCTCTTGCCGACTATATTTTAGAAAAAGGCGCTAATCATATCTTCATCGATGGTTCGTTAGACAGACGCTCGATTGCTACCCATCCAAAAATTAAAGAGTTATTTTTGGTTGCTGGAGCTGAATATGGTGATTTACAGGAAATAAGCAGTGAATTACACAAGCTACACAGTCTTATAGATATTCCGCCTATCCCAAATCCAAATTTTAGCAATGAAATAAGCTACCAATTGAAGGGGAAACAAATCCAAGCTAGATTCAGGAGAATTTACGGACATGAACATGAAATAACAAATTGGGAAAATGCTGAATTTATCTACTTCCCAGGTGCCCTTACCGATATCTCTTTTAACAAAATGAAGCAATTTTTTTGTAATTATTCCGGCAAACTCATCTTTCAACACCCTTTCTTTTTACAGCTTAACGAACATAATTTAAACTTGCTAAAAAAACATACTTGCTTGTATTGTGTGAATAGTATAAAAATAGCTGCTATCGCTGTGAACAGTTTTGCTTCCAATGGTAAACATCTGGATTGCCAACATCTGCGAGCTACACTGCAATCGAAATTTCCGGAGCTATTGATATTCGATATCAAGGAAGTAATTTATGAATAAAAATACCTTTGAAGCCTTAAATTTGGCAGATATCTTAACAGAGATAAAACCACTTTCTTTGGGTAAACAATGGCAACATCGGCCTTATTCACCACAACATAAACAGAAATTACAAAACTATTTTGAAAAACTAAAACTATTACTAAATTCTTTAGAAAAAAATCCACAACTAAGCACTCAATTAAGCGGACAACTTGTCCATCTGAATAACATTAAAAACACATTAAATAAATTGGAAAAAATTCAGATCTTACAGGTTTTCGAGGTGCAGGAAATAAAAAACTTACTCTATTTCTACCTTAAAATAAAAAAAATACTACAGAAGAATAAGCTGTCTATTATTCAGCTTCCCAAGGTGGAAAAATTATTTTCATTTTTGGATAAGGAAGATCAGAACAGTCCTGTTTTCCACCTTAGCAACTGTTATTCTGCCAAATATGCCAAACTGCTCCAGGAATATGAACAAACTACAAAAAAGTTGGCACAATTACGCAAAGAAAATCTGCAAAAGGCAGCTTCCCAACTGAATATGACCAAAGCTGAGCCTCAGATAGTAGTCTCTCGTTTAGACAAAAAACAGATAGAAAAACTCACTAATTCTGAATCCTATTACTTAGAAGCGGAAAATTTTGCCAACTATACCTTCCAAATAAGAAAAACAGAAGCAATTTTGGAATTGGAAAATATACAAAACACCCTGCAAACGGCAATAGAAAAGGAATCCAGTAAAATTTTGGAAAAAATTAGCAAAGTGATATCGGTTTATGAAGAAGAATTGAGCACAATTTTTTCCGAGTTAACTAAGCTTGATATGCTACTAGCTAAAGCTGAATTTTGCAGAAAACATAACTGCTGTGTTCCTAATATAACCCGGAAATTATCTTTAAAACAAGCTCGGAATTTACCTTTGGAATGGGAGTTGAGTAAAAACAACATAGCTTTGCAACCGGTCGATATTAATCTGCAAAACAAAGTAAACATAATTACTGGAACCAACATGGCCGGTAAAACTACCGTTCTAAAAACGATAGGGCAAATTGTATATTTGGCAAACTGCGGTATACCAGTACCCTGTCAAAAAGCTGATCTGCCCTTGGTAGAATTCATATTTTTCAGTGGCTACCAGCAGAGTAGAATGGATCTTAGCAGTTTTGCCAGCGAAGTAGTGGAAATAAACGAAGTCCTTTCTGAACCAGGGTCTGGTTTAGTTTTAATAGATGAATTTGCCCGCGGCACCAACCCGGAAGAAGGTGAGGCGTTTTCTAAAACAGTGTTAGAAGTTTTTCTGGAGAAAGAAAGCCTCGTGGTTGCTGCAACTCATTTTTCAGCGCCCGCACAGATAAAAAAAGCAGCACATTTTCGCATTAAAGGCATAAAAGCAGACAACTATGCCAAGTTGCAGCAGCTTCCCAACCTACAAAACCGGTTAGCTGAATTACATAAATTTATGGATTACTCGCTCAAACAAGTTGCAGTCGATTCCCCACCTCCCAAAGCTGCTTTGATAATTGCTGAGATCTTGGGAATAGATAGAAAAATAATAAAAAAAGCAAAAGATTTTTTGAATGATAAATAGAACAGAGAAATTGGTTGCTGCCAGTGCCATTATATTCTCGGCAATACTGTGGGGATTCGATGGCGTTTATCTAACCCCAAATTTGTTCCAACTAGATGTTGGCTTTGTTGTATTTATGCTACATCTTATCCCCTTTGTGCTAATGAACACATTTTTATATAAAGAATATCGTCATCTTACCGAAATGAATTTAAGCGATCTAGTCACATTCTTTTTGATAGCGCTTTTTGGAGGAGCTCTGGGTACTTTGGCAATTGTAAGAGCGCTATTTCTGGTTCAATTCAATCACCTTTCCATAGTAGTGTTGTTGCAAAAATTGCAGCCGATTTTTGCTATCGCTTTGGCTGCTGTAATTTTAAAAGAGAAACTGACAAAACATTTTGGGCTGTGGGCTGCGATAGCTATATTAGCAAGTTATTTTTTAACCTTTGGACTGAACTTACCTGAAGTAAACGCCAAAAGTAATCTTTTGGCAGCAGCATTATGGGCACTATTGGCAGCGTTTTCTTTTGGTGCTTCCACTGTATTCAGCAAGAAAGCTTTGCAAAAATATTCCTACTACACAGCAAATTTCTACAGATTCGGTTTTACCACTATTATAATGCTAATATTTGTTCTAATTACCGGTAAATTATCGGAATTTGCAAGTGTAAATGATCGCCAATGGATGTTTTTTATCATAATTTCTCTTACCACTGGTTCAGCTACTATTTTTCTATATTACTATGGCTTAAAAAAAGTAAGCGCTATGGTTTCCACTATCTGTGAATTATTTTTTCCTATCTCCGCTGTATTTTTCGATTATATTATAAATAAACAAAGCTTGACAGCTGCCCAGTGGGTAAGCGCAATTATCATGATGATAGCTATATTGAAGATAAGTTATCAAAGAAAGAGGGTGAGATGAGGATTTTAACAATGTTTTTTTTAATCTGTTTATTGTTGCCATTGACTGCTGAGCTAGATGAACAGATTTCTGATAAAAATGACAGGGTTTTCGAAAATATCGAAAAAGATTTTAAACTAGCCAAATATTTTTTTTCATCGCCACTTAAGCACTATACAAAAGACTTGGAAGATGAAGATAAACGTATCTTTTTGAAACGTTTCTGGGAAAATAGAGATCCTAACCCGGTTACTTCCCAAAATGAATTCGTGGAAGAAGTAAAAGTACGTGTTAACTACGCCAACACTCATTTTTCGCACTATCAGGATGGCTGGGAAAGTGCTCGGGGGCGTATTTATATAAAATATGGTCCACCTTTTGAAATTATTAACGATGTTACAGGCATAAACACTAAATACACTCAGAAAGAATATCAAGTTTGGAAATATAGACTTAATCAAAATACAACTTATATCTTTTTAGATTTAGGTGGTTATGGAGATTACAGACTTATTTACAGTGAAAATGATGATGATGAAATAACTTTGCCAGATTGGCGCAGTTATTTGGGTAATTCTTTTAAAGAAAGCTACTTATATTAAGAAAGTGGAGGAAAAGATGAAAAAGGGTTGTTTAATAGCTATTATTGCTGTTGTTGTAATTGGAATTATTTTATATTCCTTCTTTGCAGGCTCCTACAATAAAATGGTTCAAATGGACGAAAATGTTAAGGAAAAATGGAGTCAGGTGGAAAATGTATATCAACGTCGTTATGATTTAATTCCCAACCTGGTAGAAACAGTTAGAGGCTATGCGGCACACGAGCAGGAGACCTTTAAAATGGTTACGGAAGCCAGAGCCAAAGCTGGTGGCACTTTGCAAGTTTCCGATGATGTCCTGAACGATCCCCAGAAGTTCCAGCAATTCCAGCAAGCACAAGCCAACCTGGGAAATGCCCTGCAACGACTGATGGTTGTGGTAGAGCGCTATCCCGAACTGAAAGCCAACCAAAACTTTTTGGCACTGCAAGATCAATTGGAAGGAACTGAAAACAGAATAGCTGTGGAACGTAAGCGCTTTAATCAGGCAGCCCGCCAATACAATACCTACATAAAGCAATTCCCGCAGGTAATTTTAGCTAACTTATACGGCTTTCAGACAAAACAATACTTTGAATCGGTAACTGGTGCTGAAACAGCCCCAGAAGTCAACTTTTAGGAGATTAATATGTTCAAATTCAGCGAAAAGGAAAAGAATCAGATTAGCTCCGCAGTTAAAAAAGCTGAAGCCAATACTTCGGGCGAAATAGCTACAGCCTTTATTAAAGAAAGCTACGATTATGCTATCTACGAACTACTCTTTGCAGTTATCATAGGATTTATCTATTTTACGGTTATGATGTTTTTCAGTGGTTACATAGATACTACCTTGCAAAATATGTTTTGGGATTACAACATAAATTATCTACTCATTTTTTATGGATTTTCTACCTTTTTAGTTATAGCTTTAGCCTATTTTATAGCTAACATTTCCCTTATCGATCGCTTAATAGTTCCCGCTAAAATAAAACAACAAAAGGTAGAAGAACGAGCAATGCAGCATTTTATGCAATCGGGTGTTTCCTACACTCGCGATAGAACAGGCATTCTTATCTTCATTTCCTATTTGGAAAAAAGGGTCATTCTTTTAGCAGATTCTGCTATAAACGAAAAAATAGAGCAACACGAGTGGCAAAAGATAGTGGATCATATAGTTGCTGGAATAAAAGAGGATAAGCTAACCCAAAATTTGGTGGATGCCATTAACGATTGCGGCAACTTACTTCAGAAGTATTTTCCTATAAAAAAAGATGATACTAATGAACTTGATAATAATATAGAGATCTTGGAGTAGTCATGAGAAAATTAGTTTTGATATTCATATTATTGGCTGTATCTTTCGGTTTATTTGCCTTGGAAGTTCCCCAATTAAAAGGCACAGTAAACGATTATGCAGGAGTTTTATCGAAAGATCAAGAACATCGGCTGGAATCTTTACTACGCGAAACAGAAAAACAAACCGCTTCGCAAGTAGTTTTACTCACTATCCCTTCACTCCAGGGTGAAAATTTAGAAGATTATTCTTTTCGCGTAGCTGAAAAATGGCAGCTGGGGCAAAAGGAACTGGATAATGGCGTTTTGCTTCTGGTTTCTATGCAAGAAAAGAAAATCAGAATAGAAGTAGGTTATGGTTTGGAATCAACTATAACAGATTTGAAAAGTGGTTACATAATTCGCAAATTCATTGTGCCCGAGTTCAAACAGGGTAATTTCTATCAAGGTATTTCAAAAGGACTGGTAGCAATCACTGGGCTTATATCCAACGATTTTGAAATTAGCCAGGAAGAATTGGCAAAATATCAGCAAGAGCTCGAAAATAGTGGAGGCCATCTCCCGATTGGCGGCATTGTTTTCCTAATTATGATAGTGCTGGGCTCTCTAGGTCGTCGTGGCCGCAGAGGAGGGATCTTACCATGGCTTATTGTAGGTAGCATGTTAGGCGGTGGCCGAGATCACGGCGGCGGTTTTGGCGGCGGTGGTTTTGGCGGTTTTTCCGGCGGAGGTGGCAGCTTCGGCGGAGGCGGTGCTTCCGGAGGTTGGTAACAGCTAAAGATTAAATTTTAAATATCCTTTTTCGCCGGCTGAGAAGCCGGCTTTTTGCTAATTTACCCTTGACTACAAACAGCATTACGCTATAAAAGGATAAAATTATTATTTTTGGAGGAGAAGTGATACAGCTAACAATTGATACTAATAAAATTAAAGAAGCCAGAAATTACGCTGCCAAAATTGTAAATTCACTTACCTGGCTCCTGCAAGACTATACTTCCACCACCATTGAAAGGACTGTTCTGCGATTAATGGGAATAGACGGCATCGCTGGCGATAACACTCCCATTCCCAATCTGGTAGTAGAACATTTACAGCAAAAAAAAGTGCTGAACAGAGGTGCAGCTTACTGGCTGGCAAATGCTATAGTTGCCAAAAATCTTTCTGCTCAAGAAGTTGCCGAACTGGTTGCTACTAATCAGCTGGATCTAACTGAAATTTCCGCTCAACCCAATCAGAAAGTATTGGAAATTTTAGATAAAATATCTAGTGAAAATTTAGCTAAGATTGCCGAACAACGCCAGATACGTCAGCAGGCTTTTGAAAAATATGGGAGGCGCAATAAACCCGCCATTTATGTGATAGTTGCTACCGGAAATATTTACGATGATGTGGTTCAGGCAAAAGCTGCTGCCCGCGAAGGTGCCGATATTATCGCCGTTATTCGCTCTACCGCGCAATCGCTGTTAGATTACGTGCCTTATGGTGCAACCACCGAAGGTTTTGGTGGCACATTTGCTACCCAGGAAAACTTTCGTATTATGCGCAAAGGTTTAGATGAAGTAGGCCAAGAACTGGGAAAATATATCTCGCTCACTAATTATGCTTCCGGACTTTGTATGCCTGAGATCTCTGCTATGGGTGCTTTGGAAAGACTGGATTGCATGCTGAACGATGCAATGTATGGCATTTTGTTTCGAGATATTAATATGAAAAGAACGCTTTTAGATCAATATTTCAGTCGCATGATAAACGCTTACGCCGGTATTCAGATCCAAACAGGGGAAGATAACTACCTTACCACTTCCGATGCTATAGAAAAAGCTTATACAGTTACAGCTTCCCAACTAATAAACGAACAATTTGCTCTGATTAGTGGCATAGAACATAAAAATATGGGACTGGGCCACGCCTTCGAAATAAACCCGGCAATAGAGAATAGTTTTTTATACGAGCTTTCACACGCTCTGCTAACCCACACTCTGTTCCCAGATTGCCCTACCAAATATATGCCACCTACAAAATTTGCTACTGGCAATATATTCCGCACTTATCTGCTTAATGGTATGTTCAATTTTGTTGGCCAAATTACCGATCAGGGTACACAACTTCTGGGAATGATGACCGAAGCAGTACACACTCCGCATCTGGTAGATCGAGCGCTTGCTATAGAAAATGCTCAATACGTTTTCAATGCAACCAAGGATTTTAAAAATGAATTCACCCTGAAACCAGATGGAATAATTAACAAACGAGCAAAACAGGTTTTAGAAGAAGCAACCGATTTCTTACGTAAAGTTTCTGAAAAGGGTCTTTTCCAAGCTATGAGCGCAGGTGAATTCGCCGATATCGTACGTACAGAAACTGGTGGTAAAGGTTTAGACGGAGTCCTTCCCAAAAGCGAAGATTACCTGAACCCATTTATGGACAAAATGAAAACTGAGCTTAAACTGCAATAAGAGAGGCAAGATTATGTCGATAAAAATAGATCCAACCAAAATAAAACCCTATGGTGACAGTTTAGACGACGGCAGAATGCAAATTTCTTTTGCTCTACCAGCACCGGCAGACGAAAAAGGTAAAGAAGCTGCAAGACTGCTTTTAAAAAAGATGGGATTGGAAAATATCGAGGTCTGCTATTATTCCGATTTGGGTGAAGGCTTTACTCATTTTGTAGCTTATGTTTCCACAAATGCTACAATCGATCTCACCAAAATAGAAGTGAAAACAGTTGATACCCCCGTGATGGATTTAGAAGAAACTGATAAATTCATGGCTGAAAATGTGAAAAGAAAGATAACCGTGGTGGGCGCTTGCATAGAAAGTGATGCACATACTGTGGGCATTGATGCTATTATGAACATGAAAGGCTACAATCATCGCTTTGGTTTAGAGCGTTATCAATATTTTAGAACAATAAACATGGGAGCACAGGTTCCTTCGGAAGAGCTTTTGGCTAAAGCTGTAGAAGAAAACGCCGATGTTGTCTTGGTTTCACAAGTTGTAACTCAGAAAAATATCCATATCCGTAACCTTACTAAGCTTATCGAACTGGCAGAAGCGGAAGGACTGCGCGATAAAATGTTGTTTATCTGCGGGGGACCGCGCATTTCACACGAACTGGCAATAGAACTGGGTTACGATGCTGGCTTTGGCAGTGGCTCTTATGCCACCGATGTGGCTTCCTATATTGCTTTTCATTTTGCCAAATAATTTTTATTACAAAAAATCCTTGAACATTTTTAAACAAAACGTAATTTATCGCTTAATCAAAAAATAAAGAAGGAGTAACAAATGCCACAAATTATTTCTGCACCTCAAGCTGCTGCCCTGATAAAACCTCACGATCGTATCATGTTTGGTTCATTTTTAGCAGCGGGGGCTGCTTGCAGTCTTATCGATGCATTGATGGAAGCGGGAACGCAAAACTTGCATATGATCACCATAGCCACCGATTATGATGACCGCGGGGTAGGTAAACTGATTTCCAATAAACAGATTAAATCGTTACAATGTTCGCATATTGGAACCAATAAATCCACACAGGCTCAGATGAATGCAGGCGAGATAGAAATAGAACTGATTCCCCAAGGTACATTAGCAGAGCGCATCCGTGCTGCTGGAGCTGGTTTAGGTGGAATTTTAACACCTACCGGAGTGGATACTGTTGTGGAAGATGGTAAACAAAAATTTGAATTTGATGGAAAAGCTTATATTTTGGAACGTCCTATAAAAGCTGATTTTGCTTTTATCCGTGCCAAAAAAGCAGACAAACTAGGAAATTTAGTCTATTACAAAACAGCGCGTAATTCCAATCCGGCAATGGCAATGGCCGCTAAAACAACTATTGTAGAGGTAGATGAAATTGTAGAAATTGGCCAAATCGACCCTGAAAATGTTATTACTCCCGGAATTTTCGTAGATTACTTAGTGAAAAGGGAGGTGTAAGATGATGGATCGCAAAGAAAAACGCAAAATGATAGTAAGACGCATCGCCCAGGAAATTAAAGATGGCGATTTTGTAAATTTGGGAATTGGCATGCCTACCGAAGTTGCCAATTATATCCCCGAAGACATAACTGTATATTTCCAAAGTGAAAATGGCATTTTAGGTGTTGGCCCTGCTCCTGAACCAGGGAAAGAAGATCCTGACCTGATAAATGCAGGTGGTGGTTATATAACCGAGAAAAAAGGAGCTGCTTATTTTGATTCCTGTACCAGCTTCGCTATTATTCGGGGCGGCCACCTAGACATGACAGTTCTTGGTGCTTTGCAAGTTGACCAAGAGGGTAATTTGGCCAACTGGATGATTCCTGGTAAATTAGTACCTGGTATGGGCGGTGCAATGGATCTAGTAGCCGGTACCAAAAAAGTAGTAATCGCTATGGAACACCGTGATAAACATGGTAATTCCAAGATATTGAAAAAATGTAATTTGCCACTCACTGCAGCTGGTAAAGTTAACTTGATAGTTACCGATATGGCAGTGATAGAAGTTACCGAAAAAGGCTTGCTACTAAAGGAAGTTGCTGCCTGGACAAACTTGGAAGAAGTTAAACAAGCTACAGAAGCCGATTTGATAGTAGCTGATAATGTAGGGACTTTCGAATAAATTTAATAGCCCTGCGTTTCTGCGGGGCTTTTTTATTTTATATATCAGACACATCCTAATGATAAGCAGGCAGAGGCCAGGTGCTATAATCTACCGTTTGCGCTGCACTATCAACCTGTGCTGTTAATTCTTTTTTTATCTGCTGTGCTTGCCCTCTTTTTTGCTTCGATCAACACTTCCGACCTTTGATTTTAAATTTGCCCTTTTAACTTGCTGTTCAGTTCAGAAATTTTAATGTAACTCTCTTACAATTTACTTATTTTCTTTTCCAGTTCAGGTAATTTGATACCTAATTTTTTTTAATTTCTGAGCAGAATATAATAAATATTTTTTTGGGAAATTCAACTTGACTTTATAGAGATAAAAAATGAGATGAACCAAATTTTTTAAAGGCAAAGCATGAATTTTCAGGATATAATTATCAAACTACAAGAATATTGGTCTGAACAAGGTTGTAATATCATTCAACCCTACGATGAAAATATGGGTGCTGGCACTTTTCATCCATCCACCTTTTTTGGTGCTTTGGGAAAACGCAGCACTTCGGTAGCCTATTTACAGCCCTGCAGAAGACCAAAAGATGGTCGTTTTGGCGAAAATCCCAATCGGCTACAACATTACTATCAGTTCCAGGTTATCATCAAGCCTTCTCCCAAGGGTATACAAACTTTGTACTTAAAAAGTTTGCAGGCAATAGGTATTCAACCAGAAAAACACGATATCCGCTTTGTGGAAGATGATTGGGAATCTCCTACCCTGGGAGCCTGGGGTTTAGGATGGGAAGTATGGTTAGATGGTATGGAAATTTCACAATTCACCTACTTTCAGCAAGTAGGAGGATTGGAAGTTTTCCCAATAAGCGTGGAATTGACTTATGGTTTGGAACGATTGGCTATGTATATACAAGATGTAGATGATTTCAAAGATCTACAATGGAACGAAACTACCAAATATGGTGAACTTTTCTTTCATCGTGAAGTTGAATACTCAGAATATAATTTCAAAATTGCCGATATAAAACTTTTGTTCGAGGAATTTTCCGATTACGAAAAACAGGTAGATAAATTATTACAGCACAAACTGGTTTATCCTGCCTACGATTTTCTATTAAAATGTTCACACGTTTTTAATTTGTTAGAAGCTCGCGGCGTAATTAGCGTTACCGAAAGAGCTTCCTATATAAGCAGAATAAGAGCAATGGCTCGTAAATGTGCTATAATTTACTCCGAAAAATATTGTAAACAAGAGAAATGAAAGAAACTTTTAAGCGCCTGATACCGTTTTTAAAGAAAAATCTGCATAAGATACTTTTTGGCATCTTTCTTATCATTCTGGTAGACGTTGCTCAGCTTACAATTCCTAAAGTGATGCAGATAACAATAGATAAAATTGGTGCTAGAGCTATAGACAAAACTGGCATTTTGCATATTTCACTTTTTCTTGTAGGTTTATCTCTGGTTATCGCTGGCATCAGGTATTTATGGCGCATATTGCTAATTGGCACCTCTTGGGAAATAGACAGAGATATACGTCAGATGTATTATGAACATCTAATGAGACTTTCTCGTAATTTCTATAACAAATCTCATACTGGCGATTTAATGGCCTATGCTACCAACGATTTAAGGGCTGTACGCATGCTAATTGGCTTTGGATTTGTTGTGGCTGTAGACATTATTTTTCTCAGTATCAGTACCATATTTTTTATGGTAAGCTACAATTTAAAACTCACCTTAATGGCAGTTGCCCCCTTACCTTTATTAAGTATCATTATTATGGTATTTGGGAAAAAAATCCATTTCTATTTTTCAAAAGTGCAAAAACATTTTGCCACTCTTTCGGGAAAGGTTCAAGAGAGTATCTCGGGTATCAGAGTAGTAAAATCTTTTGTTCAGGAAGAAGCTGAACTCGAAAAGATGTCCAAATCTGCTTACGATTACCTGATTGAAAACATTAATTTGGTAAAGATTTCACAAGGTATATTTCATCCCTTCATGTTTCTTGTAATTAACCTTAGTATGATGATCGTATTGGTATTTGGTGGCGAATATGCCATAGTGGGTGAGATTTCTATGGGCGCTTTTATTGCCTTTTTCCAATATTTAGGAATGTTAGTTTGGCCAATGATAGCCGTAGGTCAGATAGTGAATATGTACCAGCGTGGTACTGCTTCCTTGAAAAGAATAAATTCTATCTTTGATGTAGAGCCAGAAATAGTTGATGAAAGCCCAGATGAAAATATTAAAGAACTAAAGGGCGATATTAGTGTAAGAAATTTATCTTTCCGCTATAAAGAAGGTGCACCTCTTATTTTCGATAATATTTCTTTTGATTTGGAAGCTGGTAAAACTTTAGCTCTGGTTGGTAGAACCGGTAGCGGGAAATCTACTCTTATAGATTTATTAACCAGGGTGTACAATCCACCCAGAAACACTATTTATATTGATGGCCACGAGATTTATAATATATCGCTAGAGAATCTGCGCCATAACATAGTAATGGTACCACAAGATATTTTCCTCTTTTCCGATTCTATAGCTGGAAATGTAAGCTTAGGTAGACCAGATGCAACTAGAAAAGAGATCGAAAGTATTGCCCAAAAAGCACAAGTATATTGCGACATCATTCAATTTGAAAATGGTTTCGATACGATTATCGGCGAGCGCGGAGTAACTCTTTCGGGAGGGCAAAAACAGAGATTAGCTATTTCCCGAGCATTACTTTCAGACCCTAATATCCTTATTTTAGATGATGCACTTTCGGCTGTTGATACCAAAACTGAAAAAGATATTTTAGATACATTAATAGAAACTAGAAAAAATAAAACCACTATTATCATTGCTCACCGTATCTCATCGCTGCAGCATGCCGATAAGATAATTGTTTTGGATAATGCTAAAATAGCAGAAATGGGAACTCATGAAGAATTATTGGCTATAAATGGCATCTATCGCGATATTTACGAGAAACAACAATTGGAAGAGAAATTGGAGAAGTAGCAGCATGGCACAAATTCAATCAGAAGTTAGCGACGATAACTTACAAGGCAAGATTTACGATAGCACTCTATTCAAAAGGTTAATAAAATATCTGAAACCATATCGTCTCTATGTGATAATTTCATTTATTTTACTACTTTTGGTAGCAGCTTGCCAGCTTATATTACCTCTCATCCAAATGCGGGCCGTAGATGACATAATTGCTTCTAATAAAAATATGATATCCTTTAGCAGCGAGGAAAAGCTACAAAATTTCAAGAAAAAATACGATAATATAAAATTTGATGAATACAATTACAGAGAAAACCACATGCTTATTTTTCCTAACAAAAACCTGGATTTTATTTCAAATGAAGATCAAGAAAAATTGAAGAATAACAACCAACTTTCTCATAAAATAATTGTATTGGAAGATTCTGAAAAATTACAATCACTCCAGGATAAGATAAAATCTACCTATTTATCTCCTAACAAAGTAGTAGTATTTTCGGATCAGTTAAAAAAACTGCAAGACTCTGGCGAACTGAACAAACAAGATTTGTATAAATTGCGTCAAAATGATCTGCATACACTGAAAATTTTTGGTTTAGTATTTCTGGGAGTGGTAATATTGCAGTTGGTACTTAGTTTTTTACAAATTTACTTTATGAATTATGCTTCGCAACACGCTATGTACGATTTACGTTGTAAGCTGTTTGCCACTTTGGAAAGAATGCCACTTTCCTTTTTCGATAAAAATCCGGTAGGCCGCTTAGTAACCAGGGTGACAAACGATGTACGCACTCTAGATGAAATGCTTTCCAATGGTCTTTTAACCCTACTGCAAGAATTCTTGATATTATTTAGTATCCTGATAATGATGCTGGTTTTGAATTGGAAACTTGCGCTGGTTACTTTTACAGTAATCCCTTTTATCATTGCTTTGATGATCTATTTCAATCGCAAAGCCAGAATTCTATATCGCGAAGTGAGAAAAGCACTTGCAAGAATAAATTCACGGCTTTCAGAAGATATTTCCGGTGTTAAAATAATCCAACTTTTTAATCAATTCAAACATAAAACAAAAGCCTTTGCGGCTGTTAATAATGAATACTACCATGCTTCCATGAAACAGCTGCATTTATTTGCCTTTTTCCGCCCACTGATTAACTCGGGAAGACGAATAGCTATGGCTGTGCTTTTGTGGTATGGTGGTGGACGTATCTTAGATAACACCATATCTTTTGGTTTGTTTATTGCTTTTATTAATTACATTGATCGCTTTTTCGAGCCTATAAACCAGCTCAGCGAAAAATTCAATATTCTGCAGGCAGCGATGAGTGGGTCTGAAAGAATTTTCAATTTGATGGATAAACCAGTGCAAAACTACCGTGAAGAAAAAACCTGCAATTGCATTTTTAAAGGTAAAATAGAATTTGAAAATGTTTGGCTTAGTTACAATCAAAACAACGATTATCAGCTTCAAGATATTTCGTTTACAGTAGAGCCAGGTGAAAAAATAGCTTTGGTAGGGCATACAGGTTCTGGCAAAACTTCCATAATAAATCTAATTGGTGCTATGTATCCATATCAAAAGGGACAAATAAAAATAGATGGTAAAAAATTGGAAGATTACTCGCTGACCGATCTTAGACGCAACATTGGCGTAGTTCAGCAAGATGTTTTCCTGTTTTCTGGTACCATAAAAGACAATATAGTATTGAATAACAAAAACATGACCACGGAACAGATGAAACAGGTAGCCCATTATGTTAATGTAGATAAATTTATCGAGAGTCTACCCCAGAAATACGAAGAACCGGTTATGGAACGCGGCTCTACCCTATCGGTAGGACAAAGGCAGCTTATCGCTTTTGCTCGGGTGCTGGCCTACGACCCGGCAATATTTGTTCTGGATGAAGCTACTTCTAATATAGACACAGAAACCGAATTGCTAATACAAGACGCTCTGGAAAAAGTGATGGAAAATCGCACTTCAATTATCGTCGCTCACCGCCTATCTACCATTCAACACGTGGATAGAATTTTGGTGGTCCACAAAGGCAGGATAGTAGAAGAAGGCAATCACCAGGAACTTCTGGCTAAAGAGGGTTTGTACTACGATTTATATCGATTGCAGTATACCTAACAGTTTATTCTTTAGAAAACTTACGCCTTTGAACCACAATTTCACTTTACAAATTTATTAAAATATTGTTTTTTTACGTAACTTATATTGGAAAATTTCGCATTTGATAAAATATGATTTTACAGGAGAAACGATGTTAACAGAAAATATAAAAATGAGTAGTAAAGTAATTAGAGAGCAGTTTATAGATTTTTTTAAACAGAAAGAACATAAAGTTGTAAAGTCGGCACCGGTTATTCCTATCGATGATCCTACCCTGCTTTTTACCAATGCTGGCATGAATCAGTTCAAGGATATTTTTCTGGGAAAGAAACAGATAGAATATAAAAGAGCCGTAGATAGTCAGAAATGTATTCGCGCTGGCGGCAAGCACAACGATTTGGAAGAAGTAGGCCGTGATGGTTACCATCATACCTTTTTCGAGATGCTGGGCAACTGGAGTTTTGCTGATTATTATAAGAAGGAAACAATTATTTGGGCTTGGGAACTGTTAACTGAAGTTTGGCAGCTACCCAAAAAAAAGCTATATGCCACAGTACATAATTCCGATAAAGAAGCTTATAAAATTTGGAAAACTGAAACAGATATCGATCCTTCCCATATAGAATATCACGGTGATAAAGATAATTTCTGGGAAATGGGCGATACTGGCCCCTGCGGTCCCTGCTCAGAAATCCACATTGATAGAGGAATTTCAGCTTGTAACCGGCAAGATGACCCTGAACACAAATGTAAGGTGAATGGCAACTGCCACCGTTACATAGAGTTGTGGAATTTGGTTTTTATTCAGTATTACAGAGATGCAAAAGGAGAATTACATCCTTTGGAAAACAAGTATGTAGATACTGGTGCTGGATTTGAAAGATTATGTCAGGTGTTGCAACACAAGACTTCCAACTACGATACCGATCTGTTTACTCCCATTCTGGAAAAGATTTCCCAGCTTTCCGGTGTAGAATATATTCCTTCCAGTCAAGATGCAACAGCAGGAGTATCCCATCGTGTTATCGCCGATCATATTCGCGCCCTTAGTTTTGCGCTAGCAGATGGTGGTATGCCTTCCAATGAAGGCCGGGGTTATGTTTTAAGAAGAATACTGCGCCGGGCTGCTCGCCATGGCAGGTTATTGAATTTCCGCAAACCTTTCCTATACAAATTGGTGAAAACTGTTGTGGAGATAATGGGAGAGCATTTTAACGAATTAAAAGAAAAACAAGCCCACATAGAATTGATTATCAAAGCCGAAGAAGAACGTTTTAATCTTACTTTGGATAAAGGACTTAACAAATTCAATGAAATAATTGAAAAAACTGATAAACAAATTGAAGGCAAAGATGCTTTTATGCTGTACGACACCTACGGTTTTCCTCTCGATCTAACTAGAATTTTGGCAGAAGAAAAAGGTTTGGGAATCGATGAAAAAGGCTTCCAAACAGAAATGGAGAAACAAAGAGCGCGCGCTCGCAAAGCTGCTAAGTTTTCTCATATGGATGAAACTACCCAGTGGATAGAAGAAGCTGAAATTGTACCCACTAAATTTGTAGGTTACGAAAAAAACAAAGTTAAGGTTAATTTGCTAAAATATAGCATTGATGATGACAACAATGTGCAAATGGTCTTCGATAAAACTCCATTTTACGCTGAAGCTGGCGGCCAAGTTGCCGATGTTGGTCATATCTACAATCAGGAAGCTGACATTAAAATAAGCGATGTGCAAAAACGTGGCGATCTTTTTATTCATTTTGGTAAATTAGAAAAAGGCGAGATAAACTCCCAGCCTTACACTGCTGTGATTGAAACAGATTATCGCGAAAATGTAGCTCGTAACCACACTACCACTCACTTGCTGCACAAGGCGCTAAAAGAAGTTTTAGGTAAGCATGTTAACCAAAAAGGATCACTAGTACACCCCGAATACCTGCGATTCGACTTTACCCATTTCCAACCGGTAACACAGCGAGAACTGGAAATGGTGGAAGAGATCGTAAATCGCAAAATAAGAGAAAATTTACCCTTATCGACCCAGATTAAAGATTTAGAACAAGCAAAAGCAGAAGGTGCCACTGCACTTTTCGGCGAAAAATATGGTGAAACTGTGCGCGTTGTAAGCATAGATGATTACAGCCAAGAACTTTGCGGCGGTACTCATTTGGATTTCACCGGCAAAATTGGGTTGTTCAAAATTCGTGCTGAAACTTCCATAGCTGCCGGAGTACGTCGCATAGAAGCGATTACCGGTTATGAAGCAGAAAAATTTGTACGTAAACTGCAAGATCAGTTACAACAAATACAAAAAACACTACATGCTCAACCCCATGATATCTTGGCAAGAGCGGAAAAATTAGTAGAACAGAACAAGCAACTACAACAAAGGCTAGAAAAATTAGAGCTAAAATCTGCTGGTAATCAATTAGATGAATTAATTAAAGCAGCTCACACAATTGGTGACATAAAATTGGTAGTGGGAGAAATAAAAGTACCTCATCAAGGTGAGATGCGGCAATTAGGAGACCAGTTGCAAAACAAACTCGGTAGCGGTGTAGGCATTTTGGTTTCCCCAATAAAAAATAAAGTGGCTTTATTGGCAATAGTAACCCAAGATCTTACCCCCAAAGTTCATGCTGGCAAAATAATTGGAGAAATTGCCAAAATAGTTGGTGGCAAGGGTGGCGGTCGGCCAGATATGGCAATGGCTGGCGGTAAAGATGTGCATAGAATAGATGAATTAATAGCCCAAACACCCAACATAGTAAAGAAAATGCTATGAAAAAAATTAAATTTATTTATTTAGCTGTTTGTTTTCTCGTATTATTTGGTTGTTTTAGTTCACCCAAATTTTATAAAATAACTTCACAAAAAGAATATGATTCACATTGGCTACAGGGTAAGGAATACGTTGAAATTAAACAGGACAGTTTAGAGATAGTCTCTGTTTTCCAAGAAGTAGACGAGGGAAAACTAGTTTTTTCTTTTAAAATTACCAATTTAAAACAACCTACTTTTGATGTGAAACCGGAAACATTCTACTGCACTTTCGACGTTCCTATACAAGATACCACAAGAACCGTAACATCCTTAGACCCAGAAATTGTAATAAGAAGATTAGAAACCAATATCAAACATAGAAAATCGAAGTTAGAGCGACAACAGGATATCGATGCTTTTACTAATTTGCTAGATACTGCTTTGGATGCTAATAGTAAAGAAACAGCTAAACAGAAAACAGTTGATGAAGTTTCTGATAATACCAGAGAAATAGAACAGAAGTTGAATTATACTGAAGCCGAAAGAAAGATACAAAATCTAAATAAAATACATAATTCCTGGGCTACAGACACATTGCGCCGCACAACCATTTCCCAGAATAGTTCTATCTCTGGTCTGGTATATTTCCCCTTTAATACAAAAGCAAAAAACTTCACGCTTTATTTACCTTTGGGAACAAATGTTATTGACATAGTTTACCGGCAAAAGATGATAGGAAAAAAAGAATTATGAAAATATTAATAATAAGATTCAGCTCGATGGGGGACATAGTTCTAACCCAGCCTGTAGCAGCCGTTCTGCGAGAAAAATACCCGCAGGCTAGGTTGGATTTTCTAACTAAACCAGAGTTTTCACTACTGGTTGAAGCTTTTGGAAATATTGATAATATCTATACCAGCGAGAACAATCTGAAATTAATTCCCAAATTAAGAAAAAATGAGTATGACCTTATAATCGATTTACAGGCAAAACCTAATTCCTTCTTACTGAAAACCATTGCCGCCGGTCAGCAAACTGTAACCTACAATAAGAAACATTTTTTACGCCAGAGAATTGTTAAACATAAAACTAATGAAACTATCTCTTCCACGGTAGAATTGTATTTTAGTGCTTTAAAAAAAATCGGAATAGATGAAGAGGTACGACCACCTATTTTAATACCCACTTCGATTGAAAAATATAGTTTTTTGAAATTCTTACCCGATCTAAAACATGATGGAACCAAATTAGTGGGAATTTTCCCCGGCGCTAAACACTTTACTAAACAATACCCATTTTGGAACTATGCAAAAGCTATTCAACTATCACCTTCAAACTATAAATATATTATTTTAGGTTCGGGCAAAGATATAGAATTGGCAGATAAGATAAATAAACAATGCAGCCGAGAAATTTTGGATTTAACAGGTAAATTAAATATTAGGGAACTTATAAGTGTGATAAACACATTAGATGCTGTGGTTTCTAACGACAGCGGACCTATGCACATCGCTGCTGCTTTGCAAAAACCTCAGGTAGCAATTTTTGGAGCAACTCATCCCGCCCTGGGTTTTGCTCCCATGAATAAAAAAGCGATCTCCCTCTCGTTGAATTTAGAATGCCAACCTTGTTCACTTCATGGCGATTCTTTCTGTCCTAAAGCACATTTTCGCTGTTTAAACTCGCTTTTACCTGAAACGGTAAGTGAAGCTTTGCAACAAGTTATCCAAAATTAAAATCATTTTTGTAACTTTTCTTTACACCAAAAAAACTTAGTTGACAAATCGACCCTGCTCAAATTATTTAGTAATGAAAAGTCAGGGATAATTTTTGTTAATATGAGGAAAAAATGAAACCAGATTTACAAAAAATACTTATAAAAAATATTACAGAAGACCATAACCTTACGGCTAATTTAATTGAAAAAATTGAAACAAATCCAGATAAGATTATAGAGATCTGCGGTTTTTCTGGGGCAGGAAAGTTTTTTGTTTTAAAAGACCTTTATAACGAATTAGAAAAAAAGAGAATTCCATTCAAACTTTATCAACCCTATATCTTTAGGATAAATCAATTCAAAGAGATAGTCCAGCTTATTTCCGAAATAAGTGATAAGGAGTTTGAAGAACTTTTAAAAAATTCACACAAATACGATTTTTCTTCCAAATATGATTTTTTCTATTTTATTACCAGCCAGTTAAGCAAAAAAAAGCTATTTAAACCTGTTAACATAATAATATATGAAATCCACTATTTAGATGAATACACCACAGATTTTCTGCAATATCTGGCACAATACCTAGAAAAGGAGCATATCTCGCTTATCGCCTTCACGCGTGAAGAGACCTTTGCTTTTTCCGATAAAATAGAAATTCCTAAAATAAATCGCCAAGCCATAAAGAATATTTTAACAGAATATTATTCTGAAGATAGGAATAATAACTTCTCTACTGAGAGTGAGATATTGAACAACATAGCTGATGGTAATGTATATATAGTTGAATATTTGTTAAAAAATTCGGCTAAAAAGAATGAAAAAATTGATTTTAGTTCCTATATAAACGAAAAATTAGACTTTGATTCTATCTATTTGCAAAAAATTGAAGAACTCAATCAAAGAGAGCTTGATCTTCTCCAAACTATCTTCCTCATGGATACACATGCCAATAAAACTGTTCTAAAAGAAATATACCCTGATGCAATTCAAATACTTAAAAAATTGGAAAAAAATGGCTTAATAACTTATTTCAATAATATTATTACACCCATAAGGGTTTCACCTGTAAAAAAGAAATACCTGGAACTTGAGGAAAAGAAAAGAGAAGAGCTGTTAGCACAAGTAAAAGCATTCATTCCAGAGGATTTATTCATCGATTCTTGTTTCGAAATAGCAGAGTGTGATCAAGAAAAGAAGGAAAAAAGAATTGAAGTTCTTAAAAAATTGCATGACTATAAATCGCTTCAGAAAATTTACAAATCGGAAATAGAGAAATCTAAAGATAAAAATTCTGAACTGGAGTTTAAAAAAGAAATCGGTATTGTATGTATGAACTTGAATGATTATCAGCAAGCTTCCAATTATTTCCGACAAGCACTAAAACTAGCTATAAATTTAGAAAAACCCCTTGCTGAACTGGTTTATCTACTTTCCTCTGCCCTCTACTCGATGAATTCTTTTTCCTTAGCTTTGGAAATTATAAAAAAATTCTCACCCCAAAAAATAGATCCTTATTATAATTGGAAATTAATGTTACAAAAAGCAGAAATCTACACCCAAATGGAAGATTTCCAGTTAGCTTTGCAATTCACAGATGAAGCAAATCGCCTGGCAGCCAAAACTAAAGACACAAAACAGCGCTCTATTCGCCAAGCAGACTGCAAAAAGCAAGATGGTTTAATTTATTACTATACCAATGAATGGAACAAGGCAGAAATCTCTTTTGAAGAAGCAGAAAAGTTATACCTTACAGTAAACTATATTCCTGGCTTGGCAGCTATTTACAACAATTTAGGCAGTATTGCTATGTTGCAAGGAAATTGGAAAGAAGCAGAACGACTTTTTCTAAAAAGTTTGAAATTTGAACAACAGCGATATAATTTGAATGGGATATCGGTATGCTACAGTAATTTGGGAAGTTTATGCGAAGACCAAAGCAATTATACCAAAGCTTTGGATTATTTAAACAAAGCTTTGGAAATCCAAATACTTTTGAACGATATATACAAAATTACCACTTTCTATTACAATATCGGTATAACCTATATGGATAACAATCAATACGATAAAGCGGTAGAAGCGCTGCAGCACTCCTTACAGATAGCTTTACGCTTTAATCTGTACAAAAGTGTGGATGCGGCCTTGAACTGTTTAGGAGCACTTTATTTCAAATCTGGTGATTGGACTAAAGCTATCGACTACTACGAACGGGCTATCGAAAAATCGAAAACTAATAATTTCAAAGAAGGTTTGTGTCAAAGCTATAACAATTTGGGCGAACTCTACGAAAAAAGAGGAGAATATGCTTTAGCTCAGGATTTTTACAGTAAAAGCCTCGATCTACTTTCCAGCATTACCGATGATTTTATGAAAGCAGAAATTTATGGAAATATGGGCAGTGTGTTAACACATCTGCACAAATTTGGTGAAGCTTATGGCTATTTAGTAGAAAGCTATGATTTTTTTAAAAGTTTAAATGCTAAAGATGAGATATTAGAAGGAGCACAAAAGCAGGCCTTCTATTTTATCCAAACTCGCAATTATGAAAGTGCAAAATACTACCTTGATACTGCCCTGAAACTAGCTGAAGAACTTAAAGATGAAAATAAACTGGGAAGCTGTTATTATTTAAAAGCACTGTTGGCTAAAAATTCCGATAAAGAACAGGCACTTGAGGATCTGAAAAATGCTATAGAATTCTTCATTTTGGCCGATAATAATTTTGATTGGGCTAGAGCTAACTACCAATACGCTCTGCTGCTTTACGAAATAGGTGATTGGGAACAAGCTCTGCAAATTCTAAAAGAAAACACTAAAATTATAAAAAAATATGGCGCTATTAAATTTTTGGAAAAAAACGACAACCTCATTCAAAATATAACCCAAAAATACAAAGTCGAACTGAAAGAATCGAAACAACAAGAAACTCAGCTAAATAAATTTTATGAAATTACTAAAGAACTCAATAATATTACCGATATAGAAGTACTTCATGAAACAGCTTTAGACAAAATAATTCAGTTTGCCGATGCCGATAGCGGAATTTTTTGCCTGTACCACAACAAAATGGTAAAAGATAATTGGGAATATCTAACCTACAGTAATTTGAATGAGCAAGATAAGAAATTTTCTAAACTAATGGAGATTGTGGAAACCACATATCAGAAAAATAAGAGCCAAAATGTGAAACAACCACACTTTGCTCCGGAATATAACAACATTATCTCCTTTCCACTTTCGGTACGCGATGACAAAAAAGGTGTGATATTGCTCATCAGCAAATTTGGCTCCCATTACTTTACCGAAAAAATGTACAACCTTATCAATGCTCTCTGCAATCAAATAGTGGTAATAGTGGAAAATATAACTTACAAAACTTTCCAAAAATCACATGCCAATATCCGCCAGGAATTAGCATCTGCCAGTAATTTTCCCAATATAATTGGCAAAAGCAAAAGTATCCAGAAGATTTTCCGTCTTATAGAAAAAATCAGTAACACACCTACTACAGTGCTTTTGGAAGGTGCAAGCGGTACTGGTAAAGAACTTATAGCAAGAGCTATTCACTATAACAGCGACAGAAAAAATAAAAAATTCGTGGCGCAGTATTGTGGAGCTCTGCCCGAAACCCTATTAGAAAGTGAACTTTTCGGTCATGTGAAAGGCTCTTTCACCGGTGCTACTCACGAAAAAAAGGGTCTTTTCGAGATAGCTGACGGCGGTACTTTTTTCTTAGATGAAATAGCAGATATCAGTATGTCCACTCAAGCAAAACTGCTGCGATTCCTACAGGAAGGAGAAATAAAAAAAGTTGGTTCCACCCAAACTCAAAAGGTTGATGTACGGGTTATCTGCGCCTCCAATGTATCTCTGAAAGAAAAGGTAAAAGCAGGTGATTTCAGAGAAGACCTTTATTATCGTTTGAATGTAATAAAAATCGATGTGCCTCCCTTAAAAGATAGACGATCGGATATTCCCTTGCTAGTGGTACACTTCCTAGATAAATACAGCAAAAAAATTGGTAAAAAAATAAATGGTGTCACCGATGAAACTATGCGTTATCTGATAAACTATGACTGGCCTGGCAATATTAGGCAATTGGAAAACGAAATAGAGCGTGCCGTTACCTTAGCCGATGATAATTCAGTAATAAAAACTTCTGATCTTTCCGAGGAAATTTTCCATTTTCAAGAAAACACCGAAACCATAAATATGTTAGAAAACCAATCTCTGAAAGAAGCTGTAGAAAAGTTGGAAAAGCAAATGATCCTAAAAACTCTGGAAGAAACTGGCTGGAATCAGACTCAAACAGCTAAAAAACTGAAACTGAGCCGCCAAGGTCTGATAAAAAAGATGCACCGCTATGAAATAAAAAAGGACGAGGAATAGGTTGTATAAAAATTTTGTAGTTTTCGATCTGGAAACCACTGGGTTCAATTTTGAACAGGAAGATATTATCGAGATTGGCGCCGTAAAATATGCTAACAACAAAAAGATAGAAAGTTTCAGCGAATTCATTAAACCGACAAAACCAGTTCCGGAATTCATTAAGCAACTTACGCATATTACTGATGAACAACTAAACCAGGCAAGCCCTTTGCCTGTGGTTCTAGAAAAATTCCTACATTTCATCGATAACAATCTGCTGGTATGCCATAATACCGATTTTGATATTGGTTTTCTAAAAGCTAAAATGGAAAAAACCTCTTTTCCTCCTTTTACCAACCGTTTTTTAGATACTTTGGAGTTGAGTAGAATTTACCTACCATTTGCTGCCAATCATAAATTAACTACTTTGTGCAAATATTTTAAAATTGAATTAAAAAATGCTCATAGAGCTATCTACGATGCCCAGGCAACTGCCGATTTGTTTATGAAGCTACAAACCACTATTCGCGAGGATATCCCACTGAACTTGAATAACCAAGTTTTACAAATAGCTCGCGTTGCCGCTCCTTCCACAGATTTATTAGCTTTTTTGGAAGATATAACCAGACAGCAACAAAAAACAGCACTTCTGAAAAAAAATAAACCAAAAAAATTCTTGAGCGGACGTAATTATATAAAAAATGAGCCAGAGCAGTTTACAGAATATACTATTTCAGAAGTTTTTGGGAAAAATGGCGTTTTTTATGAAAATTTTGAAAATTATGAGTTGCGTTCTGGTCAATTAAAGATGGCAGATGCTGTACTAAGCAGTTTTCTTAACGATGAATTTTTACTAGTTGAAGCAGGTACAGGAGTAGGAAAATCTTTAGCATATTTGGTACCTGCTCTGATTCACACTAACCAAAACCAGTGCAAAGTAATAATTTCCACAAACACCAAAAATTTGCAAGAACAGCTATTTTACAAAGACCTACCTTTAGTAAAAAAATTATTGAATCTGCCTTTTGAAGCAGTGCTACTGAAAGGAAGACGAAACTATTTATGCATCAAAAAGTGGAATGAGATAGTATTAGATCCAGAACGTAAGTTGACTTCCTATGAAGCAGAGATAATGTTGAATTTATTAGTGTGGCAATACTATACTCTGACTGGTGATATTTCCGAAAACTCCTCTTTCAGCTTAAAACGCAATAATGCACTTTGGAAAAGGTTATCAGCAGACCAACATTTTTGCAATAAGCGTAAATGCCAGTTTTATAACAAATGCTATCTTATGAATATTCGCCAAAAAGCTGAAAAAGCACATCTGGTCATTATTAATCATCATTTACTGCTGGCAGATTTGCAATCCGAAAATGCTGCTTTAGGTGAATATGATTATCTAATAGTAGATGAAGCTCACAATATGCCCCATATGGCTCCCATTGAGTTAGGAATTGCACTTGGTTACGCCGATATTATCAATTTTCTCAATCAAATCTATACTATTAGGAATAAATTCCAATCCGGGGCTTTGGTAACCCTGAAAGCAGCTGCTAACAAAAGCCGTTTCAACAACGAAAAAAAAAGCAAACTTCTGGCATCCATTTCTCAATTCATCGATGAAATCAATGATATAAAATCTTATTTCAGTAGCTATTTCCTAAAAATTGACAAATTAGTTCAGCAAAAAGGTAGTCATGGCAAACTGCGGGTAAATTCTGATGAGGAATTTCCAGAACTAAACAAAGAACTGGAAAAGATAATTACAATTTGGGAAGATTTTTCCCGAAAATTCAATGCTATGTTGGAGTTATTCGGCAATATCGAGGAAAAATTGTTTGTCGATTACCAACAAAATGCCGATAATCTGAGAGCTATAAATCAACGCATTGCTGAATTCTATAATACCCTAGCTTATTTTTTCAATCCAGATTGGGAAAATAACGCTATCTGGCTTTCAAATTTTCAAACTAACGATGCCAAATACCCGGCTGGAATAATTAATTCAGCACCTCTTAACATAGATGATATTCTCTACACCAAGTTGTATAAAAAATTAAAAGCAGCAATTTTCACCTCTGCTACTATGGCTATTCGGGGAAAGTTCAAATACTACGCTTCTCGGATGGGACTAGATAAACTGGAATATCGTAATGATTTGGTGGTGGAATCTCCCTTCGATTATAAAAAGCAAGCTATGGTACTAGTAGCAGGATTTTTACCAGATCCCAAAGATAAATATTTTAGTGACCAAAGCCTGGAAATTATTAAAAATTCTGTTAATATAACCCAGAAAGGAGTAATGACTCTTTTTACTTCCTACCGTGATTTAAACAATGCACATGAGCATTTAAGTAAGGAATTCTACAGTAAGGATATTCTGCTTCTAACTCAGGGCAAAGGGATGGGACGTTCAGCTATGCTACAGGAATTTCGGGAAAACAAAAAAGCTGTATTGTTTGGTACTAACTCCTTTTGGGAAGGTGTAGATATCCCCGGCGAAGCCCTTTCATTGCTTATTTTATATAAACTACCATTTCAAGTACCTTCGGAGCCCGTAATAGAAGCTTATTTGCAAAAATTGGAAGCAGAAGGAAAAAATTCCTTCATGCACTTTATGATGCCAAATGCCCTCCTAAAATATCGCCAGGGTTTTGGTCGTTTGATTCGAAATAAAACAGATAGCGGCATTGTTTTAGTCTTAGATAGCCGCATTCGTAGCAAAAGTTATGGCCAATATTTTAAAAAAATTATTCCAGCACGCACCAAAATTTACGAAACGAATATTGAGATATATGATTTTTTAGCAAACTGGTTCAAAAAATTATAACTGCAAATCTTAGTCAACTTCACTCAAGGCTAACTGCTTAAAATAAAAAAAATTATCAATTTTCTAAAAAATGTTTGACATAAAAACTATCTGTTTGATTTTCAGCACTCACTTTAGCAAATAAGGGCAACAAATTATGTAAGTTGCTGTAATGTTAACCTGTTATAGCAGGTTTCGATCTTTTATTAGGAGGAAAAATGGCTAAGGAAAAATATGTAAGAAGTAAGCCGCACGTAAATATTGGTACGATTGGTCACGTGGACCATGGTAAGACCACCTTAACAGC
>JASUTE010000018.1 GCA_030445745.1 Candidatus Cloacimonadota bacterium
ATAAAGATCGGCTGTATCGCCCGGATCTAAACGACCATTATCACCATCATCTACGGTTATATTAGTTGCTACTTCCAATACTGGCGCATAGGCGGTTAAACTTATTTCGCTACTCCAATTTCCCTCGTCCGAACTAGTTGCCAAATTTATATTGAAATTATGTGCATCGGGCACCTGATTGGAAACTGCAAATATGAATGGCTGAGTAAAGGTCGCTGTTTCACCAGCTGCAATCGTAGTAAGCTCAAGCTCGTCTTCCAAAATGGCAATATACTCATCACCACACTGCACAGAACCCAAAATATTATTAGCTGGCTGATTTCCTACATTTTTTAAGGTTATAGTAATTTCAGTATTTTCACCAAATTCTATCACTTGATCATCACCAGAATTTATTTGCACATCATCGATAACTAAATAAGGTATATCACCAGTGACAATTACAGGAATTTCGACATATTGCGGTAAACAATTGTAGCCGCTTACAATTAATTCAGCTATTCCTGGTTCGGTAAATTCTTGTTCAAAAATTATCGTAGCGTTTCCAGATCCGTCTGTCTGCCCGCGACCATAGAGGATACCATCTTTCACTACAGCACAGTAAAAATTTCCCAGTCCATTGCCACCATCACTGACCTCTACTTGGAAGCTTTCACTACCCATCACAATTACTTCATCGCTGTTGATATCTATATCTACAGGTTCAGCTGTCCATACCGAGGTCATCACATCACCCAATACATTGCAATCGTAGAAACACCAGCGTAAAGCACCTTCTTCCCATTGATCGGGTGCTTCCACCCAAGGAGCTGTTTCTATCTTAGATTCCATATGAGTTGCACCCAAGCGGTTGTTTTTACTTCTGTATAAAGCATCGACAAATTCACGGTGGATATGCGGGGAAGGGCCTTCAGTTTGACCTTCATTGAACCAGCCATAACGTGAGTTTCCTATAAAGGCTGTTAAGAAATTCTCGATCTTCACCATATGTTCGGCTATGCAGTCATCATTATCGAAAGAGGCACAAGTGCAACCATGGCTATACATAAGGGTGTAGTTATGATCTTCTCCATTCAAATTATAAAAATTAGAATTAGTGATATCGCTTATATAGAGATTGGCAACTGTGCTTTCATTAGCATGCCCCACATGATGCAAAAATGATTTCCCCTGGTTTAATTTATTTATCAAAGTGCTAGCATTCCAGTAACCTGTATCTCTGGCATACAAAGTTTCATAGTTATCTGTCTCTGGTATACCTTCGGTTGTATAGCCATTATCTTCATGATAACCAATAAGAAGATCTAAATAATCTCCTCCCCAAGTTTCGGGATTGTCGTAGAGGTGTTCGCCTGCCAACAGCGGTTTATCTAGTTCTCCTAGAACAGGATCATTCTGATAATCGAAAGTTTTATTCAACATATTATTAAGTTCAGTTTCATCACTAAAGGAAAATCTAGCTACTGCTACATCAGGAAGCAAATCATCTTCTTCTGGCTCTCCCCAATTGTTATCGCCATCATCATTCCAGTTGCCATCTAAGGCTGAGAAATAGATATCAGCAGGAATATCATCGCTTTCGTAAACACTGCTGGATTGCACCTGGCAATAAAACCCGCGATAAGGTACAATTTCCACATCTCCAGCTAAAAGTACATAAGCAAGGTTGTGATCTTGATATTCTTGAATAATATAATTTCGCATTCGTTCCTGAACATCTTGTCCGCTAACATTATTATTTATATAGTTTAAAGTAACCACTTCAGTGCGAGTAGCTCTTTCCAAATAAAAATCTATGTAATCTGCAAAATTATCTGAATACTCTTCGGAAGTAATTACCAGAAGTTCATAATCATCACTGCGTGTATTCCTAACTGAATAGCGGAAGAGCATTTCGGGATTTTGAGCAAAATTTTGCACACGTTGCAATACTTCCGGGCGACTGCTTAAATTTTGCCGTTGGTATTGGGAATCGATAGCTGTTTTAATTTTTATAGTAACAGAAGAATAGTAGCTAAGCTGCTGTTGAGCAGGAATATATTCTGCTGGAGTAAAAGTAGTTAAAGCAAACCCGTAACCATTCATATACTCTGTAGAAACCTTACCATTTTTTTCTGAGGGATATGGTTTATATGAACTGTAAACTTTTGTACTGTAAGCAAAACCACCACTTTTACCATGGGAAACTGGCTGTACAAACTGTTTAGGATACAACTTTAATTTTTTATCTATGGTTTTAAGGTCATTCCATTCATATTGCACTGAAATAGCCTTATGCCCTTGTGGTAAAAGTAATTTAACAGCTCGATATGGTAAAACCGGTTCTCCAGTTTTCCCTACTTGCCGAGTATTTTCAAAGCTTACAATGTTATAATTTCCATTTTTTTCAATCTGTGGATTTTCAAAATTGTAGGTAAATTCGATTATTTCTGCTGACAGTAATGTAGAAATAATTATAAAAGCTAAAATTATCATTAATTTAATTCTCATATTTGTTCTTCTCCCTTTTTTATTTCTAATTTATACGCAAAAATTGAACCAAAAGTACAACTATTTCTGAATTTTTCCCTAAATCCTAATATTTTAGCCTCTTAGCAAGATTAGATATATATAACCGCCGTATAAAATTAGGAAAATTATAGCTTCCCAGCGGTCTATTTTATGTTTCTTACCTGTAAACATAGTAAGCAATAGGAAAAAAGTAACAACTATTAGGAATGAAAAATCGGGATTCAAACTTGGATCATAATTAAGTGGATGAATCATAGAGCTAACCCCGAGTACCAAAAATAGATTGAAAATATTTGAGCCTACCACATTTCCTATGGCAATATCGGAATGGCCGCGGACCACAGCAACTACGGAAGTTACCAGTTCAGGTAGTGAAGTACCCAAAGCTACTAGAGTAAGCCCAATGAAATTCTCGCTCATATTCAACAATTTGGCAATTTTCACCGCATTATTCACCACCATTTCACCGCCAATCAAAAGTCCAGCTATTCCCAATATAAGTAACATAACCGACTTAGGAATCGAATAGAGTTTGATATCTACGTCCAGATATTGTTCTTTTGCAATAGTAAGAACATAGATTTGGAAGACAACCAAACCCATTATAAGAAGCACTCCATCCCAAAAACTAAGGATAGAACCTGAGAGTGAAAAATTATTTGATAAACCGAAAACAAAAATCGTTCCCATCAACATAAAGGGTATTTCTTTGCGAACTGTATTTCTTTTAACAGCAATAGGTTTTACAACTCCAGCTATCCCCAAAACCATGAGAATATTAAAAAGATTGCTCCCTAAGATATTGCCAAAGGCAATTTCAGCATGACCATCGAAACTGGCAAAAACATTCACCACTAATTCTGGCGCTGAGGTTCCAAATGCTACGATAGTAAGCCCGATAGCAATTTCGGAAACAGACAATCTTTTGGCCAAAGAGGAAGCGCCATCTACCAAGCCGATCGCTCCATAAACTAAAATTACAAAACCAACTACAAGCAATAATATTGGTAAAATAATAGCTGTAAACATATCTCCCCTTTAAACATCTATTAAGCTGGTACTTTTGTTTTGGTTTGCTATCACCAAATTAAGTTCATGCTTTACGTCTTTTAAAAAAGTCATCATTGTATCGCGAGCCAAATCTGGCAAATTATTATTCTCACTTAAATGTGCTAAAATCAGATTTTTCAGTTCGGGGTGTACTATCTGGCTCACCACTCCCACCGCCTGATTATTGGAAAGATGACCGTGTTTACTTTTTATCCTCTGTTTTAGATGCCAGGGATACTCTCCATTCAATAGCATCTTTTCATCATGGTTACTTTCCAGTACTAAAGTAGTGCTTTCTCGTAGTTTCATTAGCATAAGTCTGGAACTATAACCCACATCAGTTGCTACTGCTAGTTTACGGGTAGAGCCATGTTTCCTAAAAATAAAATTGCAGCTATCAACAGCATCATGAGATGAAACAAAAGGTTCAATCTCTAAATCTTTTATATTAAATTTATTACCTATTTCAAAATGTACCTGTCCAGCTGGCAGTTTTCCTAATTTGTGATAACAGCTTTCGTATGTTTTCTGGGAAATATAGAGCGGTACCTGCAAACGGCGACAAATGATACCAGCTCCGCGAATATGATCGTTGTGCTCGTGGCTAACTAGAACAGCATCTATTTTTTGCGGATTTAACCGCAATTCTGCCAAACTGCTAAGTATACGTTTACCGCTTAGGCCAGCGTCTAAAAGTATCTTTGTTTTTCTGGTGCGAATAACAGCGCTATTACCCTTACTACCACTGGCTAAAAGTGCTATCTGGAACATATCACTTCAAAAAATAATATCGATTATTAAGCCGATCATATTCCGACCATTCAGCTTCATCATTTTGAACAGAAGCTATAAGTTGTTTTACTCCAACTGTTTGGGCATCCAAATTGTCGGCATGGTGCAATACTATAGCTTCCAAAGTTTGCGGTAATCGTGCTGCTCCTTTTTCGTATTCACCATGATGTGCTAGAATAAGATGACGCAATTTCATGCTGATATCTTTGGGAAAATTATCGATCTGTTTAGCACGTTCACAAATAAACTCATCGGCAATTGGAATATGGCCTACCAAGCGGCCATAAGTGGTAAATTCTATCGCTCCTTGTATATTGTATTCCCATACTTTGCCAATATCGTGCAACAAAGCTCCGCTTATAAGTAAATCTCTGTTTACAGGATATTGTAAACTTATAAAATCGCATATCTTAGTAACAGCTATGGTGTGTTCCAAAAGCCCGCCCAGATAATTGTGGTGCCAACTTTTAGCAGCAGGTGCTTTGGCAAACTTAGTGTAAAACTGTTTATCGTCAAAAATATTTAACAACAGTTTTTTCAAATATTCATTTTTGATATTTTCTATGTAATCATATAATGTATCGGAAAGTTTGTTAATATCTTTGGAAGTAGTTTCTAAATACTGAGCCAGGTCATATTCATCTTCTTCCAACTTACGCACTTTTTCCACGGACAGCTGAAGCTGAGAATTATAGGAAGTTACTTTGCCGCGAACCCGAATTACGTCACCAGTTTCAAATAATTTACTAATAGGCTGGGCATTGTTCCATACATTTGCAGTTATATCGCCTGTTTTGTCTGCTAGCTTCAACCGTAGATATGCATTACCATTTCTATCTTCACGTAGCTCTTTTTTGGTAACTAAAAATGTAGAATTCACTTCGCTGTTTAAAAAACTGCTTAACTCGTTGATAAATATTTTTTCGTCCATCAATTCCATAAAACTCCCTATTTTACATAAATATTATTTGTGTAGATCCAACCGCGTCCCCAGTTAGATATTTCTAAACGATAATTTCCAGGGCTGTTTATCGAGAAAAATCCTTTTTCATCTCTTTGTTGATCTACTTTTTGTCCATTTTTTCTTAATTTTACTTTAGCAATTTTGGGAAGATAGTAATAAAATTTTAAATCTGGGGAAAATTCTATCTCTTCTCCTAAAATTGCAGTTTTTTTCTGATTAGAAATTCCAGCAAAAAACTTGTATGGATAACCATTTTTATAATTCACTATGTAAGAATTGCCATTTTTCAGTGCTTCCAAAATTGATTTCTGGTTAATTTTCTTTTCTACTGGAATAAAAATATTGGTTCGGATCGTTTTGAAAAAGAATTTGTGACTGAGATAACGAAACTTTATACCAAATTTGGTATAACTATCATGATGCGCATCTACGCTACCGATAGCAGCTTTACGTTTTCCCAGTAAATTCAATTTATCCCAGTAATTTATTGCTGCACGAGAGGGTTTTTTTATAAATAGTGAAGGGAAAATTAAAAAAAGCAATCCATTTATATTTGGCCTAATCTTCCCCACCCAGTCTGAAAGTCCATTCCAAATCTCTAATCCATCAAATTTGTCATTTTTTTTATTTGTCCAAATATATTTTCGCAGTTTAGAAGTTACTCTCTTTTCGAAAGGATGAGCGGCAAAAGTAATAGCACCTATCTCTTTGTATTTTTGTACATACTCTTCTGCAGTAGTTTCCAGGATCTTATCAGTATTGAAAACTAATAAATGGTTGTTTCCTTTGGGATCATTTATCTCTGCCCCCACAATTATAATCGGGGTTTTTGTGTTCTGTACCACCTCATCTTGCTTAGCAGCAAAGTTCATATGGTCGGTTAGAGTGAAATAATCTAATTTATTTACTGCGGCGGCTTCCACAATTAACTGTATTGGAGTAGAAGAATCCTGGGAATATATACTATGATTATGAATACAACCAGTAAGTTCATAAAAATCTCTTTGAAATATCTTAATTTTTTTCATTTTAGTAAAATACAACGCTTTACAGTATTGCTTTTAATTGATCTAATAAAATATACTCCAGGAGCTACTTTCCGACCAGATTTATCGTAGCCAAACCATCTTTCAGTAGCAGTTAATTGCTTTATTAGCTGGCCTTTTATGTTATAAATATTAAATTTATTTGACTTCATTTTGAGGGAAGTGCGTATCTGCAAGCCGCTTTCATAGGAAAAGGGATTAGGATAAATCTGCCATTTTTCCGGTTTGGGCACAATCCCCGAGCTGTTTGACACAACCTCTATGTCTGTAAAAGGTATGCTGTTGAAGGCATATATCTGTTTGGTGCTACTATTTTGAACCCAGTAGATCAAAGTACAGTTTGCATAATCATCATTTATAGCGGAAATATCCAGAGTTTTATTCACAGTAAGTGTATCGGTTTCGGTTTGACCATAAGTTAAAGTTGGAAAATTCTTCTGGTAGAGAATCTCGATAAGCACAGAGCCAGAAATATCAATATCTTGGCTTACGCTATCTTGAGCAACACCAATCCATAAGTCGGTATTCAACAGAGTTGTATTGAAAACATGTGCACCTGGATTTTCTAATTCTATATCAATGAAAATCTCTTCCACATTATCAAGGTAACCAGCTGTGAAATTATTTTCTTGGATAAAAGTTGTTGGATTGGGCTGCTGTAAAAGAGTTTGCAAGCTATCGGGATAGATAGTTGGGTTGAAGCCAACAATTCTTTTTTCTCCATTCACTATGGTAACAGGAAATCCAGTTAAGTCATAATAATTGAATCTCTGCAAGGCAGCTTGGTTATAAAAAGGCAGATCATCGGCATCGGCAAAATAGTTTATTTTGTATATTTCAGGTTGCTGTAACTCTGCTAAAACATCCCAAATTTCCTGACTCCATCCACTAATATTAACAGCATTTTCCACAACTTTTGTAGGAAACTCTAAAGTAAAATTATTGAAATTTATTTCCTGAACATTATTATCTGTTATCAATTCACCTATTGTACCCACCCGCGCAGTTATTTCATATTCAGAAGGTTCTTCTTCCAGTTGATATACAGCCGAATTTTCCGAACCATCGAAAATTAGGCTAGCTTCAGCAAGAATTGGCTCTAATACTAGTGAATCCTTCAGGGTGGTAACAGGTGAAGTAATATTTAATTTTAAATAGACAAAATCGGCTTGCATATTGCTATTATTCAGAATTTTCAACCAGGGATAATATTCATCATTTTCATTCTTTAAAAATTGGAACTCAGCCAGTTCCAGTTCAATTCCATCTATTTGGAATTCTCCGATCAAATTTACCATTAGTTCACTATTGAAGCCAAGTTCTCCCATATTTCTATAATAGCCATCACTACCATAATTTTCATCCCAAAAATAACTGTGTTGCCCATCTACAGCCGAAGCTGCAATATATTGGTTGGAATAGTTTGTTGGGTAATCTAACACAAGCCAAAAAAGAGAATCGGTAACTGGGGAAAACTCCAACTGATTCCACCCGAACTGAGGTGAAATTGTATATGATTGTAAAACTTGAGCCGGTTGACCAGCTTGGTCTGTACATAATTTCACAGTAACGTCATCGAAGCTATCTGCTACAGGACAATAGAATTTAGCAGCTTCTGCAGTAAAATTCAGTGTTCCTACTTGCGGATATAGTGTAGTTAAATCGAATTTAACTGCCCAGCTATTGCTGCCATAGTAGTTTTGCTCGTGGATGTTGTTGTGGTAGTATAGCTGCTGTTCCTTAGTAGTTACCACTTTTGTAGGTGGCACTCTAAAAAAATCTATGGCTGCCAACTGTAAGCCTGTTAAAATTAAGAATAAACCAACTATTTTTCTCATATTTGCTCCGTTTGCAAAACTTTATTAATCAACATAATTGTAAAGAATTTTTATCTACGGGCTCGGTTAGGTTCCCGCCAACGGCGGTGTACCCAAAACCACTGTTCTGGATATTGATTTATATAGTTTTCTAAAGAGCTGTTAATTTCTTTTGTATATTTTTTTATGTCTGTCATGTTGTTCTGGTAATTTGTAGGAAAAATTGGTTCTTCATAGCATATACTGTGGCTTCCATCATGTTTTCTAATAATAACAGCAGGCACTATAGGTGCTTGTGTTTTTATAGAAATTTTGGCAGCACCGATAAAAACTGAAGCCGGTTTTCCCAAAAAATCCATTTTCATACCGTTTTTACGTGCATTTTGGTCTATTAGTAAACAAACCAGATAATTCTGCTTCAAATATTTTAATATACCGCGCAAAGCACGTTTTTTATAGATAATTTTCATGCCTCCCTGTTCTCTTATTTTATTTGTATAATCATTAAAATACTTATTGTGCTGCTTTTTAATAACCACGCTCATTGGCCAGTGTAAAGCCATTACTCTGCCAGCCAGCTCCCAATTACCAAAATGCCCAGTAGTGATGATAACTCCTTTTTGCAAACTCAAAGCTTTCTCGATATTTTCCTTACCCTTAAAAGATGTTTTGGAAACTAATTTTTTAAAATTTGCTAAATAAGTTTCTGCTGAAGTTATTCCCAAATGGTAATACATTTTTTTTAATATCTTTTTCCTCTGTTGATTACTCATTTCTGGGTATACCATTTGCAGATTTTGTTCAGCTACCCGCCTGCGAATTCCTAAATAATAACCGCCCCAAACAAAAATTTTTGCCAGTAACTTCTCGGCTAAACTATACGGTAGAATCTTGAATAATTTAAGGAAAATAATAAATCCAACAAACTCCAGTTTATCTTGCATAGTTCCTCTTTTTTTCTATAATAAAAATAAGTTTCTTGACGTAGCCGAAAAGCTGTCAATAAATGTTTGAAAAAAATGGAGAAAGTACGGTGAATTTATTAGCTATAGACTGTTCGACCACAAGTGGAAGTGTAGCTGTAATGAAAGATGATAAACTCACTTTCATGAGTTTATTAGACATTCGGATTACCTATTCGGAACGCCTACTTCCCCAGATAGATTTTGGTCTAAAACAAAGTAAATTGCAGGTTTCCGACTTGGATTTACTGGTATTAGCAAACGGACCTGGCTCTTTTACCGGCTTAAGAATTGCTTTAGCTACCCTAAAAGGTTTCAGTATAGCGCATAAAATTCCTATTTTGCCGGTAAATACTTTATTTATGCTAGCCCAAAATGTAGCTGGCACTTCCCGGGCTATTATGCCAATTTTAGATGCTAAAATGAACGAAGTTTATGCTGCCCTTTACAGTTCCGATTTCCAAGAAATTATGGCACCACAAAACGCTAAACCAACAGAATTTCTTCAAAAAATAGACAGACCAATAGTTGCTGTGGGCAATGGATTAAAAAAATATGAAAATATTCTGCAAGAATTGAAAATAGATTACCAAAAACCTCCCTTGCAACAAAACTTTCATAATGCAGTTACCCTGCTACAAATAGCTTTACAGCAACCAGAACTACCCAAATATGATATGGAAAAAATAGCTGTTTTGGAGCCTTTTTATCTGCGCCGTTCCCAAGCAGAAATTGTAAAAGAAAATAAAGAGAAGGAAAAATTATGAGACCAACCTGGCATCAATATTTTATGGAAATGGCTTTCTTGGCTGCGACTCGTTCCACTTGTCTGCGCCGTAAAGTAGGCGCTATTATCGTTCAAAATAATCAGGTTTTGGCCACCGGATACAATGGTGCACCCAAAAGAGTGCGACACTGTAAAGACACTGGCTGCTTAAGAAGTAAATTGCAGGTACCTTCGGGAGAACGGCATGAACTATGTCGCGGTGTGCATGCTGAACAAAATGCCATTATCCAAGCTGCTATTAACGGTACTTCTATAAAAAATGCTGACCTCTACTGTACCAATCAACCCTGTGTAATTTGTTCTAAAATGTTGATAAATGCTGAGATTAACAACATCTATATAGCAGAAGCATATCCCGATAAATTAGCTGAACAGATGTTGGCAGAAGCTGGCATTGGTGTGTATCTTTTAGATAGAAAAACCGCTAAAACAGATAAACTTATTTAAACTCTACAAAGATTTCAGGAGCTGTCTCCACTTTCACACCAGGTATATTAGCCATTGTGCTTTTTATGGCAGCAGGATCTTGTTCTTTATGGGCCGCTAAGTATTTCAAAGTTTGTGGATCTTCCATTAATTTTTCAAAATCCATCTGCAGCAAACATATCTTGTTACCGCTCTGAAAGCTGGAATTAGTATTTACAATTTTCCCATCGAAAACAATCTCCATTTCCACTTTCATATTTTTGTACATTTGTTGAAGCATTTCGCGTTCTTTTTCGGTAATTTCAGTGCTATCTTCATAGTCCTCTGCTATCACATCATCTTCATTAAATTCTTCATCTTCCCTTAGCTCATCATTTGGCATTATGATATTTAACCGAGCTGGATTACCCTTGCTAAATTGGAAATTAATGATCTCGCCAGGTTCCTGCCCCATCAATTTTTCTTCTGGCGATTCACTTATTGTAAGCTTTTCAATATTATCGAATTCATAAACAGCTTCATAGCCACTCATACTTCCTTCCTCCAATTTACGGGCCGAGACAAATCGCACCATATCTCCATATTGGGAAGCTTCCGCTTTTAGCTCCTCTTCATCGAAGAAAATATCATCTTTCTCATCGTTAGCATCAAAACTTTGTGCCATTTGTTGCATACTTTGCATGAATTCGGTACTCATCAGCACTTTCTGGGTAAGTGTACCACTACCATCTTTTTTAACCTGAACAGTTGTTTTTACTTGGAAACATCCTGCTAAAATTAAAGCCATTAAAATATAAACAAACTTTTTCAACTTTCTCTCCTTATTTTTTATAATCTTCCAAATAACGAAATTCGGAAAAATCTTTGCGGGGTGGTCTCGCCTCTTCTTCCGCTTTTTGGGGATGTTTACCAAAGATGATCATAGCAATAATTTTATAATCTTCGGGAATATTGGTAATTTTACGAATCTTTTGGGGGCTGTAGCCGGCAATGGGATGAGCTACCAACCCTAGTTCAGTAGCTTGCAGCAACATTTGCCCAACCGCAATCCCCGTATCGAAAAGATAATATTTTCGATCATGAATAACGCAGTCATCTTCTTTTTTAGTAAAAAAAACCACAGCTATCATAGAAGCCGCGAAAGCCCAATCATTTCCTTTAGTCAATACTTGCTTAAATTCTGCCAATCGTTCTTTGCTTCTAATAAATAAAATCCGCCAAGGCTGGTTGTTGTAGCAAGATGGTGACAATTGCGCCGCTTTTGTTAATTTATCTAAAATCTCATCGGTAATTTCTGTATTTTCCAAAATAGAATAAGCACGTCTCTTTTCAATCGCTTCTTGCACTTTCATAAAACCTCCTAAATAAAAATGGACAGAGCAAAATGCCCTATCCATAATTTAGCAATCTCCAATAACCTATCAAGTTTTATTTTTTGTAATCTTCGGCTGTTTTTTGGAAGATTTTAGCAACTGATGAACTTTCTACAAACAGGTGTTTTTCCAAATCATCTTTTTGCATTAAATACTTATTTTCCTGGTAGGGAATGAAGGAGAGCACATGCTGGCTACCCTCATAAGTATGGATCTTGACGGCAAATTGAGGATTTTTAAACTTTTCAGCATATTCCTGGTAGTTGTTATCTACGAAATTAGTAGCACGCACTTTGCTAACACCATTTAAAATAGCTTTTAAAGCCGAGTTTTGTTCCTGCACGCCAAAGCTCTGTTTCCCAGAACTGTAAATCCATAAACTATCGCTGGCAGTAAGCTGATAGTTAAGTTCTTTTCCAGCTACTTCGATTTGTGAAATTTGTTCCTGAGGGATATTTAAGACAGTTTTGGAACGCCAGCTATACAAAGATGGTCTGATGTTATAAGTTATGTTTTGTAATAGCTGATATACCTTGTTCTCACCTTTGTTGCGAGCATTGGCATAGTTGTAGTTAGCATTTCTGCCCACGTAAGCTGCCTGCAACTGGTTATTTTGATCATCCCAGAAACTTACCAGCGTACCCAAGCTATCGGTAACATTTAATTTTGCATGAGAAGCTTTAGATTCAGCTATTGGTGTTTTAGAAGTTTCAACCGTCAAAACACTTTCGAACAATGCTTTAGTCATATTTTCAGCAGCTGGATACTCTAAAGGTTCTATTATCTGCCAAGTTCCCTCCTGTTTGGCTATTTTCAATGTATCTTCTGCATTTTGTAATATCACTTGGGCAATTTCGGTGGAATCTACCTGAAAAAAACGTACTCGCTTTTCTGTATTTTCATTGCTTTTTATGAATATATACACTATTACCAAAACGATTAAAATGCCTAACGAGATCAGATTTTTCTTATTCATAAAGCTCTCCTATATATTTTCTTCTCTTAAGTTCAGCTCTATAGTGCAAAATTCCAAATATTATTAGCAGCAGTGATGGCAACAGAATATTGATCCATTTCACAATCTTACGCGCTGAAGTTGGAATCTCTTTTAGTGGCCTATATTCGGTACCACGTGAACGGATTTCTATTAGTGCGCTTTCCGAAGCTAAGTAATCTACTGCATTCTGAACAAAATCCAAATTGGGTTGGGCACCAGCTCCAGCATCATCGGTGATAAACTGGCTATCTGGAAGCACTACAATTTTCGCATCTTTTACCGATTTTCTAGCTTCGGGGTAAGCTGCATTATCGGCAAAATAGCTTTGAAAACTACCGCTGTACATGGCTGCTACCACTTTGGGGGAATCCTGGAACATCTGCTTCAAATCGGCTTGCATGTACTGGTTTATGTTTATATTATAGCGCGGGCCTCTGATTTCGCCGGAATTTTCGGAAGTAAAAAGCAAAGGAGTAACTTCCAAGTCACTGGCTACGTGGGTAGTATCTATCTCGGAAACATAGATCATTTGCATTTGGTCTAAATTTTTTACCATCAAGTTATCTTCATTCACATTGGTTATCACAGGGAAAAGTGGATATTTCACAGGAGTAGCCATGCGGAAAATTCCCTGCTGGCGCTGTACTTGCACCTGACCACACTGAGCATCTGTAACCAGATTATTTTTGATGTGAATACCGTAATGACGTAGCAGGTCGAAAATATTACTATTTATCATGCTAGCTCTTTGCTGCTGTAAGTTTACTTCTACCCTATCTTGCAAAAGAACTACATTACCGCCGTTCATCACAAATTGATCGAAATTGTAAAGTTGCTGCGTGTTAAGTGAATCGTTTACGCCGGTAAATACCAGCACATCGGTTTCTGGAGCTATCTTTTCGCTGAGATCAGTTTTTTGCAGTTCGTAACTTTCGCTAAGTAGCTGCCTAATTGTGGAAAGGTTATCATTTGGATTTCGTTGCTGCATTTGCGGTATAGCGGGAGTATCCAAGTTCTCTGTTTGGAAAAAGGCTAGCTTTTTCAAGCCCTGGCTGGTAATCTTCTTTATCTTGCTGGTAACTTCATATTCCAAACCACGTGTATTTTCTATTATTGGAATAGCTTCGGTTTCACCTTGATACATGAATGCTAAACCCATATAAACTTCCCGAATTTCCAGTTTATCGTTTTCCACTACGCGCATAGAAATTGGAAAGATCTGGTTCTTACGAGCCTCTTGCTTCAATTCTTGTTCATCGGCAGGGTCTACAAACTCGTAACTGAGTTTGCCATGGGAATAAGCCTGATATTCAGATAACAGATCTCTTGTATAACGCTTAGCATCTGCGTATTGCCCAGGTAAATTTTCCGAGAAATAGGCTTTCACTACCAAGCGGTCTTCCAGATTTTCCACTGCTTTTTTGCTGGCATCGGCCAAGGAATATATGTTTCCTTTGGAAAAATCTAAGCGTGTGAAAACCGAAAGTGAAACTAAATTTATGAATACGATTATAGCTATGAAAACTATTAGATTAAAATTTTTGTTCTGCATACTCATCCTCCTATTTCCACTTTCTGTTTTCCAGGGTTAGTACCGAAAATCTCAGAAAGAGAACGATAAGACTTCCAAAATAGACAAGGTTTCGGGTATCAATAACTCCACGGGTTAAATTAGAAAAATGATAACCAATACTAAGATATTGGAAAAATCCACTAAGGTAGCTAGGTAATATGAATAGAGAATATTCCAAAATAAACAGGAAAAATATTATTAAAAATGAAATGATGAAGGCTACTATTTGGTTATCGGTGAGGCTGGAAGCGAAAATTCCAATGGAACTATACACAGCGCCCAGCAATATTAATCCCAAATAACCACAAATTATTGCCCCGTAATCGATGTTCTGACCTAATATAATTATCGTAAGAAAGTGAACTAGGGTGAATAGCAAACCTACCGCAATTAGTCCCAAAGAAGCCCAAAATTTCCCCATCACAATTTGCGATTCTTTAATAGGAAAAGTGGAAAGTTGCTCAATAGTTCCTATGTTGCGTTCTTTGGCAATTAGCCCCATGGTGATAGCTGGCACAAAGAATATGAAGATCATGGGAACTATGTTGAAAAGTGTTCGCAATTCAGCTTGATTATTAATAAAAAGCGGACTGGCAAAAAACCATCCGGCAATCAGCAAAAATACCACCAGTACGATGTAGGCTGCTGGTGAGTTGAAATATGATTTCATTTCTTTATTAGCAATTATTTTGGTTGCGTTCATGCTTGGCCTCCTTCCTCGATAGTTAAGTTGCGGAATACAGCTTCTAAGCTCATACTTTCACGTTTCATCTCTAAAAGAACCCATTCCTGTTGTTTTATAAATTCATAAATCTCTTTACGTTTATCCTGTTCGACGCTGTATTCCAAAACAGCCTTATTGATGTGAGCTGTAACAGGTTCTAGGGAAAGCAGTTCCACACCTTCCACAGCATCTGCCAAGCTGCCAAGCTCATCTTTTGTAGCCATGATTTCCAAAACTAATTTATTCTTATTTTGGAAATTATTTTGCAGTTGTTGAGTAGAACCATCTGCCACTATCTTACCTTTGTTGATAATTACGATTCTATCACAAACAGCTTGCACTTCTTGCAAAATATGACTGGACATGATAAGAGTTTTCTCTTTCCCCAATTCTTTTATTAGCTGGCGAATTTCCACGATTTGGTTGGGATCTAAGCCGGTGGTAGGTTCATCCAAAATAAGAATTTTGGGATCATGGATAATGGCTTGGGCCAAACCTACCCGCTGACGATAACCCTTAGATAATGTTCCGATAGGTTTGCTAACCACCCCATGTAATCCGCATTTATCTGTCACCTCTTTCAATCTCTGTTTAAAATTGGAAATTTTGCGGATATCTGCCACAAATTTTAGATAGTCGTAAACTGTCATATCGGTGTAAAGCGGATTTGTTTCGGGAAGATAGCCTATCATCTCACGAATTTCTTTAGAATTGTCGTACACATTACGGTCTTCTACAGTTATATTGCCAGCAGTGGGAGTAAGAAAACAGGTGATCATTTTTAAGGTAGTAGATTTTCCAGCTCCGTTTGGACCCAAAAATCCTAAAATTTCACCTTCGTTGATCTCGAAATTGATATGATCCACTGCACGCAAGTTGCCATAATCTTTCACTAAGTTCTGAAGCTGAATCATAGTTTCTCTCCTTTGATCAGTTCGAATTTTGCGACTTTTTCCAAAAAAAATATTGTTTTGTCAAGCAAAAATTAGCGGCTATGCCTGGTGGCTGCTAAAAATCATGAATCTTGGGATATTTCAGTTTCCCTGTTAATTGTTAAATATAGAAATTTTATTCTAAATAAACACCTGAACCTATAAAGTGACCAGGAATCATTTCTACGTAATCCATTTTCCTAGGTTCTGTTTTATCAGCCAATTTTTGCCAATAAAATTCCTAAAAACCACTGAACTACCGTTTGTTGGCAGGCGGTGGTCATAACGACGAAGTTTACACCTTTAACTGGTTCAATTACCTAGCGCGGGGATTGGTAGATTTTATATGAAAGATTAGAAGCTCCCTTTAAATTAAACTCTTTCGTCAACAAGAAATTCCGTCTGCTGCTATCAGTAAACCAGAAACTACGTAGAAAAAATATACTTAACCATATTTTACTTGTTACTGGAATAGTAATGATGATTTTTTTAATAAGCTTAAGTTCGCCTATTCCCATCTAAAATAGTAATTTATCTACTATAAACTCACTTTAGTTGTTAGCTATTGCTTTCATCAAGTAAGGCTATATAGAAAATTAGCAAGGATTAACAAATATAAACTTAGGATGCCCCCGGCGTGTCATTCTATTGAAAAATTTTCGGGGTATGCCAGAATTATTTTTTTTATTTGACAGATGCTAATAAAAACCAAATTTTTTGTTGTTAGTGGAGAGGTTTTTTTGAGGGTTGAAACAAAAGTTAGAAGATAAATAATATCGTAATTAAGGAAAAGTTCACATATACGACTAATTTGGAGGTATCCACGAACTTTTTGGAAAATCTAATTGAAATATCCACGAACTTGTTCGGACCATTAGTGGAAATAAGTAGTAAATATCAATTGGAGTATAAATATGAAAAAGAAGCAATTAAGAATTATTCTCTCGTTTTGTTTTGTTTTATTATTTGTAAATTCTTATGCTCTTGAAGAAAACAAAAAACCTTTCGTTGAAATAAATATTAACAATAATCCGTCATGTAATACTTCTTTAGAAAATATTGCAAAAGCAGAAATATGGAATTTGGAGAATGAACCCAACATTTTAATAAATGGAAAGAATTTTTCGGATGGTTTTCACATAATTCAAATCATTATTGATGGTAAAATAATCGCAGAAGAGAAAATTAATCCTATAAACAATATTTTCGAGAGGAAATTCAATTTAGAAAAACCATTAAAAAACTTAAATCCAATAATTAAGATAAAAATTGATGATGATTTTACACAAATATTTAATGTTCAATTAAATAAGCTCTATGGCAATGTTAAATATTTTAACGGAAAACCTGTAAGTGAGCCAATAATAATTGCAGACGATATACTCACTATTGGAGATAGTTTAGGTTATTTTGAGATTTGCCTTTCTAAAAAGAAATACACCGTATCGGTCTTTGATAAAGATTACTCAAAAAAAACATTAGAATGTTATCTATATGATGTCAATTTATCAAAAGACACAAACGTAAATATTTTAATTGATAAATTAGAAGTATACCAATTACATTGCTGGCAAGGCTTCTCATCAACATACTTACATTTTATTCCGATGTCTGTTAGCCGGGCTAATCGTATTGATAAAGAGAAATTTGGTAATCAGAAATTAATTGCATCTCAACCAGATGTTTGGCCTGAAATAAAAAAGGATGAAATAAAAGTATTTGTAAATGAAAGCGAAGTATCCGTATTAACTTTTTGTGTTAGTGATGATTTTTTATATGACGTAGATAGTAAATCTATAACTCGACCAGCCTATTTAATTTCAATTCCAAAAGTAAAAAACTCAGGTCAAATTATTAAAGTCCAAGTACAAGATAGTTTGCTAATAGATGGTAAAAAAATTATTGAAAAAGGTGAAGGCTATTATTTTGGTTTTTATTAACTGTATTATGATAATTAAAATTCCACTAACATACGTGCTTTCGTTGGGGCATGAAAAGGAATTGTAGATTTAGCGCACGCTGGACATTATATGAAATGACGGCTAGCTTAAATATTATTGTGTGAAATATTAAATTGTTGGATTGAAAGTTATAAATACAAGATAAATAAATTTATGAGGGTGTTTTATGGATATAAGTAAAGATAAGAACATAAAAAAGTTTAGTTTTATGGTATGTTGAAAAACCTCAAATTTTTTGAACCATTTTTATATATTTTCTTTTTAAGTATAGGATTTTCATATTTTAGCTTGGTAGTTTGATTTCTATTAGATAAATAACAAAAAATATTTTTGAAGTGTCCAGTATCATTTTGGAGAGAGAAGTATTTTGAGCATTTTCCTCTTGGTTTGGCTAGAGTAGGGATTTTTTAATATTTTTTTTGTTGAATATGAAGGCTAAATAGATTTCCTAACAAGCAGAATATAAAAGCTAATTCATATAGCCTCATTACTACTTATTTTAAATTAGAAAAAATCATCGGAAATATTACAGACATCTGTGCCAACTAAATTATAAAATTTCTTGACTTTAAACTTCGAAACCGAAGCTTGGCAATCAGCAATATAGAAAACTAAGATAAGGAGTAGCAAAATGAAGAAAAAAGTAATTATTATGGGTGCAGCCGGCAGAGATTTCCACAATTTCAATCTCTACTACCGCGATAACGAAGATTTCGAAGTTGTCGCTTTCACAGCCACACAAATTCCCGATATTGAAGGAAGAAAATATCCCGCAGAATTGGCAGGAAAATTGTACCCCGAAGGCATTCCTATATATGCTGAAAAAGAAATTGTTTCTCTTATCAAAAAATATGATGTAGACCAAGTAGTTTTTGCCTACAGTGATGTTCCCCACGAAAGAGTAATGCACAATGCTTCTCTGGTAAATGCTTCCGGAGCAGATTTCGTGCTGATGGGTGTGAAAAACTCTCGTATTAAAACCACTAAACCGCTTATTACGATTTGTGCTACCAGAACTGGTTGTGGCAAAAGCCAAACAACTCGTAAAGTTGTACAAATTCTCAAAGATAAAGGCCTGAAAGTTGTTTCCATTCGTCATCCTATGCCTTATGGCGACCTGGTGAAACAAAAAGTACAAAGATTTGCTTCTCTGGAAGACCTGGAAAAATACGAATGTACTATTGAAGAGATGGAAGAATATGAACCACATATTAAAATGGGAAGCATTATCTATGCTGGTGTAGATTACGAAGCAATAATAAGAGAAGCTGAAAAAGAAGCTGATGTTATTATTTGGGATGGTGGTAACAACGATACACCATTCTATACTTCCGATAAAGAAATTCAAATAGTAGTGGTAGACCCACACAGACCTGGAAATGAATTAACTTATTACCCTGGTGAAACCAACCTGCAAATGGCCGATGTTGTGATTATCAACAAAATCGATACTGCAGATCCTGAAGGAATTCAAATAGTGCGCGATAATATTCGCGAACTAAATCCTGATGCAACCGTTATCGATGGCGCTTCGCCTATAACAGTAGATAATCCAGACCTTATTAAAGGAGCTGTGGCATTGGTAGTGGAAGATGGACCCACCCTAACCCATGGTGAAATGACCTATGGCGCTGGCGTGGTAGCTGCCGAAAAATATGGTGCTGCCGATTTAGTAGACCCGCGCGAATGGGCTGTGGGCACTATTAAAGATACTTATGATAAATATCCTGAAATTGGCATTCTGTTGCCCGCTATGGGATATGGAAAACAGCAGATGAAAGATCTGGAAGATACTATCAATGCTTCCGATTGTGATGTTGTGATAATCGGAACTCCCATCGATCTGCGCCGTGTAATAAACATCAATAAACCAACTGTACAGGTTGGTTATGAACTTCAGGAAATTGGTAAACCAACCCTGGAAGATGTACTGAAAGATTTCTAAAATAAAAATTAGATAAACAGAGACTCACTTTCGGGTGAGTCTCTTTATTTTTTCGGAGGTTTTTATATGAACAAAAAAGCAGTTATAGCCCTGGGCGGCAATGCCATCATCAAAGCTGGCCAAGATGGTAATATTCATCAGCAATTTGCTAACACCCGCGAAAGCCTGAGCGCAATTGTAGAACTTCTTAAACAAGGCTACAAGCTAGCTATAACACATGGAAACGGCCCTCAAGTAGGAAATTTGCTCATTCAGCAATTGGCTGGAATCGAACAGCATATTTCGCCTTTACCACTGGGTGTTTTGAATGCAGCCACCGAAGGAACTATGGGCTACATGATAGAACAGAGTTTGCAGAACAGTCTGCGAGCTGCCAAGATGGAGAAAGATGTGGTTACCATTATTTCCCAAGTAAGAGTAGATAAAGAAGACCCCAGCATTAAAGAGCCATCCAAGCCGGTAGGTCCTTTTTTCGATAAGGAACACGCCGATTTCTTTTCCAAACAATATGGTTGGAAAATGATAGAAGATAGCGGTCGTGGTTACCGTCAGGTTGTGGCTTCTCCAAAGCCGCTTGACATTGTTCCTGCTGAAACTATAAAAAACTTGGTAGAAGCGAATAAAGTGGTTATTGCCTGTGGTGGTGGTGGAATTCCATTCTACATCGATGATAATGGCAACTATGAAGGTTTCGATGCTGTTATCGATAAAGATTATGCCTCTGCCCTATTGGCCAGAGAAATAGAAGCCGACTTGCTGGTTATTCTTACTGGAGTCGATAAGGTCGCAATTAATTTTGGTACTACTCAACAAACTGACCTAAATAAACTCAATATCACCGATGCTAAAAAATATTTAGCTGATGGACAATTCCCCAAAGGTAGTATGGGTCCCAAAATTTCTGCTGCTATCGATTTCATAGAAAAAGGCGGTAAGGAAGTTTTGATAACTTCTATCGATAAAGTGGTAGATGCCTTTGCTGGTAAAACAGGAACCAGGATATGTAAATAATAAAATTATAAGATCCGGAGTTGCATGGGCAGCTGCGGATCTTTATTTTAATAATTCATTTTTCATTTTTTGGCAATCAATGCACTTGTGTTGCCGGCATTTATCGAAATAAAGCTTCAACATTCCCTGCTGGAACACTGCTTTTTTCTTCATCTTTTTTATCTGTGCAGCATCCATAAAATTCTGCATATGGCGAATAAGATGGTTAGAGGGCAACGCCTTGTAGTTCAAATAAACCTCACGCGCAGTTTTTTCCAGGTCGGAATAATTATGTTTTTGGGCATACAAAATTACCACTGGTAAAATAATGTTGATAAGAATTGTATCGCTGCGAGTTTTGCCGATTGCATATTTCTCCATTATCTTGTTCTGATTACCAAAAAATCTGTAGAGACGTTTGCGAAACTCCGTAATCGTGAATTTTTGCTTTGGAAAAGAGAATATTTGCAGCATATCTTGGAAAAATGAAGATTGCAAGTGTGGATAGAGTACTCTGGCAAATTCCATTAACCTAATCGCTGGGTGATTATGCGGCCGAATACGAAACAAATTCCAGTTGTAATCAGCTTTCTTTTTAATAAAACTTTGCTTTTGGAAAATATCTTGTTGTTGCTTTTGCCAATTGGGAGAAAAACTAACCGGAAGATGCTTTAGAAGTCCGCTGCAATTCAAATATATTGCTATTAGCTGCTGTTTGCTCATACCAGCCGCATAAGCTTGTTTTATTTTCTTATAATTCACATCACCGGCGAATTTCAGCATAGCTAATTTATTTTTGCTGTAGCCCAATGCTTCTAAAATTCCCTGATAAAGCACTTGTTCAAAATCAGCAAATTGTAGTTCGGAAGCAAAACGCTTGATTTTGCGTTCCAATCTTTGTTTTCCTAAATCGGTAAGAATTTGCTGCACTTGTTGTGGTTGCATGCCAGCAAAGAATTCACAGAATTTAGCTTCTAATTTGAATTCATCGTACTGTTTCCTTAGTTTTTCAATGTCAGCATCCAAAAAATCTTTTATTTGGAAGATTTCGATGATAGCTCCATCTTCGCGAATTGTGTGTTGTAAGTTGGTATTATGCTGATAAACTACGTGCAGGCCAACCTGGTTGAATTCAGGATTTTCGTTGTGATGATGCAATTTCCAGTTGTAAGTGGTCAGGTCGATCTCGATATCGGCCAGAATTTTCTTACCATCAATTTGGAACTTAGCATTCATAAAATCGGGGCCACTGCCAGTATTCCAGCGGCCAGGAGATATTATTTCCAATTTTTTGCCAGAAACAGTTTGCAGCTGGAACTGCAGATGCCTAGCATCCCAAATATGGTATAAAAAGCGTTCCGAAAAATTCATTATAAAAACCCTTCTACCTGCTCTGCTATTGCTAATGCAGCTGTTAAGCCCGGTGATTCTATGCCGATGAGGTTAATAAACCGCGGCAGGCTGCGCTTTGTTTCTTCTGCGATGTAAAAATCTCTAAAAGTGTCCTGTGGCCCCTGCAGTTTTGGCCGAATGCCACAATCGTCCAAATGCAGGTCGTCTGCTTCCAAACTTAAGTAGTGATTTATGGCAGCTAGAAATTCCGGTTTAGCAGATTCGTCCATTTTATAGGAAAGTTGGTCGGTGTAGTAAGCGCTGGGGCCAAAACGTACTTCGTTGTTCAAATTTATGGTAAGGTGTATTCCCAAATAGATGCCACTGGGATTGGGCAACGGATAGATAAGATGGTTGATGTCGCGAATTTTATTGGTTTTGTAGTATTCGCCTTTACACCAATGCAGTTGCAAATTATCATCTTCTATACCGGCCATCTGGGCAATTTCATCGCTCCATAAACCGGCCGAATTAATAAGATATTTGCACCAAAACTTCTCGCCATCGGCAAATTCCACTACATAGCCGCTGTCTTGTTTTTCTATTGCCACCACTTCCATATCATAAACCACAAAAGCATCGTTTTGTTCGGCTAGCTGCACCATTTTTTGCATGAATTTATGGCTATCTACAATACCGGTAGCAGGCACCCAAAGTGCTTTTTCTGCTATTATTTGCGGTTCTAAAGAATTAACTTGTTGCTTGTTGTAAATTTGCAAATTCTGCACACCATTTTTTATACCGTTTTGTTGTAACTGCTTTAATTGTGCTAGTTCATTTTCACTATTGGCCACTACCAATTTACCGCATTTTTTATGGGGAACCTGGTGTTTTTGGCAAAATTTGTACAAAAGTTGATTTCCCCGCACACATAATTTGGCTTTTTGGCTATTTTGGGGATAATAGATACCAGAATGGATAACTTCGCTATTGCGGCTGCTGGTATGGCGACCAAACCCAGCTTCTTTTTCCACTACAACTACATCTGCATGTGTTTGTGAAAGCTGATTTGCTATTGCTAAACCAACTACTCCAGCACCAATTATAAGAATGTTTACCTGTTCCATCTTAGCAGATCTTCAAGTTATCTATTAATCTGGTTTTACCATACTTCACCGCTACCAAAGCGCGGCAGTTTTTATCTATTTTTTCTTTCTTTTGTAAAGTTTGGGAATCGACGATCTCGATATAATCTATTTCGCCATTGTTATTTTCTATAATACGTCGCATAGCAGTTTTTATTGCTTCTACATCTCGCTGGCCATTTTGGGCAAGTTCTTGAGCGCGTTGCAAGCTTTGAAACAGACACACAGCTCGTTTTCTATCTTGATCAGAAAGATATTCATTGCGCGAGCTCATTGCCAGGCCATCTGCTTCCCGAACTATGGGACAGCCAACCACTTCTACATCAAAGTTCAAATCGCGGGTCATTTGCTGCAAAACTATCAGTTGTTGGAAGTCTTTTTCGCCCATGAACATTTTATCGGGCTTTACTATGTTTATAAGCTTACAAATAATTGTGGTAACACCTTTAAAATGGGTTGGACGCGAAGCTCCGCACAAAATTTGGGTTATTTCTTCTACCTGAACCCAGGTTTTATAACCTTTTGGATAGATCTCGGTAGCAGTGGGATAGAAAACATAATCTACCTGGAGTTCTTCTAAAAATTTCAGATCACGCTCAAAATTGCGTGGATATGTTTCTAAATCTTCATTGGGAGCAAATTGAGTTGGATTAACAAAAATACTAACGACTGTTGTATCGCAGTTTTTTTTAGCAGCTTCAACCAAACTAAGATGTCCCTGATGCAAATAGCCCATAGTGGGCACAAAACCAACTTGCCCCTTATATTTTCGGGTAATTTCTTTCATTTCCGCAACTGTGTTTAAAACTTTAGTCATACTATTTTACCTCGAAAAAGTTACAATTTATCTCATCCTCTACTACAATTATTTTAGCTTTATGATTCTTTATTTCTTCTTTATCCATTTGGGCATAATTGACAATGATTATTTTATCGCCAATGCTAACCAAACGTGCGGCAGCACCGTTTAAGCCTATTACACCACTGCCAGCTTCGCCTTCCATAATATATGTCGTAAAGCGATTACCGTTGCTTATATTGTAAATTTCTACCTTTTCGTCTGCTTTCATACCGCTGGCTGCCAGTAGTTTTTTATCTATTGTTATACTTCCCACATAATTCAAATCGCGAAAAGTAACAGTTGCTCTATGAATCTTAGACAAAAGCATCGTTCGTAACATTTTTATCTCCTAATTTTTCCCAAATTTTTTCAGAGCATTATTTTTGTAAATAATTTTCCCATTCGGAAGCAACCTGTTTGCCTTTAGATTCGTTCACAGATTGCAAGATGCTAATTCCTAATAGGAAAAAAAATCCTATGGAAAGAATTGCCCAGCGCTGGTCGGAAGTAATGCGGGCAATTTCACCATAAACTAGGGGACCAATAATGGCAGCCATCTTGCCAGTGAAGGAATAAAAACCAAAAAATTCGGCCATCTTATCATCTGGGGTTAGTAGTGCCAGCATAGTACGGCTGCTAGATTGACTGGAACCAAGAGCTATTCCAGCTAAAAGACCTACAAAATAGTATTCGGTAACGGATTGGCAGAAAAATGCCCAGATAACTACAACCAACCAGATAACAAGCGAAATAGTAATGGTTTTTTTTGCTCCAATTTTATCGAGCACATAGCCAAAAAAGAAAGCTCCTAACATAGAAGTAGGTTGCATAATAATAAAATATATTATCAGTTGCTTGGTGCTCATACCAAAGCGGCTGGCACCATAAATAGAGGCAAAGCTAATTACCACCACAATACCGTCGTTGTAGATAAGGTAGCTAACGATAAATTTCAGCAGTTCTTTAAACTTACTAATATTTTGAGCGGAAGTTTTTATTCTATGCAGAGCTGTTTTGAAATAATTGGTTCGCTTGGAAGGTTTTTTTACCTCTTTGAGTAGCACGAAAGTAAACAGTGAAAAAATTGCGAAAAACAATGCAACTGCGGGAAATGTATAAACAGTCCAATTATTATGAACCAGCGGTAGCATAAGTACTAGCGCCAGCAAACCACCGCCGTAACCCATACTCCAGCCCCAGCCCGAAACTTTTCCCATATGGTTACGCGTGACTACTTCGGGCAAAAGCGAATTATAGAAAACATTGGCACTGTTAAAGCCAAAATTGGCAATGATAAAGAATATCATACCTTTTTGTACATCACCTTCACGAACAAAAAACAGCAAAGCAGTAAAAATGATGGTTAAATAGGTATTGTAGAACAAAAATTTTTTCTTAGCTCTGGAATAATCGGCTACAGCACCAAAAATAGGAGCCGAGACAGCCACCAGCAGCATAGAGATACTTACAGCTCTTCCCCACAAAGCTGTGCCCACTTCTCCCTGATTTACCACTTGTTGTACAAAATATTTACTATAGATAACTGTAACTATGATAGTGGTGAAAGAGGAATTAGCAAAATCATACATCAGCCAACCGAAAATATTTTTAGTTAATTTCATTTTTATTTTCCAAATCGATGATTTCTAAGGAAAAATTTTGATAATGCTCTATATTGGGAGTAGCGATAAAGATCTGATATCTATTTTGCAACAATTCAATGATGCGTGCAGACCGATTTTTATCTAGATCGGCCAGCACATCATCGAAAATAAGCACAGGCTGGTCGGTTTTATTTTCGATTAGTTGAGCTTGTGCTAAGCGAATAGCCACCGCTAGGGAACGTTTTTGACCCTGTGAGCCAAATTTGCGAGCAGAGTGGTTGTTTAAATAAATTTCTATATCATCCAGATGAGGTCCACACAAACTGCGCTGATAGTATAATTCTTGCTCGTATATCTCTTCCAAATAGTTACTAAAATTCTTCCAAATGCTACCATTCTCTTCTAAATTAAATGAATATTTATACTCCAGTTTTAGTTCTTCCCCCTTACCAATAATAGCGTACAAAGAGCTTAAATTTTGTTCAAAAAGTTTCAAATAATCTAAGCGTGCTTCAATTATTTGAGCTGCATATTGAGCAAATTCTCTATCCCAACTATGTTTTTCTGCCTTATTGAACTCCTCTTTCAAGAGTGCATTACGTTGTTTCAGGATACGGTTATAGTTGCGTAATAGTTCAATATAACTAAAAGACTGTTGAGAGATGGCTTGATCTAGGAAATTGCGCCGGTGCGAAGGTGAGCCAGAAACAATCTGAATATCGTTTGGAGAAAGGTAGACAACTTTGAAATAATGATAGAGTTCACTTATACGTTCTATAGTAGCTTTGTCGATCTTGATAATTTTTTTCTTATTATCAACAGCAATTTCAAAAAGATGCTGCTTATTTTCTATCATTATTTTCGCTTCTATACGAAAAAAAGCTTTTGAGAAATTTATCAGCTCGGAATCGTTCGCCTGCTGAGTAGATTTCCCAAAAGCACTATAAGCAATAGCTTCTAAAATATTTGTTTTCCCAATTCCATTGCGCCCAGTAATAATAGCACCTTCGCTGGGAAAATTTATTTTAAAATTAAGATAATTTCTGTAATTTTCCAGTTTTAAACTTAAAATTTCCAATTAAGATAACCGTAGTGGCATAAGCAAATATTTTGCCTGATATTTTTCATCTTTCTCGGTATTAAAGAAAAGCACCGGTTCATTGGATTTTCCCATGCGTATCTCAACTTCAGCTGTATCTATCACACCTAAAATTGCTAACAGGTAGCGATAGTTAAAAGCGATAACCAAAGATTCACCAGAATATTTGAAATCTTCTATTATCTCGGTAGCTTCACCTTCTTCGCGCTTGGTAGAATTTATTTGCAGCTGTTCGTCGTTTACACTAAACTTAACTTTAAAAGTTTCTTCGGAAGCTAACAGAGAAACACGCTTAACAGCCTCTCTCAAAATGTTTTTATCGATCACAAGCACGTTGTTATTATTGGTAGGAATAGCTTTTGTATAATCGGGAAAACGGCCTTCAATGATATGGCTGAAAATTGTGTAATTACCATAACCGAACATCACCCGATTTCTTTCCAAAAGCACATCTATTTCTGGCTTCTCGTCCTCAATTATTTTATCTAGGAAAAGTAATCCTTTGGTCGGAATTATCTGCTCAACAGGTTCAGCTATTTCGGAATTATTGAAAAGCTTGAACTCAGCAATTTTTTTGCCATCAGTTGCCACCATTAGCTGATCTTCAGCCGAAATTTTCCAATAAATACCGGTAAAAATGGGACGATTGATTTCGGTGGAGACAGCAAAATGGGTGCTATCGATCATTTTTTTGAACATCTTAGCATCCATCTTAAAAGTGTTGGAAAGATCCTTTTGCGGCACAAGAGGAAACTGATTTGTTTCGGCACAAAGTAAATTAAAATTAGATTTTTCACATTTAATCTTCAGCAGTTCTTCTTCCTGCATGAAATGGATCATGGCATCGGGTAACATATTGATGATCTCGTTTAAATTACGCGCAGAAACAGCAGCTTTACCGCCGGAAATTATGTTGGCGCTAAACTCTACTATTACGGTTATTTCCAAATCTGTTGCCGTGAATTTCAGTTTATTTTCTTGGGCATCTGCTTCAATTAGATAGTTGGTAAGAATAGGCATAGTATTCTTACTGGGAACAATATTATAGAGATAATGTATGTTTTCTTGTAGATCTTTTTTTTCAATAGAAAATTTCATAATACCCTCTTTGGTTAGTTTTGATAAAAAGAAAAGCAAGAGCTAACAGCCCTTGCTTTAAATTTGCTAAAAAGTTTTTACTTAACAGCTTCTTTTAATTTTTTTCCGGCTTTGAAAACAGGAACTGTACGAGCAGGAATTTGGATTTTTTCACCTGTTTGTGGATTTACACCAGTACGGGCTCCTCTTTCTCTGGCCATAAATGTGCCAAAACCAACCAAGGAAACTTTGTCACCTTGGGCTAAGGCATCGGTTACACCATCAATGATTGCGTTCAAAGCAGCATTAGCTGCTTTTTTGGTTACATCTGCTTCTTCTGCAATTTTGTTAATTAGATCTTGTCTGTTCATGAACTATCCTCCTTTATTTAATTGGGTTAAAAACCTACGTAGGAATGTCAAGCTATAGAAAATCTTGTCAATAAAAAAATATGATTAGTGCTTTATTTATTGCACTTCTATAACTGTTTTGCTAGCTAATTATTCCGATATGATTATCTCGATATTTCTATAACTTATTATTTTATAGCGAATTAGCTTTTATAATTAATAAATTGGATAATCGGAAAGCTGCTACTAAAGATTTTAATATTTTTTTATTATTAATCCTATTTCTTTTGTGTATAGATAAGCAAATTTTATCGTCTATTTGGAATGAAAATTGCGTTATAATGATCAAAATTATTTAAAAAATGGAGGTCTGAATGAGAAAATTATTGTTTATTACATTTTTATTATTAAGTATTTCATTTCTGGGTGCGGAAATCATAAAAACGGAAATACACTTTGATGAACCTATCATTAAAACAGAAGGTAGCGAAACTTTAATAACTTTTACCAATTGCCACAACCTGGGAAAATTAGGTGAACCAACTCTTCCTTACTTCGGTTTGAAATTACTACTACCACCCAGTAATGTAGCACAAGATATAAAATTGATAAAAAAAGATTTCGTGCAATTACCCGATACCTACTCTTTGTTAGTATATCAGCCTCAATATCCGCTTTCCGATGCAACCTATCACCAGCCATTACCAGCTAAACCAGAAGTATATTCTAGCAAGCAGGTTTATCCAAGTAAATCTGTTATCAATTTGAAATCTCACAAATGGGCGGGATATAACCTTGCCACAGCAGCAATAACGCCGATCGAGTATATCCCAGCTAACGGTAAAGTTGGTTACTATTCCAAAATTGAAGTTATTTTGGAAACAAAGATGCAAAACAGTGAATTTGACATAAATGTTAACAACACAGCACCTGATATTGTAAACTTTGTAACCAGCAATGTTGAAAATCCACAGAAAATAAATTCCTATAATATGAGTAGAGAAAGAGAAGAAATTGACCTACTAATTATTGCTGCAGAAGAAAAATTGGAAGTTTGGGAAGAATACGCAGAAATATATAACACGATGGGCTATACTGTAAATATTCATTCTGTTGAAGATATAGAAGCTGAGATAAATGGAACCGATCTGGCTGAAAAAATTCGCCGCTATATAAAAAACGTGTATATGGAAAATAATTTGACTAATGTGCTGCTAGCTGGCGATACAGATGTTATTCCTGAGCGTGGTTTTTATGTAGATAATGGCAGTGAGGCAGATGATAATATTCCTGCAGATATGTACTACGCCTGTTTGGATGGCAATTGGAATGCAGATAACGACGGCTACTGGGGCGAAGCAACAGAAGCAGATTTAGCTCCCGAACTAGCTATAGGTAGATTCTGTTACAATAACGATAGTGAAATCGAAAATTTTATTAATAAGATAAATAATTACTGGCACTCACCAATTCCTAATGAGGTAACTACCTCCCTTTTTGTTGGCGAATTACTATGGAGAGATCTAACTTATGGTGGTGATTATATGGATGAACTTATTGGTTCATCTGCTACCAATGGACACGTAACAACTGGTGTACCAACAGATTGGCAAATTTCTAAACTTTATGAGCGAGATGATATTTGGGGTACTAGCCAAATTCTTTCTGAATTAAGTAAGGGGCCTAATTTAGTAAATCATTTGGGACATTCCTCGGCTAATTATAATATGAAACTCTCTACTAGTCAGGTAACCGATAATAACATAACCAATAGCGGTGATAATCATGGATATTCCATTCATTTTTCTCAAGGCTGCTATGCAGGTTCATTCGATAATCGTAAATCTACCGGCTATTTTGGTCCTGATTGTATTACTGAAAAATTTACCAGTATCAGTAATTCTGCTGTAAGCATGATCGCTCATTCACGTTATGGCTGGGGTATGCAAGGTAGCACTAATGGCGCTTCCCAGTTTTTACATCGTGAGTTTATCGATGCTATTTTTGGCGAAAATATCGTAGAACTCGGTTTTGCTTTAATGGATGTTAAGTTAGATGTAATACCATTTTTAGATTCCCCCACAATGTATTGGGTAAATTATGAAACAAACCTTATCGGTGATCCCTTATTAAAGGTAAGAACCCAAACTCCAGAAAATATTTCGGTTATACATGCAGAACAAATTGTAGTAGGAACAACTGAATTGGAAATTGATGCAGACATTAACGCTGCTAATATTGTTCTAACACAAAATGAAAATATAATTGCCATCGGCTATACCGGTCTTTATGGTCAAACTACCTTACAATTTGAACCTATCCAGAATCTGGAACCTTTACAGTTACAAATTTCCAAATATAATTATCAAACATATACAGCAGAAATAGCAGTTTTGAATTCCACCTCACCTTATGTAGTTGCACCTGAAGTAGAGTTTATAGAAAATGGTGCTTATAACGATGGCTATTTGCAATCAAATGACATTTTAAATATGAACGTTACTTTCCAGAACATGGGAAACAGTAACACTATTGGCCAACCTGTAGCTAATCTGAGTTGCTCAAGTAACTTCATTACAATATTGGAAGGTGAAACAACACTGCAAAGTATTGAAGCAAATGGAACTTTAACTTTAGAAGATGCCTTCCAAATAAAGGTGGAACCTGGTATAATAGAAAATACAGAAATAGAGCTTTTAGTAGAAATTTCCTATGAAGGTGAAGTTTGGGAAAGTACTTTAAATCTGCCTTTAGTAACACCACAAATAGAATATGTGGAACCCTTACTTTCGCTTATTTCTGGTGCAGATGATCAACTAAATCCAGGAGAAAGTGCTGAGCTTTACCTAATTTACCAAAATACTGGCGCAGGAGTTTCCTATGATTTGGCTACAACTGTTTTTTGCTATGATAGTTATATAACTGTTAGTGGTAGCGATCTTATTCCCTCCATCGACCCCGGCACAGAAGTTACTACCTGGCAGCCTATTCAAATTTCTATTGCAGAGAATTGCCCTGTTGACTATGAATTTAACCTGGATGTGATGGCTTATGACAATATAGGAGCTTCAGTATTCGAAACTATTGCCTTGGAAGTGGTATATAATGTTGCAAACGACCAAAACCTTCCCGCTGTTACAAAACTGAACAAAAATTATCCTAATCCTTTCAACCCACAGACAAGCATTTCATATTCACTAAAACAAGCAGGACCTGTGAAAATAGAAATTTTTAATATCAAAGGACAGCTTGTACGTACACTGGTAAACACAACCCAAAAAGCAGGTAAATATAATGCAGTATGGTTTGGCCAAAACGATTCTGGTTCCAAGGTTGGTAGCGGAATTTATTTTTATAAGATGCAAACTACAGATTTTACTGATATAGAAAGAATGTTATTATTAAAATAAGGAGAGAATGATGAAAAAAATTACGATTTTACTATTATTGATAGCAACGGCACTACTTTTTGCAGATTTTACTCAGTACTACGAATTCGAAAGACCGGAAGTTATAGAAAAGGGTGATTATTCAGTTTTAAATTATCAAAATTCTCGTAATTTTGGTAATGAAGGAGAACCTTTTATTCCATTATATTCTGCTGAGCTTTTACTGCCACAAAACCAAGTTTTAAAGGCTGTGAAGTTAATTAATGTGGAATATTATGACAATATCGAGAATATAAGACTACAGCCGGCGGGAAAACAGCTGCCGTTGTCTTCCAAAAATGTAAAAGAATATGTACCAATAGAAAACAGCCAGATCTATAATTCACAGGAATATCCTGCTGAAATTGTTAGAAATATTGATACGCAATTTCTTAGTGGACATTCAGTAGGATCATTTTCCTTCTGTCCTGTGGTATACTATCCCAACCAAAACCTAGTACTTCCTGTAAAATCGGTTGAGTTCCAAATTGTTACTGAGTCTTCAGCTAATGCCTTTGAAGCAGGTAGATTCCTAAAAAAGAATAAACTGATAGTAAATAGATTACAAAATATCGTCGATAATCCTAATATGCTTTATGCTTACAATTACCCTTCTGGCAAAGATGGAGAAGAGTACGATTTACTGCTGATAACCTCTGCAGAATTGCTAAACGGCTTTAGTGATTACTTAACATATAAAAGAAATACCGGATATTCTGTGAAAACCATCACAGTTTCCGATATTTATTCCCAATACTCAGGAGCTGACGATCAAGAAAAGATAAGAAATTGTATTATAGATTATTACGAAAACCACGATGTTTCCTATGTAATATTAGGTGGAGATTCTGCTCCCAATAGTTCTGCAGATGATATAATTCCCCATCGTGGTTTCTATGCAGATGTAAGTAGTTATACCGACTACGACATACCTTCCGATATGTATTACGGTTATTTGGATGGTACTTGGAACGATGACGGCGATAATCGCTGGGGCGAACCCGATGAAGCAGACCTTTTAGCTGAAGTGCATGTAGGCCGAATTTGTGTAAGCGATTTAGAACAATTAGAAAATAATCTAAATAAAGAATTTATGTATCAAGATACACCTGTGGTAGAAGATATTTCTAAAGCTTTAATGGTAGGCGAATACTTATGGACAAATACATATGGTGGACAGTATAAAAACGAAGTGTATCAGGGCAGCAGCGCTAACGGCTATACTACAGAGGGAGTAAGTGATAATTTCAGTGTTTCCACCTTATACGAAATGGATAGTATTTGGACTAAATATCAACTTTTCGCTCAATTTAATCAAACTGGAATAAATATTTTAAATCATGATGGACATTCCAGTACTGATTATGTTATGAAGATATTCAACCCTGATGTAAATACCACAAACTTTACAAATGATGGTGTAGAACGTGGTTACGTAATTGGATATTCCCAGGGTTGTTATGCTGGTTCTTTCGATAATCGCGATATTAATGCTGGTTCTTACATTGATGATGAAAGCATAGCAGAATATCTTACCAATATTCCTACAGCAGAGGTAGCATTTATTGCAAATTCACGTTATGGCTGGGGTATGCAAGGTAGCACAAATGGTGCTTCTCAATATTTCGACCGAGAATTTTTCGATGCTATATTTGCTGAAGAAATTACTCAAATTGGGTTAGCCAATGACGATTCTAAAGAAGATAATATCTCTTATATTAATGAAAATTCTGTAATTCGTTGGTGTGCTTACGAACTTACTCTATTTGGTGATCCCACTTTGGATATCTGGACAAATACTCCCACAGATATCGTAGCTGAATATCCTGCCAGTATTCCTATTGGCTCCTCCAGTATGCAAATTACTACCGATACACCCTTCAGCAGAATAGGTTTAATGCAAGAAAACGAATTAGTAGGAAGAGCTGTTACCGACCAATTTGGTGATGCTGAACTGGAATTCTTCCAACCAGTTGATTCCGGAATGCCTTTACAAATTTCTATTATTGGCCATAATAAAAACAGACTGCAAGACGAAATTGTAGTTGTTTCCGATCAATCTTATGTTATTTATGAAGCAGCACAATTCAACGATGAAAACGAAAATGATATGGTGGAATATAACGAAGATGTAACTATCGACCTTACACTTTGGAATGTGGGAAACCAGATAGCTAACAACGTGGAAGCCAATTTAATTTGCGCTGATGAGTATATCAATATTTACGACACAACTGAAAATTATGGCACCATAGATGCTGAAAGCACAATGATTTTAACTGATGCTTTCGCTTTTAGTGTAGCAGATGATGTTCCAGATGAACATACCGTGCAATTCGACCTGGTAGTTACAGGAGAAGCTAAAGATGTTTGGAATTCACATTTTAATCTGACGATCTATGCACCTATATTGGAAATAGGTGATATGGTAGTAACAGATGCTGATGGCGATAATGACGGTGTATTGGATCCTGGTGAAACTGCAGAACTGCAAATTCCTGTTACCAATATAGGGCATTCTCAATCGCCAACCGCTACTGCAACCATTATCTGTAGCGATGAAGGTATCACTATAGCTGAGACAACTGCAGAATTAGGAGCAATAGCTGTGGCAGGAACCGAAATTGCTATTTACACTATTTCGGCAGATGAATCTATAGTAATTGGTACTCCAATTAGCCTTTCTTTTGCTGTAGAAGCTGGTGCTTATGGTGTTTCTACAGAATTTGGTCATAGTATTGGCCTAATTTTTGACGACTTCGAGAGTGGAGATTTTAGTAAATTCGATTGGCAATTTGCTGGCGATGCAGAATACGTTATCTCTACCGAGTCTTACGAAGGTGAATTTTGTGCTCAAACTGGTGATATTGGTGCCAGCTCTACTACTTCATTAATAATTGAAATGGATGTTTTGGCAAATGGTGAACTCAGTTTCTGGAAAAAAGTATCTTGCGAAGATGATTCCAATGACAACTGGGATTACTTTGCCTTCTTCATAGATGGAATTGAACAAGACAGATGGGATGGTGAAGTTGCTTGGAGTGAAGAAACTTATGAAATCCAAGCTGGTAATCATACTTTTGAATGGAAATACCGTAAAGACGGATATGTAGATTCAGGTTCCGACTGTGCCTGGATAGATTATATAATCTTCCCAGCTGTAATTCCATCATTTCCACCGCAAATTGGTTGCGATATAACTGAAATAGAGATGCAAATGGGTACAAATACAACAGAAACAACTTCTTTTGAACTAAGCAATACAGGTGGTGGAACGCTTGAATATTCCATCTATTTAGGAAATCCAGAAGAAAAAGACAAGGGTATAACAGATTCCTACCTGGAATGTGATGCTGAAGAATTTGAACCAGGTGACATTGCAACTTGGCATTTATCTGCATTCAATGCTAGCACCGATAACGAGTGGATACAAGATATCAACATAACTTTACCTGTGGGAGTAACATTAGAAAATGCCACCAATTTTGAAACTGAAGGTAATACTTTGGTATGGGATGAACAAACAGGAAATGGTGTAACCACTAGTTGGAATGAAGGAGATATATTCACCCAAGATTTTGCGGAAGCTGATATTGATGTCTCTATAGACCCCAGCTACCAAGGTGATATTGTAATTCCATACACGCTTTCCGGCAATGAATATGGAAGTCCACCCCATCAGATAGAAGGTGAAATTGTGGTAGAATCTGTAGGCGATCTTCTTACGTGGATAAGTATTGAACCTATGCAAGGCAACTTGAATGGAGGAGAAACTCAAGATATTAACGTCACCTTCGATACGGTAGATATGGAAGTTGGTACTTACGGCTGTCAAATTGTTATTGAAGGTAATGGTATGCAACAGATAGTACCGGTGACACTTAATGTTGTTCAAACAGCAAACGAGCCTACCCTACCAGCTATTACTAAGCTAAAGAGTAACTATCCCAATCCGTTCAATCCCGAGACTACTATCAACTTCAGTTTAAAAGAAGCTGGCCCTGTGGAACTGGCTATTTACAACATTAAAGGTCAGAAAATTAAAACATTAGTAAATGAAATACTGCCAGCCCAGAATTACAACATAGTTTGGAATGGACGCGATGACAATAACCAACAAGTTTCTAGCGGTGTTTATTTCTATCGTATGCATACACCAACTTATACATCAACTAGGAAGATGATCCTGATGAAATAGTCCTTCGTAATTTCATGAGACAGGTCCTAATGAAATAGTCCTTCGTAATTTCATGGGACAGGTCCTGATGAAATAGTACTTCGTAATTTCACATGAAAGATATGGTCGGAGAAGCAATTCTCCGCCTTTTTTGTTTGGGAAATTGGGATTGCAGACCCCCAAACCTCTGAATGCGCCAGAGGTCGCATAAATGTGCGCTAGCGCTTCCGAGTATTGATGATATTTTTCCCAACATTCCGATGATCCCGATAAATCGGGAACAATCGGAAGTGTAGGTTTCATAAATCCTGCTAATCATCAAATCCTGACAATCCTGATTCTGCCTTTTTTCTTCCTCGAACTTCTCAGGTTGCCCTGTTAAGGGAAACTACAAAGGGTTTCATTACTCCTCGAACTTCTCAAGTTTTCTCTTGCATAAGTAAGAGAAAACTACAAAAGAGTTTGCAACAAGAGAAAATTACAACTTGTCTCGCTATTGTGGAACAATAATGGGTTTAATCAACAAATATAAAAGCTGTTTTCTCAGGCCATGTATTGCTAATTTATTTTAAATCAGTAAAACAATATATTATTTTATAATTGACATATTTCAATTGCAACATCAAATATGCTTTGGAGGTTATCATGCCTGTTTATAATATAAAAATTATAATATTACACATCTATAAAAGTTTCATTTTAAATGAACTAAAACATTTAAGAGGGGAGGGTAAATTTATTAAAAATAGGAGCTAATAAATTCATTTAATAAAAGCCTTTTCTGCTACAATGCAGTAAAGGCTATTTTCAATAAAAATCTTATGGTTGTTAGGTTAAAACGATAAAAATGAATTGAAAAAAAAATTAAAGGAGATAAAAATGTTAAAAAAGGCATTAATAATCATGTTGTTGGGTATAGCCCTAACTTTTAGTTTAACTGCAGAAGATATAAGTTTTAACAAGGTAAACGACTTCGCCTTTGCCCAAACCTATAACACTCCGGAATGTATAAAAATAAGAGATGGATATCTATATGCTACAACTTCACATGGCTTAGAGATTTTTGAAATAGATGGCAGTAATAATCTGGAAAAAATTTCCATGGTAATAGCTCCCTCTCCTTATAGATTTCTTATAAAAGATAATTTTATCTATTTACATAACTACCAGCGAGATGACTATCAATTTGCTAATTATAAAATCTATCAGATTAATATTAGTGACCCATACGATCCTTCTATCGTTAATACTTTGGACTTCGGTAATGATAAAAGAATAACTAGCATGAACATATTTGATGACAAATTAAACTTCCAATTAATGCAAAATGGTGATATAGTTGAAAATAATATATATTCCTTACCCGGATTGGAACAGGTTGGAGAGCTGCCACTAGATTTGGAACCTAACAAGATAAATAATAATTTAGCTTTGGATTGGAATAATGAAGTTGGACAAATCGGATATTATTCTATCTATAACACCAGCGACCTTTGTAATCCTATCTATTTAGGAGATATTGATCTGTCTCAAGTTGCCCTTCATGCTAAAACTTTAAATGATAGCATAGCTGTTATCTCCGATTCAGAGAAAGTTACTTTTTGGAATATAAGCGATCCTGCTAACTGGGAATTGATATCTAACTACCAATCTAGTAATGTATTGCATTGGTTCGATAACTTTTCAATAATGGAAAATTATCTACTATTATTGAATTATTCTGGTTTCGAAATACTCAACATTGAAGACTTAAACAATATAGAGCTTGTTGATGATATAATTGCCTATGATTCTGTAGTAGCAAATTGCCATACAAATAATAATATATTTCTAGCTAGTGGCCGGGATGGCATACAGAAATATTCATTTAATAATGAGTTCATAGAGTATATTGAAAGTTACTATGAATATCCATCATTTTATCATAGTTACAGTTATCAGAATTATCTTTTTGTACAAAGTAGCCGACATGGTGTCTATCTTTTTGATGTATCCGATCCCTTACAGCCTGTGGAGATAGAAACAACTCTGTTGGCAGATAAATATAAAGTAATACAAGGAAAGAACAACCTGATTTGGGTCATGGATTTCACCGATTATAGTTACAAGATCTTCGATATTAGTAATCCGGAAGCACCTATTCTTAGGAATACTATTCCAGTGGGCGATTGGCTTCAAATAAGTTGGTCTTGCCTCAGGTTCGATGGCTCTAATATAGATGAAGTCTATCTTTTTTTTATGGATCCCACCAGAATAGAGAAATACGATATCTCTGAACCAGGAGAACCACAATTACTATTTGATTACTCATTATCTACCCAAGGATATGCATTTTCCGTAAAAGATGGTTACGGTTATATTGCCGAACCTACTTCCGATTCCAATAACCTGTATATATTGGAAGGGTTAGAAGAAAATGAACCATACATTTCAACCACGCTCGAAAATTTTTCACCGTCTTACGAAGATTTTTATCTCCAACTACTAGGAGATAAATTATTTACCAGAAATGAACCCATTAAAAGTTATGAGTTGAGTAATCCTTTGGAACCGGAATTTCTTTATCAGCTTGAATATGACACTCAAGGTAGATTAAATTCTCATAATGACTATTTAGTTGGGAAACAAGCTAACTACTTACCAATCTATGATATTTCTAACGTTCAAAACACAATTGTACCAGCAGAAATGATACTTGAGCTAATTTCAGCGGCATATGGTTGTAATTTCTTTGAAATAGATGGGCAAGAATACATGTTTGTGGTCGAAGTCTCTGCAATTGAAGTATTTGAAATAAATAATACCAGCAATATAGGAGAGTTAGAAGTTGTTGATATGGGAACTAATTTGAGTAACTATCCCAATCCGTTCAATCCTGAAACTACTATCAACTTCAGCCTCAACGAAGCTGGCCCTGTGGAACTAGCTATCTACAACATTAAAGGTCAGAAAATTAAAACATTAGTTAATGAAACACTGCCAGCCCAGAATTACAACATAGTTTGGAATGGCCGCGATGACAATAACCAACAAGTTTCTAGCGGTGTTTATTTCTATCGTATGAACACATCTACTTATACATCAACTAGGAAGATGATCCTAATGAAATAGTCCTTCGGAATTTCATGGGACAGGTCCTAATGAAATAGTCCTTCGGAATTTCATGGGACAGGTCCTAATGAAATAGTCCTTCGGAATTTCATGGGACAGGTCCTGATGAAATAGTCCTTCGTAATTTCATGGGACAGGTCGTCGATTTGCCAAGAATCCCGATAGTTATCGGGATCAATAAGACAGGCTTTATGATACCGCGTCATTTCTGAGGAATTCTCCGAACTCGTTCGACGAAGATTCTATTAAAGGCATTAAGTCCTAAATTATAGATTGCTTCACCCATAAAGGGTTCGCAATGACGGTTTTTGTGTCATTACGACTGGAAGCCGTAGGCTGGAATGGAGAAATCTCTCTTTCTCTTAAAACTCTTATGAGATCTGCGCCAGAGGAAGCATAAATCTCGACTCCACTTCGTTCCGCTCGAGGTGACAGTTTAGTCCTCAAGAAACCCCTCTGCTCTGCTCTGCTACGCTTGCCCTATGGAATGCAGCTATGCTGCCGGCTTTGCCGATTCCACTAGGGCAGAGCTTCTCCCCTTAAAAGGGGAGCAAAAAA
>JASUTE010000019.1 GCA_030445745.1 Candidatus Cloacimonadota bacterium
GAGGGGTTTCTTGAGGACGAAATTGTCATCTCGAGCGGAACGAAGTGGAGTCGAGAGATCTCAGGTTTACCATAAGTTTGTATGAGATTTCTCCATTCCTACCTACGGCTTCCAGTCGAAATGACAAAAAAAAACCGTCATTGCGAACCTTTAGGGGTGAAGCAATCTGTAATTAAAAACATAAAGTTAGTATAAGACCAATTTATAGCTTGCTTCCATGCGAAATTATAAAAATAACTTGCTAAAAAAGCCGCAAAAGCTTGTATTGTAACAACGTATTATTATGGCGGGTGGATTTAAAATATGCTATATGATTTCCGATATACTGGAACCAATGAACAAGGCCGAACAGTTCAGGGTGAGTTGCAAGCAGAGAGCCTGCGTAAAGCCAAGAAGCAAGTTGCCAAAATAGCTGCAGCGCGCAATATCAAGATAAGTAATATCGAGAAAAAACGCTTATTCTTGTACACGGTAAAGCTTCCCACGGGCCGCAAAGTGAAGGGGCGCCAGTATGCTTACTACAAACGCGAGGTAGTAAAAGCACTGGAAAAGATGGGATACCAGCATGCTCGCATCGAAAGAGCGATAATCGATATTCGGCTTAAACCACCTTTCCAAAATATTTTGAATTTTATAAATTTAAGTGCTTTTATGTTGCAAGAGGGCATGAGTTTTGACAAAATATTGCGTTTGCTGTGGGAAGAAGAGAGCAATATTACCCTGAGAGAAGCCTTGCGTAAGGTGCAGAACGAGCTCAAAAAAGGCAAGGACGGCGAGGAAGTATTTCATCGTTATCGTGATGTTTTTGGGAAATTTCCGGCCTATATGCTGGGTTTGGCCACCAAGAGTGGTAATATGGCCCAAATTTTTACAGCTACTGCCGAATATATGCAGCGGGAAGCAGATTACAAGAAAAATCTTCGGCAAGCACTTTTGGTGCCTTTGTTCACAGTATTGGCTATGATAGCTGCAGTAGTTTACTATGTAGTTTCCATTTTTCCCAAAACCGCTTCTCTATTTTTGAAATTCGATTTGGATATTCCGCCTATGACAGCTGCTACCTTGAAATTGAGCGGGTTTCTTTCCAATAATTGGATTTGGATTTTTTTAGTGATATTTTTACCGATAATTGGATTATATATCTGGTGGCAAACCCCCAAAGGGCGGGTACAGCGCGATAGATTGCTTATTCATTTACCCATAATCGGGCCAATTTTTCATAAATCTTCTATTGAGATCTTCTTCCGAGTTTTCGCTATCTCCTATGCCAGTTCCAATGAAAATATCGAAACTCTGCGCGAAGCAGCTGCCGCCTGCCGTAATGTGTACATTGAAAAAGGAGTAAAGGAAATTGCCATTCCACTTATGTTGAAGGAAGGAATGGAATTGGTGCCAGCTTTGCAGAAAGCAAAGGTTTTCAACAGAACTACTCTCAATAGGCTAAAATCTGGTGCAGAAGCTGGTAATTTGCTAGCAATTGCGCGGCAGATTTACATGTTTTACGAAAAAGAGATTACCTATAAAATGCAAAATATCATCCAGGCTATTGAACTTTATATAGGTGTCTTTATTTTCATAATTTTAATTTTATTGACATTTGTTTCGGCAGAAATAGCTTTAGTTGCACCACCCACTCCGGGAATATAAAGAGGTAATTATGATACATTCAAATATTGGCAAAGTTTTATTGAACAAGGGAATAATAGACGACAAACAATTGGCAAAAGCAAAAAAACTGCAAAATGAAACCAGTGCTGACCTAATAGAGATACTGGTAGAAGATATTGGAATAGAGCGCGATAAGATATACCAAGAACTGGCAGAATTGTATGGTTTACGTAAAATAAACATCGATTTGAACAAGTTAGATAAGGTGCGCATAAAAAATATAAAAGGTATTTTAAATGAGTTCGATGAAAAATTCAAAGAACAGTTATTGGAAAAAAATATTCTGCCCTACCAGCGCTCCTTGAGCAACAAAGATACTTTAATTGTAGCTGTAGCCAATCCTTCCGAAAAAATATTGGAAGAAATTCCACAACATAGCACTTTTAAAAACTATCAGTTGGGTTATTGCGACTACCACACTTTGCAAGAAGCTATAAAAATAATCACCAGCGGGAAAAATGAGTTTTTGGAATTGTTGGAGGAGGCTAACGAAGTTGTGGAAGAGCAACCTAGCGCAGAAGAGCAACAGGAAAATATCGACGAATATGAACTGGATGAAGAGATCAACCAGAGTCTATTGGTCAACCTTTTTGAAGGAGCTTTGATAGAAGCTGTAAGGAAGGGAGCAAGCGATATTCACATTATTCCTCACAGCGGGAATAGCGTTGATTTCCTATTTAGAATAGATGGTAGGCTGCATCATTGGTATCGGCGCGATAACACTTCTCCCGAAGCCATAGCAGCTGTTGTGAAAGATCGTTCGGCTGGAGTGGATAGATTCGAGCGTTCCACTGCCCAAGATGGATTTACCCAAAGAGTGATCGATAAACATCTCATCCGTTTTCGTATCTCCATAGTGCCCATTAGTTCCCAGGAATATGAACGAAAATTTGAAAGTATAGTGATAAGGGTGATAGACGACAGAAATGTGATAACGAATTTACGGGAGCTGGGTCTTCAGGAACATGCAGAAAAGATGTTCAAAAAAGCTATTAGCAAAACCAAAGGTATTGTGCTGCTTACTGGCCCTACCGGCAGTGGTAAAAGTACCACTCTGATGGCTGCTTTGCACCATGTAATATCACCCAGCAAAAATGTGCTTACCTGCGAAGATCCTGTGGAATATCTTATTCGCGGTGCGCGTCAGTTAAAAATCGGAAATAAATTCTCTTTCGAGGAAGCCGTTCGCTCTATTTTACGTCACGATCCCGATATAGTGATGGTAGGAGAGATTCGTGATAAGATTACTGCCGACGTGGCTATTAAACTTTCCAATACAGGGCATCTTACCTTTTCCACTCTGCATACAAACGATGCACCCAGTGCTGTTTCGCGCTTGTATAAAATTGGCATAGAGCCTTTTCTTATTGCCTATGCTGTAAATATTGTGGTAGCCCAGCGCTTGGTGCGTAAACTGTGTCCCTACTGCAAAAAACCAATTGCACCAGAGAAATACGAGGTAGCCAAACAGCTTGGGTTAACCCAGCAGGAACTGGGAAGTGGTAAAATATTTGAATCTGGCGGTGGTTGCGACCACTGTTTAGATGGCTACAAAGGCCGCTTGAATATATGTGAAGCGCTTTATTTTTCCAATGATATACGTAAGGCAATTGTAACTTCTGGCAACGAGATAGATGAAGATAAAATTCGCAGGATAGCTATCGATGAAGGTATGCTTACCCTGCGCGAATCGGGCTTAGATAGAATTAGAAATGGACTAACCTCTGTTGCCGAAATAGCAACAGCTACTTCCGAGGAGTAGAATGAATACGGGACAAATGCTTATGGTGATGGTTGCTATTGTTCTTTTTAGCTCACTTTTTGTTAATTCTATCACCAATATTTCCGAACAAAACGAAATAATTTACAAAGGTACATACATTCTGCAGGGACACAAAATTGCTGAGCGTTATTTCGAAAAAATAGAGGCTGAATTGCTGGGTGAAATAAGTAGCTTTGGTGAAGTTTTAGATAATTATGCCGATTATGATACGACTTTTACAGTGCAAAATGTTGATTATCAAGTTAGCATCGTTTCCAACCTGTGTGATGCCAATGGTAATATTACCGATCCCCAAGAAGATTTCCAGCGAGTGGATATTAGAATAAACTGTAACTATGGTGATGATGTTTTGCACATAGGTACAGAAACCAACCCTTTAAGCAAAATTTTTGCAGATTTGAGTATGTGATGGGAAGTTTATTAGATACTCTGGGAGCTATGGTTTTGGCTTCTTTGTTCATACTCACGGTATATAACGCCGCTTTCAATGTGCAGGCTACAGCTTACGACAGCCGCCAGCAGATAACTCTTACCAAAGTAACTGAAGATGTGGTGCGAGCTTTAGATGATAGGTATTTGAATTTCGTGGGAGCAGGAATAAAAAATAACAAGATAATTAAAGCCGAACCAACTCGGTTTAAGTTTCGCGGAATATTTCCTGAAGAACCAAATCACAAATACACGGTCGAGATAGTGGTAGAAGAAATGGTAGCAGAAAAGGGTTATCCTCTGCAAGTGTATAGGGACGACAACCTGGAGATGGGGCCTTTTTGGTTGAGCAACAACTCTATATTTACCTATTATAATGAAAATGAAGAGGAAACAGAAGATAAAACCAGAATATATTCCGTAAAGGTTGAGCTGGAGCTTTTTTATGATTCTTTTACTGAAGATATCGGTGTAGATAAAATAAAAAATAAGGTAGTATTCTGGGAATATTTTAAAAATATATATTTACAGTAGGAAAAAATGGGCAAAGTATCGCTTATAGTAGTTATGGTATTTATTGGAGTTATTGGAGTTATAACTCTTTCTGTGTACAATAGTAGCAGCCAGGTAGCCGATGTTTTGGCTGCCAAAGAAGCTACCGGAAATGCGGAAAATTTGGGGACTTATGCTCTGAAATACGCCATAAAAGAAGTTAAAACAGGTAATGTTACCTCTTCTACTATCCAAAATTTCGATAATTTTGCAGTTCTAAACGGAAATATAAATAGCTTGATATATAATTTTAACGAAGCAGCCGATACTGTTAGAATAAAAGCAAATGTAAGCTGGCAGGGAGCGCCAGGGCTGGTGGAACACCAAAGTGAAGCTTGGGTGCAGCTAAGAACTTCTGGCTCGGGTAGTGGCGGCAGCGGTGGCAGTGCGGCGCCGTTCGAATTGGAAGATGAAAAAACGGATCTTTATACCGTTCCCAACCGTTTCTCTTTTTGGAAGTTCAACGAAAATGGTGGAATAATTGCCCACGACAGCGTTTCCGATAATGACGGTGAGTTAACAGATGGCTATTATTGGAATGGCTACAGCTTACCCCAGTGGGAAGTAGGTCGATCTGGAAAAGAGGGCTCTGCCTTGAAATTTAACGGTTGGGATAATTATGTGCATGTTCCTGATGCCGATTCTTTGGATCTGACCGATAAAGGAACTATTTCAACCTGGGTTTATATCGAAGATTATACTAACTCAAACTCAGCCGGTTTTGTGCATAAAGGAGATCTAGGAGAATTGCATAATTGGCAAGATGAAGCATATTCCCTGCAAACAGATGGGTCTGGAGAATACGCAGTCTTTATTATAAATAATGATGAAAACGATCTTTGGCTATGGGGAAATAAACGCTTACAAAAAAAAGAATGGCACCACCTGATCGCTACCTTTAATTCCGAAAAAGTGGCTCTATACATCGATGGTGAGCTGGATGAAGAGATAGAAAATACCATCGGTGAAGTCAGAAATACTTCTGGTGGGTTGAATATTGGTGCTCAAACTAATCAATATGATGCAGCATATGGCCATTTTGGTTTAGATGGAATGATAGACCAGGTGAGTATTTTCCGTGAATATTTGAATGCAGATAAAGCAAAAAAATTGTATCTGCAAGAATTAGCAGCGACTTATTTGGCTTTAGATGAACCTAGCGGAGATATAGCACACGATTATTCTGGGGCCGATAACCATGCCCAACTTTCTGATGGCTTAGAGCAAAACTGGACGACTGGCAGTACTGGTAATGGTTTGCTGTTCAATGCCGATACTGACAGATTAAAAATGTCTTCTGCTCCCAATTTAACCGATATGGATGAAATAAGTATTGCAGCTTGGATAAATATAGATGAATTTACCGGAAGCGATGCCGATATTGTGAATAAAGATTTTCAGTATACGTTGCGATTAGGTTCTGCTACTGATAGCTATAGACCAGCCGGAATCGCCTATTTGAACGGTAATGATGAAAATGTCTCTACTAATTACAACGACAGGATTTCTGTTTCCAATAGATGGTATCATCTAGCTTTTACTTACGACGATGAATATTTAAAAATTTATATTGATGCTGATGAAAAAGCCAGCAATAAGAAAAAAAATAAGGACATTGAAGAAAGAGATAACACTATTTATATAGGCGGTTCGCAGAGTTCCCATGAATTTAAAGGAATTTTAGATGAATTAATGATATTTGAAAAAGGTCTGACACCTGACCAGGTAGAAATTTTACACAAACGTGATGTGGTGAAAGAATTAAGAGGGCGCTGGACTTTGAATGAAGGGGGTGGAGAGATTGCCTACGACACTTCCAAATATAATCACGATGGCGATTTGCAAACTAATGGTGAAAACTTACCAGAATGGGTAACAGGTAAATATGCCAAAGCGTTACATTTCGATGGCGATGATTTTGTAGGAGCGGAACAAGGATTGGTAAGTGGATATCCTTTCAGTATGGGTGCGTGGGTGCGAACAGGCTCTATGGCGAATGAAAATAATGATAGAGTTATCTTCAGCATTGCTAACAATCAAAAAAGCAACAGCTATTGGGGAATTTATTTAGGAAGAAAAAACCATGGTGAAGGCAGAGCAGTTATTGGAGCCTGCAATGGTAGCTTAGAAGCAGATTATAGCAGTGAAACCTCTGCCCGCATTGATGATGGCACTTGGCATTTTGTAGTGGGAGTTTTCGCAGCAGCCGATAGCAGAAAAATTTACGTGGATGGGCAATTGCAAGCTATGGGTAGCCACAATGTGGAATTTGATGCTAATATCAATAGTTGGGCAATTGGCCGTTGGTGCGATAGCAGCCCCAGTTCATATTTCCAAGGTGATATCGATCATGTGCGTATTTGGAACAGAGCACTAACCGCTTCCGAGGTTATCTATTTGAACACCGATCCAAATTATAGCACCGATCTGAGGGGCTATTGGGATATGAACGAAGATTCTGGAACCCAGGTTTTAGATAATTCCCAATATGGTAATACAGGCCAATTGACGAATTCAAGCGGCGATAATAGTTGGGTGAGCGGGCAAAGTGGAAATGCCTTAAAATTAGACGGAGTTGACGATTATGTGCTTATTCCCGATGATAGTAGTTTGGATGGTGTGAACAAGATGAGTATTGAGTTTTGGGTATATCCAACTAATTTAGATTGGTCATCCCGTGGCATAATTTCCAAACGTGAAGGAAATGATAATCAAGCTTATAGCTTATATTTCAACACTTTTTGGTGGATAAATAAACTTTATATAGCTATCGATAGTAATAATGACAGATTTTCTGCTGCTATGAATTTTGAAAATAATAGATGGTACTATGTGGTGGTAACCTATGATGGTGTAGCAAGTGAAAGTGAAAGAGTGAAGGTTTATATAGATGGGGAATTGGATACCACAGCATACGAAAGCAGCTCGTCGATTCCTAATTATAATTCTAATCTTTATCTGGGCGTATTGGACGATGATTATAATTCCACATTAGGTGGCAAATTAGACGAAGTAAAGATCCACAATAGAGTTTTAACATCCACCGAAGTTCAAAATAACTTTTCAGGTGGTTCCGATATTAACTTAGATAACTTAGTTTCCTATTGGAATTTGGATGAAGGTGCCGGCACAATAGCCAATGATATCCAGGACGGTAATACAGGTACAATAGAGAACAATGCTACCTGGATAGATGATGGTATCTTGGGTTCAGCTTTGCAATTAGATGGCAACAATGACTATATTAGCGTGGATAACAGCCAGAATTTGCAAATTTCGGAACAATTAACTTTGGAGATGTGGGTGAATACTAGCCAAAAAAATAAAACTACGGTATTGGCAGAAAAAGTAGATTGTTATGGTTTAGGACAAGACAGTTCCATGGGATGGTACAGCTATATCTATACTGGTGGTTACTATTATAATTATTTGTACTGGAATAATGGTAAGCCGCAGCATCACCGCTGGTATTATTTAGTTCTTACCTACGATGGCACGGAGATGAAATTTTATGTTGACGGTCAATTGCATGATAGTACAATTTTAAATAATAATATTTCCACATATGATAGTGATTTTAATATTGGATATGATTCTTGGTACCAAACTTATTTTAAAGGAAAGGTTGACGAAATTAGGGTGTGGAATATAGCTTTAACAAAAGCAGATATAGAAAGTTTATATAATGAAGGAAGCCCGATTGTTCCAGAACCAGGCGGGGGCGGCGAAACTGTTTTTAAAATTGTATATTGGAGTGAATAACAGGGGAATGAATGAGCAAAATTAATTATGCTTTTGGAATTTTTCAGGATGGGCTAAATGTAAAAGTTGCCCAGTTGATGGAGCAAGATGGTGAAATAAAGGTGCAAAAACTAGCTCAAACTAAACTAACTTATCCTCTTTATGTAAAAAGTGATGAAGGGATGATCGAAATGTATCAATCTCAGGATGAAGATACCTGGGATAGCAGTTTTGAAGATGTAATGGACAATATTTCCAAAATTCAGGAAGAAGAAGCAGCTACCAGTAAAGCTGAATTGCAAAATCTACTCTCCGCATTCCCCCTTGAAAAAGGCAAAATTTCGTTAAATATAGATGACGAACAGATTACATATTATCAATTTGATGGTAAAGTTTCGGCAGCCAAGATATATAAAACCCTTAAAAAGGATTATATTCCCGAAGATGAATTGATTGCTAAAGACTATCAAATTGGTTATTTCGATAAAGATGAAGATTCCAAAATGGCAATTGTACAGCATGGTGAAAATTACTTACTTAATGCTATCAAAGAAATTCGTAAGCAGATGGGAAAAAAGAAGAAATTCACATTTGGTCATGTAAATACAAATGAAGTTTCGCTTATGAACCTATTGGAATTGAACTACGATTTGCAAGAAGATGAGTTTGTATTGCTGCTCTATGTGGGGTTAGACTATAAGGTTGGAATAGTAATGAAAGGTTACCATCATTTTAAGAGTTTTCCAATTATAGTGAACAGCTCCGATCCGGAAGAGGTTCGGAGGGCAATATACTCTAAGATCATGCTGCAACAGGATATTAGCAATGTACCCATTAGCCAACATATTATTTTAGCTGGCGAAGAGATATTTGTGAATAAAGATACCTACGAATATTTCAAAGAAAATATGCACGAAAACGATAAATTGGAATTCATGGAATTACACAATATTGGAATAGATACAAATTATGCTGCTGAGCTAACCAATGCCGAAATATCGCGCTATGCCATTCCTATTGCCTTAGCGTGGAAGACCTTGATTCCACAGGAAAAGAGTTTTCAGAACAGTAATCTCTTACCCACTAACATTTTGGAAGCGCAAAAATTCCACAAAATTACCTGGCACGGTTATCTTGCTCTGATAGCTATTTTTGGCTTTGTGTTGATGGCAACAATAAACCATTTGGAATTGAACCAGGAGTTAAAAAAAGTTAAACAGATGCAGGAGTTATCAAAATCTGAATTAACCGCAATTGAATCTCAGCACCAGGAGTTATTGCAGCAGGTGCAGCAGTTGCGTAAATTGCACAGAGGTCCCACAGATTTTGAGCTTAGCTTACAAAGTATAAGAAAATTACAACAGGATAAAAAGAATTGGTATTTTGTCCTGAAAAAATTGGAAAAAATGGTTGCCGCCTATCCTATAACCTGGATTACAAATTTGAATACACACGAAGAAGGATTTGCTATAAATGCTTTCACTACCAAAAAGCGTAATATAATCCATTTTGCCAATATTTTTCCAGATGGTTTCATTCAGAGGATAAATCAAACCAGTGTGGAAGGAGAAAAAGTGTGGCAGTTCGATGTGCGCTATAATTTTCCTGAAGAAAAGGAAGTAGTTGCAGTGCAAGCAGAAGAGCCAGTATTAATTTCTCAACAAGATGAGTTATATGAAATTCAAGTTTTAGCTTCTACCGATAAGCAGAGAGTAGAAAATTTAGCAAATAAATTAACCCAGGCCGATATTCCAGTGAAGATTACCAAGATAAACAATGAAAAAGGGTTGATATATCGGTTACGTTTAGAGCGTAGTTTTAAGTTAGCTGAGGCAGAAAACAGGGCAAAACAGCTACAAAAACAGTTCCCACAAATTACTGATTATTGGCTAGCTAAAAAACAACAGAATTTTGCTGAAAGCGCTGTTGTAGAATATAATAAAGCTGTAGATCTTTATTTTCAGGGAAACTGTAAACAAGCTTTGCAAGAGTTTAAGAATTTCACTGCGCAATATCCCCACCACTATCTAGCTAATAATGCCAGATATTTACAAGGTGAGTGTTATTACAAACTGGGAGAGATAGAGCCAGCTAAGCAAGTATTCTTGAAATCAGTGGAAAATAATACCAGCAAAAAACCCGATGCTCTGAAATTGCTTGGTAAAATAGCTATGGAACAAGATAAACCAGAGCAAGCAAAATATTACTGGCAGCAGTTAATACAGACTTACCCTCAGCATTACCTACGAGATGATGTGGAAAAGCTGATGGCGGAATTGGAGCAATAATGGCTAATACAACCAGAAATACCCTAATACTATTAGTTTTATTATTGATTGTGATTATCGCAAATTCTTTCTATACCTCTTCCAGCAAACATAAATTGCAAAAATACATAGATACAAACGAGATGAATTTAACAAAAACCAAGCGTTTGCAAAACGAAATTATTAATTTGCAGCAGGAAAAAAGCCGTTTAGATAGCCTAAAAAAAGCCAGAGAAGCACTTAAACCTGCAAAAATGGATAAACTTCTTTTAAAAGAAGATAGACCAGAGATAACATATAATTATCTCCTGGATATTGCCGATAATTTTGCTCCTGGCATTAGCTTCAATTTTACTCCTGCTGCTAAAGAAACTGTAGCAGGGGTTGAATCTAACACCTATGAGCTTGTTGGCACTAGCTCGATAGAACAACTTTATAAATTTGTATTTCATGTAGAAAATCAGCCACTCTTCTATAAAATCGATGATCTTTCAGTTAATTCGCTGAGTCCTGCTAAACAGGATACAATCTCGTTTCACTTACGCCTGCGTTCTTTTTACAGTGACACAGGAGTACCACTAAGCGAAATAGAGTTAAAAAGATATCACCTTGAAAAGTATGGTAAAAATCCCTTTTATAAAAAGATACACGCTCCGGTTGCGGTTAGCGATAATTTATTGAATATTAGCAAATTGAAACTGATAGGATTGAATCTACATGAGGCATTTTTTGAAGATTCTGATGGGAAAGTTCACATATTGCAACCAGGTGATAAAGTTCAGTATGGCTATTTTTCTTACATAAACTGGCCTCAGCAGACAGCCGTTTTTAACATTAATAAAGTAGGATTGAACAAAAATATAGTTCTTAAATTAGCAAAGGAAGAAAAATGAGAAAATTACTCTTATTAACCATAGTTTTTTCACTTATATTTAGCCTGCAGGCTGCTACCAGCAGGGCACAAGAGCAATATAACGAAGATGAATTGATTTCGTTAGCCAGCGATATCAGTTTTGCTAAAGCTATAAATGCTCTGCAGGTGATGTCCGAAAAATATGAAGACAAAAAGATAGTTAATTTAAGTAGCTATTCTGGTCCGATAGCTATTCCTTTAAATTTTGTTTATTGGAAACAAGCTTTGCATATTCTAGTGGAACATCATGATTTGGTAATGCAGGAACTGCCTGGTGCTTACAAAATTTCAGATCCAGAAGAACCCAAAATGGAAAAATCGGATATAGATATCGACGCCAAACAGGTAAGAATAAGTTCTATTTTCTTTAAAACAGATGCATCGGTAAGCAAAGGTTTAGGAATCGATTGGTCCGCCATCTATAGCGGCGAAGTTAACATATCTTCTGCTGAATTTAGCGGGGGTAGCAACATTACCGATGCTATCCTGGAAGCTTCCACTACAACCAATCAGGAAATAGGTGGTTATTCCATCGATATTAATGCTTTACTGAGAATTCTGGAATCGCATCAGAAAGGTTCTGTTATTGCCAGACCCAGTGTAACGGTTTTATCTTCCAAAACAGGTTATATCCAAGTAGGTGAAGATTTTTCGGTAAAAACAACCGATGAAGCAGGCAATACTACCGATGAATTCTTCCAAACTGGGATAATAATGAATGTTACGCCAACAGTTGTGGAAGAAAATGGACAGGAAGCTATTCATCTGCAAGCTTCAGTAGAAAAGAGTTCTGCTTCTCCAGGCGATATTAGTACTATTATCCTAAAAAGCCAATCGGAGACTGAAGTTTTGCTCTACGATGGTGAACAAACCGTTATTGGTGGCCTTTATGACACAGATATAGTGAAAACCAGATCGGGAATACCTCTGTTGAAAGATCTGCCCTGGTGGTTTTTTGGCATAAGATATTTAACAGGTTACACTAACAGTGAAAAGAAAGTACGAGAGATGATAATTGTACTAAAAGCTGAGATCATAGATCGAGTAAGCGACCGCGTTAAAAATAAAATGTCAACTGAAGAAGAGATAAAAAATATAAGAGAAGATCATCAAAAAGCAGAGGAATTATTCAACTAAATTCTGCCAAAAATTTATAGCTCTACGAATGTGGGGAATGGTGATGGAACCGCCCACAACCAAAGCTATAGACAACACTTCCTCGATAGCTGCCTCTTCTACTTTAAGCTTGCAACACTGGTGCAGATGGTAACGAATGCAGTCGTCACAACGCAAGACTAACGATGCTACTAAGCCCAGCATCTCTTTGGTTTGTCTATCTAAATTTCCTTTACGATATACCTGATTATCTAAGCTTAAGAACCTTTGCATCTGTTTACCAGCGAAATTTTGCATCTCCTGGTTCAAGTTTTCTCGTTCTTGCAAAAATGCTTCGATAGATTTCATCGCTACTCCCCTTATATTAATCAAAAATAGAGCGGTAGTGCAGTTCTACGGTAGCTTTTTTTATTTCCTCTGGGTTGCTAACTGGCTGCAAAAATCTTTGAATAACTTTGCGGAATTTTTGGCGTCGAGCAGCTTTTAGGTTTATTTGTGTAATCTTGGTGGCTATCACCTGGTCACGGTTGTTGTATACTTTTATAATGAAGTCTTTTTTCACATCTACTCCCATTTTGTTTATCACTGTAAAGGTAACATCGATATTACTGAGAGTTTTTTCAGCTATTTGCACATCGCTAATAATAATTTTATCTGGTTGGCTTTTTTTCCAGCAAGCACGAATACTTATTCCCGCTATTACTGCTATTAAAAGCAGCAACTTAATGCTAGATGGAATGGTTCTTTTCTTGTGCATATCTATTCTTTCAAAATAAGCCATTTTAGCTCCTTAGAATAAACTTTTCCCTGTCATCTCGGCTGGCTGTTCTATCTGCATCAATTTTAAAATAGTAGGTGCTATATCTGCCAATTTACCGGAATTTATCGTTAGTGCTTGCTTATCTGTTGTGCTAATAACCACTGGAACCAAATTGGTTGTATGGGCAGTAAAAATATTATCGTTTTCATCTAACATCTTTTCGGCATTACCATGGTCGGCTATCAGAATTATGCTATACCCATTTACCTTTGCTGCCGGCACTATTTCACCCACACAAGTGTCTACTGTTTCCACAGCTTTCACAGTAGCCTTGAAATCACCAGTATGTCCCACCATATCGCAATTGGCAAAATTGGTAACAATAAGGTCGTATTTTGGGGAATTCAATGCAGCTACTAATTTATCTTTCACTTTATATGCGCTCATTTCCGGTTGCAGATCGTAGGTGGCTACATGGGGAGATGGTACCAAAATTCTCTCTTCATTGGGAAAGGCTTTTTCCACACCTCCATTGAAGAAGAAGGTAACATGAGCATATTTTTCTGTTTCTGCTAATCTTAGCTGTTTTTTGCCTGACTCAGCTACTACTTTTCCCAAAATATTGGAAAGCGGTTCAGGTCGGAAGGCTACCTGCACAAAATCGTTAAATTCTATATCGTAATCACTAAAAGTAACATACTTGAGATCTTTGAATTCTTTACGTTTGAACTTATCAAAATCTGGCATAAAGAAGCTACGGGAAATTTGACGCGCTCTATCAGCTCTGAAATTGAAAAAAATAATGCTGTCGCCATCTTCTACTGTGGCAACAGGCTGGTTATTTTCAGTTATCACGCGGGGAATTATAAATTCATCTGTAACATCATCGTCATAGCTTTTTTGTACAGCTGTAATTGGATCAGTGAATTTCACGCCTTTGCCGTTTACCAAAGCCTGATAAGCCTTTTCAATTCTGTCCCAGCGATTATCACGATCCATAGCATAGTAGCGTCCACTGATAGTAGCAATTTTTCCAATTCCCAATTCCTCTGCTTTATCTATGAATTGTTTTATAAAACCTTTTCCAGAGTGGGGAAGAGTATCGCGTCCATCCATAAAAGCATGCAGGTATACTTGCTGTAAACCAGAGTGTTTAGCCAATTTCAAAAGAGCCCACAGATGCTGAATATTGCTATGTACATTGCCATCGGAAAGTAGACCAAAGAGATGTAGTTTTGAGTTATTTTGTTTAGCATGCTCAATAGCTTCATTCAAGGCTGAATTTTTATAAAATTCACCAGTTTCTATTTTTTTATCGATAAGTGTGTTCAGTTGGTAAACAATACGTCCAGCCCCAATGTTTAAGTGTCCCACTTCCGAGTTTCCCATAATACCGGCGGGCAAGCCAACAGCTTTTCCCGATGCTTGCAGAGAGCTATGAGGATTTTCTTGCATAAATTTATCTATATTAGGTTTGGATGCTGCTTTTATAGCATTTCCCTTCGCTTCTTCACTCAGGCCAAAACCATCCAATATTAGCAGTAAAACTTTATCGTTCATAATCCGTCCTTTCTTTTCCCATAAGGTAGCTTAAAAGATAAGAATTTCAAATTAAATATAAGGAGGGCTTGTCAAGAAAAGAAAATTGCTTCTGTTGCATAAGTTGAAGTTGACTGTAAAAAAGGAGATTTTTGCTGTTAAAGTTTACTTGACATTCCGGAAGCTTCCCAAAATGTGAACGAACTAATATTGGAGGAAACTTATGATTAAACTGGGCGTGGTTGGTGTAGGAAAATTTGGGCAGAATCATGCCCGTATCTTAAACCAAAGTCGCTTCTGCGAATTGGTTGGGATTTATGATAAAAACAAAAAACGTTCTGCTGAAGTTGCCCAAATGTACGATTTGCAGCAGTATTCTTCTTTGGAAGCGCTTTTGCAAAAAATAGATGGCCTGGTGATAGTGGTGAATACTACCTATCATTATCAAGTTGCCAAAGTAGCTCTGCAAAACAGTGTTCATGTATTTTTGGAAAAACCGATAACGGCTGAGCTTTGGGAAGCAAAAGAGTTAGTGCAGCTAGCAGCAAAAAAGAATCTGCTTCTGCAGGTTGGCCATATCGAAAGGTTCAATCCGGTTATTTTGGCTATTGCAGATAAAGTAAACCAACCCAAATTCGCTGAATGCCATCGTATAGCACCTTTTAACCCACGAAATCGCGATGTGCCTGTGGTTTTGGATCTGATGATTCACGATATCGATCTCATTCTCTCTTTTGTGCCCAGCAAAGTAAAAGATATTCATGCCAACGGTGCTAAAATCATTACCAAAAATATCGATATTGCTAATGCCCGCGTAGAATTTGAAAACGGAACTGTAGCCAATGTGACAGCTAGTAGAATTTCTATGAAACGCTCGCGCAAACTGCGTTTTTTCCAAAAAGATGCCTATTTCTCTATTGATTTTCAGAATATGCGGGTGAAATATTTGAAAAAATCTGCTAAGATCTACAAAGTGCTTCCTAAAATATTGGCAGGGAAATACGAAGGAATAGATGCGAAAGACGTGGTAGATACCACTATCATAGATGCTTCTAATCAACCGAAAGATGCTTTAACAGTGGAATTAGAAGCTTTTATTAACTCTATAAAAACTGGCAAAAACCCTGTGGTAGATGGCCAAGCAGGTGCCAGAGCACTGGAGATAGCTTTAAAAATTGTAAATGTGATCAAGGAGACGGAATGAAAACTGTAACTATTCGTAATATTAAGGATTATGTAGGTGAAACTGTGAAAATTAAAGGCTGGGTGCGCAACTACCGCAAAGCTAGTAGTAAACTTAGATTCATAATTCTGCGGGACGGCTCGGGCGAGGTTCAGGCGGTTGCTTTCAAACCCGAAATGGGACAAGCCAAGTTCGAAAAAACAAAGCAGATTAGCTTGGAGAGTTCAGTGGAAGCTGTGGGTAAGGTTAGCATACATCCTAAAAAGGAAGATGTTTACGAATTTCAACTTATAGATCTGAATATTATTGGCCAATCGGAAGATTATCCCATTGGCAAAAAAGCACATGGAGCTGATTTTCTACTTTCCAATCGACACTTGTGGATACGTTCTCGCAAGCAAATAGCAGCTCTGAAGATACGTCATACAGTATATTTTGCTATTTGTGAATATTTGAATGAAAATGGGTTTTATCGCTTCGATTCTCCTATTTTAACCCCTAATGCTTGTGAAGGTACTACGACTTTGTTCGAGGTGCCCTATTTCGATTTGGGTAGCGCTTTTCTTTCCCAATCGGGACAATTGTATTTGGAACCGGGAATCACCAGTTTGGGTCGAGTTTACGATTTCGGGCCTGTTTTCCGAGCTGAAAAATCTAAAACCAGAAAACATCTTACTGAGTTTTGGATGATGGACGCTGAAGCTGCATTTGTGGAACATGAAGAAAATATGCAAATTCAGCAAGAACTTATAAGATATGTAATAAGAAAAGTAATTGCTAATAATAAAACAGAGCTAGCAGAACTGAAAAGAGATATAGAATCTTTACAAAAAGCCGATAATGAGTTTAAAATAATAACTTACGAGCAGGCTATTTCTATTTTGCAGGAGAAGGGTTCAGAAATAGCCTATGGCGATGATTTTGGCGCTACCCAGGAAGAATTATTAACTGAAGATAGCGCTGTACCTGTTTTTGTGGAAAAATGGCCTAAAGAGGCAAAAGCATTTTATATGAAACGCGATCCGGAAAATGAAAACCTGGTTTTAGGCGCTGATCTTTTAGCTCCCGAAAGATTTGGTGAGATCATCGGTGGTTCGCAGAGAGAAGATGATTATGAATTACTCAAACAGCGTATGCAAGCCGAAAATATGCCTATTGAGGATTATCAGTGGTATTTGGATGTGCGTAAATATGGTTCGGTGCCGCATAGTGGGTTTGGTATAGGTTTAGAAAGATTGGTACAGTGGATGAGTGGAATTCGCCATATTCGCGAGGTAATACCTTTTCCTAGGATGATTAATAGGATTTATCCTTAAGATGATAAAAAACTATTTTGGTGATAACAGCCATCCTTGGGCTACATTGAAGACGAGTTATTTACCAGGGGAATACTCATTTTTTGCCCAACAGGTTCACGGTAGCAACCTAAAAGTGGTAGAAAAAGACGATCTGATTGCCAAAAAGGTTGTAGTTCCAGAGGTAGACGCTTTGGTTACTAAGTTAAAAAATGTGAACCTGGTATTAAAAACTGCCGATTGTATACCTATTCTTTTTGCAGATAGCAAACAAGGGCTAATAGCGGCTGCACACGCTGGTAGGCAAGGAGTACAAGCGAATATTTGCCAAGTGGTAGTGCGAAAAATGTTAGAGCTAAGTGCCCAGCTTGAAAATATAATCGTGGAGATGGGACCTGCTATCTGTGATATGCATTACCAAGTTAGTGAAGATATACAAACAGAATTCGAGGAAGCTACTGCCGTACAGCAGCTGCCAGGTTTTATACAATTAAAGAAGACTATCAGAATTCAATTGAACACTTTGGGTATAACAAACAAGAATATTTTAAATAACAATATATGCACTTTCGAAAATCCAAATTACTTTTCTTATCGATTTAACCGAACCAAACAACGGCAGTTTAGTTATATAGTGCGCATCTAAATCATTTATCGCTTAAATCCAAATTGCGACTGCGAAATCCGTAGCCCATTACATCGTATATATCGGTAAGAAGTACGAACGCTTTGGGATCAATATCTTTTATAAGATCTCGCATCACAGCTACTTGCCTTCTGTTCATAGCGCAAAACAGCATATTTTTAGGTTCGCCAGTATAGCCACCCTCTGCTTTAATAAATGTAACTCCCCGATTTATATGTTTGAAGATAGCTTCTTTTATAATATCGTTTTTTTCCGAAATTACATATACTCCCTTTACATATGGCAAACCTTCACTGGTAAGATCCGTTATCTTGGTAGTTATAAATAGATTGATATAACCCCAAATAACTAATTTCATATCTTTGAAAACTACGCCAACAGTTAAAATTATTAGAGTTTCAGTTATCCAATAACCAGTGCCTATGGAAAGTCCTGTTTTAGATTTTATAAGTGCAACCGGAATATCGGTGCCACCTGTAGAACCTTTAAAACGAAAAATTATTCCCAAACCTGCTCCCAACAGCACAGAACCTGCAATTGCTGTTAAATAAATATCATTGGGTCCTAAAAGCGCATAAATTGTTTTACCATTTTCCGATAAAAAAGTAAAAGGAGCTAGTTCCTGTATCATTCCGATTTTATGTAGATTTGGCAAACTTACCAGATCGGTAAATATCGAGACCAGCAGCATTCCATAAAGGGAACGTATACCAAACCGCTTTCCCATAAAAATAAAACTGATTATAAAAAGAGGAATATTTAAAAGTAGCATTGAAAAACCAATAGGTAGATCAAAAATGTGGTACATAATCTGAGCAAGACCACCAACACCACCTGGTGCTATTTTATAAGGAACTAAAAACCAGGAATATGATATTGCCAGAAGCATGGCACCTAAAATAATTCCAAAATATTGTATAATATTTCTTTGTAATTTATTTATCATTCCAGCCTCCTTGTTGCCCTTTTCAAATTTCCTATTTTGTCGTCAACTAAATTATAGTTTACAAAAATAGCAAAGATATTTATTTTGGAAAGTTAGCGTTCATAATAGATTTAGGAGGAAACATGATAACAATAGAATTAAAATTGAACGGCATTCCAAAAGGAAATTATAATTTCCAGGAAAGTGCAAATATAGAAGAGCTTTTGCAAAATTGCAAACAGCCTGAAAAAAATATAATAGCTGCCAAAATGAATAATAATACGTATGTAGATTGGCAACAGCAGATAGAAAAAAGTTGTACAATCGATTTGGTAAGTGTAAATTCACCGGAGGGGTTTTCTATATACCAAGACACTGCGATCATGATAATGATGAAAGCTTTTCATAGCTTATTTCCCAACAAATACAGATTAGTTATAGAACATTCGATTGGTTCTGGAATTTATGGTGAAGTTTTTGGCGGCTATGTATTAAAACAGGAAGATGTAGACAAATTGAAGCAAGAAATGCAGAAGATAATTGAAGCTAACTTTAGAATAGAAAAATTAGTTTTAACCAGTAATGAAGCAGAAGATATTTTCAAGCAGTTTGGTCGGGATGATGTAATAAAAAACTTAAATAGAAGTAAGATGCAGGTTTTTAAATGTGAAGGTTACTACGATTATTTTATTAGGCAGTTAGCTCCTAGCACTGGTTATATTAGGGCTTTCGATTTAGTTTTTCACGCACCTGGTCTTATCTTGCAATATCCCGATAAAAATACGATGGAATTGGATTATAGTAAACCATTTCCCCGCAATTTATTTTCTACGCATCAGGAGCATGATAAATGGCTAAATATTTTGGGAGTACATTTTGTTAGTAGCATAAACAGAAAGATCAAAAAGTATAAGTTAACAGATTTAATTTTGATAGAAGAAGCACTTCACGAAAACAAGATTGTTAATATTGCGGAAGAGATTTCGCATAATAGAGATGCTAAAGTAATCCTGATAGCTGGGCCTTCCTCTTCGGGTAAAACTACTTTTGCCAAGCGGTTATCTATTCAATTGCGGGTTTTGGGTATTTTCCCGCATATTATGGGAATGGATAACTATTTCCTACCACGAGAAAAAACTCCTTTAAAAGAAAATGGAGAGAAAGATTATGAATCGATAAAAGCTATTGACCTGGAGCTTCTGAACCAACATTTGCAGGCTGTTCTATCGGGAGAAGAGATTCAGCTTCCTAAGTATAATTTTGTGGCTGGGCGGCGAGAACTTAGCAATCGCAGACTAAGATTATTGGAAAATGATGTATTAATAATGGAAGGAATTCACGGGCTTAACGATGAATTAACAAAATCGGTTCCCTTTAACCAGAAATTGAAGATCTATGTAAGTGCTTTGAACAATTTGAGTATCGATTCGCATAATCGCATTCCAACCACAGATACCAGAAAGATACGCCGAATCATTCGAGATCACAATTTCCGCGGTCATACAGCTGAGCAAACCCTGAAAATGTGGAATGCGGTACGCGCTGGTGAAGATAGAAATATTTTTCCTTTCCAAGAAAATGCAGATTTTATGTTCAACAGTATTTTAACTTACGAATTGGGTGTACTTAAGAAATATATTACTCCGCTTTTGGAAGGAATTGATGAATATTCTGAAGAGTATTTGGAAGCCCAAAGGTTGCTTAGGATTCTACATCATTTCTCTAATATTTCCGATGAGATGGTGCCTTCCAATTCCATTCTGCGTGAATTTATTGGCGGTAGTATTTTCAAGTATTAATTCAAAAAGAACCAATTTACTCCAAAAAGAAAATGAGATTGGGTTAAGGGAAAGCCTTTGATTTCTTCTTTGCTAAAGGGATTAACTGCTTCTGCTTTTATGTTGAATTTATTGGTGATGTCTATTGAAAGTCTTATTTTAAGAAAATCGCCATCAGTTTGCTGAAAGTCACTATAATTCTGATAGATAAAGTTAAGATTTATCTGATTGCCATAAGGTAATTGGTAAGCTATACCAAATGCCGATTGTTGTTGCCAAACAGGGTAGAGTGCGGTTTCATCTTGCAGCCATTGCCAATTGTTGTTTAGATTTATCAAAATAGGAGTAAGTTCTAAATTTAATTTTATAACGCCTCTGGCATAATTTGATGTCTCTGAATTGATAGAATATTTACCAGCTAAGATATAGGTTTGCAAATAATTCGAATTCCACTGCAGTCCAGCACCATATTTCTCGTGGTCATCTTCGCTTTTGCTATCTACAAATTCTCCTACTAACCCCCAATTCCCATACAAATTACTATTTGCAAAACTGCTGAACAGGAAATCTTCAGAATTTTTATATCTGGCATTATTAAGCCATTCCACATAGGTGGATTGCAAACTATGTTCCAGCGAGTAAAGTTTAAATTCTTGTGTTTCTTGCCAAAAATATTCATAGGAAAAATTGATGTTATTGCTGGATAGATCTATATTTTTGGAAAGCAACAGAACATCTGTTTTTTGCTGTTGGTTTTGCAGCTCAGAGTTATCGTGCCGAAAGCCTACATCCAAGATCTTATTTTTCAATTTTGCGCCGATTTCTTCTGAACTCCAGTTTACTATTTCACTGCTGTCCAGTTTTGCTCCAGCCATTTCCTCATCGATTTTGTGGTAAAAAACTTTTAAAGAGCCTAATTCATGATGGTAGGAAGAGTTAAAATGAAAATTTTGTGAACTCTCATTCTGATTTCCCCAAAATCCCTCTTGCCCTAAATAACCAGCGTTTATTCCCAGGTTATCTATTCCTAAAAATTCGTATTTTTTCATAGAAGCTAAGGCGTGGTTCATGTCTTCATCGCCCAAACCCAAAAAGCTCTCTACCAAAGTTACAGGTTGCTTGTATTCTGCTTGGCCAAAATCATAGTGATTATTTGTATAGCTTAGGTTTTGGAAAGGAGCTAATTTTTGCAACAGCAAATCCATGCTGCCAAAGGGAGCAAAATAAGTGAATCCATATTTTGTGTAGGTTGCTGGTGGAGTGAACAAAGTTTTTAAATGGAAATTTTCGCTAATAACAAAATTACTTGTAGTTATAAAATCATATTCCTGCAAAGCATGCTGGTTTAAATAATCATCGATATTTTTTTTTAGCTCCAGTGAGCTGTAAGTAGCTTCTTTTTCTAAGTTGGTAGTAGAAGAACTGAGGCTATCGCTGTAAACTTCCAAACTATCGGAAATCGTTTGTAAGCTATCTGTAATGGTAGAAAGTGAATCTGGTGATGCTGGTAAATTTATGGAATTTTGACTTATTAGCAAGGGAAAAGAGAAGCATAAAACCGCTATGAGTGCCGATTTTCTCACTTTAACCAGCCATTTTGTAAATACCAGCGGTAAGTTTGCTGTAAAGCAATCTGTAAGTTATATTCGGGCTTAAATTTCAAAATATCTTTAGCTTTTTTGTTGTTTACCAGCCAGCAACTTTCTCTCATTTCTTTCACCTTTTCGTGGTTTAGGGTAGGATATTTTTTAGTTAATTTACCCGCTAATTCAGAGATTTCTGCAACTAAAATAACTAAAAATTCAGGAAGTCGAATCTGCATTACATTTTTGTTCATTACTCTACTCAATGTTTGGGCAAACTGCTGCCAGGTGTAGGTTTTGCCATCGGAAGCAAAAAAGGTTTGGTTGTATGCTTTTGTATTTCCCAGGGTAGATTTTATTAACTTTACCAGGTCCTCCACATAGATCAAGCTCATATAGCGCTTTTTCTTTCCTATTAACAGGGAAAGATGCTTGTTTATTAATTTAAAATAGAGATAGAAATCTTTTTCACCTGGGCCAAAAACTGAAGCTGGGCGAATAAAAGTATAGGGAATTTTCAACACTTTTTGTAGTTCTTGTTCTGCCAGTAATTTACTTTTACCATACATTGAAATCGGATGACAGCTATCATCTTCCAATTTTGGGGTAAGGCCAGCGCCAGAAGCGGCTTGGCTGCTAATGAAGATAAATTGCTCCAGTTTAAATTTATTGGCTAGTTGGGCTAATTTCAAGCTCAGGTTAATGTTAATTTGCTCGAAATCGCTCCACGTGGCTGCTTTAGTTAGCGCTGCTGTATGAATTAGTATATCCTGTGAGGCAATAATAGTTTGCAGCAACTCTTCATCGCTGTAATCTACAAACCTTATCATATTTTTGTCTGCCAACAAATCTGTATTAGAGTTCTGCCGAACCAGACAAGTTACCTGGTATTCGTTCTTTAGGTAATTTGACAAAAAACTCCCAATAAAACCATTTGCTCCTGTTATTGCTATTTTTTTCATATGGGCAAAATTGAAATAAAAACCATAATGGTCAAATGAAATATGTTAGAAACTTTTTATAATGTTTGGAATAGCAAGTCAATCCTGCTTAATTTTATAATCCTGACCCTATTGATGCTGCCTTTATTTACAGTTCACGATTATTTGATAATAAAAAAACCCGCCTGGGTAGACGGGCTTAGAATCTTATTTATTTACGCACTCTTATGGGATTTTATATCTTTTTGTAAGACAAATTTCGGCTCAGTGTTCTGGGTTACCACATCTTTAGTGATCTTACACTCTTTTACCTCTTGCATATCGGGCAGGTAATACATTATTTCGTTCATAAATTTTTCCATGATAGCCCGTAAACCACGCGCACCTGTTTTTTGTTTTATGGCGATGCTGGCTATTTCACGCAAGGCTTCCATACTAAATTTAAGTTCGATATCTTCCATCTCAAAAAGTTTTTCGTACTGTTTGCAAATAGCATTCTTGGGTTTAGTAAGAATTTCTACCAAAGCTGGTTCATCCAGTTGCTCTAAAGATGAAATGATTGGGATACGGCCAACCAATTCTGGAATAAGCCCATATTTCACTAAATCATCTGGAATACATTTACTGAAAATATTTATATCTCTATCTTTATGCGAAATTATATCTGCATCGAAACCAACTGTTTTCTTTTGTAAGCGATTTTGAATTATCTTTTCCAGTCCGAAAAAAGCTCCTCCAGAAATAAACAGGATATTTTTGGTATCGACCTCGATAAATTCCTGATGCGGATGTTTACGTCCACCTTTAGGTGGAACATTCACTTTAGCACCTTCCAATATTTTTAGTAATGCTTGCTGTACTCCTTCACCAGAAACATCACGAGTGATAGAAGGTGTTTCCGATTTGCGGGCAATTTTATCCAATTCATCCACATAGATTATGCCTTTTTCAGCTTTTTCTACATCGTAATTGGCATTTTGCAGCAAACGAACCAAAATATTTTCTACATCATCACCTACATATCCAGCTTCAGTTAAAGTGGTAGCATCGGCAATGGCAAAAGGAACCTTCAGCAGTTTAGCTAAAGTTTGTGCGATCAGGGTTTTACCGGAACCAGTTGGGCCTATCATTAAAATATTGCTTTTTTCTATCTCTACATCCTGACCTTTTTTCTGTTTAAAGATACGTTTGTAATGATTGTAAACAGCAACTGAGATTATCTTTTTAGCTGCTTCCTGGCCAATTACATATTGATCCAAAAATTTATGAATTTCACTGGGAGTAGGAAGTACGAAATTATCGAGTTCCGCTTCCTCACGATCATTTTCCAATATTGTATGGCACATCTCGATGCATTCATCGCAGATATTACCATTTATACCTTTAATAATGTAATTGGTTTCACTCTCGTCGCGTCCACAAAATGAACATTTGCGAATTTTGTTATCTTCCACTAAGAATCTCCTTTTGATTTTCTTTTGGTAATAACTTCGTCGATAATTCCATATTTGCAAGCATCTTTTGCACTCATAAAGAAATTTCTGTCACTATCCTTTTCAATTTTTTTCAAAGGCTGGTTAGTGTGCTTGTGCATTATCTCGTTCAATATCTTTTTAATATTCATCAGTTCTTTTGCGTGAATTTCTATATCGGAAGCTTGGCCGCGCACGCCCCCTAAAGGTTGGTGAATCATCACTCGGCTATTGGGAAGCCCAAAGCGTTTTTTTTCTGCTCCAGCTGCCAGCAGCAATGCACCCATACTGGCTGCTTGGCCAATGCATATTGTGGAAACATCGGGCTTGATGTATTGCATGGTGTCGTAGATAGCTAAGCCAGCTGTAACTGAACCACCGGGACTGTTTATGTACATAAAAATGTCTTTATCTGGGTCTTCTGCTTCCAAATGCAAAAGCTGAGCTACTATTAAATTTGCCACATTATCATCTATCACAGAACCCAGAAATATGATTCTATCTTTTAAAAGTCGGGAATATATATCGTAGGAACGTTCAGCTCTACCGCTTTGTTCTACTACTATTGGTACGTAAGGCATGCTTACTCCTCTACTTTGTTATCTTCTTTTTTCTCTTCTTCTTTGGGAAGTGGAACGAATTTGGAAGACTCTTCTATTATTTTCATAATTTTCTTTTCCTTAATAGCAGCTTGGAAATCGTCGCTGTCGATCTGCTTTTTATACATTTTCTTGTATTTTTCCACATCCATATTCATATTGGCAGCATTTTCTTCTATAGTAATTTCCATATCTTTTTCTGTTACTTCGGGATTTTCTATCTCTATAATTTTTTGCATTATCAAGTGACTTTTCAGGTCATTTTCGGCATTTTGCTGGTAGATAGGAGCTATTTTTTCGATGTCTATTTTATAAGCTTCTGCATATGGTTTTGCCAGCTGTTCAGCATAATATTTCACCATCGATTTCGGAACTTCAACTGGATTTTCCTCTACCAGTTTATTCAAAATAGCACTTTTTTTCTCTTGCTCGTTATCATTTTCTAATTTTTTCTTCAATTCTATTTCGATCTGCTTTCTCATCTCTTCTACAGATTCATATTCCAAATCTTTAGCAAACTCGTCATTCAGTTCGGGAAGGATTTTACGTTTTATCGATTTAACTTCCACCAGAAATTCGCGATCTTTGATGTTTTCACCAATATCTTCATCTTCGGATTTTTGCGATTTTGTGAAAAGCTTGGTTTTTACCTCTGTGCCAGCTTTTATACCGGTCATCTTGTTATTAAAATTCTTACAATATACATTATCGCCAATCACAAATTGACGATTCACTTCTTTTGTTACCTTGCCATCATCATCTAAAAATTTAATAACAGCTTCTACTGTATCGCCTTCTTCAGATTCTCCTTCAACTTCTTCCATAGTAGCCATCCGATTACGGAAGTCTTCGATAGTTAAGTCGATCATATTTTCTTGGAATTCTACTGGTTCGAAGGGAATTTCAAGTTCTTTGTATTTTTTTACTTCTACTTCTGGCATAACTTCAAATTTAAAGGTTGCTACCAGGTCTTTGCCCTTTTCCCATTCTATATTAGCAGCTTCGCCTTGATTTACTGGGTTAATTTTTTCTTCATCTAAAGCTTCTTTGTAATATTCGCCAATAGATTTATTGTAGAATTCTTCTTTAGCATAACTACCATAGTTTCTTTCCACTAGGGAAAGCGGAGCCTTACCTTTCCTAAAACCGGGTACTGCTACTAGATTTTTAAAATTACGCAATACTTTATTGTAGTCTTGCAGGGCTTTATCAGCTTCTACTGTTATGGTTAATTCACGTTCACAGGGTGATATTTCTTTTATTTCAGTTTTCATATTAATTAGTTCCTTTTTGTAAAAAATTTGGTGCGAAAGAGGGGACTTGAACCCCTACGAGAGCAATTCTCACTGGATTCTAAGTCCAGCGCGTCTACCAATTCCGCCACTTTCGCGCTTGGTTATCTATTCTTGTTCAAACGATTTATATAACTGTTCGTATTTTTTAGTCAGTTCCGGTTTGTTGGTATTTCTAGCAGATTGATACAGTAGCTGTACCGCTTCTTTAGCACTATTATCTACATCGTACCATTTTTTTGCGTAGTTCAATACGCCTTCGTAATCTTTCTGCTTGAAAAGTTGATAGCTAAGGATAGAAAGTACATCAATGTTGTTGGGATCTAAGTCAGCAGCTTTTTTCAATAATTCTATCGATTCCTCTGTTTTGTTTAGGCGTACAGCCAGGCTATTGGCCATCATAATAGCATCCAGATTATCTGATTCCAGTTCAATCACTTTCTTGTAGCTTTCATAAGCTTTTTCGTAGTTTTTGGCATTGCTGTAGCTCACAGCCATATTATAGAAGTGATTAGGATTTTCTGGTTCGTCTACTGCAGCTTTTTCATACCAGTTAGCTGCTTCTTCGAATTTTTTTTGGTTGAAATACAGATTAGCAATTTGGGAAGCCAAATCGGCATCGTTTTCTTTCAAAGCTGCTGCTTTCACTAACCACTCTAAGGCTTTTTCGTTATCTTGCTTTTGTAAATAACTATTGGCTATCATCTGCACTACATTGGCGCTGTCTGGAGTTTCCTGGTAAAGTGTTTTGTATTTAGTGATCGCAGTATCGAAATCTTGTTGCTTGTAGTAATTAAGAGCATCTTTGTAGATATAAAGCCAGCAATTATTTTTCAATTTTCCCAGAGTCTCTTGCTTATCTTCCAGATCATATTTATCGATATTGTCATCATAAAAATCTTCTGCCTGCTTCTCATCTTGTTTTTTCAGTTCTTCATGTATGGTATAGATAGAATCGATAGCTGCTAAAGCTTTAGAATAATATTCATTAGCTGTTATATAATCTTTTTTCACCTGATAGTAGATGCCAGCCAGTTTTTCTAAAGCTTCTACATTTAGTGGATTCTCTTCGATAACACTTTTGTAGAGTGGTTCAGCTTTATCGTATATTTCCTGACTTAGGTACATATTGGCAGAGCGTAAATCTCTTTTGGCTTTTGGACCTAATTTCTGTGTATCTTCGGCAGCAAAAATAGATAAAGTAAATATTACAGCAATAGCTAGAGATATTAACTTATAGTTTTTTAAAGATTTAGGGAAGCTCATCATTCCTCCTTGTATTATTGTCTACTTCATAGCAAAATTTATTTTGCTCATTATACGTCAAGTATTTTCTTGGCTCTTTAGTACTGTGAATAAACCAGCCATTACTTGTGGGGAACAGGAGTCTCGATTTTCCATAGCATCAGATTCTGGATGGGTTCAGCCTTTATAGCTTCGTAAAATTCAATAGATCTGCTTAATTCTTTTTCTAATTTGCTCTGCCCAATAGATGCTACCAGCTTTTTATCAAAAATATTATTAAAAACTAACTCTGTCATCGATTTTTTACGAGGATAGTTAACTGTACTGTAACTTTTAATTCCAGCTAAATCAGCTGATTTCTCTACTGCTGTTTGCAAATTCCCAATTTCATCTACCAAATTCAGTTCTAGTGCTTTTGCAGCTGTATAAACACGTCCCTGGGCTCTGCTTTCCATTTCTGTAAAAGGTATATTACGCCCTTCTGCAACAATTTGCTTGAATTCTATATAAACATCGTTCATGCTTTTTTCCATAGACTTTATAAAGTCAGGATCAAATTCCATAAGGGGATTGTAAAATCCAGCAAATTTACCTTTTTTAATAACTTCTGGATTAATTTCCAGTTTTTGGGACAATCCAGAAAAGTTTGGTATCATACCAACCACACCAATCGAGCCTGTTATAGAACTTTTGTCGGCTACTATGAAATCGGCAGAAGCGGAGATTTCATATCCACCTGAAGCAGCTACATTGGCCATGGAGACGACCACAGGCATCTTTTTCTGTAGTTCTTTAATTCTGTTCAACATCAAATTTGCTTCCAAAGCACTACCGCCAGGACTATTTATCCGCAAAACCACTGCTTTAACTTTGGAATTATTTTCTACTTCATCTAAAATTTCATCTAATTTCGCCAGACTCAGGCTGTTTATACCAAAGCTACCTGCAGCCGGCATAATGTTACCATTTAAATATACCACTGCTATCTGCTGATCACTGCTTTGTTTTTGCTTAGAATTTTGATATTGGCGGTAATCTATAAGTCTTTTCTCGGTGATATTAAGGTGATCGTATAACTCTGGCAGACTGTACAACTGGTCTACCAAACCACTATCGATAGCTTGCTGCTGATTGATGAATAAATAATCTCTATTTTCATAAAGTTCATTGAGTTTTGTTACCGCTATTTGGCGGTTTTCAGCAATATTTTGCAAAGTTACTTGGTAGCGGTTGGAAATAAGTTCAGTTAAATTCTCTCTTAGTGCAGCAGACATGCTGTTGCGATTGTAATTTTCATAAGTACCCTTGTATTGCCCAGCGTGAATCACTTTCATTTCCACCCCGATTTTATCGAGTAAATTTTTGTAATAATTAATATTGGAAGAAAAACCAGTTAAGACCAATCCTGCTGATGCAGAAGGATTCATATAAATATGATCTGCAGCAGCAGCTAGGTAATAATCGGTATCAATAGCATTTTCTAAATAGGCATATACCTTTTTCCCATTTTTTTGGAAATAGTCGAGTGCTGCGATAATTTCGTTGCAAGTAGCATAACCAGCAGCTATGTAGCTGGGTTCAAGCAATATAGAATTTATCTTGTCATCGGTAGCTGCTGTCCTAATTTTACTCACAATCTCATGGCCACCGCTAACATTCTTGGCAAAAGCAGTTTCCGCTAGTTCATTATATTCCATGATCTGCCCTTGTAAGCGCAAATGCAGCGTGCTTCCTGCTGCTACTTCTACTTTTTGTTTCCCTAATTTGGAAAGTGAATTAAAAAGCAGGAAAATTACTAAAATTACTATTATAAACGAGGTTAAACAACCCAGACCAAACCATTTCTTTTTCATCTCTTCTCCTTTTTTTAAGTTATTTTTAATTCTTTTAATTTCCTAGAAAGATTGCTGATATGCATTCCTAAATTCTCTGCCGTTTTGCTAATACTACCCTCGTTAATCTTGAGTTGAGTAGTAAGGTATTTTGTTTCGAATTCTCTTTTTTTATCTTTGAAATCTTTAGTTTCATTCCAGAAATCGGCTGCTGCGCTCTCTGTATAATCCAAAATATTCTTCAATTCTGTTTCTGTTATCTGGGTGCTATCGATAAGGATATAGATTCGTTCGATAAGATTGCGCAACTGGCGCACATTACCTTTGAATTGCTGGGCAGCAAACTTCTGTATTGCACTTTCAGTAAAGTGCTTATAAGGTCGTTTTAATTCCTGGGCAAAAAAGCGAGAAAAATGTTCAATAAGCTCAGGAATATCTTCGGGATGTTCCCGCAGAGCCGGAGTTTGAATTGGAATTACATTTAGTCTGTAAAAAAGATCTTCGCGGAATTCACCCTTTTTCACCATCGCTTCCAAATTTTTGTTGGTAGCTGCTATAATCCTGGTATCAATTTTCATAGTGTTATTGCTGCCTATCCTTTCAAATTCACCTGCTTGAATTACCCGCAATATTTTAGCCTGAGCCGATAGGTTCATATCGCCTATTTCATCTAGGAAGAGAGTACCGCCGTCTGCTTGTTCCAATTTGCCAGGTTTCGAGCGCTCTGCTCCGGTAAACGCGCCTTTTTCGTAGCCAAAAAGTTCACTTTCCACCAATTCTTGCGGAATTGCTGCTGAATTGAACTTGATGAAAGGATTGGAAGCTCTGCGGCTGTTATGATGCACAGCATAAGCCACCAGCTCTTTACCTGTACCACTTTCGCCACAAATTAGTACTTTGGAATCACTTCGGGCTACTCGGCAGATCAGCTGTCGCAGTTTCTGCATCACTTCGCTTTGGCCAATTAGCTTGTATTGCTGATCTATGTTAGATTTTAACTCAGCGTATTGGCGACTCATCGAGCTGAATTCATGAGCTTTTTTTACTGCTAATTTCACTTTGGTAAGGCCTAGCGGTTTTTCCAGAAAATCATAAGCACCTTTTTTAATAGCTTCCACAGCTTCCTTTATACCACTGTGGCCAGATATCATAATAACCTTAGCTTGTGGCTCTACCTGAAAAATATCTTCTAGAAGCTCTAAACCATCTGTTTCGCCTAACTTAACATCCAAAAGCACTATTTCCGGGGCAAAACTCTTGAATTTTTGCATCCCTTCTTGGGCATTTTGAGCATATTGAGTGTTATAGCCTTCATCTTCCAATATACTTTGCAGGGTCAAGCAAATATTCATCTCATCATCTATGATTAAAATTCTCATACCATCTCCATAATTACTTCGAATTTTGTACCAATACCTAACTGGCTTTCAACTTTTAAGTTAGCGTTATTTACTTCAACTAATTTCTTAACAAAGGCTAAGCCCAGGCCAATACCCTTTCTCTTTTTGGAATAATAGGGCTCGAAAATCTTTTTAAGCTCGGCTGGTGCTATACCTTTTCCTGAATCTATGATCTGTAAAACTAGTTTATTATTATCTTTTACCAAATTCAAATTTATGTCATCGGCAGGTGAAGAAGCGTCGATAGCATTTTGCAGAATATTGGTAACAATCTGGTAGAAATGGATCTGATCGAATTTTACTTGGCAATTGCGACATCCTTCCAAAATAATATTATACTTATGGGAATAGGGCGAAATAATATCCTTAATAACCTCGTAGGGTTTGAAAACTTTATATTCAGGTGAAATATTTTTAGCAAAATTAGAAATTGATTTGGCTAAATTGTACAGGTTATTTACTTCCTGATTTACTATTTTAATCGCATCTGGAAAGATTTGTTCAAACTTTTTACGATCTGTTAAGTATTTGTCTTCCAATCTTTGCACCGAAAGTTGGATAGGGGTGAGTGGATTTTTTATTTCGTGGGCCAACATGCGTGAAAACTCTTTCCAGATCATGTCTTTTTCTGCTTCTATTAATTTACTTTGTGTAGCCTGTAACTCTTGCGACATGCTGTTGAAAGAGTGTTTTAGTTCTCTTATTTCTGTGAAACCGGTTTCTGGTAGTTGAATTTGGAAATTTCCCTCTTTTATCTGCCTAGTAGCAATCTGTAATTCTTTCAGGGGTTTAGTTATTTTGTAAAAACTTAGTATAAATAATAAACTGGAAACCAGTAAAATAAGCAAAAGATAAAATCCTGAATAAACCTTCGCTTCTTTCTGTATCATTTCCGTGGTTGCTAAAGATTCCCTAAAATCATATAGCAATTTGGCTGCCTGTTTCTGATCTGCTTCTGTTTTGAAAGATAAATTAGAGATCGCTCTATCGATCTCGATATTTTTGAATGAAGTATTAATGCGCTGCAGCTGCGAGTTGAAAAAACTATTGAAAAGTAACAAACTGGAAATTATGAGTACCAAGAACAAAACAATGGTACTACTGCGATAGCTCATTTTAAATTTCATCTTTCTGGAATCCTATCGTTTTTTCTATTGTGGGATTTCTGTATTTCCACAAGATCATCAAATTATATTTCTTTTGGGAAGACATCTGTAATTTACTAAGAGATGCCTGCAGAGAAATTTTGAGGGGTTGGCGTTCCAATTTGCCCCAATACTGATATTCCACTTCTGCTATTCGTTGCAGCATTTCCGAATAATTATTCACAAAAATAATCTCCTCTTTTTCCTGTAATTCAATTTTAAAATTTTGCTGCATAGGGTCGTAGGTTACTGTATGGGTGAATTTATCTTTGTGTACTGAAGTATTGCCTTGTTGCAGCTCCAAGGCAAACTCTATAATCACCGGTTTCCCGGATTTAAACACTTGCTCGAAATCATTTTGGAAAGAATTTATAAGCTGAGTGCTTATAATAAGCCCATCTTGCAGAATTTCTGTCTGTATATCGCTAAATTCAGCTTTATTTCCTTCGGTAGAAGTAAACAGCATCATGCCAAAGGCCATAATACCAGTTACTATTTTGTTGGCTAATGCTTCAAACATGCAATTCCTCCAAAAAAATAGTCTCTGCTCACTATTTCTTTAGCAGAGACTATTTATCCAGTTAATCTTTGTCAATTAAAATCCGAACCAAGGACCCACACTTATGGTAAATCCATCGAAAGAAGTATTGGGTGAGTTTTCTACTTCGTAAGCATCTCCACAAAGGTCAGCATTCCAACCGTTGTGGTAGGAATAGCTAAGCATATAGCCACCTTCAGCACGGAAACCTAACCAACTATTCACACGGTACATCAGAGAAATTTTGGGTTGGAAAAGAATGTAATCTTTGGAAAATTGAATATAATTGTTGTCGGAATTCTCCAACTGGTTGTTGGCATTATCCCAGTCATAGTTTCCGTTAGTTTGGTTAATTTCCAAATCATAGCCACCCCAGCCCAGCATAAAACCAATTGAGGTTATGAATTTCTTGCTGAGTGCCTTGCGTTTATCTAAAGTTACACCACCATAAGATGTTTTAAACAACATGCGACGCATCACATCGTTGCCGCCATCGTCATCTAAATCGTGGCCGCGTTTAACGTCTTTAGAATACCAAACTCCATAGCCACCTAAAAACCAGTCTTTGCCAATATTAAGTTTACCACCTAAACCATTCATAAAAATACCGCTGTCATCAATTTCATTGAAGGAAAAGTCGGTTATTAGTTGATTAACATCTTCCAGATCGGGCATAAACCAAACGGGAATCCAGCTACCACCACCATGACCTACACTAAGGTGTTTCTTCCCTTTCGATATCCTTTTCTCATCTTGTTCTTTTAAAATTATTTTCAAGCTATCGTTTTCCACTGTAAACTTGCTATCACGCGAGCCAAACACGAAATCTAAAGTAGTTTCTTCTCCCATGCGCCAAACTTTTATGGTAACTTTATCACCAGGTTCATGCAAGCGCAACAGCTTATCTAAATGAGACTTATCTTTAACTTTATTTCCTGACATTTCCATAATGATGTCATCTTCCAGTATTTTGAAAAATGACGCTGGACTTTCAGGGACTACACCTTTAACCAAAACTCCATATAGCTTATCATAATTTAATTCTTTGGCTTCAGGGAAAGTAAGGTCTTTGGTGTAAATTCCCATATAGGCGTCATCAGCTATGTGTTCACTGGGTGCTTTGTAATCAAAATCAAACTTGAAACCGAAGTTTCCCTTGGAATCTACTCCCACTTCATCCAATTTGATCTCTAATTCCTTCATCTTTTCATCAATCTGTTTCATAGCTTCATCAACTTCTTGCTGATCTGCCTGTGCCAGCAGATTACCAACTATTAATAAGGATACTATTACCAAAATGATTATTCTGGATTTCATAATTCCTCCTTTTTTGCTAAATAATGATGCAACAAGTGTGCCAACTACTAGTTTATCTGTAATAGCTTGGAAAATAGAAGGTTAGAAGACCATAGCCATCTGCGCTTCTTTGCAGAAATGATAAATTGTAATACTTTTGTTTATCTTTTTGATAAAAAAAAGCGGCCTGTCGCCAGACCGCTAATAATTTTTATTTCAGTAGCAGCATTTTTCGGCTTATTTGCTTAGTAGGTGTAATCAATCTATAGAAATAGATGCCGCTTTCTACTTCCCTGCCTTCACTATCCCTACCATTCCATACTAGTTGTGTTTGGTTGCTGTTCAAGTCATAAGAGGTTATTTTCTGTCCTCGTAGATTGAAAATTTCCAACTTAGCATTTGCGTTGTTTCCTATTTGGAATTGGATAGTAGTAGAAGGATTGAAAGGATTGGGGTAATTGCCCTGCAGTGAACAGGTTTCAGGTACATTTTCCCCGCTATTTGCCGTTAAACCCGCTTCCACAATATTGGAAGCAGCTGATTCTCCGCTAGTATAAACAGCTGTAACATAAAACTGGTAAATTTGCTCTGGTTCCAAATCACTCACCAGGTAGGAAGTACCGCCAGTGTAATTTTCTTCTATCAGAACATCATCCATGTAGATATTGTAACCCAAAAGCTCTTTAGAGTTTGTTTGGGAAAATTTTTCTGAATTTGCACTTACCACCAAACCTTGAATATTCCAATTTATATTCCAGCCAAAGTAGTCGGACATACTAACCCAGTCGGAGCCATAAAGCAGCATATCACCATGGAAGGGAACAGCTGGGCCAGCATCGGTACCGGCCGGGTAAGCTCCATTGGGGTTAATGATATGATAACCAAACCATAACTCCTGGCTGCTATCGATTTGAATAGGGTAGTCCAGTTGTACTAAATTCCAACTATTGGCAGTTAGTTCTTCTACCTCTTGTTCCAATACTAATTCGCCAGCAAAATATTGGGAACCGCCCTGCCATACTCGCAGATAGAGTTCACAGTCGTTATCTACCAGATAAAAACGGATTTTAGTAAGATAATCACCATCATATTGGGAAAGATCACCAGGCGTGAAACGAACAGCGCTATCGAACAGCGGCACCGAATCTCCGCCTACCGAATCTGTATTTTCACCATTGTCCCAATGCAGGTATTCTCCATCAGATTGTGGTTCCTGCCATTCCAGTTGAATATTATCTTCTACAACTTCAGCAGTAAGGTTTACAGGTGGGAACAGTATTTCAGATTGCTCTTCTAAAATAAAGTTTAATTCCACATTTTCAGCTTCATTTACTTCAACTTGCTGAGTATCGGTTTCATAGCCATCTGCTGAGCAGTTTACCTGGTAGCTGCCTGGTGAAACAAAAAGTTCATATTCTCCTGCTGCATTGGAATAAGTAGAAAATGAACTAGCTGTAATTAGTGCATTTTCTATGGGGGCACCAGTGACATTTTGCACAGTGCCAAAAATTGATGCTATTTGCTGGTAAGTATAAGTGCCAGCTCTGCCGTAGATCTCATAATCGAAGGTGCCGGCTTCGGCATAATGCCAAACACAATAAAGTTGGTCTATCTCTGCTTCGGAAGAGCCAATTATGTGTGGCCAGCCAGAAGCTCCTGTTTCAGCGGAGATCAGTTCTGGTTCACTCCAGTTGCTGCCATTGTTCAAAGAATAGCGCAAATATATCTGCCTTTCACTGGCATAGGTATCGTCACTCCAAACTAAATATACGCTAATAGCATCATTTGGATTTTCGCTCAGCCATAGGTTAGGCCGGGAAGAAGAACCGGTGTTATCGGAAAGATTACCCAGGTTTTCCCAATCTTCGCCATCATTTTCCGATCGGTACACAAAAATATCGGATTGCAGTTCAGTTGGCTTGGCTGAAACTGCAATATAAATGTTGTTTCCCAGAACTGCTGTATCTAAACGGGCATTATAGGCCATATTGTTGGAAATATTTAGCGGCTCGCTCCAGCTCTGGCCGTTATCGGTAGATTTGGAAAAAAAGAGATCCAAATCATCATAGTTGCCGCCTATTTGAGCATTCCAAGTAGCATAAATAGTGCCGTTGGCAGCAACCAGGTTTACCCAGCGTGAATGATACTCTGGTTCCGATATCTGCACTGGTTCACTCCAACTGTCACCATTATCGGTAGATTTCATTAGGTAGATTTGGTAGGTGTTTTGGTTGTTTCTGTCTTCATAAGCCAAGTATATGGTGCCGTTCATAACTGCTACCTGGCAGGTTTGTGCACTATAATTGGAATTGGTTACTTGCACCTCGCTTTCAAAGCTATTGCCGTCGCTTGTAGAGCGGCACATAAAAATTTCGCTGTTATCTTCTGTATTGCGATGATAAAAAACATAAACATTGTTATTTTCTTTTGCGATGGCTGGGTAGTTACCGCCACTATCGAAGCCTGAATAAAGTATCTGTTCTGCGCTCCAGCTAGCGCCCCCATCAGTAGATTTCTTAAAGGCGATATCACCCCATTTATTCCAGGTTAAGTACAAATTGGAACCATCTTTTACCAAATCGGGTTCTTCTGAAACCACGCCCGGTGTTTGGGAAATGTTTTGGATTGGTGAAAACTCTAATTGTGCCCAAACTGGCAAAGTTAAAACTAAAATTAAAATAATGAAAATTCTCTTCATAATCTCTTCTCCCTAAAAATTATATTTGGAAATTCCTAAGTAGAAAAATTGCAAAACACCATTGCAATGGTTGAAATTTTGCATTCATCTACTTTTCTTTAACCCCCGACTGAAGTCAGGGGGTTAATCTGAAGTCAAATTTAAAGCCTTGCTGTAGTTGTCAAGGTTTATGGCCAATCTTTTTTACCTATTGCTGAAACTGATTTTGCTGATATTGCCGAATATAGTTACATCTTAACAAATCCTTAACATTTACTTTATCATTAGTTAACATAAAATGAGTAAAAATATGTTTGACAGATGAGGTGAATGTTGGAAAATATGAAAGTAAATTAAATCTAAAAGGAAAAAAGGAGGAATAATGTTTAAGAAAAGAGGATTTTTAGTTTTATTTTTAATTTTTAGTGTAAGCATGGTGTGGGGACAGACGACGATTAAGTTTTGTGGTTTTGAGGATTCTGGTGATACATGGAATTATTCTAACGCACATACTGCTAAGTGGGGCAGTTGGGGAATAAAAACTTCCTTGGGTAGTATAAAACCTTATGAGGGTTCTTATTTTTGGGGGATGAATGATTTAGACACATTTAGTGATACATATCTTGAATTCGATAATGTCGATATTAGCTCTTATAATGATGTAGTAATTTCCTTTTATTGGACAGATAATGCATTTGATGATGGTGATGATATGTTCTATTCTTTGTCTTATGATAATGGAAGCACTTGGGAAACTGAGGTAAAATTTTTGGATGGAGGTTCTGGAGCCCACAGTTGGACTGAACAAACAATTTATATTAGTGATTCTGAGAATCAAGTAGCTTTGCGTATTAAAGCTTACCAAAATGGAGGAGCTGATAACGCTGGTTGGGATAATTTTAAAGTAACTGGTACTTCTTCAACTCCTGACCCCGAACCTTCAAATTATCCAACGGGTTTTACAGCCACAGCTAATGGCTATGATCAAATTGATCTTGGCTGGACAGATGCCACCGGAGAAACTCTACCTGATGGATATTTGATAAAAGCTAATGAAACTGGCACTTTTACTGATCCTGCCGATGGAACTGATCCAACTGAAGATACAGATCTTTCTGATGGAACAGCACTGGTTAAGGTTGCCCATGGTGCAAAGGGTTCATATAGTTTTACTAGTTTAAGTGAACTCACCACTTATTATTTCAAAATATGGTCCTATACAAATTCCGGAACAGATATAGACTTCAAAATCGATGGCACTGTTCCCACAGATAATGCGACAACTGAAGAAGCGCCTTCAATTGTTTCTCCATCAGTTGGAGTTGTATTTATTAGTGAAATTGCTGATGCAGGTTCTGATTATAATTCTGAATATATTGAGTTATATAATAATAGTGATGATATAATTGATTTATCTAATTCTAAAATTGTTATGGACCAAAGTACAAATTTTCAAATAACCAATTATACAGGAGATTCTCAGATTCCTTCCAACGGTTTATTTATAATGTCAAGGGGTGCAACAAAGACAGAATTTGAAACAGAATGGGGTCCTTTACCAACAAATTGCAATTATAATGAAGGTTCCAGTAGTATGTATTTTGGTACTGATACTGCTCGCAGATGGCAACTAATTTATGATGACGGTACTAAAGCAGATGTAATAATTGATGATACACAAACAGCTGTTGCAGGTTCTGGTAACCGTAGTTTACAAGAACCTATTGGGGTATGGAATACATATGATTCTTCCAATGCTACCCCTGGCCAACTTGATCCAGGCCAAACCCTTCCCGTAACCTTATCAACTTTCACGGTTGTATTTGTAGATGAGCAGCCCTTGCTGCAATGGAAAACCCAAAGTGAGGAAAACAATGCTGGCTGGAATATCTACCGAGGAGAAACCGAAACAGCTTTCCAAACCGAAACTGCCCAGATAATTAATTTCGAGATAATTCCTGGCGCTGGCACCAGCAGCGAGCCTACTACCTATGAATACAGCGATGTTTTCCCAGTACAACCAGAATCCAGTTACTATTATTGGCTGGAAAGTGTAGATTACAGCGGAACAACCCATCTTTACGGCCCAGTTACACTGGAAGTTCCTGAAGATGATATTCCAGGCGATACACCAGAGCTTCCCTACAAGTACGGTATGCAGAATTATCCTAATCCGTTCAATCCATCCACCGAGATCAGTTTTGTACTGCCTCAAGCCAGTCCGGTAGAACTGAATATTTACAACCTGAAGGGTAGAAAAATTCGTACCCTGATAGCTGGCGAAACTTTGGCTAAAGATAAACTGCATAAAGTAGTATGGGACGGTACAGACAGCAGTGGCCAACCAGTTAGCAGTGGTATTTATTTGTACAAATTACTAACTCAAGAAAAGGTTTACACCCAGAAGATGCTGTTAGTAAAATAGAATTCAATTTATTAGATAGATATAGCGGCGCTCTGATGGGCGTCGTTTTTTGTTGCTCTACAGAATTGTTGTCGTTCTGAGGAATTCTCCGAACTCGTTCGACGAAGAATCTAATAAGGGCATGAACTCTTAAGTTACAGATTGCTTCACCCATAAAGGGTTCGCAATGACGGTTTTTTTTGTTTTGTCATTACGAGTATATCTTCTTGAATTATCTTTCGCGAAGTAATCTATAAATTGTTAATAAAAGTCTTATATTAACTTTATGTTTTTAATTACAGATTGCTTCACCCATAAAG
>JASUTE010000006.1 GCA_030445745.1 Candidatus Cloacimonadota bacterium
TTCCGATTTTGACTTAGCTAAGATCCAGGCTTTTTGTAAAGAAAACGAGATCGAATTTGATGAAAACGATGGCCCTGGCAAGTTGATCGAAGAAATTTTTTCCGAAAAAGTAGAATCAAAACTTATTCAGCCTACATTCGTTATCGATTTTCCCAAAGAAGTTTCACCTTTGGCCAAGGAAAAACCAGGGAATCCTAAATTGGTAGAACGATTTGAGGTTTTTATCAATGGGAATGAGTATGGCAATGCTTTTACCGAGTTGAACGATCCTTTGGAACAGCGCCGCAGGTTGGAAGCACAGGCTAAATTGCGCGAGATGGGCGATGTGGAAGCTAATGTGGTGGACGAGGACTTTTTGGAAGCTTTAGAATATGGGATGCCACCAACAGGTGGGCTGGGAATTGGTATAGATAGACTGATTATGCTATTTACCGAAAATACTAGCATAAAAGAAGTTATATTGTTCCCACAAATGAAACCAGAAAATTAACAAAATGGTAGTGCCAAGATAACTGTGTCTAATTTTTGTAATTTTCATAATATCTAATAAACCAGATTTTCATAAAGTGAGTAAGATTTTTTCTGATTTGCAGCCATCCAAGTTTTTCAATTTTCTATTCAGTTTTCTAATCATGTTTCCGATACGATTGGTATTTATTTACAAGTAATCAAAATACTTAGCCAGGTATTCGTAATAGCGTTTACCTACTTCACGTAGAGAAGTTTTGATTAATCCAAAGTCCAGCACTGCTCGCTTTTATCAACATTATGTGGCCTTACGGACATAGTTAAGTTTACACCTCCTATTTTTTGACTTTTTTAGGTGTAAGAGCACCTACAATTTCTTCTATATCGTTGCTATTTTTAAGCAATTCCAAGTTTTTATCATCCATCAGGAATTTAGAAATATAAGAGATAGAAAAAAGATGCTGTCTGTCATCGTGCAGCAGTAACATAAAAAATAGATTTACAGGTTTGTTGTCAGGTGCTTCAAACTCGATAGCATTTTTTGAACGGCCGAAAAGAATTGCAGGTTTTTTTACCTTATTGGGATGATGATGACGTGGATGTAGCAGGGCAACCCCCTTGCCAATAGCGGTAGAAACTAATTCTTCGCGGGCTACCACAACCTGATATAACCAGCGGTGGTCTTTTACAATTTTAAGTTCTTTTGCTTTTTTAGACATCTCGGCAATTGCTTCAAACCTATTATCAGCTTCAAAATCTAAGAAAATATATTTTGGTTTGAAATAATCTGAAAAGCGGCATATAGCTTTGTGCATAGCTAGCTGTTCTACTTCACTATCATTCAGGTTAGCAAGCCATTCTTCCAAGTCTGTTTTGGCAATCTTCTCACTATTTCCTATCTTAACAGTTTTGAAAATTTTGGATTTTACCATCTCTTTTACAACAGAATCGGTTACCTTTAGAAAATTTGCAGTTTGTTTTAATGTTAAATATTCTTTTGCCATCTACACTCCTTCTATAATGTATATTTTAGTTACCTAACTAATAATAATTTTATTTTCTGTCAAGCACAACAACTAACACGCATACCCAGAAATTTTTTTAATATAATGATAGGCATGGCTGCATCTTAAGTTTATACTTAGTAATCCTTGCTAATTTTCTATCCAACCTTACTTAATAATAGCATATCTAACAACTAGAGCGAGTTTATAGTAGAAAAATTTTCCTTGCAAATTTATAATAATATTTTTTCTATGAACCGCATTGAAATGCTCCTTTGGTTGTTTTTTAATATTAAGGAGCATCTCTTTGCAGCTACTTTTACCGATTTTCATTAATACTATTTCATTATTTTTCAATAGATTACGTTATCATAAATCTGCTTTTCCCGTGGTAGATATAAATTATTTGTATCCACAGGGTTTTATATTGACAAATCGATAGAGATAAAGTAATTATTGTTTATAAAAATAGCAGTGACTAAGAGGGGGGGATTGTGCTAAAATATTTTATCATTATTTGCGTTTTATTAGCAATCCTTATTTCCTGTTTAGGGCAGAAATCTAAAGTTGCTATTTTATATAGTTATTATTCAGACTACAAATGGACAATTAATGAAAATAATGGTCTTATGGAAAATTTAGATTCTCAAAAATACGAAATAAGAAATTACTATCTGGACTCCAAAAAACAAACTCAAAAACAGTGGCTGCACGAGCAATGTCCTGCAATTTTGGCTAAGATCATAGATTTTGAACCGAAACTACTAATAGTATTCGATGATAATGCATTACGTTGCTTAGAGAAGTTCGCTATAATGCCTGATTTTCCCATTTTATTTGGGGGGATAAATAAAAATCCAAATAGTTACCAAATTAAGGCTAAAATGGCAGGAGTAGTGGGTACGATCCATTTGGAAGAAAGTCTGGAATTATTGACAAAGCTGGGTCTTCCAAACACTAATAAAGTACTTATAACTGATGAAAGTGAAACTTCCAAATTTTTTTTGGAACAGATACCATTAGAAGCTTTTGAAGAAGTAGTTGTAGAGAACAATTTTGCAATCTGGCAGCAAAAGGTTTTGCAATGGCAAAGAAGCGATATAGATGCGTTGTGCGTGCTACTTTATCATGCTTTGCGAGATAGCCAGGGTAATTATTTGCCGCCTCAGCAGCTGGTGAATTGGATACAGGAAAATAACCGCATTCCAGAAATAGGTTTTTTCGATTTTAGTATTGAAGATGGACTGCTTTGCGGAGTTACTACCAGCGGTTATGAACAGTCAAAACTGGTTGGCAAGATGGCTGTAACCTATTTGGAAGACGGCACTTTTCCCACAAAGAAGATTCATCATTATCCTTATGGCAAACCACGTATAAATATCGGAAGAGCACGTGAGCTGGGAATAGATGTTAGAAAATTACAAAATTGGAGGTGAAATGATAACTTTTGCTGAAGAGCTGTTGTTGCTGGCGCTAGATGATGAGAAAGGTAAATTTTATTCTATGCCTTTTATGACCTTAGAGTATGCTTTAGTAGGTGCTATTCTAATGGAATTGGCCTTAAAAAATCGCCTAGAAACCGACCAGGAACATCTAATAATAGTAAATGATGCTCCCACAGGTGATGCTTTATTCGATAAAGTATTGCAGATAATTTCCCAAGAACCGAAAACGCTTAATGCGAAGTTCTGGATTAGAGAAATTAGTAAGGCGATTCCTAATTTAAAGGATATTTTATTGGAAAGACTGATAGCGAAAGGAATTATAAAAAAATCGGAACACACAATATTATGGGTATTCTCGGAACGATGCTATCCTACCTTAGATGATAAAGAGGTGAAGGAAGTACGCACCAGAATTCGAGAAATAGTGCTCAGTGATAATATTCCAAATCCCAGAGATATTGCTCTTATTACACTTTTAGATACCTGTAATCTCATCGATAAGATTTTCAGTAAAGAAGAGCTGGAGAGGGCAGAAAAACGAATTGAGCAGATAGCTAAGATGGATTTGATTGGACAAGCTTTATCGCAAGCGGTAAGCGATGTGTATAAAATGGTTAATTTAGCGGTAGCTGCGGAACCGGATTAGAAAGGAGAAAATAAATGAAAAATAAGCTTACTTTACCAGAAGAACTACTTTTGATTGCTCTAGATGATGACGAAGGTACTTTTGTACAAATGCCAATGATGGCCTTAGATTATGCCTTGGCAGGTGCTTTGATAATGGAACTAGCTTTGCAGGAAAGAATTGGCATTAGAGCTGGGAAATTGCATCTGCGCAATGACTCTGACTTGAACGACGAAATCTATAACAAATTACTACAGATGATTGCTTCAGAATCGGAAAACAAACCGGTGAAATTTTGGATCGAAAAGATTAATTTTGAATTTGAAGATCTAAAACAAACAATTTTACAGAAATTGATCGATAAGAAGATCTTGATGGAAAAAGAGGAAAAGATACTATGGGTTTTTCATCGTCGCCGCTATCCTATGATACATGGAGAAGAGGAAAAAGAGGTGAAAACCAGATTACGTGAAGTTGTAAGGCAAAACAAGGAGCCTTCTACCAGAGATATTATTTTATTATCATTAATTCAAGCTTGTGGATTGATAGACGAAGTTTTTTCCAAAGAAGAGCAACAAAAATTCAGCGAAAGGATAGACTCCATAGCTAAACTAACTACAATTGGTCAGGAAGTACACAATGAAGTGCAAGATTTTTTGGAATGGTATTTGATGACTCAAATGGAGGAAGATTATTATCATTAAAGAATGAGGTAATAGATGCCGAGAGTATGGATTTTGGTGTTATTTTTGGAACTATTATTGTAGAAAACATTCTTTGAGAACTAATAGGGTACATCAAAGCTGGATTTTGAACAAGCTTGAGGAAGCAGATAGATATTCTGAAAATCAAAAGCGAAGAGGTAAAAAGTGCCTGTACCAAAAAAACGTGTTTATGGAAAAGATAAATTTAAACGGTGATAATTATTATATGGCTTGGGGCTATTAGCCAGAGGACGATTAAGAAAATTAGGAGGCAACAATGAAAAAATATCTTTTCCCAATTATAATTTTGATAATTATATTAGCAATTTTACTAGTACTCTTTTCCAAGCAGGATAAGCTTCCCAACATACCACTTAGCCAGAAGATAAGAGAGGCAATTGTGGCCCAACTAGCACAAGTAAGTGAAACTACCAACAGTATGCGTATGGATTTTGTACATAGAGGCTTGAATACTGAGAAAACAGATGAAGCTTTGCAAGAACTTTACGATAAATTAGAGAACAAAATTGCCTGTTTAACTCTGGATAGTAATGGTGAGATATTAAGGATTTATCCTGAAAAGGCAGTAGATACTGGACAAAAAATAAAAAGCTTAGATTTAAAAAAAATGATGCAAAAACAAGATCCATTCTTTAGTGATGCAGTTTTAATAGAAACTCAGCAAACAGCTGCTCTTCTGGGTTACCCTATTTGGGACGATGACAACAATTTCAGTGGAGCGATTGCTGCGATTGTTCCAATAAATTCTATTTTTAACAAATTTGAACAAGAGCTGCAAAAGTTGGGTAAATTTTGGATTGTAGAAAATGATGGGTTTATATTGTATGCTCCTAAGAAAGAAAATATTGGAGAAAATATCTATGAAGCTGAACTTACTATAAAAACAGAAGAATTATTAAAAATTGAACCAGCTATATTAGATGTAGAGAGTGGTGAGGCTGAGATAGAAGATAACGGTGAGCAAAAAGAACTCTTTTGGACTACCTTGAATTTTAAAGGGCAGATCTGGAAATTTCTAGAACTGCGAGAATAGAATGCGCTCGAAAATCCTGCTGTCACTGATTGTAATCATTACACTTTTATCCTGCCAAAAACAAGTTAAAAGGATAGGGGTAAGTATAGCACTTTCGGGTGATCTGGATTTTTACGGTAAACCAGCAGCTGAAGCTATACGATTGGCACAGAAAGATATTAATACATATTTGAACGAGGTAAGCGCTTGGCAGGTTGAATTCAGATTGGAAGATAATCAGACTAAAGGCGAGCAAGCTTTACAAATCTTGAAAAGACAGTATGCTGCCGGAATAGATAAGTTCATAATTGGCTCTAGCGAAGCACTGGCAGCTTGTGCCAACTTTGCTGCCGAGAACAACATTTCGCTAATTAGTTTTATGAGTACTGATCCAAGCTTGGCCCAAAAAGACAACATTTTTCGCTTATGCCCGAACGACAACAGCGAAGCAAAAGCTATTGTGAAATATATGCAAAAATCTGGTTTACAAACCTTTGTCGCTATAAGAAGAGCTGATAGCTGGGGACGGAATCTTTCCACAGCCTGTCATTATTATTTCCAAGAGGAAGCAAACTATGTGAAGCAAGATGTGGAGTATGGCAATAAAGCAGAGATAAACAGCAGTTTAAAAGTTTTAAATAGTATAATAAAGAACAAAATTATAGAATATGGACAACAGAATGTCTGCGTTTTGGTTTTAGGTTTCGATGAAGTTGTCACAATTTTAAAGCACGCAGCCAATTACCCATATTTAAGAAGGGTACAGTGGCTAGGTTGCAGTGCAACTGCCCATAATTATGGAATATTAAAAACTCCGCAAGCAGCCGATTTTGCTGTAGAAGTAAACTTAACCAGCCCTCTTTTTGCCCTTAGCAACACAGAGGAAAAATCTAAAATTATTGAGAATATTAAAAAAAGCTATCAGCAACACATTCCAGATTATGCAATAATTGCTTATGATGCCGCCTGGATAACTGCTATGGCAGATATTATTTTCAAAGAAGATTTTGAACAAAAATTTCCTGAATATGCCAGTGATTACTTTGGCATAACCGGAAATATGGAGTTAGATGAATCTGGAGACAGAAAAAGTGCCAAATATATCTATTGGCAAGTAACAAAGAATGATAATAAATATAGTTTTTATAGCTGCTGTAAATATGATGTCGCTACAGATGAATTTACCAATAGTAGTGGTGGGCAGTAATGAAAAAACATTTGCTTTTTTTAGTTGGTATCTGTTTGCTATTGCTTTCTTGTTCAAGCAAAAATCTGCTGCAAGTAGGGGTGTTAATAGATGAAACCGGAGTATGTAAAAGTACAGGATTGGCTACCAAGGCTGCTTTAGAACTAAAACAAGAGCAGCTACAACAATTGTTCAATAATAATTCCTATAAACAGATTGAGCTGCAGTTTGCTGATACAAAAAGTGATCCAAACTTAGCTTTAAAACATGTGAAAGAATTTTATAAAAAGGGAATAGATATTATAATAGGACCTGGTACCAGCCAGGAATTGGCTGCGATAGCAAATTTTGTTAATACAAATGATATTCTAATTCTAAGCTATGCTAGTACAGCACATAGTTTAGCGATCTCACGAGATAACATCTTCCGATATGTAACTACCGATATTTCCCAGAGTAAAGTAGTCGCAAAATTCCTTAGGAAAAATGGTAGAGAATATTTATGGCAACTCTATCGCAATGATTTAGGAAATATTTCTGTAGCTAACTTGGTGAATGGGCAGTTTAGACGAAGTGGGGGTAAAAAAGTTCGTAGGTTTATCTACCAACCTGGACAAAGTGATTTTTATGAGATATTAGCACAAATAAGCAGCGAAATAGAGGGAAAAGAGAAAGAGAAATGTGCTGTTTATGTGGCCGGATTCAGTGAAGTAATAAAGATTTTGGCACAAGCTTCGGAATTTACCAATCTTTACGATAATGTTTTGTGGGTTGGAAGTGATGGCACGGCTAAATTAAAGGGGGTTATAGAAAACCATGCTTCACTTCGGTTTGCCATGTATTCCAAGTTCACAGTTCCTTTAAATAAACAGCAAGACAGTTTTGAATATAAAAAATTTGCTATGAAATTAGAGAATAAAATTGGATTTTCACCCAATATTTATACCATTACTGCCTCAGATATTTTGCAGATATTAGCTTACTGTGGCAATATTAGCGATTTTTCCAAAAATAAAAAGAAAGCGATATATGAGTATTCAGCCAAAAATTATGGTTTAACTGGAAATACTAAATTAAATAAAAATGGTGATAGAAAAGAATGGGGATACGAACTGTGGCGGGTACAGGGAACGATTGCAGGCCACAAATGGAAATCTATCGGTATTGTAAATTAGTTTCTCATTTATAGTTAAACCGATTTTTTTAGAAATAATAATTGACATTTTACAAGCAAAAATATTCTTATTTATAGATAGAATTTTTTATGAGGGGAATTGATGTGGGCAAAAAAGATAAAAGAATTAAACTCTGGAAGCAAATCTTAAAATATTCTATTTACACTACTGTACTATTAGCAGTTTTATTAGGCTTTTTTTGGATAGATTCGGTACACAGAAGATATAAAAAAGATTTGCAAGAGTTTCGTAATAGCTATATGGAATCACAAAAAAATAGGGTTAAACATGAAGTAGAAAATGCTTTGCGTTATATTAATTTTAAAAAAGCTCAAACTGAACAACAGCTAAAAGAACAATTAAAAAAAAGAGTTTATGAAGCTTACAGCATCGCCCAAAATATTTACGAAGAAAATAAACAAACAAAGTCAAAAGCAGAGATAAAAAAGCTTATCATCGACGCCTTGCGTCCTATTCGTTTTAACAATGATCGAAGTTATTATTACATTGTGAATCTACAGGGTGTGCAGCAAATGTACCCTTTGGAACCTGATAATGTAGACAAAGACATACAGAATAGACAAGATTATAAAGGCAAAAATGTAATTCGAGATGAACTGAGGGTGATAAATGAATTCGGTGAAGGATTTGTACAAGATTATTCTTCTAAATTAGGTGCAGAGAGTAAGAAGATCTATCCTAAAATTAGCTTTGTAAAAGAATTTGAACCTCTTAATTGGTACATTGGTACAGGCGAATATTTAGATAATGTGAAACAGGATATTCAAAAAGTAGTACTACAGCTGCTTAGCAGTATTCGTTTTGACAAACAAGGTTATATTTTTGTTAATACCTATGACGGTATACCTTTGATACGAGATGGTGAGATCTTGAAAGATGCCGCTAGTAGCTGGGAGTTAACCGATCCAAACGGGGTAAAAGTTTTGCAGTTACAGCGGGAAGCGGTAAGAAGTCCGAAGGGAAATTTTATAGAATATTCCTGGCGAAAGTTGGATGGGCAGGAACCTGTTCCCAAGATTTCTTTTATTATGGGTGTACCAGATTGGCAATGGATGGTAGGATCTGGGGTATATCTGGATGATTTAGAAGCAGTAGTTTCTGTGCGTCGAAAAGAGATAAATCAAGAATTATTTAAAACTGTCTCTCAAATCATCATAATCCTAATTGCAGTGCTGATTTTAGTCTATCTGTTTACAAACTATTTAGCCCAAAAAATTAAGTACAATTTCAACATACTTTCCGATTTTTTTCGCAGTGTAGTGAAATCACCTTCCTATTTGCAACCAGAAAAATTAAAATACGAAGAATTTGCTCAGCTGGGCGAGACTGTGAACAAAATGTTGGAAAAGAGACTGCAAGCAGAGAAGCAGTTAGCTGAAGAAAGAGAACTCTTTATCTCTGGTCCGGTAATTACTTTTAAATGGTATGTTAGAGAAAATTGGCAACTGGAATATATTTCGCCCAATATCGAGCAGTTTGGATATGAATATAAAGATTTTACAACTGGCAGCATCCAACTTTCACAAATAATTTATCCCCAAGACCGTACTAGAGCCATGGCAGAAATAGATGAATTTATTAAATCTGATAAAGAATTACTTGAACAGGATTTTCGCATAATTACCAAAGATAAAAGAATTGTGTGGGTATACGATCGCATGAAAATGAAACGTGACGAGCAAGGTAATGTAAGCAGCTATTATGGTTATTTAATCGATATTACCGTTCGTAAAAAAGCAGAAATAGAGATAGAAAATGAAAAAGCATATTTAGAAAACCTTTTCGAAAATTCACCAGAATGCATCGTTTTGGTAGATAAACACAGTCGAATAATTAAATGTAACAAAAGCTTTACAACTCTATTTGGCTATAGTTCGGAAGAGGTTAAGGGAAAGAATCTGGATTATTTGATAACCAAAAGTGAACAAATCTCCCAAGCAGTAGAATTAACCGCTAAAGCGGAAAACGGTGAAAGAGTTTTTACCGAAACAATCCGTTATAACAAAGAAGGAAAACCTATTTATGTTTCTATCTTAGGAGTTCCCATCATATTTAGTGACAGAGAACTGGAAGTGTATGCGATTTACCGCGATATAACTAAACGTAAGGTAGCAGAAGAAAAGCTGCGTAAAACCAATGAAGAGTTGAAGCAGTTAAAACAAAATTTGGAAAAAAAGGTAGAAAAAGCAGTCAACGATATTAGGGAAAAAGATCAAATGCTTATGGTGCAAAGTAGACAAGCAGCTATGGGCGAGATGATAGGAAATATTGCTCATCAATGGCGTCAACCTTTGAATGGATTAGGTTTACTTATCCAAGATTTCCAAGAAGCTTATGAATTTGGTGAACTAGACGAAAAATATTTGGAAAAACAAACAGAAAAGGGAATGCAGCTTATTCAATATCTTTCCGACACAATCGATGATTTTCGTAATTTCTTCAAACCTGTCACTAAAAATAAAGTATTTAGTATAGCAGACACTGTAAGAAAGACGATAACTATGGTAGAAAGTAGTTTCAGGGATCATAATATCAAGATAGATTTTCAGGTTGAAGAAGATGTAAAAATTATGGGGTTGCGGAATCAGTTTTCCCAAGTAATAATAAATATTCTAAACAATACCAAGGATGCTTTTGCCGAACACGAAGTAGAAAAACCACAAGTGTGGCTGCATCTTAGCAAGATAGATGGCAAAGCAAAGTTATCCATAAGAGATAATGCCGGAGGAATACCATCTCAAATAAAAGATAAGATCTTTAATTCCTATTTTACAACCAAGCAAGATAACAAAGGTACGGGGTTGGGTCTTTTTATGTCTAAAACAATAATAGAGAAGAAAATGAACGGTAAAATTACTGCAGAAAATATTGCAGATGGAGCTGAATTTATAATAGTTGTTTAATAGCACTAATGGAGGTGTGAAGTATGCGCAAATTTGTGCTTATATTTTTGTTATTTTACTTAATTTCTGGTATTTACGCTGATGAGATTCAGGAAATGAAATACTCTTTACCAGAAAAAACTGTGTCTGAAAAGATCGTCACTCTGAATGAAATTGCTAAGTCTTATTGGTTGGTAAATCCTGGCAGCACTTTTGTTTATGCGGAAAAAGCCTATCAATTAGCCAGCCAGCGAGATAATAAAACTCAGATGGCAATAGCACTCAAAAATAAAGGTGTAGCCTATTATTTTCTCAGTAAATTCGACGAAGCGTTGCAACAGTATGAGAAAGCCTTAGATATTTGCCAAAAAAATGATGATTTACGAGGCTTAGCCGATCTTTATAACAACATTGGTTTGGTCTACCAGAAGATGAATAAATTCGATCTTACCCTGGAAAATTATTTAAAATCTTTAGAATTGGAAAAACAGCTAGGGAATCAAAAAGGGATAGCAGATTCCATGGTAAATTTGGCTAATTTCTTTTATTTCTTAGGAAAATACGATAAAGCTCAGGAATATTTTACCAAAAGTTTAGAACAGTTTAGTGAAATTGACCATCAAAACGGAATTTCGATGGCTTTGGTAAATTTAGCTGCTATTCAAGATGATAGAAAGAACTATGAGGAAGCTATTCAACTTTATAAACGTTCTTTGCAGATAGATTTACAACAGAATAATTACAATGGCATTGCAACCAACTACAACAATATCGGTTTTTCTTATTTTAATTTGAAAAACTATCCTGAAGCTGAAGACTACTATAACCGAGCTTTAAAAATTCAAAAAAGAATTTCAGATAATTGGGGAATTTCCAATACATATTACAATTTAGGTGAACTCTATTTAAAGTGGAATAAGCTGCAAAAATCTTCTGATAATTTCATCCATTCCTTAGAGTTAGCTAACAAAATGCACACTACTGACCTGCAGTTGAAAGCTAGTAAGGGCTTGGCAGAAATACACTATAAATTAGGTAACTACAAAAAAGCGTATGAATTTTATGAAGTTTATGCTACCATTAACGATAGCTTGTATAAAGAACTTGGAAATAAAAAACTTGTGGATATCTGGTCTGCTTACCAAATTCAGCAAAAAGATGAGCAGAACAAAATATTGGAACAAAAGAACAAGATCATGACTTTGGAGCTGCAAAAGAAAAAGCTGATAGAACAGCGGCTGATACTGGGTCTTGTAATAGTGGTTATCCTGGTACTTATTTTATTTAAATATTATCGCACAAAAAGTAGAACTAACCAACTTTTACAAAAACTGGTGCGAGAGAGGACCACTAAACTGCAGATAGAAGGCGATGAGCGTAAGCGAGCAGAAAAAAAGCTGCAACAAAAGCATCAGCAGATAAACAGTATTCATAATTCTTTGGAAAATAAAATAGAAGAAGCTTTAAAAAGTTTAAGAAATAAAAATATGCGTCTTATTCAGCAGTCTCGTCAAGCAGCTTTGGGCGAAATGACCGGCCACATTTTAGCACAGTGGCAACAGCCATTGACCCAAATTTATGACAAACTGCAAAATCACCATGAAAACTGGGATGATTTGGATAAAGAAGAAAAAAAGCAAATTTTGCAAACTTTGCAGAGTTTTATTAAAAGGTCGGAAGAGTTTGAATATATCTTCAAAGCCTGTTTGCATACAGAAGAATTTTCAATCAAATCTGTAGTACAAGATGTTATAGAACTAGTGCGGCACTCTTTGATAGAAAATAGAGTGCAGCTAAAGGTAGATTTTCAGTCTGAATGCAGAATAGAAGGTTATCGAGATCTCTTTTTGCAAGTTGTACTTAATATTGTGAACAACTCTCGGTATTTCCTAAAAAAACGGAAAATTTTAAATCCTACTTTGGAAATAAATCTGGAGGCGAAAAAAAATAGATGTGTTCTCACTATTATAGATAATGCTGGTGGAATTGATGAAGAGATAATCGACAAGATCTTTGAGCCATATTTTTCTACTAAGAAACAGGGTGAGTTTCGGGGCTTGGGCTTGTTTATGGCAAAAACTGTTGTCCAAGAGATGATGCGAGGGAAAATTACAGCAGAAAATTACTATTCTGGAACTAAGTTTACTATAGAGTTATAAGAATGGAAGAGATAAAATTGTGGGAAGTAGTGCACCCCTATTATCGGGAATTGGGAAAAAACGTGGCATTAATAGGTTGCAAGGAAGATATGAGATAAGTAGCTCAAAATTATAAAAAAGGATGTTGAGGTTGTTATGGAAATAGCTGATTATGACGGTGGCATGGCTTCATCGATAATTTATAAGATATTCGCTCTATATTTTACCAACAAACAAGATAGTACAGGGCTAGGTTTGTATAGAAAACTATAATCGAGGAAAATATACAGGGTAGTTCAAAAGTGAGGAACATTAAAGATAGGGCAGAGTTTAAGATAATTATTTAGGGGGGAATTATGAATAGAGATTTAATAATAAAAAGGCAATTTCAACATGGGTTGGTTGGTAAATTGATAACCGAATTAGCTCTGGAGTGGAGACAAGAGATGGATGCGGTGGGAATTATGATTCAAAATTTCGAAGATGCTTTCAAAGCTAATGAGTTAACTTTGGAATATATTCAAGAAAAAACCAATGCCAGCTTAGAAGTTTTAAACAAAATAAGCAAATGTATAGAAGATTTTAAATTTTTAAGGTATCAGAACCGGCAAACAAATAAATTTGATGTAAAAGAGATATTGCAACGTTGTTCAGATCTGATGAAAATGCTATTGAAAGATAAAAACATAAAATTAACTACTATCTGTGAGGTTAATGGTTTTGTGGAAGGACAAGCTAATGAATTTGCACTTATATTGCTCTCGCTTATATTGAATGCCAAAGAAAGCATTGAAGAGATGAAGCATTCTAATCCGGAGATTAAGGTAATTTGCAAAAATAAGGGAGAAAAGGTATTGGCTACTGTTCAAGATAACGGCAAAGGAATACCTTATGCAATTCAAGATGAGTTGTTCGACCCCTTTTTTACAACTAAAGACGAACTTGAACACAGCGGTATGGGTTTGTATGTAAGTAAACTGATAATAGAAGAAGATTTTAAAGGCACACTTCGTTTTAAAAATATAAAGGAAGGAGCGGAATTTAGTTTTGAGGTATAATTTATGATAGAAAAAATTAATATATCTGTTTTATACGTAGAAGATGAAGGCATGATCAGAAATTCAATTTCCGAAATGTTGCGCCGCAGAGTAGAGACACATTATGTAGGTAAAGATGGTTTGGAAGGTTTGGAATTATACAAGGAGCATAGACCGGATTTGGTTATTACAGATATTAAAATGCCTAATATGAACGGTATAGAAATGATTCGGGAGATTAAAAATGAGGATAGCGAAGCCAATGTGGTAATTACTTCAGCTCACAGTGAGGCTAATTTTTTTATGAATGCTATCGAATTGGGCGTAAGCAACTTTTTGCTTAAACCCATCGAGAAGCGGGAATTATTTAAAATTATTAAGAAATTTGCTGAGGTAAAGTATCTGAAAAGGCAACTAGAAAAGCAGGAGCAAGAGAAAAAAATAGCTCAAGAAACTTTGCGAGCTAATGAAGAAAAATTCCGAACAATCACCACCAGTGCTAATGACGCCATCATTATGGTTAATAAAAATGGGGAGATAACATATTGGAATCCTGCTGCTGAACGTATGTTCGAATTTAGCTCCGAAGAAATCATGGGTGAAAAATTCGCGGAAAAAATAGTTCCCGAAAAGATGAAACATAAAATGGAAAAGGGTTTGCGTTTCTTTAGTAAGCAATTACAAGAGCAACCAGAAGCAGATACAATTGAGATGATAGGCCAAAAAAGAAGCGGCGTACTTTTCCCTGCAGAGCTCTCGGTTTCTACAGTAGAATTAGATGGCGAGACCGATGTTGTAGCTGTAATTCGCGATAGAACCGAACAGAAAATGATGGAACAAAAACTGCGCAAGAGTGAAGCCAAATATAGGAAAGTTATTAATCTGACTACGCAGGGATTTGGAATTACCAAACCAGGAAAGGGCTTTGTAGAGGTTAATAATGCGCTTTGCCAAATGTTAGGGTACGATAAGGAAGATATTTTGGGCAAAAATCCTTTTGATTTCGTTACTCCAGATGTCGAGGGCGAGATTAAAAAGCAGATACATCTTGCCGATAAAGAAAATCATCACAGAAGCTTTGATATTAAATTCCTAACTCGTAAAAATGAAGAAAAGTACATCAATATTTCCAGTTCAGATCTTTTAGATGATGAAGGCAATGTAATTGGCGAGTTTAGTTTTTATAACGATATTACTAAGCAGAAAAAAGCAGAAGAAAGGATAAAGAGATTGTATCAATCTCTGATGCAGGAGCTGGATGTGGCGTCATCAGCGCAATCTTTTTTACTGCCCAAATGGCTTATGTTGGAGAAAAATCTGATAGTTTCTTCTAATTATACTCCCTCTTCTAAAGTAGGAGGGGATTTATTCGATTTTGTAAAAATTGATGATACACGTTATGTGGCTTATGTGGGAGATGTTTCTGGTCATGGAGTGCAGGCTGCCCTACTAATGACAGCGGTAAAATCGACCGTTAACATGATAGTTGAGAGCGAACAAGGTGAATTGAAACCACATTATATTATGAATAGGCTGAATAAAATTCTTACCGATAAGCTTTTATTCAAAAATTATATGACAATGATATTGGGAATTATCGATACTGAAAAAGAGGAAATCCATTATTTCAATGCTGGTCATCCACCGCTCATACAATACAATATCAACACTAAAAAAGCCAAATTAGCTGTGGAAAAAGGTTCTATTCCAATAGGCTGGGATACTAAAATAGAATACAAGGAAGAGGAAGAGGATATATTGCCCTTGAAGGAGCACCTCATTACTTTCTTTTACACAGATGGTATTTTCGAATGTGAAAACAAAAAAAATGTACAGTTAGGCTTAAAGGGATTTGTTGATTTTTTGGAAAAAAATATAGAATACGATAATTTTGCTATTATTCCTCATAAAATTAAAAAGGAACTGATAGATCATCATTACGATATAACCTCAGATGATTTTACTCTACTTGCTTTTAAAAAAACATCTCCGGAAAAGGAAAAATCAGCCAAAAAGCTATTCCTAATTGGTTCTGCGCTCGTAAATACTGGGAAAATAGGAGTTCAATGCGAAAGAATGGTGAAGGAATACTTCAAAGATGAAGATTATGCAGCTAAGGTAGAATGGGTAGTGAATGAAGCTATAAATAATATCATCATACATGCTCTTGCCGACAAACCCGATACTATTATCTTATTGCAAATTGAAGTGAATGAAAAGGTAAAATTAACCATCTGGGATAAAGGTATTGAATGGCACCTGCCTGAAATGAGAGAAAACCAGCTAGTAGAAGAAGCAAAAGAACTTGCCGAGGACGGCCGAGGTATTCCCATCATCTACTCTTTAGCTTCTCAGATAAAAAGAACTCGTTACGATGAAATTAACGAAACTATCATAGTTGTGGAACCAGATTCGGAGTAACTATGGAAGCAAGAATTTATGAATTGAAAGTTCTGTTAGTGGAAGATGAATTAATTATAAGAGAATCCTTTCGATCTCTGCTGAAAAGAAGAGTAAAAAAATTCATAACTGCCAAAGATGGATTAGATGGATTGGAGAAATTTAAACAGGAACGTCCAGATATTGTGATGACTGATATAAAAATGCCTAAGATGGATGGTCTGGAGATGATAGCTAAGATAAAAGAGATAGATCCCGATACGATAATTGTGGTGATTTCTGCTCACAGCGAAACAGAATATTTACTTGATGCTATTGAGGTTGGAGTTAACAATTTTCTTATAAAACCGGTGGATAAGCCCAAATTATATAATTTATTGGCTAAGTATGTCCAAGACTTGAAGCTGAAAAGTGAATTGGAACAAAAACGTTTGGAAAAGGAGCAAACAGAACTACAGTTAAGAGAGAAAGAGAAGAAGTATCGCAGAGTATTCGAAGAATTTCAGGACTTGTATTTCGAAATAGACCTTTCAGGTTATATCCTTACCGTAACTCCTTACATTCAAAAGCTTACCGGCTATACACCGCAAGAAGTAGAAGGGAAAAATATTGAACTCTTTTACAAAAACAGAGCAAGCAAAGAAAAATTCTTAGATAAATTAGTTCGCAATAGTAATGTGGAAAATTTTGAAACAGAACTGCAAAGAAAAGATGGTAGCAAAATAATTGTGAGTATAAATGCCCATCTTATTTATGATAGAAATGGTAATATTAAAAATATCACTGGTGTAATTCATGATATCACTGCCAGAAAGAAAATTGAAGAAGAGCTTAGCCAGAGTTTAAAATTACAGCAGTTATATTCACAGGTTACACAGATTTTTATTGGTAGTGAAAATTGGGAATATAGTGTAGAGAAAGCTCTGCAAATAATGGGGGAAACGGTACAAGTAAGTAGAGTTTTGTTGTTTGAAGATTCACAAAATGGATACCAAACCACCAATTCTTTTGAATGGAGCAGTGATGAAATAGAGACAAATGCTAACCAACTCCAGGGAATGCATTTTTCACAAACACCAGCTTGGAAAGCTCTGCTACAAGAAGAGGGCGAAATTTTATGCAATGATATCAATAAATTGCCAAAAGATATACGCGAAAATTTAAAGCCACTTGCTGTTCGTTCTCTGCTAGTTTGTCCACTGGTTATTAGGAATGAAGTGAAGGGATCTCTTGCCTTTGTGGAATGTGGGTACGATAAAAATTGGACAAAAGATGAAAGGGAAATGTTGCATACGATTTCCAATATTATTGCAAATTTTATAGAAAAAAACCGCGCCTACGAAAGATTAATGATTAGTGAAGAGAAGTTTAGGGTGATAGGTTCAGCTGCCAATGATGCAATAATAATGGCCGATTCCAAAGGCAATATAAATTTTTGGAATTCTGCTGCTGAAAAAATATTTGGATATTCCCAAACAGAAGTAATTGGGAAAAATGTTCATACCTTGATTGCTCCAGAAAGATACATGCAAGAGTACAAAAAAAATTGGTTCCATTTTCAAAATACAGGAGAGGGTAAAGCCATTGGTACAACTTTAGAATTAAGTGCACTAAGAAGAAATGGAGAAGAGTTTCCAGTTGAACTTTCACTCTCTTCGGTAAAAGTTCAAGATGAATGGAATGCAGTGGGTATACTGCGTGATATTACCCAAAGAAAAGAAGCTGAAAAGAAGATAAAGCTGCAGAATGAAAATTTACTGCGGGAATTAGAAATAGCTGCTTCGGTGCAGCAGTATTTGCTTCCTAATTGGTTAGTTTACGAGAAAGAGATAGTATTTTCTTCTGCATATACACCATCTTCGGAAGTAGGCGGTGATATATTCGATATAAAAAAAATCTCTTCCTCTCGTTATGTGTTATATGTAGGCGATATTTCTGGTCATGGTGTGCAAGCTGCACTACTGATGACAGCTGTGCGTTCTACTATCTCGATGCTGGTGGACAATATGAAGACCAGGTTAGAACCTTATAAAATAGTAAATGAGCTTAACCGGATTATAAGTAAAGAATTATTCCACAGAAATTACCTTACTATGGTGTTTGCAATTATTGATTTGGAAAAGGGTGTAGTGAAATATTTTAATGCAGGCCATCCACCAATAATTAAATATGATATAAAACAAAGAGAAACTGAATTACTTCCCCCAAAAGGTGGAGTTCCAATTGGATGGGAAAAAGATTACCACTATCGCCGTGAAGACCAGGACAGCTTTGCTATCGATGAAAACCAGCTATTTTTCCTTTATACCGATGGTATTTTTGAATGTGAGGATAAACAGGGCAATCAATTAGGATTGCAAGGACTAAGGGAATTTTTGAATAAAAATATTGTAAATGCCAACAGTCTGATAATTCCTCACAAAATTAAACACAAACTAATAGAAAAAGAATACGATGTCAGCTCCGATGATTTCACTTTAGTATGTTTTCGTAAATTGCTGCCTTCCGATAATAAAAAGAAATCTTATCTAATTCGTTCTTTGGTAGAAAATATCGGAGAAGTGGCTATTCATTGTGAGAATTTTATTAAAAGTAAGTTTAATGACCCCGATTTTGCTGCGAAAGTGGAAATTGTGGTCGATGAATTTTTGAATGAAGTAATAAAACGTGGCTATGTAAACAAAGCTGAAAGCCTTATAATGCTACAATTGGAAACTGAAGATATTCTGAAACTAACATTTTGGGATAAAGGTGATGATTGGGGAATTCCTATTAACAAAGGAAAAGCTGATGAAATGGGATTCCAGCTTATTTTTACTATAGCTAACAACATTGTTCGTAACAGATATGGAGATATTAACGAAACGATAATAGAGATGCCTTATGAAAAAAAATAAAAAATTACTTTATATTGATGTTCCTTTTATGAATGAAAAAGGTGGTGATAAAAATCGTAGTCGTTTCCTTTGGAACACACTGCAAGCAAATTACGATTGCGATTTATTACTTATTAATCATTTTAGAAAAGATAGCAAAATTGCCAAACACAATGGTTACAACGAGTTGTTTCAACTTAGGACAACCCAAAAAAGTCTATTTCAGTCACATAGTTACTTCAACTTTAGCAAAAACGAAATTGCCAAGTTTGCTGGAATACTACAAAAACATAACTATGATATAATTTTTATCCGTTTTGCTTCACCAGCATTTTTAACTCCCACCATCGAAAAAGTTTTGCCTCAAGCTAAAATCGTTTTAGATATCGATATGCTCTTTTCGCGACTTTCCAAACTTGCCTGGCAAGCCAATCCAACTTTGAAAAACCGCTACTTTTTGTTAGAATTTATAAGACAGCGCAATTATGAATTTGAACTTTTTGCTCGTCCTTATCTGTTTTTCTTCAGCAATGTGGTTGAAAAAAAACTAGTTGAAAAAATCTACATTAATCCCTCATTCAAGGGAAAATTACAAGTTATTCCTAATGTTATGCATCCGGTGACAGCGCAAAATTCTTTTCCTAAGAAAAATTATATTCTTTTCTATGGTGATCTTGGTTCAACTGCCAACTTAGATGCGTTTGAATTTCTTGTTAAAAAGATCTATCCGCTGGTTTCGGCTAAGTTGAAGCAGAAGAAAGCAATAATAAATGTGGTAGGGAAAAACAAACAAGCTTTAAGTAACGTAATAAAAGAACACCATAATTTGGAAAATATTGAAGTTGTGGGTGAGGTTGATGATATAAACATCTGGATTGGAGCAGCAAGATTTGTACTTTTACCAATTCGTATTGCTTCGGGAACCCGAACACGTATTTTGGAAGCTGCTGCTACCAAAACCCCTGTAATAACAACGTCAATTGGTGTTGAAGGATTTGAATTTAATGACCGGGAAATAGTAATTGCCGATACTGCTGAAACAATTTCCCAAAATATAATTTCTTTATTAGAAGATAGTGAAAAATGCAAAAAAATCGGCGAAAAATTCCATGAAAAAGCAAAAAAACTCTATCTGGATTCTATAATAGCACAGAAAATGATAAATAACATCGAAAAATTTTGATAATTTAGTATAAGATTATAAGATTTTGTGCAATTTGAACTTGTAGTAGTATTTGATTTATTAATTCTTACTCCTTTTTCTTGGCTGAGCAATGTATTCGATCAGGATGGTAGCTGTGTTAATAATGGGAATATAAGCTTATTAATTTCATAATCGTAAAAGTAGGAGGTTATATGAGTTACAATGTAAAAGATTTCGCTGAATTAACCTTAAGAGATTTTTTGGCAATAGATCGCACTAAGCTGGCAAACTCCAGAACTGTTTTGGCATATATACGTACAGCTTTAATGATGGTTGTTTCTGCGATTACACTAATGAAGCTCTTTCCCCAGTTTCTTATTATGCAATATTTTGCCTATATTCTTTTCCCAATTGCTGGCTTGGTCTTTATTATCGGATTAGCGCAGTATTTTAAATTCCGAGGAAAAATTACCTTAGAAGCTTCGCAGCTGAAATGCGAAGATAATAAATAGTATGAAAATTCTGTGGATAAATGAAAAGGCAGAATTTGTGGGTGGTTGCGAGAGCTTTGTAGCCAATACAGCAGCTTTATTGGAAAAAAATGGAACCGAAAATATACTTTTGTATAGCGTGGAAGGCTGGACTGAGCCCCGCTTTGTGAAAAATTTCAGCCAGAGTTATCCCATAGTAAGGCCATTAAGACAAATAAAAGAGATAGAACCAGATATAATTTATCTTCACCAGCTTACCAATAAGAAGTTTATGAGGGAAATTCTACAAAGCAATATTCCGGTAGTAATTTTCTATCACGACCATCAGTTGTTTTGTCTGCGCGAACATAAATACAAAGCCATTACCCACAAAACTTGTCAAAAACCAATAGGATTACGTTGTTACCCTTGTTTGGGATTTGTGAATAAAACCGATAAATTTCCCTATCTACGGTTGCGTACACTTTATTCAGTAAGAAAACAACAAAAAATGCAAAAAAAAGCACAAGCTTTTGTGGTAGCTTCCCAATACATGAAAAAACATCTCATAGCGCATGGTTATCCTCCATCCAAAATTTTTGTAGTTCCCCTTTATTCAGTTGCCCACCTGGACGAATCGCTGCAATTTCCTCAAAATGGCAAGTTACTATTTGTCGGCCAAATTCTACGTGGGAAAGGTGTAGGTGTTTTGCTGCAAGCTTTAAAAAAACTGCCAGATAATATAACCTGTACTTTCTGCGGTAGTGGAGATCAACAGAGAAAATTTATTAAAATGGCTCGAAAATTAGGTTTGTTAAATAGAGTTAATTTTGTTGGAAAAGTTGAATCGGTACAATTGGAAAAATTCTACCGGGAAGCGGAAATGGTGGTTGTTCCCAGTATAACCCCAGAAACTTTTGGTTTAGTAGGTTTGGAAGCGATGAGTTTTGCTAAACCTATTGTTGCAGCAAATGTGGGCGGAATTGGAATGTGGTTGCAGCACAACGTAAATGGTTTGTTATTCAATTCTGGTGATAGTGAAGGATTGGCACATGCGATTTTGATGCTTCATCAAGAGCCTGAACTTCGCAAAAAGATGGGCAAAAAGGGCCAACAGATCTTACAGGAAAAATTTCGCCCACAACAACATCTGCAAAAGTTAATACAGCTTTTTCAAAAGCTGGGGGAAAATTAAGATGAATTGGGGTAAATTCACAGTTAAAGGTTCTGCGAAAGTGGAAAACAAGATAAAGGACATGCTGCAACAGATAGCAGCTGAATTTGCCAAGGTTTTATTGCCCGAGGAGTACAAAGCTGTTATTTTATTAGGTGGTTATGGCCGCGGCGAGGGTGGAGTGCTAATTGAAAATGGAGTTGAAAAACCACATAATAATTTCGATTTGCTACTTATTTACAAAAAAAATATACGGCAGAAATTACAAACCTTACATAACATATTGGGAGAGTTTTCCCAGAAAAATGCGATAGGAATCGATTTGGGCACAATCTCGGCTTGCAAATTGAAGCATGCTCGCTGCCGCTTAATGTGGTATGATATGCGTTATGGACATAAGACAATTTTAGGTGATGAAAGGTTTGTGAGTTCTATAAAACAGTTCAAATTGGAAAATGTTCCTGACTGGGATATATTGAATTTAATGGTGAATCGTGGCACTTTAATGATAATTAACGATCTTCTTTTAGAAAAAAAGGAATTAGAAGTAACGCAACAAAAATTAATTGTGAAGCATTTGATGAAGGCTATCATCGGCTATGGCGATGCCCTATTGTACTTTCTGAACAACTATAGCTGGAGTTATTTGGAAAAACAACAACTTATGCGTCAGCAAACTCAAGTGGATTCCGAATTCCAAAGCTGGTACGATGCAGCTATTGAATTTAGGTTTCAGCCCGATTACATTAAATTTTTGCAAAATGATCTAACTGAAATTACCGAAAGATTACGCCAAAAATTTTCCCAAATATTCTTGTATTGCGGGCAGCAACGATTAAAAAAGAAAATTACTAATTGGACAGAATATCCAGATATAGTTTTTCGTAATGCAATCTGCCAGCAGCCATTTTCACTAAAAAGTTGGGCAAAAAAGGCGATTAATTTCTTCCAAAATACCCAATACAGCGGTAAGACTGGGTTTAAAACCGCCTTGGGCTATAGATTTTTAGGAAAAACCGAATTACTTTCTGTGTTTTTTCCTTTTTTCGCCTTCCAACTTACAGACCAGCATTATAAAAACGTGATCAAAAAATCTCTATTAACTGATAATGAAGAAGTTAGTGAATTAAGGAAGGACTATCTGAGGATGTGGAGTAAATTCGGGGATGTTAATTTTTCCGATATGCTAAAAAAATATGGAATTGAAATAGGAGAGAGCGTATGATTTGCTTAACCACTGATCTTCATCATATGGGGCTTAAAACTGGAAATCAGGCACATGCCGATATCACCGAAATTCAAATCGCCCAAAGATATTTACATATGTTGGAAGATGCGGGAGTGCTGGCTACATTTTTTGTTACTGGTAAAGCATTTGCCGAGGAATGGGAAGATTTGAAGCCAATTTGCTTTAGCGATTATACAGAAATTGGCGGACATAATTACTACGCTTTTAAGCCCGAACTTTGGCATAGGATTTGGAATAAACTAACAGGAAATTACAATGGTTGTTATTGGTATCAGAAATGGGATGCTCAGAAAACTATTCGCATAATAGAAGAAAAAACTGGAAGGAAAATTTCGGTTTGGCGCAATCATATGTACATGCACGGCCCTAATACCGAGAAAGTTTTAGCAAAACTGGGAATAAAAATATGTTCCGATGGTGTAAAAAAAGATTCCAATGGCCTGCAGAAGCATCCTACCGGAATCTATAATTTTCCTTTGAATATAATTCCAGACCACGAACATCTCTACCATGCCGAAAGGACTCCGCAATGGGTGGAAAAGTGGCAAAAACGTTATAACTGGAGTGATGATTTTGGCCCTAATTCCTACTACATAGAAAAATGGACCGAATTGGTTCTGGAGCAATTAGCTAAAAATGAGGAGCGAGGAGTTATTTCCAACATGATAATCCATCCCATTACGATGTATCTATGTGATAATTTTAAATCTTTTCGCAGAATTTTGGATTATTTAGAAGAGCGTGAAACCGTGTTTATGAGTAGTTTATTACAGAATGAAGGCAAAGATGGCGGCTAATAAAATTTCGGTTATAATGCGCTGTAAGAATTCTGATTGGGTTATTGCCCAGGCTTTAGATTCACTTTTTTCGCAAACTTATAAGGATTTTCAGCTTATCGTGGCGGATTCCGGCTCTACCGACAGAACTTTAGAGATAGTGCAGCAGTATTCCTGCCAATTAATTCAAATAAAACCAGATGATTATTATCCAGGAGAGGTTTTGAATATGGCAATCGAACAAGCTGCGGGGGATATTGTTGTATTTCAAAATTCAGATGCAGTACCATTAACACCATATTGTTTGGAACGCTTGCTAGCAGCTTTCGATGATTCAGAAATCTCTGCTGCTTTTGCTCGTCAAATTCCACGACCAGAGGCTAAAAGCTGGGTGAAAAGAGAATATGGCTCCAGTTTTCCCAATAGTGCTACTCCGCCCACTTGGATAACACTCTCTCTACCTATGGCCGCTATTCGTAAGAAGGTTTGGCACAAACATCATTTTTTCACTGAATGTTGGGGTTCGGAAGACACAGAATGGGGACATTGGGCTAAGCAAAATGGTCTTCATGTTCAATATGTAAAAGATGCTATCGTGATGCATTCCCATAATTATAATTTAAAACAGCTTTATGCCCGCAAGTTTATAGAAGGAGAGGCAGATGCCTTTATTTATAAGAATAAATATACTTTAGCCAAAGCTGCAAAACAATATTTGGCAGCTGTAGGCGGAGATTTATGGGCTGGGGTGAAAGAGGGTAAAGTCTCAGAAATTTGGCAAACTCCATTGCGCAGGTTAGTTCATTTTTTTGCTTATTACAAAGCGCACCGATTTGGCACAGCCAGACGAGTTAGTGGCTCTAGTAATCGCAGCCGAGCCCAAAAGGAAATCTTGAGCAGATATGAGTAGCACATATCGAATTTTTATAAGTGGCATGGCCTACGATAATGGCAAATCGGGAATCTCATTATATATCCGTAAAGTGGTTAAATATCTAAGCAAAGATCATCAGATCGAACTTCTAATGCTGAAAAAAGATGCAAAAATCTTCTCGATAAAAAATAAAAATCTTAAAATTATAACAGTTAGCAATTTTTGGGCTAAGCCCGTGATAAATATGTTGTGGCATCTATTTATTCTACCATTTACCAGAAATTATAAAAAATACGATTTTATATTGTTACCAGCTGGGAATAGACGTATTTTTTGTTACTATCCTTGCTATACAATAGTCACATTTCACGATCTTTCCCAATTTTACATAACTCATAAATACGATAGATTTCGGATGTTTTATATAAAAAAAATTGTCCCTTTTTTCCTAAAAAAAGCCAATTCAGTGATGGCTATAAGTAATTGTACCAAAAGAGATTTGCAAAAATTTTATAAATTGAAAAAAGTATGGGTCAACTATAATGGCTATGAAAAACCAGTAGTTTCCCAAGCTCAAGTTAAAAAAGTAGCAGAGGTTGAAGGTAAATTTTTGTTTTATTTAGCCCGAGTGGAACACCCTGGGAAAAATCATTTGAATTTGATAAAAGCTTATGAACAACTTCCGAAAGATGTGAAACAGGAGTATGAATTGGTTTTTGCCGGCAAAGTTTGGGAAGGCTCGGAACCTGTAATGCACTATGTGGCCAATTCGGCTGACAAAGCTAGAATAAAATTTTTGGGTTTTGTAGAAGAAGCTGAGCTTAGCTGGTTATACAAAAATTGTAATTTGTATGTTTTCCCCTCTTTTTACGAAGGTTTTGGCTTACCGCTATTGGATGCTATGAACTACGGTGTGCCGATTATATGCTCTAACACCTCTTCTTTACCGGAAGTGGGCGGGGATGCTGTGCTTACATTTGATCCGAGCGATAGCAAGCAAATTGCCGAGAGAATTTTGCAGGTTTTACAAGATAAAGATTTACAAAATAGGATGATAAAAGCAGGTTTTGAACGATTAAGTAATTTTGATTGGGCTAAACACGTGCACAAAATTGTGGGAGATTACGAGAAAAATGGGTAGGGATCTGAGAGAACTGGAAAAATTAGAGAAAAAATTCAATAGGAAGCAAAAACCTAATATTGCTGTAAATATTCAATCTAAAATTATTTCAACGGGTTTGTTTATAATCTCACTTTTTATTAAGATTATTGAAATAATAATCTCTATTATTTTTGTAATTTTTGCTGTTGTTGTTCACTTTGCATTACTTATAAGAAAAATTTTTACCGGGAAGCCGATCTTGGCAAGAAAACTTATTTTTGGTAAAAAAGCGATTCCTACCCAAATAGCCTATTTTAACCTAAAGAACCAGCTGCTAAGGAATCTAGCCTTATTTTACTATGTTATTTTAGGAAAATTATCACTCACTGGCATTGGGATAAGAGAATATAACGCAGAAAAAAGAATAATTGGAGATTCCTATGCCTACAGTCAAAAACCAGGGATTTTTAATTTATGGTATATCCGCGAGAGCAGTCGTACAGGCTACGAAGGTAAGCTGGATACCGATTTGGAATATATTTACACTCGTGGTTATTTGAAGGATTTCTTATTGATTTTAAAAACACTGCCAGCGATGGTTTATAATTCCAAAAAAGATTCCTATCCTAGCAAAATCAATATGTTTGGAATTAAGCTTCTGAATAAACGTATGAGAGAAGCCATAACTTTAATAGAAAGGCTTGTTAAGTATAGTAGGCAGGAGAAGATTTTCTTTGTCAATCCAGATTGTTTGAATAAAATATTTAAAGATAAAACCTATTATAGAATTCTAAAGGAAACTGAGTATATTTTCCCAGATGGAATAGGGATAAATATAGCAGCTAAGATGTTAAATAATCCGCTATTAGAAAATCTGAACGGTACCGATATGCTGCCATATTTGTGCGAAAATGCAGTAAAAAATAGGTTCAGAATATTTTTGTTGGGTGCTCAACCTGGGGTAGCTGAAAAAGCTAAAGCTAATTTAATAAAAAAGTTTAATGGTTTGCAAATAAGTGGTACGCAGCATGGTTATTTTGGCAAAGAGGAAGAGCAAAAAGTGATAGAAAAAATAAACAAAAGTAAAACTGACATCTTATTGGTAGCGCTGGGAGTTCCTAAGCAAGAGAAATGGATTTGTGGGAATTTGTCTAAGCTGCAGGTAAAAGTTGCTATGGGAGTGGGAGGGTTATTCGATTTTTACTCAGGAAAGATAAAAAGGGCACCCCGCTGGATGCGCGAAGTAGGTTTAGAATGGCTGTACAGAGTCTTACAAGAGCCAAAGCGGATGTGGAGAAGATATATAATCGGGAATCCTTTGTTTTTGCTTAGAGTAATAAAGTGGAAAATGGCAAAACAAAATATAGGAGAACTTTAAAATGCCACTGGATCCAGATGTTCGCAAGGAATTTTTGAATAAATATACAGATAAAAATCTGAAAAAAAGGCAGAAAAAATATTACAAAAAAGTAGTTATTTGGCAGTTGGTAGTAAAAGTTTCCTACTTTTTGAAGCGTACACTTGATATCTTGTTATCACTTTTTTTTCTTATACTTTTGTCTCCAGTTTTTCTTTTTACTGCTCTTGCAATCGTAGTCGAAGATTCTGGTCCCATATTTTATACACAAACTCGAATTGGAAAAGATGGAAAGCCATTTGATTTTTACAAATTTCGCTCTATGTTGGTGCAAGCAGAGCAAAAAAAAGATGAACTTTTTAAAAATAATGAATCTAAAGATGGTGTTATCTTCAAAATGAAAAAAGATCCTCGCATTACTAGAATAGGGCGTTTTATTAGAAAATTCAGCATAGATGAATTACCTCAACTGTTAAATGTGCTAAAAGGAGATATGAGTTTAGTGGGACCACGACCGCCTTTGCCAGAAGAGGTGAATAAATACAGTTTGGAAGACAGGAAGCGCTTGCATATTAAACCAGGAATAACGTGTATCTGGCAGGTGAGTGGGCGTAGCGATATTCCCTTTAATAGGCAGGTAGAGCTTGATAAACAATATATAAGTAGTCAAAGTTTTTGGAAGGATTTATTAATTTTGCTGAAGACAATTCCTGCTGTAATTACTGGTAAGGGCGCTTATTAGCAGGATATTTTTTGTATTGAGTAATATAATTGTTGACAAGATTGATAATTATAATGTTGTTTTTAAAAAAATGGTAAAATAATGAGCTAATGGGAGGTTTCCATGAAAATTGATTTCCAAAAGGATGGAAAGATTGGGATTATTAAAATATTTGGGCGCTTGGATGCGGCTAATTCCAAGGAATTAAAAGAGAAATTCCAAGGTTATTTGGATGAGGTGGTTTTTTTTGTTATGGATTTTTCGGAATTAGAATTTATCGATAGCACGGGGCTGGGAGCTATTATAAGTTCATTAAAGCATGCTTCCGAGATGGGGGGAGATGTTTATATAGCAAATTTGCAACCCAAACCTCGCATGGTTTTCAATATAACTAGGGCTTATAAAGTTTTTGAAGTTTTCGACGATGTAGAAGCAGCTGTTTCTGCAATTAAAGAAATTGCCAAGTAATGGTGGAATATGAAATGTTTAATATATTCTCCTAACTCGCAAACTAAGTGGATGAAAGATTATTTCCCCGATGTGCACCCCTTTTTTTTGAAAATACTTAATAAACCGCTGCTGGAATACTACATAGATTTTTGTGTTATTAATAATATTAGTGAGATCAGAGTAATGATAAATAACTCTTCGCGGGTTTTGGAAGAGTATTTTGAAGATGGCACCCAGTGGGGAGTAAAATTAAGCTATAATTTAGCAAAGCCTGAAGATAACCTTCAGAAAATTTTATTCAAAAATTCCAACTTTTGCAAAGATGAAAAGCTATTTATTATTCAAGGCTACCAGTTTTTGCATTACCACAAGGAAAAGAAACAATATAGATTTTTGCAATCTTCAGAAAATACAAAATTGGGTGATGTGAAGAATGGATTATTCCTGTTAGATAGGACAAATATTTTAAATTCCAAATTGGAGGAGATAGAGGAATGTGAGGAACCGGAGCTGGGAATTACGCAGATAGATGGGATAAAAAAATATTTTGCTTTGAATATAAGCCTATTAAAAGAACATAATCAGGAATATGTGTTACCTGGTTATAACAATGACAAAGATGAATTTATAGGCAAAAATGTAGTTTGCGCTAATTTCAAAGAATTAAAAAAACCGATAATGATCGGTGATAATGTTCAAATAAAATCTAAAGCCAATGTAGGGCCCAATGTAATTTTAGGTAATAATGTTATAATAGATAGTGGCACCAAGGTGGAGCAGAGTATTATCTATGATCTTTCCTATATTGGCAGTGATTTAGAAATAATAGATAAAATAATTTACAAAAAGCGGTTAATAGACCCTTTCAGCGGTGAATTTACCCACATAGTGGACAATTTTTTAGTATCCGATATTCAGGAAAAGTTGGTGCAAAGGTTTTTTAAAAGGCTGCTCAACAGTGTTTCAGCATTTTTGTTGGCAATAATTGGTCTGATTCCCTACATTTTTTTCTGTTTGCTTCATCGCTTAGGTAGATTAAGAAGTAAGAAACGCGAATTTTATGTGAATAGAAATGCTAAAACTAAAATTTTTACCATCTGGAAAGTTGCTAAGCCCAATTTTATCAGCACTTTGTTTTTCCGATTATCTTTGAATAAATATCCCTTATTATGGGCAGTAGTGAAGGGAGACATCTATTTAGTAGGGAATCATCTTATTCCCAAATGTCCGCAAGGTTTAATAAAAATGAATAATCTGCCCAGCTATCACCCGGGGATTTTTGATTATTCCGATATGTTGCCTAGCAAAGTGAGTGATATTGAATTTGAATTGAATGAGCTTTACTACTGCAATAATTCATCTTTATGGTTAGATATAAAAGTTTTCTTCCGTGCTATATTTAATAGAATCTTTTCTGTTTGGGATCGGATTAATGAGAGGGAAACCAGATTCCCAGACAAAGGTGATTATGTTAAATAAGCTAAATTCAATGCTCTGGGGTAAATCGTTGCAGGCTTATGTAATTAGCCGGAATCCTATTATTATCATAAGTTTTTGGTATGATTTTATCAACAATCTGGAAGCATTTTTGGAGATAATACCAGAGGCGAAAAAGGTTATTTTAATCTTTAAATGCGGTCATTACAAAAGCAGGGAAAGTGCTAGTGAAATAGCTAAACAGATGCAGAAACTATCCATTGGATTACCAAAATTAGATTATTATGTGCTGGCAAATTCGCAGGAAGAGTTACAGAACTTTTTTTTGGAAAAAGTTAAAGCGGTGTTTGTTAATCAAAATGCCTTTTTAGATGAAAAACGATATAAGATTTTGAATTTCAAAAAGAAATATAAAGCAGTATATCTGGCTAGATTTTCCCCAATAAAACGGCATTATTTAGCAAAAAAAATAGATAATATTTTGTTTATAGGAAATTATAGCAAAACCGATAAAACATATTTTCAGGAAACTATGCTCGAATTTGGTCAAAAAGCTGTTTGGAAAAGGAAAATATTTGCCTTACGGGTGCCTTACTATTTTAATAAAGCACATGTGGGGTTGATACTTTCTGAAGTTGAAGGTGCTTCTTATGTGACTACGGAATATCTGTTGTGCGGCTTACCTGTGGTTTCCACTTTGAACAAGGGAGGACGGAATGTTTTCCTACAAAAATATGGAAAATTGGTTGAAGCAGACCCCGAAGCTGTACAAGAAGCAGTAGAAGAATTTATAGATAAGAAATATTCTGCTGAGGATATTCGTGAAACAGCAATAATGCATATGAAACAGCATAGAAAAAGATTTATAGAGTTAATAAATAAAATTTATGCTGAAGCAGGAGTTAACAAAGATTTTGCTAAAGAGTGGGATAAAGTATTTACACATAAAATGGGTTTACGATGTGGAAACTGGCCGTGGATTTATAGGAAGAGGATTCTAAAAGAAAGTGAAAGAATAGCTTAATGGAAATACCACCAAACGAACCATATTTATTAGAAGAGGAGAAAAGTGATTTCTTCAAATTCGATAAGCGTATTCTCTTTTTAACTATCAAGAGAAAATTGATGCTAATCGTAATCACTTCTTTTTTGGTTAGTGTAGTGGTAGCAGTGTGGTCTAGTATAGCTATAAAGGGAGAGTTTGTAGCTAAAACTACCCTGATAAGATATAGTAAAAATATTACTCGTAATTCACCTATTCCTTATTTGTACCAGGATCTTAGTTTAAATACTATAATGCAATATGTGCGGATGCGAGAAAATTTAGAGGAAATAATAAACAGACTGAATTTACAAGTCACTCCTCAGCAGTTATTTGGGGCAATTTCGGTTGAAAGGGGAAGTCGATCTGATATACTAGTAATTTCAGCAGCTCATAGCAGCCGCGATGTAGCTGTAGATATAGCCAATACAACCGCTGAAGTTTTTATTGAAAACTATAATCAGATATTAAATAGTGCTACCAAGGATATTTACGATTACTATGTGAACCAGCGTAAAGAACTTTTGCAGCAATTGGAAAAAGATCAGCAAGTAATTGAAGCATTCCAAAAAAAGAACAATTTGGTTTCTATTGAAGCCGAGATATCTCGTAAACAAGATCTTTTAAAGCAATTGGAATTAGATAGATTGAATACTAAGAGACAGATAGATGCGAACAAATCGATCTTGGGAGATTTAAATGAAAGACTGAATAACCTGGAAGACGATATTATTCCCGTTGGATATACAATAAAAAATACTATTGAAAGTCAGATTAAAAAGAAAAAGAATGAATTATCAATGCTTCTGGAACAGTACACGCCAGAGCATCCCAAGGTTAAACAATTGCAAGCTGAAATTGAGATACTACAGCAGAAACTGGAAGAAGCTAAAACTAATCGCAAAAATAAAGATTTTGTAGCTGATGAGATCTCTTATGCCAAAGATCCTACCAGGCAACAGCTTCAATTAGATAAAAACAAATATGAATATGAGTTGCGAGCTTATAGCCAAAATTTAAAGCAATTTGACCAGCAGATAGAGGATATCCAGAAGGAATTAGAATATCTTTCTCGCAAGCAAAAGGAATTTTACCAATTGAATAGAGCAGAAGAGCTTACTAAAAATCAACTCGATATGACTGAAAATAGGATAATGGATATAAAAATGGCTATGGAATCGAATGTAAGCGATTTTGAAGTTCTAGAATATGCCATACCACCAGAGGATACTGTTGGAACTGGACGAAAAGTTATAGTTTTATCAGCAGGTATAATTACATTTTTCGGGTTGCTCTTCTTCTTCTTAATCAGAGCACTTTTAGATAACACAGTAAAATCGGAATATGATTTTAAAGAAATTTTAGATATCAAACTGTTAGGTGAAATTCCCAATAAAGAGGAGGCAGATCCGCTTTACTACCATTCTCAAATGCAACTTGTCTTTGGCCAGTTTATGAATTCTTTGCCTTCCAAAAAACCACAGATTGTCAGCTTTGGCAACGATAAAGCGGAAACAGGCAAAACTTATCTTATCAAGGAATTCATAGAACTACTTACCTCTCAAGGGAAACGGGTATTATGGATAGAATCTATTTTTGAAAAAGATGAAGAGATAAGCGATTTTATAATAAATAAACCATTATATAATGGTGAGAAAATAGACAAACATAACATAAACATGATAACAGAAAAACTTCATAAGAGTTATTTCCTATGCGATGATGATATTTTTAGGAAGGTATTGGATAAGCAAGAGATAAAAATATTTCTATCTCAGCTTTCCGAGTATGATGTTATAATTTGGGAATTGTTCGAAGTTCATTATTATATGCAGTTATTCACCACTATTGCTTCTTGTACCGATTTGCTGGTTTTCGTGGCACGCTTTGCCGATTCCGGCCGAGATGGGTTGAGCAATGCTATAGAGTTTTTAAAGGAAAACTCCACGGTTCCACTTGCTGGTATTTTAAACGATGTGGAGGAGGCTTATGCTAAAGTTAAATATTAATTTTTTTATTTTAATCCTTTTGATAATTTTTATCGCTGGTTGTAGCTCTATTCCAATATTACAAGAAAGCAGAGTAGAAGCACAACCCCAATATTTGGAAGAGGTAAAAACAGCGCCTGAAGATGATACCAAAATAATTGAAGAATTACAAGATTTACAGAAGGTAGAATATGATGAATACAGAATTGGGCGTGGTAATACTTTTGATGTAAAAGTTGTTGGGGAACCCGAACTATTTACCGAAAATGCTATTGTGAAAAATGATGGGTATATTTCACTGCAGATGATAGGTGAAGTTTACGTTGCTGGTATGACTTTACCAGAGGCAGTTTCTGAAATTGAAAAGTACTATGCAAAATATTTGCGGGATCCAAAAGTATCGATTATTCCCCGCGAATTGAAAAGTGCAAATGTAACTATAATGGGCAAGGTGAAGCAACCAGGTAATTATGAAATAACTTCTAATATGAGAGTATTGGATGTAATAGCGGAGGCAAATGGATTATCTACAGGATATGTTAATGGTGATACTATAGAGATTTCCGATTTAACCGGAGCGTATCTGGTGAGAGATAATAGGATTTTACCAGTAGATTTTTATGAACTTGTTAGAAAAGGTAATATGATACACAACATTCCTGTTTTAGATGGAGATTTTATATATATACCATCACTAATAAACCAAGAAGTTTATATCTTAGGTAATGTTAAATCCCCTAGTAAATATCCTTATAAAGAAAATATGACTGTGATGCAGATGATAGCTCATGCTGGCGGAATAGATACTGGTAGTTATGCCAACGTGTATATTATTCGTGGTGGACTTAACCATCCACGTGTTTTCGAGGTTAGTACCAAAGCTATTCTAAAAGGCAATGTACAAGACTTTCCTATAAAACAAAATGACATCGTCTATGTTTCTAGAGATTTTTTCAGCTCTTTCAACGAGCTAGTAGGAAAGGTATTGCCCGGCTTGCAAGCCATTCAGTCTGGCTGGATGATAAAAGGCTTTATTGAAGACGAGATTAATAAGTAAACAATGCCGGGTTTTACAGAATCACTATCACAATTTAAATATATTCTGTTTTTTGTTACCCTAATATTTGGAGTTCCTTTAGGATATTTTTTATCTATAAATTTTCCGAAAATAGAAAAAGTGATTTTTTTCTTTATGATCTTTTTTACTGCGCGGATGGAAGATATAAATTTTGTTTCTCATGAACTATATCGAGGAACTAGCAGAGGTTTTGAAATAGGAATGGTGGATTTGATGACTTTTATCATCTTCCTGCTAATTCTACACCGACGTAATAGATATCCGATAAGGTGGTTTCCACCAGGCTCAGTACTTTATTTAAGCTATTTCTTTTTCAGTTTCCTATCGATAGGGAATGCTACTTTATATTTAGAGTTTTTCTACGAAATTTGGAAAATGATTCGTATGTATTTCTATTTTTGGGTTATATACAATTATATAAATAGCTTTGATAAATTTGAAGAAATGATGAAAGGTTTCTCGATTATTATCATTTTTATCAGTGTGTTTGTATTAAAACAAAAATACATCGATGGAATTTTCCAAACTCCCGGTCCTTTCCCTCATCAAAATTCTCTGGTAATGTATCTAACGATATTGAATTGTTTGGTTTTTGCCTATATTATGAATAAAAAGCGTAAGATAAAGTTATGGTATTGGTTACTAGTTTTAGGTTTGGGCACGGTTTCTGTAATTTCTACATATTCACGAGCAGGTTTGGTTGTGTATGCTATCGCTATTGCTACTGTGTTATTTTTCTCGTTTGTGGAAGGCGCCTCAGTCCGTAAGGTGATAATAACGTTCATGGTTATGGTTTTGGGAGTTATTGTTCTAATAAGAGCAATGGATACTATTATACAAAGGTTTGAAACAGCCCCAGAGGAATCAACAAATACCCGCATTTTGTTAGCACAATCTGCTGTGAATATGGCTAATGATAAAACTTTAGGAATTGGATTGAATAATTTTGGGTTAAAAGTTAACTTACCCTATCCTTATAGTAGTCATATAGAGGGAATTACACCTGAATCTAAGAATGGATTGGTAGAAACAATTTACTTGATGATTGCAGCTGAAACTGGTTGGCATAACTTAGTTGTATTCCTAATTATGTTATTTTGGTTCTATTTTAGGAATTTTGCTAGCTACATAAAATATCGCAATACAGATATTCATTACTTGACGATTGGTATAGCTGGTGGTTTATTAGGAATATATTTGCAATCTTCCCTGGAATGGGTTTTGAAGCAGACGAATAATTTCTATCAGCTAATGATGGTGTTTGCCATCATAGTTGTATTGCCCAAGTTAGAAAGAAGATACAAAATATTACAACGGAAAAGGAGCATATATTATGCAGGATAAAAAAAACGAAAGTTACCTCGATAATATTAATCCAACCATAAAGAAAACTTTGAACCATGAGCAGAAACAAGAGATAAAAAGTGTTTTAAAGAGGTTATTACCACCAGCATATGGGAAAGAAGTAATAGATATAAGATTTACCTTCTGGTTTTTAAAAAAATGGTATTTTGTGTTTATATTTGGTTTAGATCAGCGGCGGGATATTGAATTTATGCCAGATCAGCGCCAAAACAGAGCGCTAATAATAATATTTAAAGCTATTATTTTTCTATTAATAATATTAGGTTTATTAGCTTCTGCTTTTGGTATTTTGTATGCCTTGAAATCTATTTCGGGAATAGATCTTTTCCCATCTTCCCATTTTAATATTCTCTAAGAGGATAAATGCAGGGGAGTTATAAAAAATCAGTTTTCTTAAACACTTTGGTTACTTACAGTTCTGTTTTTGTAACCTTTATTACAGCTATATTCACTACCCGAATCTTATATTTAGGGTTAGGTGAAGTGGCTTATGGCTTTTGGGTTTTAGTTTGGTCTATTTTTGGTTATTCCCTACTATTAGATTTTGGTTTTGGCACCTCAATAAAAAAATATACTGCGGAAGTTGTGATAACACAAAACTATGAAGTTTATAACAAACAAGTTAGCACAGTTTTTAGCACCTATGCGTTTATGTCGATCATCATTATTGCTGCTACTTTTATTGTGCAATTCTATTTACAAGAGATATTTCAATTTCCAAACGATGCTAATATTTTGTACTTTAGAAAGGTTTTTGTTATATTGGGAATTGGGGTAGCGTTTACCTTTCCTACAGGAGCTTTTCAGGAAATATTAAACGGATTGAATAAAATCTATATTACTCATCTAATTAAAATTTTCAATCGTCTTTTTACCCTTTTAGGTTTATGGCTTATCTTAAAATTTAATTATGGTTTGATCTTAATCGCTACTTATTCTATTATTATTAATTTTCTTTCTAATGTTGTTATCGCCTATTTTGCCTTTGGAAATCTTCCTAAGATGAAGATTAAGCTGTCCAATTTTGATTTTTCCATGTTAAAAGATGTTGTTAGTTTTAGCTTTTTTGCCTATTTAATTATGTTTTCTAATATGATTATTTACAAAACAGACCAGCTTGTATTAGGCGTAATGTTGGGAGTTAGCTCTGTGGCTGTGTATCAGATTGGATCCAGAATATCAAATATTTTAAATAAGATTTCGGGACAATTCCAAAATTCGCTTTCTCCTATAGCAGCAACACTTTTTAAAGATAAACAGCACAAACGTTTGCAGAATATACTTCTACGAAGCAATAAGCTTATAACTTTTATAGCTGTAATCAATTTTATCATTTTAACTATTTTAGCAAAACCAATATTAAATGTATGGTTAGAAATAGATAATCCCAAAATACTACAAGTGGCTTATGTAATGAATGTCTCTGTGTTATTGCTCATATTGTTTAGAAGTGGATCTTCCAAAGTACTTTTAATGACAGGTCATCATAAATTTCTGTCTAAAGTTGCATTGATAGAAAGTTTTTTTAACATTGTTTTCAGCATTATTTTTATCAAGTTAGTGGGTGTGATTGGAGTTGCCTTAGGAACTCTCTTACCTAATTTCATTATTAGTGTATTCTTTATTTTCCCTGCAACATGCAGATTTAGTAAAGTGAAGCCAACCTACTATTTTTATAAGATCTATCTACCGGTTTTGCTCAATACTATAATTCCTGCAGCTATTTTGCTTATTTTCCGAAATTATTTAGTATCTGGAAATTGGAACCTGTGGAAATTAGCTTATTCAGCAGCTCCAGCAGCAATTGTTTACATTTCTACAGGCTATCTATTCATACTTACAAAAGCAGATAAACAAGAGTTGAAAGACACCATACAGCCAGTATTTCAAAAATTCAAAACAGCTATTTTTAGGAAAAACTTGACTGAACAATAGTAATTTTAGTAAATTTAGATAAGAGGCAGATATGAAAAAGAGTAATTTGGCATTAATGATTTTGTTTGTAATTATTTTTTTTATATTTGGATGTGCTAGCACCAAATATACACAAAAAATTCCTAAGGGTGTTCATACCAAAAAGATCTTAATAAGATCGGAACCTACCAAGGCTAAAATATTCTTGAATGACAGTTATCTGGGAATCACTCCTGTGAAAACTGAACTGTGGTACAGCCATCGTAGTTCCATAAATATCAAGGCTGAGCCACTTTATCCTAACCAAATTCCGCAAAATATTTACCTCAGAGTACCGCCAATCCCTGAAAAAATGACTATTTATATGGATTATAAACCCAAAGTAAGAGCTGAATTGGAAGAGCAGAATGAATTGATCCCTGATAAAGTTCTAGTAGAAGAGATCCCTATTATCCAAAAAGTTCCCTACGACTTTCCCATTATCTATTTTGAGTTTGATAAATCAGCTATTCGTGAGAGTGAAAGTGGCAAATTGCAAGAAGTAGCTGAAATTATTTCTAAAAATCCCAATTATATTTTGGCTATTCATGGATACGCCGATGAGCACGGTAGCTTAGAATATAATAAAAAACTCTCTATCAATCGTGCTGATGCAGTTAGGCAATATTTAGTTAAACTGGGCGTAACCCCTGAGCAGTTAAAGAGTTATGGCCATGGTGAAGTTCCCACAATTACCTCTAACGGCTATGAACTGGAATTTAAAAATAATAGAATAGTCATCTTTAAACTGTACAAAAAACCAGAATCGCCACCCCAAAAATAAAATTTTTTTTGCAAATTTTCTTTAATTTCCTATAATTTAAATAGTGAGTGACTAAGTTTACCACTATTTTTTTGTATATCAAAAATTTTTAAAAGCAATTTGGAGGATAGATGGCAAAAAAAGCCGAAAAAAAAGAACAATATCCTGTGATACCTTTACGGAACACGATAGTGGTTCCCAATATTATAACACCCTTATTGGTAGGTAGAACAGCTTCTTTGAAAGCTACAGAACAAGCTATTTTAGATGACAGTAAGATATTGTGTCTTACTCAGAAAAGTAATATTAAATCTGAAGCAGATCCTAAAGCAAAAGATCTTTATAGACTGGGTACGCTTTGCACGATTTTGCAAGTGTTACGCCTTCCCGATGGTACTATAAGGCTTTTAGTAGAAGGCATAGAGCGCATAAAAATAAAACGTTTCCAAAGAAACCGAAACTATTTGCAAGCATCTTTTCAAGCAAATCCTAAGGTAATAACTGCTTCCGAACTGCAAATAGTAGCTTTAGTTAGAAGCTTGAAAAAGGCATATGATAAATATATAAATCTGAATAAATCTGTTCCAGAAGAAACAATGATGCCAATAGGAGATAATACCGACCCATTAGAGTTTTTCTATTTTGCTTTGGCAAATTTGCAAATAGATGTTAAAAAGAAGCAAAAGATATTCGAAATGGATGAATTGTATGCTTCTCTTAAAGAGTTGTATAACATTGTAAATCAGGAAGTAGAGATCTTGAAGCTGGAAAAGAAGATTGATGTTTCGGTGAAAAACAAACTCAATAAGATACAGAAAGAATATTATCTTACCGAACAATTAAAAGCCATTCACAAAGAACTGGGAGTAAGCAAAGAAGAGAAAACTGATCTGCTTGAATTCCGAGAAAAAATAAAAAAAGCAAATCTGAGTCCGGAAGCTAGGAAAAAAGCTGAAGAAGAGGTAAACAAATTAGCTCGTTTGAACAGTATGTCTCCTGAATATTCTGTGGTGCATACTTATTTGGATTGGATATTAGATTTGCCTTGGGATGAACCAGAATATAAAGATTTCGACCTAAAAACTGCCCGAGAAATATTGGACAAAGATCACTATGGATTGGAAAAAGTAAAAGAGAGAATTTTGGAATATCTGGCTGTGGTGATAATGGCGAAAAAGGTAAAAGGGCAGATTCTATGTTTTGTGGGACCTCCCGGTGTAGGCAAGACTTCCCTGGGAAAATCAATTGCCAAGGCGATGGGACGTAGATTTGTTCGCCTTTCCTTAGGAGGAGTGCGCGATGAAGCAGAAATCCGTGGACATCGCCGCACCTATGTGGGAGCTCTGCCAGGCATTATTATTCAAAGTATGAAAAAAGCTGGCACCAAAAATCCGTTGATAATGATGGATGAAATAGATAAACTTAGCAGTGATTTCAGAGGTGATCCTGCCTCAGCTTTGCTCGAAGTTTTGGACCCAGAACAAAACAATAGTTTTCGTGATCACTATTTAGATTTTAATTATGATCTTTCTCAGGTTATTTTTATAACAACGGCCAACACCTTGAATTCTATTCCACGGCCTCTGTTAGACCGTATGGAAATTATAGAATTACCAGGCTATACAGCTTATGAAAAGATTAATATAGCTACCAAACACCTTGTTCCTAAAGTGCTGAAAGAACATGATGTACATGAGGTTTTAAAGATAACCTACCAGAAAGCAGCTTTGGAAAGAATAATAAAGCAATACACTCGCGAAGCCGGAGTTCGCGAATTGGAAAGACAGATCGCAAAAATTTTACGTAAAGTGGTGAAAAAAAGAGTAGAGAATAAAATTGGCGATACTATAAAAATAAAAGCTTCCGATTTGGAAGATTATCTGGGAGTTCCCAAACATCTTTATTCGGAAGTAAACCGCAAAGATGCTGTGGGCTTAGTAACTGGCCTGGCCTGGACACCGTTTGGCGGTGAAACCTTGCAAATAGAAATTGTTAAGGTTAAAGGCAGCGGTAAGTTGAAACTTACAGGGAAACTGGGCGAAGTTATGCAGGAATCGGCTCAGGCTGCCTTCAGTTTTGCTCGCTTACATGCTAAAGAATATGGAATTGACGAGGATTTTTATAAAAAATATGATATCCATATGCATGTACCCGAAGGTGCTATTCCCAAAGATGGCCCATCTGCCGGAGTTACCATTGTTACAGCTCTAATTTCGGTTCTGGCAGAGAAAAAAGTAAGACATGATATCGCTATGACCGGCGAAATTACTCTGTCTGGCACTGTGTTGCCTATTGGCGGTTTAGCGGAAAAACTAATAGCTGCCAAACGTGCTAAAATAAAGAATGTTATTATTCCAGCGAAAAATGAGCCTAACTTAAAAGAGATCCACGAAGAGATAAAGAAGGGCTTGAATATAATGTTGGTTAGCAGAGTGGAAGAAGTTTTAAAAGAAGCCCTTAAATAATGGATTTCACCATAAATTCGGAAGAAATTCTGCCGGATTCTTCCCATAGATATCTTATCCAAATAGATTCCAAACAATTAATGTATTTGGGTTATTTCTTAGAAAGTTTGGAAGGGATATGTAATTATTCCACTCCAAACCCAAGTCAGCCAATACTTCAAGTAGATGTTGGGGAAGATCAATTAGAAATCTTCAAAGAGGTAATGGCATTTTTAAAAAGTTGGAATTTGGATAATTCCTAATAATTTCAAGGAAGCTGCTACCACAGCAATTGTTAATACTATCTTCACCGCCTTTTCACCACCTTTCACGGCAGTGTGTACTCCTATAAAAGCGCCAAGGCTAGTTCCCAGTGCCAAAATAAGTCCATACACCCAAACAATTTTCTTAGATAGAGCAAAAATAATAACAGCAATAATGGTATAACATAACACAATGAAAACTTTTACAGCATTTGCTTTAACCAGGTTGAAGTTTCCTACCAAATTCAATGTGGCTAAAAAAATAAAACCTACTCCGGCTTGAATAAGGCCGCCGTATATTCCTATAAAAAAGAAGATCAAAAATTCTATCGCTTTGGGTAATTTACGCTTTTGCAGGTTTGGTTTAGGGATGAACATTACCACTAAGATAAATAAGAAAATTCCAGCCAATATTTTATCGAATACTTCACTTCTGATATTAACAGCGGTTAATGAACCTAAAATTGAGCCTAAGACTGCTGCAATAGTAATGTGAACAATTGGTTTTATATTTAATTGCCTGTGGTGATGAAACCGGGAGGTTGCCATAATATTTTGGAAAAGAATTCCAATTCTGTTAGTAGCATTTGCAGCTACCGACGGAATTCCAGCCAAAATTAGTACCGGTAGAGTAAGGGTTGAACCACCGCCCGCAATTGTATTGATGAAACCTGCTAAAACGCCAGTAAGGAAGAGGATAAAAATTATAAAAAAGGACATGTTAACGTTTCGCTATCTTAATTAATAATTGTTCAACTGCTTCTTTGACTTTATAAAATTCGTATTTTTTAAAGAAAGCATTTAGTGCGTTTTCTCCTAACTTCACTCGTAGTTCTTTATTATGATGTATCTTAAGAATATTTTCTTTTAGACTTTCAACGTTTCCAGGCTCAAAGAGTAGTCCAGTTTCATTGTGCTTTAAAATTTCTGCTGGACCGTAATGATTACTGGCTATAATGGTTAAAGCATGCGCCATAGCTTCGTTTATAGTCTTGCCCTGGGATTCTCGAAACATCGTGGGCATAAGCATAACATTGTAATCCGGGTATATTTGGTATAATTTTTCAGTATGCCCCTTAAATTTTATTCTAGATTCAGCCTTATGTTTTTTGATTAACTGATTGCACAGATTTAAATAATCTTCATCTCCACTTCCATATATATCAAATGTAAAATCATCAATTTTGCCTTCAGAAAATAATTCTCCCATAGCTTGAATCGCTATATCCACTCCCTTATCAGCACATACTCTGCCAGTATAGATGTAATTTATATTCTTTTCTGGTTGTTGGGCTAGTCGTTTAGCTTCGTATGTGGGATGTGGGTAAACATAGATTTCTTTTGATCCATACTTTTCGCGCATTTCTTGAGCCACCCATTCAGAAACAGCGAATATTGGATTTAAGTCTAGTTTGCCACCTATTGTAAAAGGGATTAGGGATTTTAGCTTTCTTTTTATAAAAGCTGAAATTCCATTTTTTATGTAAGAACTTGGCCATAAATCACCTATTTCGAAAGCTTTTGCAATACCACTATTTTGTGTCGCGATAACAGGAGCTATAGAAATACCTCTCATATTCCAAATATAAATCAAATCAGGCTTGGTAATTTTTATGGCTTCTTGTGTGATCTTGAAATTTGTTATCTCTATTTTGTGTTTTTGTATGTACGAAGGATTGTTGTAGTCAATATATTTTAGTGATCTTACCGGTTTGCCACTAACTATTTCTGAAATATTCTGAACAACATTTTCTTCTCCATATTCTCCAGATAATATAAAAACCTCATGCCCTTTTTTTCGCAGATAATTACACATGTCTTGACAAGATAATTCATAGCCTCCAAAATAAAATGGCGGGAAGTAATTCGTTAACACTAAAATTCTCATGGCTAACCTTTCACAGATATATTTTATTTATAAAATTGGAATTATATATAACAAGTCAAGAAAAACAAAAAAGTTAAGGAATATTGTTTAGAATTGTTCTGGAATGTAGTTTATGACAAGACAATTCGATTTTTTCTACATCACCTGCCTTTAACTCTGCTTTGGGTTGACATCAAACTGCTTTTTTCAACTATAGGTTTCGGAGGCTGTTATGAAGAAGTTAGTAATTTTATATATATTATTAGTAATGTTTTTAGCTCTGAATGCAAATATGGATTTTGCGCGTGAGTTATATGAAGACCAACTTTACGAAGAAGCGATTGCCGAATTTAGAAAAGTTGTTGCAGAAAATCCCACTTCCCTAGAGGCACAGAGAGCTTCTTTTCTTATAGCCGATAGTTATTTAAAATTAGAGCAATACCCACAAGCCGAAACAGCTTTATTGAAATTTCAGGAAGCTTACCCAAGCTACAAAAATAGGGATAAATTACTATTTCAGCTAGCTATAGCACAATTTCAGCAGCAAAAATACCAAATAGCATTGCAAAATTATACTACTTTAATCCAAGATTATCCACTATCCGATTATACAAAAAAAGCTTTAGTTAATCTACTGCAATGTTATTTTAATCTTGAAAATTACAACCGGCTTATTTTAAAATCGGAAGATTTTCAGGAAAATTATCCGTATCATAGCGATATGGCTCAGATCTTATATTGGCGCGCTAAAGCTTATTTAGCAAATAATATGGAAAATGAAGCAAAAACACTGCTAAATAAAATTGAAAAGGAGTATTCCCATTCTAATGCTAGATGGCAAGCTTTTGAATTGCGAATGGATATTTTGCAAAAGGAACAGGGCTCAGATACTGTAATAACTAAACTGTCTGAAAATTTACAGAATAATATTCCCCGCTTGTTCGAGGAAAAGTTGCGATTCAAACTGGTGCAACTGTATTTAGAAGATAATAACTATAACTTAGCTGCAAATGAATTGCAAAACCTTATCGAAAAATTCAATAGCTCCGCCAAAATGCCAGAATACATTTGCAAACTTACTTTAGCAAATTTAAAATTAAAAAGATACGAACAAATCACCGATAGCTACCGCGATAACCTAAAGTATTTTCAAAACAGTGATCTTAAGCAACGCTACCTCTTTTATGTAGCCCAGGCCTTTTATAAAAAAAACAACTTCACAGAAGCGGAAGCTATAATTGCAGAAAACAAATCTGAAGCCCCAAATGGATTAAAAAACGATTTCGTATTTTTACAGGCCAAAATTTGGGAAGCTACTAACCGCTTGAATAAAGCAGTGCAGCAATACCAGAATTTGCTGCAACAAAACAGTAAGGATACCGAAGAAATTTTGATGAGATTGGGTGATATCTACTTCCATAACTTCCAAAATTACAAAACAGCCCAGAAGTATTACAATCGCTTGATTACAGATTTCGCAAATGGTGCTCTACAACCAGAGGCTTCCTATAAATTGGCTCTAACATTTGAAAATCTACAACAAATAGATGAAGCAATTTCGGAACTGCAAGCGATCGATTTGAGCATGGTGACAAGCAGCGAGCTGAAAAATAAAATACAATTTAAACTTAACTATCTAAGCAATTTCCAAAACCCTAATTATCAAGCAGCTGTAACTAATTTAATAGAAACCTTTTATAACTTCTTGCAACAAGAAGATAAACAGGCTGCCACTACAGAACTTATAAAAATTTTGTCGGATGACTTGAAAAAATATGAACAGAGTTTGGCTCTTTTAAACACACAAAACGATTCTTATAGCGCTTATTTGCGTAGCAAAATCTATCTGCAACTAGCCACAAAAAATAAATTGGAAGGCAATAGCCAAAAGGCGAAGAGCTATTTCGCAAGTGTCGATTCCTTGCAGATTGAATATGCAACAAATCAACAGTGGAATTCGGAAATAGAAATAAGAAAAGAGCTATTTCTACAAGATGGCTTAACAGAGGATATAGCAACTAAAATGGAGGTCTTTGTCTCGCGCTATGCCCAAAGTAAGGTGAGCAACGAGTTTATTTTGCAGGTTGCCAATTATTTCTATGCTAACCAAAATTATGAAAAAGCAGCTGGCTATTACCAGCAATTGCAAAAAACCGATAATATTAGCGAATCGGAATTTAGCGAAGCTAAAATTCGATTAGCGGAATATTTTTATAACCAAGATAATGATGAAAAAGCCCTGCAAAATTATACGCTCGCTGAAAAATATATAAATCTACAAAAACCGCTTATCTTGTTCCACCATGCTGTTGTTTTGAATGAAAACGGTTACCAGCAAAAAGCGCTGCAAAAATTTAAATTCCTGCTCAATAACTCAGGCGATTTTAGTGCTTATAAAAATGCAGTTTACTATTTTACCTCCCTTTTACGTTCGCAAGAAAAATACGCGGAAGTGGTTGACTATATGCAGCTGATACCTCAACAAAAGCGGGATGATGAATTTTATAAGCAGTTAGCCCAAGATTATTTAGCTTTGGATGAACTGGAAAAAGCTAAGCAAACTTTAATGCATGTTTCCCCAAAAAGCACCGAAACTCTAACCCAGCTGGCTAAATTGCAGTTCCAAACCCAAGATTGGGAAATTGCTAAGTATAGTTTGAATAAATTGATATCCGAAAATCCTTCTCAATTGCAAAATTACATGCTTTTAGCACAAATTTATTTCCAACAGGAAAATTACGAGGAAGCGCAAAAGCTTTATGCGAAAATTTTGGAAAAATTAGGTGGAAATTATAATAATTTTGAAAAATTGAATATTTTAGCTACCCAATATGCCATCAGTTTGTATCAGCGTGAAAACAGACCTAAGGCTGAAAAAATAACCAAGCAGTTCGCAGAATACTTGAATAATTCCGAAAAAAATAGAATAGAACTACATCGCGGAATTTACTACATAAAATTAGAACCCGAAAAAGCAGCTAAAATTTTAAGCAAGCTATTGGGAAAAAATGAACTGCAACCCAAACTGATGATAGAAGTTTACTACTGGCGCGGAGTAGCTTATTTGGAAGCCAAACAGCTGGAAAAAGCAAAAACAGATTTCAATACTGTAGCTAATTCGGTTGATGAGGAGCTTAGCAACCAGGCTTATTTAAAATTAGGAACGATCAATTTTTCCCAAGAAAATTATCAAAAAGCTCTTGAACAATATTATCGGGTAATTCAGCAAGATACAGATGGTCAACTGGCTTTTGCTGCTGCCAAGAATTTTGCCTTTGTCTGCAAAACCATTGAAGAATGGCAAAAAGCTGTCGATGCCTATCAGATTATTTTAAAGCGCTGGGGAGATGCTGATCTGGAAGCTCAAACTATCTTCGATATTGCTTTTTGTCATTATCGCGATAAAAAATATGACAAAGCTGTAGAAATGTTCCGCCAGAGTTTGCAGTTAATTGAAGATGCAGAGTTGCAAGCTGAAGCACAATATTGGTTAGCTGAATCTTATTTTGGTATGGAAAACTATGAAACAGCCGTAACCGAGTTTTTGAAAGTGAGTTATAACTACAGCGAATTTCTGCAATGGGCAGCTCTATCGGAATTACGCGCTGCACAGTCTTATTTGAAGATGCAAAATGTAGTTAAAGCTAAAAGACTGCTAAACCGCATAATCGATAAATATGGTGCTGCCAGCAATTGGGGCAAAGAAGCTGTAAAAATCTTGAAAGAACTGCAATGAGGATTGCAGTAGATTTACATTCTCACTCCGGTTACGCTGGTGGAGTTGGGCAAATAGAGCTTTCCCAAGTTTCTCATTCTATGAAGTTGAAGGGAATAGATATTTTTGGAACTGGCGACTGTTTGTTTCCACCTCGCACCCAGGAGTTGCAGCAACAACTACAGCCATGTGAAGAGGGCTGCTTCGCTTTACCTGGCGACAGTAGCCGCTTTATATTACAAACTGAAGTCATTTTCTCGACCAAAATCTCCGGATATAAGAATAAAATTATAGCTCACCATATTATTCTGTTTCCAAACTTTTCAGCTGTACACAAGATGCAAAACCTACTAACAAAGTGGGGAATGAAAAACACTATCGGGCGACCTTTTATCACCAGTGATTCCGTTAAAAAATTGCAAACTCAGTTGGAAGATATCGCAGCTATCGATCCACTGGTAGAAATTATTCCAGCCCATGTAATGACACCTGATGGAATTTTGGGCAGTAAGAATAACTTGCTGACTATGCAGCAGTTTTATCGCGATTTTTTACCCAATATCAGAATAATAGAAACGGGATTGAGTGCTGACCCTAAAATGTTGGAAACGATTCCAGATTTAGCTGAGCTGACATTTATTTCCAACAGCGATTGCCATAGTGCTGCTTTAAATAGGATTGGAAGGGAATTCACGGTAGTAGAAGCGAATGAGATAAACTATAAAAGTTTAATAGAAGCACTTCGAGCCAATAAGATCGTGTTTACCGCTGAATTCAATCCAAGTGAAGGACGCTATTTCCAAACTGGGCACAGAGCTAATCGCAAAGGGCATGATGGAGAAAATTATCTGCCAGAAATACATACCTCAAAATGTCCTATTTGTGGGAAAAAAATTATTCCTGGTGTGCAAGAACGCTGCTACAGTTTACAAGGTAATTGCATAATTCCAAGGCACAGAAATTATAGGCATCTTATCCCTTTGGTAGAGGTGATTGCTCATTCAGTGGGTGTTAAATCAGTGAAAAGTAAAAAAGTAATTGGAATTTTTAATAAATTGTTGCAAGTTTACAGTTCCGAATTGGAATTATGGTGCAGTAAAACTATAAAGGGAGATCTTTCGGGACTGGTACCACCGACTACAATTTCCCAAATTATGGCTGTTCAAAAGGGAAATTTTAGATTTGAACCACCTGGATATGACGGACTATATGGTAAATTGCAGATATTTTCTTAGAAAATTGCCAAGTAGAAACTTTTGCTGTAACTTACACGCATACCCCGAAAAGTTCAGTACCGATACTATATAAGTGACTGAAAAACAATAAAAATAAAGTTATAATAAATGGGAAAAAGTAGTTGAAGGGAAATGCCCCTTAAATATGTTTGAATTATTAAGAATAAACAAAAAAAGGAGCATTTCCATGAAGAGTGAAGAAACAAAAATGGTTAAAAGTTTACAAGTAAATTTTTCAAAAAACATAGAAAAATTAACATACAACCTTAAGAATTCTACAAAGAGATTTATAAAAGAAGCTACAAACGGAGTGATCAAAACGCAAAGCTGTATTGTGCGACAAATAGCTCAGAGTTTACATGAAGATATTGATTTAAAGAAAACTCAAGAGCGGTTAACATACCAATTGGATAATGAAAAAGAGATTAGCAAATTGAGGGAAAACATGATAATCCAAAGTTGCAAAAAGCTTGAGAGTAGCAGTCTGATCATTGTAGACCCCAGTGATATAGTAAAAAAAAGAGCGACAAAGATGGAAGGTCTAAGTCGAGTAAGAGACGGTAATGATGGTAAATATAAACTTGGATATGACGTAATAGATATCGTAGGAGCAAATAAAATGGGGGAAGATTTTTCGTTATTTCCTCTATATTCAGAAATACATAGTGAAAGGGTCGGTGCTGAAACAATAAAAAATAAGTTGTTTGATAGATTTTTGGAGATCATAATCAATTCCAACAATTCAGGTATTTTTGTAATGGATAGAGGTTTTGATGATAAGAAAGTAATCGAGGAGCTCTACTCTCACGAAGCTCCATTTATAATCAGGATGAAAAAGAATAGAGATATTTATTATAAAAATAAGCTTATGAATATTTATAAGGCAGGAAAGAAAATCAAGCGAAAATATATCTTTAAATCCGGTAAAAAAACTACAATAAAAGCTGGTGTATCAGATATCGGAGTTCCATTAAGCCGCCATAAAGTTAAGAATCCCAAGAAAGCCAATGTTAAGCTTGTATCGGCAGAACTTATAACAACACATAAAAATGGAAGTAAATCTAAGGGTGAATTTCTGATACTCATATCTATCCCAAATCGACAATTACCAAATGAAGAGTTGTGTAAACTTGCTCTTGAATCTTACAGGTTGAGATGGAAAATAGAAGAAGTTCATAGACATGTGAAAGTAGATTTTGGTTGGGAAGATATTCAACTTTCAAAATTTAATAGAATTCAGTCTCTTAATACAATTCTATGGCTTGCTTTGAGTTTCGTTTATTCACTTGATAGCTGGAAATACAAATTTGCAAAAGTTTTCACGAGTTTGATGATGAATAAAAGAAATAATTTAAAAGAACTTGAAAAATTTATTTACTATCGAATAACTAAAGTGGTTTGTTATTGCTTTAGAATGACCAGATTATATCAGAAAAAAATCCCTTGTAAACCCGATAAATTATCTAAACAGATGCTGGTGCCATTCTTTGCATGACTTTTCGGGGTATGCGTGCTGTAACTTATCCTTGACAAATGATAGTGTTAAAAAATTCTTAATAAACTTATTAAAATAGGAGTAATTGCTATGGATATCGATTTATTACAAACCAGAAGAGAGAAACTGGCAGAAAATTTAAACAACAATGAGATGTTAGTAATTTTTGCTGCCTCTGAGCCCACTTATCCTCGCTATTTTCTTCAAGAAAAGAATTTTTTCTATTTAACCAATTTGGAAATTCCTAAGGCGATTTTGTTGATAGCAAAAAGTAACAATAAAACTAGTATAAATCTTTTCGTAGAAAGAAATGATCCAACTTTAACGGTGTGGATTGGCGAAAAGATGAGTCCGCAGGAAGCTGCAGAGATTAGTGGGATAAAAAAAGTTGCTTTTACTGATGATTTCGAGAAAACCTTTCAAGCGCTTGCTTCCAATATGAAAAAATGCTATTTCAATTATAAAAAATCGAGTTTAGAAGAACCTTTAGATAGAGCTAAACAGTTTATAAGCAAGATAAAAGATTATTTCCCAGCACTTTCCTACGGCTCTATAGACGAGCTGATGCGTCCTTTACGTGAGCGCAAAGATGAGTGGGAAATCGAACAATTGCAAACAGCAATAGATGCAACCGCTAAAGGCATAGAAACTATTATGAAAAATGCAAAAATGGGAATGATGGAATACGAATTGGAAGCACTGCTAAACTATGAAGCGCTTAGCCGAGGTTTGCACCATATGGGCTTTAAATCTATTGTGGCTGCTGGACACAATGCTGCCACTTTGCATTACAGCGATAATAATTGTGAGATTGGTAAAGATGATTTAGTATTGTTGGATGTGGGAGCGGCTTGCAAGAACTATTCAGCAGATATTAGCCGAACTTTTCCTGTATCTGGTAAATTTACCCAAAGACAGCGTCAGGTGTATGCCGAAGTTTTGAATATTCAAAAAACTATTATCGAGATGATAAAACCCGGCGTAACCATGAAAGAACTGAATAATAAGACGGTAGAAATGATAACAGCTTCTTTGCATAAATTGGGGCTTATTAAGCAAGATAAAGAGTACAAAAAATACTATATGCACAGTGTGGGGCATCATCTTGGCTTAGATACTCATGATATTGGCAGACGTGATGCTACTTTGTCTGCTGGAATGGTGATAACTGTAGAGCCAGGTATTTATATTTCCGAAGAGAATATAGGTGTACGCATCGAAGATGATATTTTAGTCACTGAAAATGGTTATAAAAACCTCAGTGCAGCGATTCCCAAGGAAATAGAAGAAATAGAAAAGGATTAAGTTTTGAAAAGAATAGCTGTTTATCCCGGAACTTTCGATCCTATTACAAACGGTCACATCGATATTCTTCGTAAAGCTTTCGATATGTTTGATGAAATTATAATAGGAGTTGCTAAAGTAACTGGCAAAAAAACTCTGTTTAATGTTTCAGAACGAGCTGAACTGTGCCGAAAAGCAACAGAGGATATGCCCAAGGTAAAAGTTCAAGAGTTCGATGGCCTGGTGGTGGAGTTCGCGAAAAAAATTGGGGCTGTAGCTATGGTTCGTGGTTTGCGGGCTATTTCCGATTTTGAATATGAACTTTCTCAAGCACTTATGAATAAAAAACTCTCTAATAAACTGGATACTGTATTTTTTGTCCCCGATTATAAATATTTATATCTTAGCTCTACCATGATAAGACAGGTAGTTTCATTAGGAGCCGATGTAAAAGATCTTATTCCCGATTGTGTGGAAAAGGCATTGATAGAAAAATTTTCTGAAGAGGAGAAATAATATGAAAAAACAACCACAACAACATAAGATAAATGTGAAATTAGACCAACAAGTTGGTGAGGGCATTTATTCTAATTTCTTTTTGATAACTAATTCACCTTCTGAGTTTGTGTTAGATTTTGGCCGTATGGTGCCTGGTGTGCCCAATGCTAAAATCTATTCCCGCATTATCACTACTCCGCAGCATGCCAAACAACTTCAACAGCTTTTAGAAAAGAATATCGCAGCTTACGAAAATAAGTTTGGTGAAATAAAAGCTACATCACCAGCCAACAAAGAGAAAGTCATAGGTTTTAAAAGTGAAGGACAAAGTTCTTGACTGATGTAGCACATTTTTAGTTTTTGAATTTTCAATAATTTAGATAAATAATAGTTAAGGAGTCATAACTGATGAAAAACACAAAATTTAGAACATTCTTGATCATCGCTGTTCTACTGGTTACAGTTTATTTTATAGCACCTTTAGTGATTCCTGATTTACCATCATTCTGGACAGAAAAGCGCTTGAAGCTGGGTCTGGACTTGCAAGGTGGATCACAAATTCTTTTGGAAGTAGATTATTCCGATCTTAAAATACCCCAGAAGGAAAAGGAAGAAGCAGTAAAAAGTGCACTGCAGATCATTCGCAATCGTATCGACCAATTTGGTGTGGCTGAACCCTCTATCCAAAGAGTAGGCGATAACCGCATAATTGTGCAGTTACCGGGTCTGAAAGATCCTAGCCGTGCCAGGGATTTAATTGGTAAAACAGCGTTATTGGAATTTAAATTAGTAGCAGATTCCGACAAAATTCAAACTACTTACGAGCAATTGAACGAGTATTTGGATAAAAATATTGAACAATATGATTATCTTCAAGAATTTGCCTTGGAATCAGACGCTGCTGCAAACATTTTGGATGAAACCGAAACGGAAGAAGAAACTACAAATGAAATCTTTACCCAGCTAATAAGTCACGAAGGCATGGTAGGTACAATTTCCTATGAAAATATTCCTAAATTGAAAAAGCTGTTAGAAGATGAAAAGTTCCAGGAACAAATTCCGGCTGGATTACAGATTGCTTTGGGTAAAGAAAATACTAAAGATCCATATGCACCCCGTCCAGTGTATGTTTTACACAGTGAGGCAGAGCTAACAGGTAAATATCTGGAAAATGCCAATGTAAAAATAGGCCAAGGCTACACGCCACAAGATAAGGGTCCTTACGTGGTACTTAACTTCAATAACACCGGTGCCAAGAAATTTGCTAATGTAACAGGCCAAAATATCAAGAAACGTCTGGCGATAGTTCTGGATGATGTGGTTTATGTGGCGCCTACAATTCAAGATAAAATTCCTAGCGGCCAAGCTCGGATAACTGGTAATTTCACTCTGGAAGAATGCCAGGACTTGGTAATTGTATTGAATGCGGGTAACCTACCAGCTCCAGTTAAAATTGTAGAAGAGCGTACTGTGGGGCCAACTTTAGGTTCCGATAGTATTCAGGCTGGAATAACTGCTGCCGTAATTGGTATGGCAATAGTTGTTCTATTCATGATTATTTATTACGGTTTGTCTGGTTTTCTGGCAGATTTAGCTGTTTTGGTTAATATCGGAATAGTTTTGGCAGTGCTTACATTGTTTGGCGCTACTCTTACCATGCCGGGTATTGCTGGTATGATCCTTACTATTGGTATGGCGGTGGATGCTAATGTACTTATCTTCGAGCGTATACGCGAGGAATTAAAATCTGGTAAAACTGTTAGATCAGCTGTAGATTCTGGTTTCGATAGAGCTTTGGTGACAATTTTGGATGCTAATATCACAACTTTGATTACGGCTTTAGTTCTTTATCAATTTGGGACTGGACCTATTCGTGGATTCGCTGTTACTCTCTCTATAGGTATAGTTGGCTCAATGTTCGTAGCATTGGTTCTGCTAAAAGCGATGTACGATGGTTTTGTTACAAATGTAAATAGAACCAAGCTGAGTATTTAGGAGGACTCATGAGATTTTTTGGAGATACAAATATAGATTTTATTGGAAAAAGGAAAATAGCTTTTGTTGTGTCTATAACCCTGATCTTACTCAGCGTTATATTTTTAATAGTGAATAAAGGTTTAAATTACAGCATCGATTTTACTGGCGGAGTTTCTTTGGAATTAGACCTCACTCCTAATACGCCCCAAGCAGAGCACATTGATATACAACAAATTAGAGATTTGATGGTGCAAAATGGTTATGAAGATATAGAAATACAAACTATTAGCACTAGAAGCGAAACCCAAACAGAAGGCCGTGATATAGTTCTTCTGAAAACCAAAGCCTCTAGCAAAAATGCTGCAGAAATTGTGGATATTATTCGCACTGCTTTCCCTAACAATGTAGAAGAGGGTAACTTCATTCGTCTCCAGGAAGAAGTTGGCCCTAGAATCGGTGAAGAACTGAGAGAAAAAGCAATTTTGGCAATTTTCTGGGCGTTAGTAGGTATTATTATCTATATCTGGTGGCGATTTGAATTTACCTTTGGCATAACCGCAGTTATTGCTCTTTTCCATGATATACTAATCACTTTGGGTGTGTTCGTAATTACTGGTAGAGAGTTAAGCTTAACTATCGTGGCTGCATTACTTACCATTGTTGGTTATTCTTTGAACGACACTATTGTTGTGTTCGACCGTATTCGCGAAGATTTAAAGATATATCGACGTGAAACCTATAGTAGCGTGATTAACCATAGTATAAATGAAACACTCAGTCGTACCATAATTACATCGCTTACTACACTTGTAGTGGTGTTAAGTTTGTACATATTTGGTGGAACTGTAATTCATGATTTTGCTTTCGCACTACTTGTTGGTGTGCTGGTAGGTACTTACTCATCAATATTTGTGGCTAGCCCACTTTTGGTAGAACATTTTATAAGAAGAGATAAAAAACGCGGTATAACTAAACGCAAAAAGAGATAAAAATAAATAAAAGTCCCGTTTTCTAGCGGGGCTTTTTTTATTTACCTCGAGCTATTCCCCGTTCCGAAAGATCAACAAAATCTACAAATATTTTCTGCTCTTTGGTTAAGTTTTGTTTTTTGGCTATATGCAAAGCCTGAGTACGATTTAAGTTTGATTTATAAAATAGTTTATAGATACTTTTCAATGCAGAAATTACTTCTTTGGGGAAACCTTTCCTTTGCAGGCCGATTGTGTTCAATCCTGCTAGTCTGTAAGGGAACCCGCTTCCACGAGTATAAGGTGGTACATCTTTTTTGATTCCTGATTTTCCACCCACAAAAGCGTATTGACCAATTTTTACAAACTGGTGTAAAGCTGTCATTCCACCGATGGTTACATTATTGTGGATATGAATGTGGCCAGCTAACTGTACAGAATTTGCGATAATGATATTATCTGCAAGCTGGCAGTTATGTGCTACGTGTGAATATGCCATAAGCAAGCAATTAGAGCCAATTCTAGTGGGTTCGTCCATGGTAGCAGATATATTCACAGTAGCAAATTCGCGAAAGGTGTTATTATCTCCAATTATCAGTTTTGTAGGGTCATTTTTGTATTTCAAGTCTTGCGGAATTGTTCCGATTACAGCAGAATGGAAAAACCGATTGTTTTTTCCTATGCTGGTGTGTCCTTCCATAAAAACATTAGACTGCAAATAACAACCATCACCTAAGCTAACATTGCTGCCAATATAGCAATTTGGTCCAATAAAAACATCTTTGCCTATTTTTGCATTCTTATCTACTAAAGCGGTAGGATGAATCTTTTTCATAATAAACCTATTTTTTCATAACTTTGGCCATGAAATCGCCTTCGCAAACCTTTTTATTTTCTACATAGGCATCACCATGCATCTTAGCCAAACTTCTTTTCATCGATATAACTTTGAGCTCAAAGCGCAAAGTATCGCCAGGCTGTACTGGCGTGCGGAATTTTACATTGTCTATAGAGGCAAAATATGCCATATAATCTTGTGGATTTTCCAAGGCGTTTAAAAGCATTATACCACCTGTTTGTGCCATTGCTTCCACAATTAAAACTCCCGGCATTATAGGATGATCAGGAAAATGACCTTGGAAAAAGGGCTCGTTCATGGTCACATTTTTTATTCCAACAATACTATCGCCAGCATTGAATTCTATTATTTTATCCACCAACAAAAAAGGATAGCGATGTGGTAGTATTTTTTGAATAGCATTGGTATCGAAAACTATATTTTTGGTCTTTTTTCTTTGATAAATTTTTTGTAATTCCTGCTTTTTATGAATCATGCGCAATTTTTTTACCAATTCTACATTGGTTTTATGACCAGAGCGTGCTGCTAGAATATGTCCTTTTATTGGTATTCTTAGCAGGGCAATATCTCCGATTAGATCAACTACTTTATGGCGCACAAATTCATTGTAATATCGCAGAGGAGTATTGTTTATAAGACCTTGCTTAGTTATTTTTATCTCATCTTTGTAATTAAATATTTTTTTCAGCTTATCCAATTCTTCTTTGGATGTATCGGGGTCGGCAACTACAAGAGCATTTTGCAGTGAACCGCCTTTTATTAAGCCAGCTTCTTTTAGTTGTAATATTTCGTGTAGGAAGCAGAAAGTTCTAGCAGAAGCAAACTCTTTTTCAAATACTTCTAAAGATGGCATCCAAGTATATTCAGTCCCCAAAGCTTTTTGCTTATAATCTACCATAAAAGTAATTTTAAGACTATCGGAAGGTACGATAACAATATCTACATTATCTGCCGGAGAAGAGAAAGATATCGCTTCATCTAATTCCATATATTCTCGTTCCGCATCTTGTTTTTTTATACCTGCTTTTTTTAAAAGTTCCAAAAATACTATAGCACTACCATCTGCCACGGGTGCTTCTGGGCCATTTATCTCTATACGAAGATTATCGATGTTCAACCCTTTCACAGCCGCTAACACATGTTCTATGGTGGCTACGGAGGCACCTTTAATACCAATAGTAGTTCCTCGTGAAATATCGATAACATGGTCGATATCGGCAGGAATCTCGGGTTTGTTTTTTAAGTCAGTGCGTACAAAAACAATGCCATCATCTTTTCCCGCTGGTTTAAACGTTATTGTGGCGATTTTTCCTAAATGCAATCCAATTCCTGTATAGCTTACCTCTTTTTTGATCGTCTGTTTCCATTCTTTCATTTTTCTACCTTTATCTTTTTTATTTTTTTTAATAATTTGGGTAATTGGCGCTGGGCAATACAAATTCTCTTCTGTAGGCCAGCATCAATAGCCGGTGTTCCAAAATATTTGGCATTCTCAGGGACATCTTTGGATATACCAGATTGTGCTCCTATCATTGCTCCGTCGTGTATCTTCAGGTGCCCAGCTACACCAACTTGGCCAGCTAAATAGACTCTGTCGCCAATTTCAGTGCTGCCAGCCAAACCCACCTGAGCGCAAATTATGGAATATTTCCCAATTTTGCAATTATGACCAATTTGAACCAAATTATCTATCTTGGTACCTTCACCGATTACGGTTGAACCAATTGTACTTCTATCTATAGTTGTGTTAGCGCCAATTTCCACATCGGAATGGATAACAACATTTCCTACCTGAGGAATTTTTTGTTGTTTACCTTCGTGGAATAGATAACCAAAACCATCGGCTCCGATAACGCAACCAGAATGAATAATAACATTATCTTTTAATATCGTGTTTTCATATAAATTTACATTGGGAAAGAGATGGCAATTCTTACCTAAGCGACTGTTTTTTCCAATAAAAGAGTTAGCTTCAATTTTGCAATTACTGCCAATTTCAACCTCTGCAGCGATTACCACATTTTGGCCAATCCATACGTTTTTGCCAAGTTTAGCAGAATTGGAAACAGAAGCTGAGCTGGCTTGATAGGCAGTTTGTTGGGGAGCGTTTAATTGTTGCCAAGTTTTCACCAGCATCATGAATTTCACATAGGGCTTGTCGGTAAGAATTAAATTGGTATTTGGTTTTTGGGAAATATCGAAAGAAGGAGGAACCAGTACTAAACCGGCTTTTGATTTTTTAAGTGCATCCAAAAATTTTTTATTTTCAAAGAAACAAACCGAATGCGCATTTGCTTCATCTAGCTCGGCTACGTTATTTAATATTACTTTTTTATCACGGATAACCTCCTGTCCGGGCAGACGGGAGGTTATTTGATTTATTTTAAGCTCTTTTGGGAACTGTTTCATCGTTTATTCTACAGTTTTGTTCATCTCTTCTATAACTTGGTCGGTAATGTCTAATTTTGGTTTGGCATATCTTACAGCGCCAGAGGCAACGTCTAACACCATATCGTAGTTGTTTTCTATAGCTACGGTTTCAATCACGTCACGCAATTTTTCTAAGATTGGTTCCAAAAGTTCGGCATTTCTTTGCATAGCGAGACCTTGATTACCATAAATTTCTTGGATCTTTTGTTGCCGCTTTTCCAATAGTTGGTTAATTTTTTCCTGTGCTTCTGCTTTACCAGATTCTGTTAAAATCATCTTTTTACTTTCATATTCGGAATTAAGTTTGTCTATCTGTTCTTCCAAATCGGCTATTTCCTCATCCCACTCTTTTTGTTCACTTTGATATAACTGTTGAGCTTCTTGAGTATCAACCGATTCCATCATAATTCTTTCACTATCGATATAAACAATGTTGTCTGTTTCAGCATATATAACCGACACAGTGATTATCATCATGATTGCGGTTATTATTAATTTCTTCATAATTATTCCTCCAATTAGTTTTTGACAAAATCCTTAACCTTTTTCCAATTTTCACATTATAAGTCAATACAAAAATTAAAGCTTATCGGCTAAATTCAGTTAATTTTTCTATTTTCTATCCAATTTGTTGACAAATGAGATTAAATTAGAAAATTTTGTTTGTTAAAAGGAGAGGTGATGAAATTAAAAGTTATCCTTGTTCTGGTGCTGTTCACCAGTCTATTATATTCCCAGGTAAAAATTTTGGAAAGTCACCAAGATTACTATCTTTTGCAAATTGATTTCACCGATTACACTATTCGGCACAGCAACGAATTTTCTGAAATAGAATCTCCAACTTGGTCTTCTGAATCAATAGCTGGTTATCCAAACCTTCCTGTAGAAGAACTCAAATTCATAGTTCCAGCTAATGGCAGGTTGGAAGTAAATATAATTTCCCAAGAAAATAAAAGAATTCAACTAAATAAACCGATAGTGCCAGTTCCTTTTTACAACGAGTTTACCAAAAACTATGATTTTGTTATTAACAAAGAATTTTATAGGAAAAGACCAGCAGTAATTAGTGGGGAAAGGCAAAGATTCAGAATTTATAATTTTATACCAGTACAAATTTGGCCGGTTCAGCTCTTAGAATCGGCGGTAAACATCAATGAAAAAATGCTTATTGAAGTTAAGATTAGTGGTGATTTTAGTAATAAAAAGTTCATTTCCAACAATTTAAAAGACTTATATGCGGAGATGTTTTTTAATTATGAAAGCAACCATATGTTGGCAAGTAGGCCGCAAAATGAAATTAGTCATATGCCGTTCTCCCAGGCCGATTTTTGGTATAAATTGGAATTTAGGTCACCAGATATTTATTTACTAACCGAAGAGCTTGAAAATTTACCAAACTTTGTGGAGCTACAAACCATAAGGATTTTTGGCTTCCAGAAAATTAAGGAAGATATTCAGGTGATACAAGTGCCACTGCAGGTAGATAAAGAAGGTGTGGCCTTCTCCACTGAAAACTTAACTGGAAATTTTGTTTGGCTTACTTTTGGTGGCAGGTTTAATCAAAAATCACCAAGACGAACATTTTCCGAAAATACTGTTTTCCGAAAAATAGATAAATTTCAACAGTTCGAAGTGAAAGATCTTACCCAACTCAGAGATCAGATCAATTCGATAATCATAACACCACAAGAATTTAGCGATCAAGCAGAACAATTAGCCTCTTTGCATGAAGTTAACTTTGATGTTAATACCTTAGTTGTGCAGCAGCAGTCTATTTTTGACCAATATGGCCAAGTGCCACGGGCTATAAAAAACTACTTACAAGAGATATATGAACAACCAGAAGGAGAAAATTTAATTAGCGTAATTCTTTTAGGAGCTGGTACCCGAAATTGGGAAGTAGCATCACCTAAGAACCGCATTATAACCTTTAATGGGAAAGATGATAATTTTGTCTCCTTCTATAGCAGTTATCCCGAACTGGCTATTAGCCGTATTCCGGTGCAAACTACCGAGAAGCTTAATCTTATTTTAGATAGGATCAAAGCTTATATAGAGTCTCCAAATTTGGGTTGGTGGCGGAACAAAGTATTGCTAACAGCCGATGATGAGCATAAAGGTGAAGGATTGGAAGGTACGGGGACATCGGATTTTAATCACACGCTAAAATGCGAGGAAACAGCTGCTATAATTCGCGATTATGTACAAACAGAAAAAGTTTATGGCATCGAATACAATTTCGATGAATACAACAATAAGCCAGATGCTCGCCAGGCGATAGTTGATAAGATTAATGAGGGCTGCCTAATTTGGTATTATATAGGTCATGGAGATGAAGATGTATTGGGCGATGAAGAGTATTTTAATGGTTCTCAACATTTACGACAGCTACAAAACCAGGATATGCTTAATCTTTTTATTGCAGGCTCTTGTAGTGTGGGGAAGTACGATGAGTTGAACTATGATTGCCTCGCAGAAAAAATACTTTTTCAAGAAAATGGAGGCTCTATAGCCTCTATCGCAGCCAGCCGCGGTAGTAATCCTGGTTCGAATGCCGAACTATTTAATAGATTTATGGAGCAGGCAATAATAGATAGAAGAAATGTGGGAATTTCACTTTGGCGAGCAAAACTCGAGTCCAAATCTCGTTCCATCTATAACGACACGCTTTATCATCTTTTTGGAGATATCTATCTGCCAATACTACCACCACAAGTTACAGGCGAAATAGTAGGACTACCCGATAGTGTATTAGTCAAACAAACAGTTGATTTTACTGGTAATTTTTCACAGCCACAGTTAACTGGTACTGGAATCGGCAAAGTTTACGATTCCAGCTCCTGGATTACTTATACCAATGTAATTCCTCCGGATACTACGGAGTATACCGTAACGTATCTACGCAAAGGCAATAGTATCTATAATGCCAATATCAGTGTTGAGCAAGGTGAATTTTCTGGAGAGTTTATTGTACCTGTTGGTGCAAATGATGGTGATATGGGCTTAGTAGCGGCTTATTATGCCGATGAAGTAAATCATCGAGATTATGTTAGTTATTACAACTCTTTGAATTTTAAACCACAGTCTGTGGATGGCGAAAGTGAAAATCCGCCTCAGATACAATTATGGTTAGATTCCAAAAAATTTGCCAGCGGCGATTATGTTTCTACCAATCCAATTTTAATTGCGCATATACAGGATGAGAACGGAATTAATATTTCGGGCGCTCCTGGCCGCAAGATACTAGCACTTTTAGATAGAAGTGATAATCCAGAAAATCTTTTTGATGTTACACCTGGTTTTATTTATGCTACCGATTCCCATACAGAAGGAGAATTGAGCTGGCAGCTTTATGACCTTGAACCAGGTAAGCATACATTGCAGCTTTTAGTATACGATAACTTTGGCAATTCATCATTGGCGGAGGCTGAGTTCTTCGCTCAGGAGTCCAATAAAATAACTATTCGTGATATGCTGGTTTATCCAAATCCAATCAAAAAGGATGGTTACTTCACCTTTGTGGTTACCGAGGATTCCGATATCAAAATTTCTATTTATACCATAACCGGTAAGAAAATTAAGACCATAACTAGTAGTGTACAAAAGGGTTATAATCAAATTTATTGGAATGGAAGAGACGCTGATGGCGATAGAATAGCTAATAATACCTATTTTTACAAAATAAGGGCAAAGAAACTTCCTAATGGGAAAAGTACTGAAAAAATAGGTAAATTAATTATTTCTAAGTAGTATGTTGACAAGATTAAGGCCTACATTTTTTTGGTAATTTTTATTGAAAAAAAACTAGGAAAATTAATATAAACTGGGGGAAATAATGAAAAAATATGATATGAACAAGATTCGGAATATTGCACTTGTCGGAGCATGTGGTTCTGGAAAAACCAGCTTAGCTGAGCAGATGCTTTTCGATGCAAAGGCTATAAATAGAGTTGGAAGTGTAGATAGCGGCAATACAGTAATGGATTTCAATGAAGAAGAGATCGAAAAGAAGATGTCTTTAACTTTGGGTGTGGCCAATTTTGATTGGAACAATCATAGTGTAAATGTGATGGATGCACCTGGGTTGGCCGATTTTGCCTCAGATCAAATCTCAGCTTCAATTGCAGCTGAAACCCTGATATTTGTTACCAGCGCAGCTTCCGAATACGAAGCAACATTGGAACACTCCTTAGAGCTATTTCAAGATAAAAAACAAGCTAAAGCTGTACTTGTGAATAGAATGGATAATGAAGGTGCCGATTTTAATAAGGCATTGCAACTTATCAGAGAAAATTCCAATATCAATCCTGTGCCTCTACATATTCCTATTGGTAGCGAACACAAATTCGAAGGCGTGGTAGATGTCATTAAAAATAAAGCTTACATCGATGGGAAGGAAGCAGAAATTCCAGAAAATATGGCTTCGCTGGTAGAGGAAAGTCGCTTAGAATTGATGGAAGCAGTTGCCGAAAGTGATGATGCCCTTTTGGAAAAATACTTCGAAGCAGGTGAACTTACTAATGAGGAGATTTCAAAGGGACTTACCAAAGCTATTATAGCTGGAAGTTTTGTGCCCGCTTTCGCCACTTCAGTTTCCGAAAATATAGCAATAAAAGAGTTTATGAATGCAATAGTGGAATATCTGCCTGCGCCAGCTCAGATGAATAAAATTAGGGCTATTGTAGCTGGTGAAGAAAAAGAATTTATTTGTAAAGAAGACGGTGAACTGCTCGCTTTTGTATTCAAATCTGTCTCCGATCCCAATGTGGGTGACCTCTCTTATGTAAGAGTTTTTTCTGGTAGTTTGAAATCTGGTATGGATGTGTTTGTACCAGAAAAAGAAGGTAAAGATAGAATCGGTTCTATGTATTATATTCGTGGGAAAAATAGAATAGAAGCAGATGAATTGAAAGCTGGTGAAATTGGTGGATTGGTGAAGATGAAAACAGCTCGTAGTCTTTGCAGTTTAGTAAAACAGAATTCCAATATTAAATATGTGAATGTAGAGATGCCTAAACCAGTATATTGGCAATCGATAAAAGCTGCAAACCAGAGTGATGAAGACAAAATTAGTACAGCATTAGCCAAGTTGTTAGATGAAGATCCCAGCATTCATGCTGATATGAATCCTGAAACTGGTGAGAATGTGATTTCTGGTGTGGGCGAACAACAAATTAATATGCTTCATAAAAAATTAAAAAGCAGATTCAAGATAGATGCTAATTTAGACACACCCAAAGTGCCATACAAAGAAACTTTGAAGGGGAAAGCCGATGTAAGTTATCGTCACAAAAAGCAAACCGGCGGTAAAGGACAGTTTGCGGAGGTTTATTTCCGCTGCGCACCCAAAGAACGTGGAGCAGGTTTTGAATTTATCAATTCTATTGTTGGCGGAGCAATTCCTTCCAAATTTATACCTGCAATCGAAAAAGGGTTAAATGAAATTTTGCAGCAGGGAATTATCTCTGGCAATCCTATAGTGGATATAAGTGTGGAATGCTATGATGGCAGTTTCCACGAAGTAGATTCTTCCGAGATGGCTTTTAAAATAGCTTCTTGGCAAGCACTGAAAAAAGCTTTTGCTGAAGCTGGTGCTATTTTACTTGAACCTATCCACAAGGCAAAAATAATCATTCCCGATGAATATATGGGGGATGTAATGGGCGATGTTTCCACTCGCCGCGGCAAAATTCTGGGCATGGAACAGAAAGGCAAAAAACAGATCTTGAATGCTCTGATGCCACTTTCCGAACTTTTCAAATACTATCCCGCTCTTAAATCTCTTACTCAGGGAAGAGGTAAATTTGAACAAGAATTCGACCATTATGAAAAAGTACCGGACGAGATCGCTGAAAAAGTAATAGCAGCAGCAAACAATGATAATGGATAATGTTATAAAATAAAAATGGGGGTGGCGATGCCACCTCCATCATAGTTTATGGGTTTCTATAATAGATGGAGGAGATATGTCTGGTCATAATAAATGGAGTTCAATAAAACATAAAAAGGGCGCTACGGATGCCAAGCGTGGTAAGCTTTTTACCCGGCTGGTCAAAGAAATTATAGTTTCTGCTCGTGAAGGTGGAGGCGATCCCGATTCCAACCCCAGATTACGCATTGCAATTTCCAATGCTCGCAATGCTAACATGCCCAATTCCAATATAGAACGTGCAATAAAACGTGGTACTGGAGAATTGGAAGGCGTGAATTATGAACCTTATATTTATGAAGGTTATGGGCATAATGGTGTGGCTATTTTAGTGGAAGTTCTTACCGACAACAAACAGCGAACAGTTTCGGAGATAAGACATGCCTTTTCTAAAAATGGAGGTAGTTTAGCAGAAACGGGCGCAGTAGCGTGGAATTTTGAGAAAAAGGGGCTAATCGAGATAGAAAAAGAGGAAGCGGACGAAGAAGAACTAATGATGGCTGCATTAGATGCTGGTGCAGATGATTTTTCCAGCGAAAATGAGTTTTACGAAATCTATACTCCCTATAGTGAAATGCACAATGTAGTTCACAATTTGGAAGAAGCTGGCTACAATATTAAGAAAGCTGAATTGACCCAAGTTCCCAAAAATACTGTTAATGCCGATGATGTTGCGGAAAAACTGCTGAACCTGATAGATGCACTAGAAGACCTAGATGATGTTCAAAAGGTGTATGCTAACTACGAAATTTCCGATGAAACTTTCGAAAGGCTTATGCAAGATTGATAATTTTGGGAATAGACCCAGGTAGCCGCTACTGTGGTTATGGTATTTTGCAGTGTGAAAAAAGAAAAATAGTAGCTGCTGGCTGCAATGTAATAAAAACAGATCCTAAAGCAATATTTTCCGAACGTTTGCTGTATATCTATAACCAAGTTGCCAAGCTGGTAGATGAATATAAACCTGCAGTGGGGGCAGTGGAAACAATATTTTATGGGAAAAACATAAAATCCGCCTTTACCTTGGGACACGTGCGGGGAGTTATTTTGTTGGCCTTTGCCAAAAAAAAATTACCTGTTGCTGAATATTCTCCACGAGAGGTTAAAAAATCTGTTGTGGGTAATGGTGGGGCTTCGAAGCAACAGGTGGAATTCATGACTAAAAAGATATTAAATAAAGATTTTGGCCAAGTTACTTCCGATGCCTACGATGCCTTGGCTATCGCTTTATGTCATTATAACAAGATAAAATACACTTTATAACGGTAGGAATATTATGTTTGCATTTTTAAAGGGAATTTTGGCAAAAAAATCTCCAGTGAGTGTTGTAATAGATTGTAATGGGGTTGGTTACGAAATATTTGTACCCCTTAGTACCTATGATAAACTGCCAGCTCTTGAAAGTTCGGTACTACTTTATATTCACTATAGCTTTAGTGAAACTGATGGGCCACGTCTTTTCGGATTTAGTTCCCAAGAAGAAAAAGAGTTGTTTCGACTGCTTATCTCTGTGTCTAAAATTGGTCCAAAACTAGGTTTGGCAATACTCTCTGGTTTGCCTGTTAACGACTTTGTTCAAGCTGTTGCTACCAATGATATCAGTTTACTTTCTACAATTTCGGGAATTGGCAAAAAAACTGCTGAACGATTGGTGATAGAACTCAAAGACAAGATTTCTGAATTGGGAGAAACATCATTCTCTCAAGAGATTAAAGGTATGGAAACGGATGTATTACAGGAAGCAGAAACTGGGTTAATGACCTTGGGTTATAAGCGATATGAAGTAAGAAAAGCTATAGCAAGAGTGGCAAAAAATAAAAAATACAAATCTTCTGAACAACTTATAAAAGATACAATTAAAACTTTATATAAAAAGCGAAAAATATGAATGAAAGTGTACGCAGAGAAGCATATAAAATAATTACAAAAGTATTAAAAAAGAAGCTATATTCCGATAAATTATTGCATCAGTCTGCTAAAAAAATGCAGCAAAATCCCGATGATTATGCGCTTTTGAATCACCTGGTTAAAGGTATCATCAAGTACAAAAAAAACTTGGATTATATCATCTCGCAGTTTACCAATGATCAGAAGTATAAGAATACAAATCTTAAAATAAAAGTTATCTTGTACCTGGCAATCTACCAACTTCGTTATATGAACAGCGGAACACCTCATTCTGTGGTGGATGCAACAGTAGAATTTGCAAAAAAAAATATGGATCAGAGGATAGCTAATTTTGTGAATGCTGTTCTGCGTTCCTACCTTAGGAATCCGGAAATTACCTATCCAGATAATGAAATAGAGTGCCTGGCTGCCCAATATTCCTTCCCGGAATTTTTAATAAAGCAATGGTTGCAGCTATGGGGAAAGCAGAATACTGAACAGTTGTGTAAATTTTTTAATAAAGTACCAAAGTTATATCTTCGAGTGAATAAAATGGCTACCGAACCCGAAAAAGTTTTGAAATATTTCCAGCGCCGCCAGGTGCAGCTGGAAGAGGTAGAATTAGTGCCAAATTTTCTGGCAGCAAAAACTGGTCGCGATATAATCTACGATGTAGCCTTATCGGAAGGTTATATTTCCATTCAAGATCCAGCTGCTGGCTTAGTGGTGGATTTAATAGATCCTGCTAAGGATAATTCTGTACTAGATCTTTTTGCAGCTCCCGGAGGTAAGGCAACTTATATTTCCGAAAAAATGCGTAACAGCGGGGAAGTGATAGCAGTAGATAAATACCCTCAGAAAACCAAAAAATTAAAGAAAGCTGTAGAACGATTACAGATAAGCAATATGAAAATAATCACCGAGGACGCTTTTAAGTATAAACCAGTAGCTCCTGCTTACGATAGGGTTCTTTTAGATGTTCCCTGTAGCGGCTGGGGTGTATTCCAAAAAAAGGCTGAACTGCGGTGGCAAAAACATCAGAATATGCATCAGTTAATAAAAATGCAAAAACAAGCGCTTATTTTGGGCGCCAAATTTGTTAAACCGAATGGATGCTTAATTTACAGTACCTGCACTTTGAATGAAGAGGAAAATGAAAGACAAATTGAGTATTTTTTGCAACACAATAAAGATTTTAAACTGGTAGATGCGGGAAATTTTGTAGCAAAAGACTTTACAGAAAAAAAATATCTGAAAATCTTACCGTTTAAGCATGGTTTCGATGGAGCCTTTGCTGCTAAAATGATGAAAATATAACAGGAGTTCCAATGGCTAAATTTAAAGCTTTTTTCTTGGCAGTCGTTCTACTAATCGCACTTTTTTTAATAGGATTTTTCGGAATTAATATTATCATGAAGTTTATAATAGGCCATGGCAATGAAGTGGAAGTGCCGAACTTGAAAGGCATGCACTTTGAAGTAGCACGAAAAACATGTAAAGATTTGAATTTATATCTAGAAAAAACAGATTTTATTCACGATGATCAGATTGAAAAAGGTAAAATAATCTCACAAGAACCACATCCTGGCATTATGACAAAAGAGTTTAGGAAAATTGAAGTGGTTGTAAGCGAAGGACCCGAGATGGTGCGAATTCCTTTTTTGGAAAACCTTACCCTTAGCGCTGCTAAGTTGAAATTAGAAAATGTAGGACTGAAACTGGGAGAGAAAAAATATCGCTATTCCGATGAGGTAGAAGCAGATAAAATTATCTATTCCCAACCTTTTGCCGATGAGCTTATTCCGCGCAACAGTTCGGTAGATGTTGTTGTTAGTTTAGGAAAATTACCTCAGGTATCGGACAAGCGGGAAGAATACAAAAGTTTACTCGACCAGCTGAATGAATAATGAGATGATATAAATGACGTCAGTTTGACAGGGATTGTTATAGCAATAAAAGTTCTTTAGATATTGATAGAGTGTAGTAATAGTCAGCAGGTAGTATTTTTCCTTGGGGCTTAGATCCCGGTTTGGGAAGTTAACTATACCTGCTGCCTAAAAATTAAATTGGTCTTCAAGGCCACATTGGAGAAAAAAAGAGGAAAATTTTACTAACATTTTTGTAGAAGGGTGGCACAGAACATTGCCGGCAGGGAAAGCGGCCTTGCCTCAGTTAACCAAATGATCCTGGTTCAAGTGTTAAAAAATGTAATTTTCCAAGAGATTAAGTTGGATAATAAACCGTTCCTAGCCCCCAACCCTTAGGTTTGGATATTTACAATATCAGGGATCGTAAAGTGAAATTTTTAATAAAGAATACTCATTTGACAGTCGGCAAATATTCTTTTTACCTGGAAAACCCTGGAAAAACATGTTGGAAAGGTAAGCTTCAGCATCTATTTTGCAGTTATGAAAACATCCTTAAATTGTGCTGAAACGCAAAAGATGCTTCTGCTGAAATAATATCTTGCTATCCGGCCCTATTTCGAGGCCGGTATTTTTATTTAAAACCACTTATAGTGTAGTTTCTGTAGATTCTGCAATCCCAATTTTTGCTAAAAAATATACCGCCAAAAATTATTTTTATTTTATTCAAAGCCTCATACTTTTGATAACCTATTGTAATACATTGAAATAGAAGAAGTTATGAGCTAAAAAAGTAGAAGGGCAAAATGACGATAAAAATATCTAACTATAAGTAAATAAAATAGTTGACACATTTTCGCTCAAAGCGGTTATGGACTATGAAATCAAGGTAAAAGAACTGTTAAATTTTCAACATAAATTTACAGGAAAAAAAGAAAAACAGAAGAGAGGAAATGACTATGACAGATTCAAAATATACTGCCAAAAACATCAAAGTCCTCAAAGGATTGGAAGCGGTACGTAAGCGACCGGCCATGTACATAGGAGGCACCAGCGAAAGAGGTTTACATCATCTGGTTTATGAAGTGGTTGATAACAGTATAGATGAAGCCTTAGCAGGTTATTGCGATAAGATTGAAATAACCATCTGCAAAGATGGCTATGTAGCCGTTGAAGATAACGGTCGTGGAATTCCGGTAGAATTACACGATATAGAAAAAGTTTCTGCGTTGCAGGTAGTAATGACTGTTCTGCACGCTGGCGGTAAATTCGATAATAAGACTTATAAGGTCTCTGGTGGACTGCACGGTGTAGGTGTTTCGGTGGTAAATGCTTTATCGGAACATTTACAGGTGGAAGTTTACAAAAATGGCAAGATCTATTTTCAAGAATACTACAAAGGTATTCCCAAAGAAGATGTAAAGGTTATCGGCGATACCGACAAAACAGGATCATGCACCAGATTTAAGCCCGATCCAACTATTTTTGAGACAGTTGATTTTAGCTTTGATTACCTTTCTGTTCGTTTGCGTGAGCTGGCATTCCTAAACAAGGGTATTCGCATAATTTTAAAAGATGAAAAACACGATAAAATGCACGATTTTAAATATGAGGGCGGCATAAATTCTTTTGTGCGTTTTTTGAACGAGAACAAAAAACCCTTGGTACCAGAGCCAATTTATATTACGGGCGCTCGTGATGACACCGAGTTTGAGGTCTCAATCCAGTACAACGAGGGGTTCCAAGAGACAATTTACAGTTTTGCCAATAATATCAATACGATTGAAGGTGGGACTCATCTCAGCGGGTTTAAATCTGCTCTTACCAGAGCTGTAAATGCATATATAAAAAAGGAAAATTTATTGAAAAAAGAGAAAGTTAGTCCTTCTGGAAGTGATATCAGAGAAGGTTTAACCGCCGTAATCAGCATCAAGTTAGCCAATCCTCAGTTTGAAGGACAAACTAAGACTAAGTTACAAAATTCCGATATAGAGGGTGTGATCAATTCTATAGTTTATGAAAAACTGATGGAGTTCTTTGAGGAACATCCTAGAGAAGCTAAAGGAATAGCTCAGAAGGCTATTATTGGGGCTCGTTCACGTGAAGCTGCCAGAAAAGCTAGAGAGCTAACTCGTAGAAAATCAGTTTTGGATACTGGCAGTTTACCTGGTAAGCTGGCAGATTGCTCTATTCAAGATCCATCCCAAACAGAGATATTTTTGGTGGAAGGTGATTCTGCTGGTGGTTCTGCCAAGATGGGTCGTGATAGAACTTTCCAAGCTATTTTAGCGCTTTGGGGTAAAATGTTAAATACAGAAAAAGCACGTATTGACAAAGTCTTGAACAATGATAAAATTCAACCCATTATTTTGGCATTAGGAGCTGGTATAGGAGAAGAATTTGACATTTCCAAACTGCGATATAATAAAATAATAATAATGGCAGATGCCGATGTAGATGGTCAGCATATTGCCACTTTATTACTTACCTTTTTCTTCCGCTACATGCGTCCCTTGGTAGAAAATGGACACGTTTTCATTGCCCAACCTCCTCTATATTTAATCAGACGTGGTAGGAGTAAGCATTATATTTATTCCGATGAAGCTTTAAAAGAATATTTCAAAGAAAATGACAGTAAGGGAATTAGTATGCAGCGCTATAAAGGTTTGGGAGAGATGAACGCCGAGCAGCTTTGGGAAACTACGATGGATCCGGAGAGAAGGATTTTAACCTCTGTGAAGATAGATGATGCTATAGAAGCAGATCGGATGTTTACCATCCTTATGGGAGATGATGTGGAGCCGCGCCGGGAATTTATTGAAACAAATGCCAAATATGTGGAAGTTGATGTTTAAAATGGAGGCAACATGATACATGATAGATCGAGAATAGAAATTTATGAAATAGAAGATGTACTTAAACGCTCTTATTTGGAATATTCGATGAGTGTGATAGTTTCTAGAGCGTTACCAGATGTTCGAGATGGACTAAAACCTTCACAGCGCAGAATTTTGTATGCTATGAAGGAGTTGAATTTAACTCCTGGTAAAGGATTTAGGAAGTGTGCAAAGATAGCCGGTGATACCTCGGGTAACTACCATCCTCATGGTGAACAAGTTGTCTACCCCACTTTGGTAAGATTAGCTCAGCCTTGGAGTATGCGCTATCCGTTAATTAACGGACAGGGTAACTTTGGTTCTCAAGATGGCGATCCTCCTGCTGCTATGCGTTATACAGAAGCACGGTTAGAAAAACCTTCGGTGGATCTTATGGAAGATTTGGATAAGGAAACAGTAGATTTCCAAAATAACTACGATGATACTCGGACTGAACCCAAAGTGTTTCCATCTAAATTTCCTAATTTAATAGCTAATGGTTCTTCTGGAATAGCTGTGGGAATGGCTACCAATATGGCTCCACACAATATCAACGAAATTTGTAATGGACTTACCCATCTTGTCGATAACCCAGAGATGACACCAGAAGAATTGATGAAATATGTGAAAGGACCAGATTTCCCAACTGGTGGTTATATAATTGGGAAAAAAGGCATCAAAGATTATTTTCAAACTGGGCACGGCCGTATTATAATTCGCGGAAAAGCTTCCATTGAAACAAAAAACAATGGTTCCGAAAAGATAGTAATAACTGAAATACCCTACCAGCTTAGTAAAACTTTGCTAATAGATAAAATTGTGAAATTGGTCAAAACGAAGCGTATTGAAGGTATTAGTGATATTAGAGATGAATCTGGCAGGCAGGGAATGCGCCTAGTGGTATCTATTAAGCGCAACTACGATGCTAATTCTGTTTTGCAAAAACTATACAAATATACACAGCTTCAAAGTAGTTTTAGTGTGAATAATCGTACCCTGGTGAATGGTGTGCCTAAAGTTCTAAATATGAAAGAACTTTTCCAAACTTATCTAGATTTTCGTCACGATGTAGTTACTCGCCGTACAAAATATCTATTAAAAAACGCTGAACAACGTTTACATATCTTAGAAGGATATAGAATAGCGCTCGATAACATCGATGAAGTAATTGAAACAATCAAAAAATCACCAGATACACCGACTGCAAACGAAAATCTGCAGGAAAAGTTTAAATTGAGTGAAATTCAAGCAAAAGCTATTTTGGAAATGCGGTTACAGAAACTTACTGGCTTAGAACGAGATAAAGTTGAAGCAGAATACAAAGAGTTATTGGAAAAGATAAAAGATCTGAAAGAGATTCTGGAAAATCGTTCTCGCCGGATGCAAATTCTGAAAGAAGAAATAGCAGAGATAAAGAAAAAATATGGTGATGTACGCCGTACACCAATTTTGGATGGCTCAGCTGATATACAAACTGAAGACATGATTGCTGATGAAGAAATGGTAGTTACTATTTCACATCAAGGTTATATTAAACGCCTTCCAATCAACACTTATAGGAAACAGGGACGTGGAGGTAAAGGGCTATCTGGTTCCAATTTAAAAGATGAAGACTTCCTGGAAAGTATTTTTGTTGCTTCCACCCATGCTTACATTCTGTTTTTCACCAACTTTGGAAAATGTTACTGGCTGAAAGTGCATCAAATTCCTAAGGTAGGAAGATTGGCGCGTGGTAAAGCAATAGTAAACCTATTACAGCTAGAACCAGAAGAAAAGCTGGAAGCTTACGTAACTGTCCGCAATTTTGATTCTCCTTACTATGTAACGATGGTTACCAAAAAGGGAACAATAAAGAAAAGTGAGTTGAAAGCGTTCAGCAGACCACGTGTTAACGGTATTATTGCCATTAAGCTGGTAGATGGCGACAGACTTATAGATGCCCAGATCACCGAAGGCGATAATGATATTATTCTGGCTACTCGCAATGGTTTTGCCAATCGTTTCCACGAAACTGATGTACGCGCTATGGGAAGAAATTCGCAAGGTGTACGCGGTATAAGCCTGCGCGAGGGTGACGAAGTTGTGGCAATGGTGGTAGTGAAACGTGAAGGTACTTTGCTTACCATTAGCGAAAATGGTTATGGTAAACGTACAGTAATAAGCGATTATAAAGTTACTAAGCGTGGCTCAAAAGGTGTAATTACCTTGAAAACAACCAAGCGTAATGGAAAACTAATCTCTCTGATGGAGGTGGTAGATAACGACGATCTGATGATAGTTACCAAAAAAGGTATGATAATTCGTCAGTCAGTAAATAAAATAAGCATCATTGGAAGGAATACTCAGGGGGTAAGGTTAATCCAACTAAACGAAGACGACTCTGTTTATGATATCACCAGAATAATTGCAGAGGAAGAAGAAGTGGAAGAAGAGATCGAAAAACAAGTAGAGAACGCAGAAGACACGGAAGAAACAGGAGATGATAAGCAAACTGAGCAGGAAGAAGTTCCCCAAAAAGAAGAAGATCAAGAAGATACGAAAAAAGAAGTTCAAGAAGAGATAGACTTCGATAATTTGAAACAATAATTTGACATATAGAAGTCTTGAAATAAATTAGGGATAGCCTATCAAGGCTGTCCCTATCTTTATATTGCAGGAGAAATAAATGATAAAAAAGTTATTATTGCTCGTTTTGTTGCTCTTTTTAGTTAGCTGTAGCATTAAATATGTACCAGTGAAAACCGAGAATATAAAAATTCAAGAAGATTATGCTATTTGGGAATCGGAGCAGCTAATGTTTGCAGCTGAAAACAAATATTGGGTAGAAGAACCAGAAAATATTACCGACTATTTCACAACTTTTTATATAATTGTGAAAAATAAAACTGATCAAAAAATTAAAATTAATGCTAGCGATATCGGCTTGTTGGACGAAAAGGGTAACCAGTATGATGTGGTTGATACAAAATATATTGAAGACCTGCTATTGCCGCGCGAATTTGAGTTCGATCAAATAACAGATATTTCGGAAGATCAGCCTCAGTTATTGGAAGATTGGCGCGATGCCAAGAAAAATCTGATCTTAGAATCATTTAGTTTTGGTGTTATTCTACCAAATGCCCAAAAATCTGGGTTTATCTTTTTTCCCAAAATACATTCCAAAAATAATTACTGCAGTATAATTTTCAAAGATGAGGTGCTGAAATTTATACGCAGCGATGTGAAACAATAACCAACTACTGCGTTCTTGACAAATAGTTTATAAATTAAGGAGTTGTACAAAAATATCATGGGGAGAAATATATGCTCGATTTATTAGGAAATACTAAGCGTACACACTATGCCGGGAAAATAGATTTGAGTTTAAAAGATGAAACAGTAACTGTTTTGGGCTGGGTACACCGGCGCAGAGACTTAGGTGGGCTTATTTTTATCGATCTGCGCGATGTGGAAGGAATAGTGCAAGTTGTGTTTAAGCCTGAAAAGGAAGAGTTGCACAAAAAAGCTGGTAAACTGAGGAATGAGTATGTAATTGCTGTTTCCGGTAAAGTGATTCCACGCGAAGGCAAAAATATTAATAAAGATATGAAAACTGGCGAGATAGAAATTGAAGCTGAAGAGCTACTATTACTGAACAAGTCCGCTCCTTTACCGGTGCAAGTGAACGAAAATTTACTGGCAGAAGAGAATCTACGCCTAAAATATAGATATTTGGATCTGCGCCGTGAAAAATTACAGAAGATAATTAAACTGCGTCATGATGTGGTTTTTGCCATGCGTGAATTTCTAACAAAACACAACTTTTTTGAAATTGAAACTCCTATGCTGATTAAAAGTACACCGGAAGGAGCACGAGATTATCTGGTGCCGAGCCGGGTGCATCCTGGTAAGTTTTTCGCATTACCGCAATCACCGCAAATTTATAAACAACTGCTAATGATATCTGGCTTCGATCGGTATTTCCAAATTGCTCGTTGTTTTCGCGATGAAGACCTACGGGCAGATCGCCAGCCGGAATTTACTCAACTCGACCTGGAAATGAGCTTTGTAACCCAGGACGAGATCTTCCAAATAATGGAAGAGATGTTTGCCTACATTTTTGAAAAATGCCTCAATGTAAAAATCCCCACACCATTTCCACGATTAACCTATAAGGAAGCGATGAGACGCTTTGGTAACGATAAACCGGATATGCGCTTTGGTATGGAGCTTGTTGATCTTTCCCAGCAGCTTAAAAATTCTGAATTCCGTGTTTTTAAAGGTGCTTTGGAAAAAGGCGGCAGTGTTCGCTGTATTGTAGCACCACAATGTGCTTCTTATTCCCGAAAACAGATAGATGCACTTACAGAAAAGGCAAAACATGTTGGTGGTAAAGGCCTGGCTTATTGTAAAGTAGATGAACACGGTTTTAGTAGCGGAATTTCCAAATTTTTAGGAGATAATGAGCAAAAAGCTATCCTTAAGAAAACTGGAGCTGCCAAAGGTGATCTTATTTTGTTTGCAGCTGATTCCAATAAAATAGTTTTTAAAGTTCTTGCTGAAATTAGAAATCATTTAGGCAAGGAACTGAAATTATATGATGAAGATGAGTTTAATTTCGTGTGGATAACCGATTTCCCACTTTTTGAATGGAATGAAGAGCAAAAACGCTGGGAAACTGCTCACCATATGTTTACCTTACCCAAAGAGGAACACCTGCCCTACTTTGAAAATGAAGCTGACTACGATAAAATTGAAGGCCAACTTTATGATTTGGTTTGCAATGGAGTCGAACTGTCTTCAGGTAGTATTCGCTGCCATCGTTTGGATATTCAACGTAAGATATTCGATATTCTTGGTTTCAGTGAAGAGGAATTACAACAGAAATTCGGCTTTTTCCTAAATGCACTAAAATATGGTACTCCTCCCCACGGCGGCATTGCACCTGGTATAGACCGCATCATTATGATAATGAGTAAAGCTGAATCGATTCGCGATGTAATAGCCTTCCCCAAAACATTACAAGCAGCCGATTTAATGAGTGAATCACCTGCAGCAGTTGGCGAAAAACAATTACAAGAGTTGCATATAAAATTGCTAGAGCGGGATGAAAACTAAAAAAGTAGCAGCTATTACTTTTGGCTGTAAGGTAAATCAATACGAAACAGCCTGCATTTTAGATGATTTTATTCAAGCTGGTTATGAATTGCAGAAATTTAGCCAGCCTGCAGATGTTTACATTATAAACAGTTGTACGGTTACTAACCGCACAGATTACAAAAGCCGTAATGCTATTCGTAAAGCTTTAAAACAAAAACAGCGCAATAGCAATGTAAAAGTAATTGTAACTGGCTGTTACGCTCAGTTGAACAAGGCCGAGATTGAGTGGTTGGGCGCTGTTGATCTGGTGATAGACAACAATCATAAGAATGAGATCTTGAAGAAGTTGGAAGAGCAGGATAATAGTTTTCAGGATGTTTTGGAGGCGGAATATTTTGCAGATCTTTCTACTAGTAGCATGATAGATAAAACTCGTGCTTTTATAAAAGTACAAGATGGCTGCGATTATTATTGTGCCTATTGCACTATTCCTTTTGCTCGCGGGCATTCTCGGAGCCGCGATGCTAAAACGGTTTTAGAACAAATAAAGAAATTGACCTGTGCCGGTTATCGTGAATTTGTGCTGGGTGGGATAAATTTGGGTTTATACGGCAGAGAAAAGCTGTCTGATTATCGTTTAGCGCATTTGTTATACGATATCGAGCAGATTTCAGATGTAAAGATGATTCGCCTGAGTTCCATCGAACCGCTACTTTTCGATGATGAACTTTTAGAGTTTCTTAAAAAAAGCAATAAAATTTGTCCACATTTCCATATTCCATTGCAAAGTGGTTCCGATATTTTGCTAAAAAAAATGAATCGACATTACACGACAGCGCAGTTCAGGCAAAAATTAGAGGTTTTACGCGAAATTTTTCCAGATGCAGCTTTTGGCTTTGACCTTGTTGTGGGGTTACCCGGCGAAACTGAGCAGTTTTTTGCGGAAACATATAGATTTTTGCAAGAATTGGATTTTACCTATCTGCACCTATTTTCTTATTCCAAACGGCCTGGTACCAAGGCAGCAGAAATGAAGGGTCAAGTTAATGGCAGAATTATAAAAGAACGAGTGAATATTTTAAAGGAATTATCAAACAAAAAAACTGCTTTATACTCGAAACACTTGTTAGATAATCAAATTAGAATGAGAGGAATAGCCGAAACAGAACAAGATGGCTATTGGACAGCCCTTTCCGATCATTATATGCGTATTTATCAACAAAAACCCAAACTGCAACAGGGAGATATCATCCAGGGCAACCCTACTCAAATATTTCGTGATGGCTTACTTATTCAATAGGTCTGTATAACGCATATCTCTGATATCTTCAAGTTTAATAAACAAAATATCAGCAAGTAAACAGGGGTGCATTTGTTAAGGTTGGGTGTATGTTGCATTTTTGTGAAAGAACAGATAAAATTTTTTAGAACTATTACCAGATATTTAATAAAAAACGTTTTGAGCAGTTGGCTTACATTTTCGAAATTATTTTGGCCAATATTTCATCTTTGCAGCAAATGTTAGTTTATTGTAAAGAAAATGATATCGGTGATTTCCGTATCACCAGCCACTTTCTACCCCTTAAAACTCATCCTAAAATAAGCTACGATTTACTAACTACCAGATTATAAGATTATCTTAGAAAGATTGCACTCTTGCAAGATTTATCGGAAAAAGCACGATATCAGACTTACTTTTCATCTTGACCAGTTTGTAGTATTATCTTTAACTAGAGCTGAAGTTGTAAAAAATTCTCTTTTAGAGTTGAAATATCAAACAGAATTAGCAGATTTGGTTGGTGCTGATGTTATCAATGTTCATGGTAGTGCTTATGGCAACAAAAAACAGGTAACAGTGGAAGTGAAACAAAAACTAAGAATTAGCTGTGCTAAAACTGAAAAATGAATTATTCTTTTAAAATAATTGAGAGGATAAATATTTATGGCCTGTAACCGACATTTCCTAAAAAAAGGCGGCCAGGTAGTGACAAACCACAACAAATTGCCAGCAGCTGAAGTATTCTATCATTACTATTTGCATCAAATAGGGCGCATCAGAGGCAGATTTACAATCTAAAAGGTCAGTTAATTAGAACATTTCCAATAGCGCAGCAACAGAATTTTGTTTGGTGGAATGGTGAAAATGACGCTGGTGAGGACGTTTCCAGTGGTATATACTTATATCAATTAAGAGCTGCAGGAATTTCCCAAACAAAAAAAATGGTTCTGATAAAATGAAAAAGCGATTTTTTACTTGCCTGCTACTCGTTTTTGGAATTTCTGTCTTACTTCAAGGAGTAAATTTAGCATCACATCGAGCAGGGGGTAAGATAGTGTTCGCTATAAAAATACAGGCCGATAAAGTAGCCCTGGCGGGTAGTTTTAACGGCTGGAAAACTGATAAAGATTTCTTAAAAAAAGATGAAAATGGAATTTGGCGGATCAAAAAAGAATTGCCAGAGGGAGAACATTTTTACAAATTTGTAATCAACGATTCGCTCTGGGTTTCCGATCCTAGTAATCCGCAAAAAAGCCAGGATGGCTGGAATAATTCTGTGTTAACAATAAACGAAAATGGAAAAGTGATTATGGAAGATAAAAAGGCAGATAAGAACAATCCCGGTTATTATTATTTGAATAAAAAAGCGAGAAAATCACCCGCTTGGCTGCGGCAGTCAGTTATTTATGAAGCTTTTGCCCGTGCCTATTCTGCAGATGGGTTTCAGGGTATTACCGATAAAATTCCTTACCTGAAAAAATTGGGTATAGATATTTTATGGCTGATGCCGATAAATCCAGTTGGCCAGTTAAATCGCAAGGGTGAATTGGGTAGTCCATATGCTGTGCAAGATTACTACGGAATAAATCCGGAATTTGGTAATGCCCAAGATTTTAAAAAATTGGTGCAAGCAGCGCATAATAACGGAATTCGTGTGATAATAGATTGGGTGGCCAATCACACAGCTTGGGATAATGCCTGGATAGAGCAGCACCCCGAATGGTACACGCACGACGAAAATGGCCAGATTATTCCTTCGAACCCCGACTGGACAGACACTGCTGATTTGAATTATGATAATAAAGAATTGCGGCAAGCGATGACAAAAGCGATGAGCTATTGGATAGAAGAATTTGATATCGATGGCTTCCGCTGTGATGTAGCAGCATTGGTACCGCTGGATTTTTGGGAAGAAACTCGCCCCAAATTACAAGCTTTAAAACCAGAACTCATAATGCTTTCAGAATCGGAAGAAAAGATGCATCACTTAAAATCTTTTGACCTAACTTACGAGCAATATATCAGAAATGCTCTGCATAAAATTGCTTTTGAAGACGGAAATAAACAAGATTTTAGAGAAGCATACAACTTCCAAAAATACACATTTCCTCATAACAGTATAAGAATGCATTGGCTGGAAAATCATGACCAGGTTAGAGCTTTGGAATTTTTTGGTGAAAATTATATCTATCCGGCGGCTGTAGTGCAATTCACGTTAGATGGTGTGCCGCTTATTTTTATGGGACAGGAATTTGGTGACCGCAATTGGCTTAACTGGCAATCACTTTTCGATCCGGTGCAACTGGATTGGCAAAATTTCGATGATAAAATGTTTTCCCATTACCAACAACTGGTTGAATTACGTAAACAGCATACAGCTCTAACCTCTTCCAACCTCGAAATGCTGGATTGTGGAGATGCCAAAATCATAGCTTTTCTTAGAAGCTCGGAAGAGGAAGATGAGAGGATATTGGTTCTTACCAATTTTTCGGAAACAGAAAGTAGGGTAGATCTTAATTGTATAGAACTTCAGAATAAGGCAAAGTTCCTCGATCTTATAAACCGAGAAGTTATCGCTAAAACAGAGATAATATTGCCAGCTTTTGGCTACAAAATATTACAACTGCAATGAAACGAGCTGGTGCCAGTATAATTTTTTACAATTCATTGGGGCAAGTGCTTTTATTTCTGCGCGATGATGATGCGGCTATTCCATATCCTAATATGTGGGATTTACCGGGCGGCCATGTAGAACCAGGAGAATCACCACGCCAGTGTATTGTGCGCGAAATGAAAGAAGAGATGGAACTGGAGTTAAGTGATTTTGAACTTTTGCACAAAAAGGAATTCACAGACCGTATAGAATACACGTATTACAAACAGCTAGATTTGCAGATCGAACAGATTAATTTGCATGAAGGCCAAAAATTAGCTTGGTTTACTTTGGAAGAGGTTGCTAATACAATCTTGGCTTACGGATCCAACGAAATTTTGGCAGATTTTGCTTCCTATATAAAAAAAGAGTCTGCTAGTCAAAAAAGCTAACAGACCCTTGTTAACGGGGAGCTCTATTTAAGTATTACACCGCTCATAGCGGGAATCTCTATTACCAATTTTCCTGCTTGCATATTGTAAGCGCGCCTGCTTAACAAATCTTTCCAAATTGTAATGCTCCTCAAAATTCGGATAGAGGCATAAGTTGAAAGAAATTTCCCTCAAAATTGAGTTTTTAGAAAATTTCCTTTGCAGTTTCCCTTAACAGGGAAACCTAAGAAATTCAAGGAGAAAAGTAGAGGTCCCCTTAAGGCCACTTACAGAGGCATTCGACGAAGAATCTAATAGGGCATTAAGTCTTAAGTTACAGATTTATGCGCTTTAAGCAGATTGCTTCACCCATAAAGGGTTCGCAATGACGATATTTTTGCCATTACGATTGGAAGTAGCGAAGCTACTGGAATGGAGAAATCTCATACAAACTTATGGTAAACCTGAGATCTCTCCGCTTCGGTCGAGATGACAATTTTTCCCCTTAAAAAGGGAGCAAAAAAGCGGTCATTCTGAGGCACACCTCCAGAGGCATGCGACGACTCGTGCCGCCGTTCACTGCATAGGCGGATTGGTTTTGTACGGAGATATTCATAAATTCCGAGTTGTATCACTGTAGCCTACTTAGGTATTTGGGAATTTTAAAAGTTGTTCAGTAATATTAAAAAATTGTTTGTTTAGTTGGGGGGAATGTAATGGAGAGTTGTAAACAAATTCTTTAAAAGAAAAAAGCCGGAGAACAATAGCTCTCCGGCTGATATTTTTTAGACTTTTTCTACATGTTTAATATGTTTTTTGTTTGTCAGATAATACAATGCGGGAATCACGAACAAGGTAAGCAAAGTAGCAACCAATACCCCACCTATACTTACGATACCAAGAGGTTGGCGCATTTCCGCACCAGCGGAGCCAATCCCCAAAGCCATGGGCAACATTCCCATTATAATTGCGATAGAACTCATGAGAATAGGTTTCAGTTTGGTAGAACCAGCTTCCAGAAGAGCTTCTTTGGTTGTTTTACCACCTTCACGTAGCTGCTCGGTATAGTCCATAATAAGAATAGCAGCATTTACCACTATTCCCAGAAGCATAATAATTCCCATAAGGACTATTATTCCCAAATTAATACCGCTCAAATAGAGGCTGATGATAACACCAATCAAAGACAAGGGAACCGTCATTAGAATCAGGAAGGGTTTGGTGAAACTTTCTAAAATTGCAGCTAGCAGCATGTAGGTTAGCAGCATTGCTATAAAGAATGCTCTAATCATAGCCGCAACGGTATCTTGCATCATTTGGCTATCTCCACCCCAATTGAATTGGAATCCTTCAGGCAAATCCATCTCTTTTTGCAATGCAGTAAGTTCATTCACAATATCGCCCAAAACGTAGCCAGTGGCTACTCCACCGGTAAATTGTGCAGCTTTCAGTTTGTTTCTGTGAATGATTGTAGTAGCACCTTCTGTAAATTTCACATCTGCAAGTTGAGACATTCTGTAAACTCCTTGTTGTCCAACAACTGGGATGTTTTCAACTTCGGCTGGAGTATCTACCGATTCATCTTCCAGCGAAATCACAATGTCGTATTCTTCGTTGTTGTCGCGATAGGTGGAAGTTGTGGTACCTTCTATAGAAGCACGTAAAGCTAGCGCCAGATCGTAAACAGTGAAACCAGTAGCTGCCAGTTTGTTGCGATCTGGTATTAGAGTTAATTCAGGTTTGCCAGCTTTTAAGTTACTATCGAAATTGATCAGTCCATCTATATTCTTTGCTTTATCCAGAAATTCCTCTGTTATTTGAGTAAGCTGTTGCATATTGGTTCCTTGCAGATAAAACTCAACTGGGTCGCTACCGCCTCCCACCAAGCTTTGTGGAGAAACTTTAATTTTAGCATTGGGAACACTGGAAAGATCTTCGATAAGTATTTCAGCAAGCTGGTTGGTACTCAGTTCGCGCTCATTTTTATCTACCAAAACCAGAGTTAGGGAAGCCAAGTTAACAGCTTCATCAACTCTGCCCTGAGATCCCAAAGTAACTAGAATTTGCTCAACTTCTTCGTGCTGTGCTACTATTTGTTCAATTTCTTTATATTTAGCAGCCGTTTCATTTAGGTTATATCCTATGGGTAACTCCACATCTATTGTCATTTCACCTTGGTCGGTGCTGGGAAATAGTTCAAAAGCAAGTGTTGAACCCATACCGAATGTTACTACCAAGAACAGTACTATGCTTGCTATAACCAATATAGAAGCTCTGAATTTATTGTGGAGAATTTTTTCCAAAATATGGCTGTAAATTCTTTCCCAGTGATGGAACATCCTCTCGAAAGATCTTCCTATACGGCCTTTCTTTTGCTTTTCAGGAATTATTATCGACGCTAACATAGGTGTAATGGTAAACGAAATTAACAAGGAAAAGATAGTAGCAATTGCAACTGTGAGGGCAAATTCCTTCACAAACTGACCTGCTATTGTGCCCATGGTTGCCAGAGGTACGAATACCACAATATTTGTAAGGGCAGATGCCAGAACTGCTACAGTAACTTCTGCTGTACCCTTATCGGCAGCTACCCGACGATTGTGTCCCATCTCTTTATGTCGGAATATATTTTCCAAAACTATAACAGCATTAGTAACCAAAATACCTACTGCTGTAGATAATCCCATCAAAGACAGAATATTTAAACTAAACCCAGCCAATTGCATTACCATAAAAGTGGAAATTATGGAAGTGGGCATAGCTATAGCAACTATAAGAGTAGAACGTAAGTCGTGTAGGAAAAAAAGTAGTACCAGAGCGGTAAATAAAATTCCTAAAAGTACGTTCATCAGAGTATCTTGTATCGAGCTTTTGATGAATTCACTACTGTCGTTTACTATTTCCAGGCTGGTTCCTATAGGCAAAGTTTTGTTTATGGATTCCATCTCTTTTTTTACACCATCAGCAATATCCACAGGGTTACCATCAGCAGTTTTTACTATGGAGATCTGTACCACATTTTCTTTGCGAATATCATCTACATTATTGAAATAGATAGAGCGTTTACGTACTTTTTCACCGGTATCGTTGATCTGTGCTAGTTGACTCAACTTCTTGTTACCAAAAGCAGTAGGAATTTCTAATTGTTCCAATTGTTCCAAAGTAGATATTTCGCCTTCTAAGCGTACAGAATATTCTTGATCTCCCTGCTGGAATTGTCCACCCGGCATATTTAGGTTATGAGCTGCTAAAATTTGTGACAGTTGTGGTAGCGAGATCATATTTTGTGTTACTATTTTGTTATCCAAAGTTACATGGATCTCGCGTTGTTGGCCACCTGTAATGTTTACATTGGCCACACCTTCCACCTGAGAAAATCTGTCTTTCAGTTGTTTATCAGCTAGTTCGTATAGTTCCCTTGCTTCCAAGTTACCAGTAAGAATCATCTGTACTATGGGAAAGGCTGTAATATCAACTTTATCTACACTAGGTTTTTCAGCATCATCCGGTAGTTCGCGCACTATGGCATCAACTTTTTGTTTTACCTCAGAAACAGCTATATCAATATCTTTTCCCAATTCAAAAGCGATAAGTACAATAGAGGCATTGTCCATAGAGTAGGAATCCATATAGTCTATTCGACTAACCGTAGAGACAGCATCCTCGATTTTTTTTGTAATCAGAGTTTCTACTTCACTGGGGCCAGCCCCACCATATATAGTTTGAATAGTAACAAAGGGAATATCGGCTTCTGGCATCAAGTTCAATGATAGCCCCAAATAGGCTAATATACCAAACACCACAAACACCGAGATCAGCATTGTTACCAGAACAGGTCGGTTTATAGATAATTTAGATAAAAACATATTCTAACTCCGTTTTCAGTCTACTAATTTCACTTTAGCACCATTGTAAATTAAATTAAGTCCTTCAGTTATGATCTTTTCTCCTGCTTTCAAGCCAGAAGTGATTTCGAAATCTCCGTTGCTGGCAACACCGGTTTGCACATAACGTTTTACCGCTTTGCCATCTTCCACAACATACAAATAGCTGCCATCAATATCGTTTTTGATAACTTTTCTGGGAACAACCAGTGCTTGCGGATTTACATATGTTTGTAGGAAGATATCGGCTGTAACACCAGATTTACAAAGCTTTTCTTGATTCTCAAAGAGCAGATCTACCTGAAATGCGCGATGGGTTGGGTCCATAGAATTGGCTACCTCAGTTACTTTTCCCCAAATTGTATTACCTTGCCAAACAGCTCTGGCTTTTTGCCCAACTTTTATTTGGCATATCTCTTTTTCAGTTGTCCAAATTGTAGATTTCAACTCTTTTGTGTTGGAAATAATGGCCAGTATATCTTTTGCTTCAACACCATCGGTTTCACGAACATTTACGCTGGTTACTATTCCCGAAATTGGGGCTCTTACTTTTAGCATCTGAGAAGCAGCATCATAATTAGCTTTATTAACCAACATCTGCGTTTCTGCTTGATCTAGCTCTTGTTTGGAAATTCCACCTGCTTCATATAATTTATTCATTCTCTGGTAGGTTGTTTGGGCCATTTCATAAGCGGATTTAGCTTGCTGAAATTGTGCAGCTGGCGCATCTTCGGGAAATTCTATTATTACTTGATCTTGTTTAACATAATCGCCAACTTCTACCAACACTTTTTCTATACGACCTCCAATAAGAGCAGAAGCGTAAGACTGTCTTTTGCCAGATAAGGAAGCACTGAATGGCAGCTCAAGTACAAATTCTTCCGATTTTAGAGTTTTGATTTTTGTGGGAATACCCTCTTTTTCATAGATCTGTTCCATATTTCTGGCAGCTGTTTCTTCTTTATTACTACAACTGGTAAGAAACAAACCTGCAAATACGATTGCTAGTAAAATTATCCTCTTCATTTTTTTCTCCTATATTTTTATAATTCTCTTCCAATTGATTTTAAAAGTTCTTCATAGGCCATAATGGTATCATAGACAGAATTCCTATAGTTTAATCGTGCTATTTTAACTTGTAGTTGGGCATCGAAGACTTCCAATTGATCGGAAACTTGGTTCTCGTAGCGAGTTTGAGCAATTTCCAATCCTTTCTGAGCCAGTTCACGATTCTTTTTTTGAGTTTCCAATTTTTTCAAATTATTCTGCCAGGTGAGATAGGCATTTCTTATTTGTAATTTTATTTTTTCTTGCAAATCTTGATGGCTGTATTGCGATTGCTTTAACTGGTGGCGAGCTTTAGCTGTTTTAGCAGAATTGGAAAAACCGGTGAATAAGGGCATGGAAAAACCAATGCCAACTTGGTAATAGTTTCCCCAATCATCATCTTCAATACTATTTTCATTTTGCCCAAAATAATTATATTCAGCCGTAATTCCTATATTTGGCAAAAAATTTCCTTTTTCATAACGCAGGTTTACTCTGCTAACTTCCAAATTGATTTTCGAAAGTTCCAGTTCAGTTCGCATCTTCAATCCTTCTTGTAAAGCATTTTCCAAATTGAATTCCTGCATATTAGGAAGCACTATATCGCCTGCCAGCGAAATTTCTTCTTCCAAATTCAAATAATTTTTCAAACTTTCCAAAGCCAAAGCAGCATTTTTCAGCGCTTCTTGAACTTCTGGTTCCAGCTTTGCTACTTCCAGTTCAGCTCGCAAAAGGTCATATTCGGAAACTAATCCTTGATTGTACATCTTCTTTACCTTCTGGTAATATTCTTTTGCAAATTGCAGGGCATCTTTTTTTATCTCTACCACATTTTGTGCTAAAATCGCACTGTAGTATTTATCTTTGGTATTGTAGATGATATCTTGTTTCACTAAAAAATATCTCTTTTCTTGGATATTGTAAAGCTTATTGGCTATTTTAATGCCGTTTATTAGTTTACCACCAGTAAAAACTGCTTGTTCCAGCTTTACAGAGCTAGAAAGTGAATTTTCCTTTTGAATATCTTCTGGTAAAATAGCATCGTAAGCATTATCTACATAACCGGCCAGCATTTGGTCGTTTGCCGTTGCTGTGGTGTCTAACAAACTGGTGGCTGGGATATAGGAAAAGTTGGCCGATTCTGGCATTTCGGTTCTTTTATGCTGGAATCCTGCTGTCAAACTGAGTTGTGGAAATAGATTTCCCCGAACATTGCGGTATTCCTGTTTATAAACTTCAACTTCTTCCTTAGCAGACTGCAGTTCTTTGTTATTCTCCAAAGCCAATTGCACGCATTCTTGCAAGTCTAGTTCAATTCCTGCTAAAATGGTGGTTGCAGCTATGAATATCAGTATTGCTAATTTTTTCATTTTGCTTCTCCTGTACTTTTAATGGAAATACCTTTAAATATGATATTAATTGTATCTTCGAACATCTTTTCAGCTTCGATATCTTTATTTTCTATGTGTAAGCTGTAACCGGTACCATAAGTTACCCCCAATATCATTAAAACAAGCGAATCTACAGAGGTAACTTGAATGGTAGAACGTTCGATTCCTGTCTCGATGATCTCTTTGACTAAATTTTGGTCAAATTCCATCATAACCTTTTGTTCTTTATGGAAATATTCTTTAACTTTGGATGGCAGGTTTTCGCGATTAAGAAGTTCCATAAAGGGTTTGTTTTCGCGAAAGATATTCAATTTTTTGTGCATAAATATCTTCAGCTTTTCCTTGGTGTTATGTCCTGTTTTGATACTTTCGGAAAGCTCTTGTCTCAAGTCGTTCATGGTTTGTGAAAACATAGTTTTTAAAAGATCGTTCTTACTGTTGAAATAATAGTAAAGCGCTGTTTTCTTTACACCGCATTCTTGAGCTATATCTTCCAGGGTAGTTTTTCTGATGCCATATTTCAGCATCATCTTCTTGGCTGCTAACGTTATCTCTTTTTTTCTGTCCATAACTCCTTCTTATAGTTTTAATTTTTTATTATAAAGTTCGAAACTTTTGGGGTAAGGCTAATCTGTCAAGTGAAATTTTATTTTTTTTATTAAAAAGATAAAAGCATCAAGTAGGAAAATTATTTGTTGACGTCTAGGCTGTTTTTATTTTTTAAACACAAATAATAAAAATATCCGGGAGGATAAATGAGAAGATATCTCTTTTTGCTGTTGTTCATTATTATATTTTCAGCACTTATGGCAAATTCGAATTTGGTGATGGAAATTGATATACAAGGTAATAAAAATATTGAAACCCCATTGATTCAGTCACTGCTTACTTTCGAGGTAGGAAGTGTGATCCAGCCAAACGATATTTCCAAGTCTATGAAAAATTTGTACCAGCTGGGTGTTTTCGACGATGTTCAGGTAGAAGCTTATGAGTTGGAACGTGGGATTGGTTTGCGAGTTACTGTTTCAGAGTATCCCATTGTAGAATCTGTAAGTTTTAAGGGTAATAAAAGAGTAACAACCGACAAAATAAAAGAGTTAGTCAATTTAAAAAAAGGCAGCTATTGGGCGCCATTTCTGAAAAATGAATTAGAGCGCACAATTTTAGATCAATATAAGGAAAAGGGCTATCATTTAGCTAAGGTAGATTTTGAAGTAGAAGAACTGGCTAATAACAAAGTGAATGTAAAGGTAAAGATAGAAGAAGGTGATAAGGTAACTATCAAGTCGATCAAAATCCACGGAAATCAGCAAGTTCCTTCCAAAAAAATATTAGGTGAAATGAAAACAAAAGAATCCAGCCTTTTCCGTTCCGGCAAGTTTGAAGAGGAAAAATTTGAAGAAGATATGAATCGCATAGTTGATTATTACAACAAGAAGGGCTTCATTGATGCGCGCATTATAAACCGGGAAATTAATATTGTAAAAGGGCGCTATGTTATCGATATTTATTTGTACGAGGGCGAATCTTATGAATTTGGTGAGATCACAGTTTCGGGTAACGAGCGCTTTACAGATGAGATCATAATCTCGCAATTTAAATTCAAAGATGATGATGTTTTTGATCTGGAAAAATTCAATGAACAGCTTTCTGGCGTGGCTTCTATGTACTATGAAGAAGGTTATATCTATTCCAATTTTGAACATGAGCTGGAAAAAGATGGGAACGACATTAACATTCATCTGAAAATTACAGAGAATAACCGAGCTAAGGTACATAAAATAAAAATAGCAGGCAACAAGCGTACCAAAGAAAAGGTGATCCGCAGAAATTTAGTGATTGTCCCTGGTGACTATTTCAGGCAATCCAAAGTTATTCGTACCCAACAAAACATATACAATATGGGTTTTTTCGAGCCAGACATATCTTTGGATTATGAACCCATCAACAAAAAGGGCGATATTGATCTAATTTTGGGAGTTACCGATAAATCTGCTGGAACCGCCAACGGTGGTATTGGTATTAACAGCCAAGATGGTATTGTTGGCCAGCTTAGTGTTTCCAATAACAACCTGTTGGGTAATGCCTGGAAAGCTTCCTTATCCTGGGAATTTGGTAACGATTCTCAAAATTATCAGTTCGAATTTACCAATCCCTACTTACTAGATACAGATACTATGATAGGCTTTAATGTTTATCACACTACCAAAGAGTGGGATACCTACGATCTGCGCACCAGCGGTGGAGCTATTCGTTTGGGCCGGCCTCTGTATTTTTTGAATTATACCAAAATTGTAGCCAGTTATTCCTATTCTGCCAAAGAATATTCCATACTCTCTAGTGTTAATCCAGATAATGTTTCTTCCGAACTTCGGCGCTTGAACGATATAGGTTGGCAATATACAAGTTCTATTACCACTTCCATAAGCCGCGACAGCCGTGATAATGTGTTTTTCCCAACTTCTGGTTCCAATATAATGCTCTATTCAGAATTGGCAGGTGGTCCACTGCAAGGTGATTTCAGTTATTTTAAACAAATTGCCCAAATGAGCTGGTATATGCAAACTTTCTGGAAGTTTGTACTCAGAACCAAGTGGCGATTTGGCTATGTTACTGGTTACAACGATTCGGAAGTACCACCCGATGAGCGTTTTTATTTGGGAGGTACGGGAGCCGATGGCCTGCGTGGATATGCCGATCAATCTATTGGCCCTATCGATGGAGGTAGCCGAGAGATAATCTTCTCTACTGAGTATGCTTGGCCTATTACAGGAGATCAGATAGTGGGCTTGCTTTTCTTGGATGCAGGCGATAGTTTTAATAAATTGGAAAACTTTAACTTTTGGAATATGAAAAAGGGTGGCGGTATTGGTCTGCGAGTGCGTAGTCCTTTCGGGCTAATCGGTTTCGATTATGCCTACAATTTCGATAAAGACAGTTGGGAACCTCATTTTCAATTTGGTACTACTTTCTAACACAAAGTTAATTTTGTAGCCATAACCGTTAGGGTTGGCTGTTTTTATTATTTGAAAATAAAAATTCTTGACTGCCTGAAGCCATTTTTATTCTGTGGCAATTCTTGATCGGGGCGTAGCGCAGTCCGGTTAGCGCACTGGTTTTGGGAACCAGGAGTCGGAGGTTCAAATCCTCTCGCCCCGACCAAATTTTGGGCGTTTAGCTCAGCTGGGAGAGCGCCTGCCTTACAAGCAGGTGGTCGGGGGTTCAAATCCCTCAGCGCCCACCATTTTTTTAAAAGAATTTGACAGAATAAGTTTAGAATAAAAAAATGCTCTCAGTGATTTTATAGGGCGTTTAGCTCAGCTGGGAGAGCGCCTGCCTTACAAGCAGGTGGTCGGGGGTTCAAATCCCTCAGCGCCCACCATTATAGAGGTCAGCCGTAAAGCTGACCTGTTTTATTTTCGGAAATATTTTGACATTTTTTACAGCTTTTTTTCCTTTTGCTCATAAAGGAGATAAGAATTATGAAAAAGAGCATGATCATTTTGTTAATATTTGTAATAAGCACCTTAAGTGCCGTTGGACTGCAAGAATATTTAGAAAAACCAAATTTTAAAACCTTTCGACAAACAGCAGATTCCTTGTATAAAGCAAATTCCCAAATAGAATTGGCTTATCTGCTTAACTATGAATTAGAAAGACAGATAGCCGAATTAGATAAAGTTTATTCCCAAATGGATCTGCAATCCAAATTCTCGTTAGCGAACCTTAAATTGGAAATGGGAAAATATGAATCAGCTATTGCTATTTATGAAGAATTGAACCAAAATTATCCCAAATGGTCTTGCCCTTGGCGACATAAAGGTGAAGCTTTATTTAAAACTAACAAATTGGCAGAAGCTGAAAAAGCTTTGCAGAAATCTATTGAAACCCGAAAACAACACTACGATGCCTATGTAATGCTAGCAGAAGTACAAAAAGAACAAAAAAAATATAAGCAAGCTCTACAGACTTTACAAGAAGGTATGAAATATAAGGGCAAGGATATAGAAGAGGGAGAGCGAGACGAGTTGGAAGTGGATTTTTTGATGCTGGAATTGTTGAAATTGAATCAGGAACCAGCGACTGAACTGGAACAAAGGTTGAAAAAACAAGCTCCCAACCATCCCTACTGGCAGAAATAAATACCATGTAATATTCGTGTACAAAGTACTCAGAGTGTAGTAAATCTAATTTACTACCACCATCTTTTTTTGCCATTTTATACCAAAAATCGTTTTGGAACAGAAGTTGCGTTAATTTTGTATGTTGAATTTAACGAGGAGATTATAATGAAAAAAATTGTTTTAATTATTTTGATTTTTACATTTTCACTTCTTTTGGCAGAAAAAATGGTAGTTAGAATAGATGATCCTTCTTCCCAAACTTTTCGCTATTTTCAGGAGAAAAATTACGACATTGCTTCCTATAAACCTGATAAATATTTAGATTTAGTAGTAACTCAAGAACAATATAATCAACTTCAAAAAGCATATGATATAAAAGTTACTCAAACAGAGCAAGAGTTGAAGACTAATTTGCGTAATTCCAAAGAATTGGATTATTATCGCAATTATGAAGAGGTTTTAGCCGAATTACAATCGCTGGAAGAAACCTACCCTGATATTTGTAAACTTTACGATATAGGTGAAACTCAAGGGAAAATATATTCTGAAGAAGGACACACTTTTTATGATAATTATAATCATGAAATCTGGGCTTTAAAAGTATCTGATAATGTAGAACAGCAAGAAGATGAACCGGGAATTTATTATCTGGGCCCGCATCATTCGCGTGAGCCATTAAGTACAGAGGTTGTGATGACAAATCTACTGCATATTTTGGAAAATTATGGTAGTGATGCTACTATAACCGCTAATGTAGACAACAGCCAAATATGGTTTGTGCCAATAGTTAATCCCAATGGTCACAAAATAGTGATTGACGAGAATGATGTATGGTGGCGGAAAAATATGCGTGATAATAATAACGACCACAATTTCGATACCGATTACTACTCTGGATATGGTGATGATGGAGTAGATGTAAACAGAAATTATGGTTGGGAATGGGGCTTAGTAGGTGCTTCCGATAATATTAATGATCCTACATATCATGGTCCAGAACCCTTTTCCGAACCTGAAACGGAAACTATAAAACAATTTATGGCAGATAATCATTTCGTTGCCGGCATTGGCTATCATACTTACGGTCAGCTTGTGTTATATCCCTATGGATATACCTCTGGTGCTTATGCACCCGATCATGAAGCGATCTCTACTTTGGGAATAGAGATGGCAAATTTGATACCTGGTCACGATGGTGGATCCTATACCCCTCAAAATGCTTGGGAATTGTATTCTTCTACCGGAGGAATCGATGATTATGCCTATGGTGAACACGGAATATTTAGTTATACTATTGAATTAGCAACTGAGTTTATTCCGCCTGCTTCTGTGGTTAGCCAAGTTACCCAAAACAATATAGATGCTGCTATGCACCTTTTGGACAGGGTAAACCATTCCACTCTCACTGGGCACATTACCGATGAGACTACTGGCTTACCCGTTCAGGCACAAGTTTACATTCCCGAAATAGATGATTATAACGCTTATAAAAAACCATACCGTGCCGATGCAGATTTTGGTAGATATTATCGCCTGTTGCCACCGGGGGAATACGATGTTTACTATAAAGCTTATGGATATGAAACTGAAAATATATCTGTGATCCTAACAACTACTGGGCAAACTATCCAGGATGTGCAATTACAACCAGCAACTGTGGTTAGCCTTAGCGGATATGTAACTGATTCCGATAATGGCGAACCAATCGTAGGAGCTAATTTACAAATTTTAGACACACCCATAGAGCCAGTTCATACCAATTCCGAGGGTGCTTATATTTTCCCAGAGGTGTTTAGCGGTTCCTATCAGGTTTTTGTTACAGCAGATAATTATATCAGTGTACTACAAGACGTGGAATTAACAGAATCGACCACCTTAAATTTTTCACTTATATACACAGAAGCTGAAAGCTTTGAGTCACCTATTTTACCAGCAGGCTGGGTAACTTCGGGAGCGCAAGACTGGCAAATAGATGAAACAGAAGCCTATGATGGATTTAATTCGGTTAAATCTGGAGTAATTGGCAATAACCAGGAAACCAGTTTGGAAGTTACAAAAGAGGCTGTCACTGGAGGTGAAATAGTTTTTTGGCAAAAAGTATCTTCCGAATCTGGTTACGATTTTTTACAGTTTTATATTGATGATGTTTTACAAGATGAATGGAGTGGTATAGGCGACTGGAGTGAGCAGAGCTATAATGTGGAAGCAGGAGAACATACATACACCTGGAAATATAAGAAGGATATCTATGTTTCCGATGGCCAAGACTGTGGTTGGATAGATTATGTAATTTTCCCACCTGAAGATGAAACTGCAACTGGAGGACAGGGAATACCTATGCAAACTAAGCTGATAGGTAATTATCCCAATCCATTTAATCCTACTACTACTATTAAATTTGCTATATCTGCTCCACAGCAGGTAGAAATTAGTATTTTTAACCTTAAAGGACAAAAGGTGCGTTCCTACAACCAACACTATCAAGAACCCGGTAACTACAGCATAGTTTGGAACGGAAATGATGATGAGGGTAAACCAGCTGGTACAGGGATCTATTTCTATAAATTAAAAACCTCTGCTTATTCCCAAATAAAAAAAATGATGCTTTTAAAATAAAATATAGAAACGGGAGAAGATTAAGTTCATGAAAAAATTAGTGATTGTATTGTTAGTCGTAGGGTTGTTCTCAACTATTGCAGCTGCGAATGAAACCTATTTTAAGTTTAAAATTAATTCTAAAACAGAATTAGACAAGCTAACTCGTGTTATCTCGATCGATAATGTGCAAGATAATTGGGTTTGGGCTTATGCAAACGATAGTGAATTAGCTGAATTCAGATCTTTGGGCTATAGCTACAAAGCTTTAAAACATCCTGGCACACTTTTGCCAAACGTGAAGATGAGTACCAGCGTAGAAAAAGCCAAAGATTGGGATTCATATCCCACTTATGAAGCTTATGTAGACATGATGTACCAATTTGCCACAGATTATCCGGACTTGTGCGAAGTTTACAGCATTGGCAGTAGTGTGGAAGGCCGTGAATTGCTGGTTGCTAAAATTAGCGATAATGTAAACCAGGAAGAAGAGGAAGCAGAATTTTTCTATACTGGAACAATACATGGCGATGAAACAACTGGCTATGTTTTGTTACTCAGGCTCATCGATTATCTTCTGCAAAATTATGGAACAGATGACCAGGTTGATAATCTGGTTAATAATATGGAGATTTATATCAATCCTGCTGCCAATCCAGATGGCACTTATGCAGGTGGTAACAGCAGCGTTTACGGAGCTACACGCTATAATGCCAATGGAGTAGATTTGAACCGCAACTTTCCTGATCCAGAAGATGGAGACCATCCCGATGGAAATAGCTGGCAGCCCGAAACTGTTGCGATGATGGACTTTGCTGAAGAACACAATTTTGTGATGTCTGCCAACTTTCATGGTGGTTCCGAAGTGGTAAACTATCCTTGGGATACTTGGCCAGACTTACATGCCGATGACGACTGGTACCAAATGATATCTCACGCTTATGCCGATGCTGCTCAGGCAAACAGTCCCAGCGGTTATATGGACGGCTTTAACGATGGCATAACCAATGGCTACCAGTGGTACACTGTTAGCGGTGGAAGACAGGATTTTATGAACTATTTCCATCACTGCCGAGAAACTACAATCGAGATCTCTGATACCAAATTATTACCCGCCTCGCAGTTGCCAGCTCATTGGAACTACAATAAAGATTCGATGTTAGAATATATGGAAGCAACTTTGCAAGGCATTCGGGGTACAGTTACCAATGAAAGTGGAGAGCCACTAGATGCAACCATAACAATATTAAATCATGACTTTGACAATTCCTGTGTGGTTACAGATCCCGATTTGGGAGATTATTACCGTCCTATAGCAGGTGGAACTTATGATTTAATGTATTCTGCTTACGGCTATATAGACCAGACAATAGAAGGATTTAGTGTGCCTGAAGATGGAATTGTAGAACAATATATAACTTTGGAAGCCGCTGAAACCATAAATGTAACTGGTACTATTACCAATGCGGACAATGGTGAACCAATCGAGAATGCTATGGTTGAATTATTGGAAACGCCGCTAGATCCGGTTTATACCAATGCAGATGGTGAATACACTTTGCAAGAAGTGCTAGAGGGAACTTACACCTTTAGAGTTTATGCTGAAGGTTTTACCGCTATCACCGAAGATATTAGTGTAACAGCCGAAAATAATACAGTAGATTTTGAATTATTTGTCTCCACCGCCGATAGCTTTGAAGACGGTTTTTCACCTAATTGGAGTTTTGCTGGCGATTTGGATTGGCAAATTACTGACCAAGAAGCTTACGATGGCTTGCAGTCAGCGCAATCTGGCACCATAACAGATGACCAAACTACCGAATTAGTAGCTGAAGTAGAACTTAGTAACGGTGGCGAGCTTAGTTTCTGGTACAAAGTTTCTTCAGAATCTGGATGGGACTTTTTAAGGTTCTATGTTGATGGCAGCCTGGAAGAAGAGTGGTCTGGCGATATTGATTGGACAGAATATACTATAAATGTAGATGCAGGAATGCATACTTTTAACTGGAGCTACGAAAAAGATTATTCAGTTAGCAACGGTTCCGATTGCGGGTGGATAGACTATGTTTCCTTCCCACCAATGCAAACTGGCATTCCTGGTTTGCTTATCAATCCTGAATCTTTGGAAGTAGAGATGGAAGTTGGTGTTGTTAACAGTGAAAGCCTGGAATTTACCAATGAAGGGGATGAAAATATAAATTACGAGCTAAGTGCTTCTCCGCAAGTGGATTGGCTTAATATTGAAACGACTAGTGGACAAATTGAGCCAGCTGAAACTGTGGAAGTTTATTTCAATTTCGATACCACAGGTATGGAAGCTGGTCAATATACCACAACAATTCTTGTAAGCGATGAATTCGACAACGAGATGGAAATTCCTGTTATTTTAGATGTTATTGCTACTGCCAACGATGAAAATTTACCAGAAATTGCTGCTTTAGCTCAGAATTATCCCAATCCCTTTAATCCAGAAACAACAATAAAATACAATTTAGGTAAAAATAGTAAGGGAACTATCAATATATACAATCTTAAAGGTCGTTTAATAAAAACCTATAACTTACAGCAAAAAGATGGCGAAGTTGTCTGGAATGGCAAAGATTCTCATGGTAATTCTGTAAGTAGCGGTATTTATTTCTATAAGTTGGAAACTGTTACCGATTCCTATATGAAAAAGATGATTTTAATGAAATAATTTAGAAAAAGCAGGAGTAAAATTGTGAAAAAGACATTAGTGATATTGATATTAATAAGTTTATGTTTTAGTCTATTGGCAAATTTAGAGAATTTAAGAAAAAATGACCCTTTCTTGTACCATATGCTCTCATTTGATGAGCTGGAAAAGATGGATACAATTGGCAGAAATTTTTATGAAACTGATCCACCTGTTGGTCCAATACACAATATTGCCGAATTTGAACCGATGCAGGCCGTTTTGGTGCGTTATCCTTTAGGGCTACCGGTAAGCCTTATTGCAGAATTTTCCCAGGAAACTACTGTGCTTACCTTGGTCTCTAGTAGTTCCCAAAGTTCTTGTGAAGCTTCCTATCAGAGTGCCGGGGTGAATATGGATAATTGTGAGTTTTTAAATATTCCTACCGATTCCTATTGGACGCGTGACTATGGCCCTTGGTTTGTAATTGACGGTAACGATGAATTTGGCATCGTAAATTTCCCTTATAATCGCCCCCGCCCCAATGATAACGATGTTCCGATAGAGGTAGCGGATTATTTGGGAATAAATCTATTTGGCATGAATTTGGTACACACTGGCGGTAACTACATGACAGATGGACTGGGAATTTCAGCTTCCACAGATTTGGTCGAAACCGAAAATCCATCTTTATCGGAAGCAGAGATAAATCAGCTGGTGAACGATTATTTGGGCATTGAAACTTACCATCTTTTAGATGACCCGCTGGGCGAATATATAGAGCATATCGATTGCTGGGGAAAATTTTTGGCTCCAGATAAAGTCTTGATAGGCCAAGTGCCAGAATCTGATCCACGCTACGATGACTACGAAGCATTGGCAACATATTTTGCCGAATCCACTTCTTCTTATGGCAATAGCTATGAAGTACATCGCGTGTTTACACCCGGAGATTATCCTAACACTCCCTACACCAATTCACTTATTTTGAATGATCGCGTATTTGTGCCGCTTACTGGTTCACAGTGGGACGATGAAGCAATAGCTTCCTACGAGGAGGCAATGCCCGGCTACGAGATAGTTGGCGTTAATTATTCTAGTTGGGAAAATACTGATGCCTTGCATTGCCGTGCTAAGGGTATTGCAGATTTGGAAATGTTATATGTGCAACACATGCCAATTTTAGGAGAACAGCCGGTTCAAGAGGAATATCCTATAGAAGCTTACATTAAAGCTTATAGTGGACAGCCGCTTTATACAGATTCACTTTTTGTAAGCTACAGTGTAAATGGCAGTGATTACACAACAATTCCTTTAACTTTGGCAGAAGAATATACATATTCAGCAGCAATTCCAGCTGCTACCGAAGGCTCTATCATAGAATATTACCTACATGCTGCCGACCAATCGGGACGTAGTGTGAACCATCCTTTGATTGGCGCACCAGATCCCCATGCATTCAGTATTGGCTTGCCAGCAGCGCCAGAAATAGTAGTTAGTGCTGAATCTTTCGAATTCTCTGCTGCTGTCGGAGAAACAGCTACAGATGAATTCACCATAGAAAATACTGGCGACTTAGAACTTAACTATGAAATCAGTTGTAATACAGATACAATAACAGAATACCCATACGAAATTGAAGACAGTCCCAGTCCTGATAGCTACGATAGTAATACCTTTACCGAAGCAGATTGGCTGGAGTTCGAGGTAACTGAATCTGCTGAACTGGATAATATACAATTAGATTACACCTGGGAAACAGATTCTTGGCCTCAAGAGGGAACTTTTAAACTTGAAAGTCCAGCTGGAACTGAAGCTGTGATAGCTTCTGAACAGGGTAATGGCACTTATTCAGAAGTTTTAGATGATTTTGCTGGTGAAGAGATCCAGGGAATATGGAAAATATGGATCGAAGATTCTTATGGCGATGGCGGCCACCAGGCAACTGGCATTACGATAACTTATTTTATAGTAGAAGAAGGTGAACCTTGGCTGACCGTTACTCCAGAAACAGGTACATTAGAACCTGCGGGTAGCGAAACCATAAATGTTTCGGCTGATGCTTCCAGCCTGGAAGCTGGCGAATACTTCGCTATTATCACTATCCATTCGAACGATGAAGATGAGGAATTTATTGAAATTCCTGTTACTTTTACTGTTGAAGGCACAGGTAATAATAATGATGTTCCACAGGCACTTGATAGCATTTCTGCTAACTATCCCAATCCCTTTAATCCGGTAACAAAAATAGATTATAACTTGACAAAAAAAGGTGAGATAGAGATATCAATATACAATGTTAAAGGCCAAATGATAAAAACACTGGTAAAAGGTGTGCAAGAGGCTGGAAAACATTCTGTAGTTTGGCAAGGTAAGGACAATTCAGGTAAGGAAGTGTCGAGTGGAATTTATTTCTATAAATTTAAAACAGAAGATATACATCAGACCCGAAAAATGATTTTAATGAAATAGTAAAACTAACATAGGGTTCTCCTAAGCGGTAGGCCCTTATGCAAGAGGTGAAAAATGAAAAAAGTATTAGTAGTTACGTTAATTTTTTTAAGCCTATTTTTATATACTGCAACCATTAAATATGATCAAAACTGGGCTGAAGAAGGCCTTAACTTAGATTTGGAAACAAATTCCAATGTGGAGATGACCTTTTCTCTGCATCAATTTAATTTAGAACAGGTTGAAATAGACGGTGAGGCGTTTCAGTCCATCACAATGAATGGTTCTTTTTTACCTAATAAAGCAGGAGCGCCCAATCTACCGGCATTAAGCCGCTATATTGCTCTGCCAAATGGCGCTGAAGCACAATTGCAGGTTCTCGATTATAAAATGGAAGTTATGGAAAACATCGAAGTAGCTCCCGCTTACAAAATTCCGATTGATACCGATGGCAAAAAATTGGAATATAAAAAAGATGAAGAGATCTATTCCGAAAATAAGTTTTATCCTGAAAACCCTTTCCAGATTTCTGGTAGAACTAAAATAAGGGGCATAAATGCTGCTCTACTCTCGGTAGAACCTTTCCAATATAATCCTGTGACTAAAGAATTACGAATTTATACAAATGTAAAACTTAATGTTAAATTTACAGGTGGTAATGGCACTTTTGGGGAAGCCAGATTACGCAGCCGTTGGTGGGATCCTATCTTAAAAGATATCTTTGCCAATCATCGTTCGTTACCCAATGTGAACTATAACAAACGTAGTAAAGCTAAAGATCAAGATTTCGAATACTTAATTGTCGTTCCAGATAATCCCGATTTTATCGCCTGGGCTGATACTTTAAAAAACTTTAGACAAAAACAAGGCATAAGAACTGGTGTAGTAACTTTAGCTGAAATTGGAGCGAATGACGAAAATGTGATAGAAGATTATATCGATAATGCTTACAATAATTGGAACATACCTCCTGCTGCTGTTTTGTTGATGGCAGATTATGGCACAGGTAGCGTAACAGAACCAGGAATCACTTCTTTCACATTAACACATCCTTATACGGGAACTTATATCTCCGATAATCTTTATGCCGATGTGAATGGTGATGATTTGCCAGATATCACTTTTGCCCGCATGACTGCAGATAATGCTGATGAGCTGCAAACCTTGGTGCAAAAAGCTATAAATTATGAAATTAATCCACCTACAGATGCTAATTTCTATGATAATCCTCTAACAGCTATGGGCTGGCAAACCGAGCGCTGGTTCCAGCTTTGTTCAGAAGTTACCAACGGATTCTGGGAATTTGGGTTAGGGAAAAATCCTGTACGCCAAAACGCCATATATGAAGGTTCTCCCGGTGGTATCTGGTCAACAGCTACCAATACCTCTTCAGTTGTGAACTATTTTGGACCGAACGGACTGGGTTATATTCCCGAAGATACAGCCCATCTTACTAATTGGAACGGTTCTGCTAGTGGTGTGAATAACGCAATTAACTCAGGCGCTTTCATGGTTCAACACCGCGACCATGGTTTCGAATATGGCTGGGGAGAACCCGATTACGATATGAACGATGTGAATAGTTTGACCAATGAGAACTTAACCTATGTGTTTTCCGTGAACTGTTTAACTGGGAAATTTAATAATCCTGGTGGTTCTTTTGCAGAAACTTTCCACCATATCGATAAAGGAGCTTTGGGCCTATTAGCAGCTACTGAAGTTTCTTATTCATTTGTTAATGATGTCTTCATCTGGGGAGTTTATGATTACTTTTGGCCAGAATTTATGCCAGATGAAGAATCTGAAATAGAATATCGCGGTATTTTGCCAGCATTTGGTAATGTAGCTGGTAAATATTTCTTGCAGCAATCTTCCTGGCCCTACAATTCACAAGATAAAGAAGTTACTTACAACCTTTTCCACGCTCATGGAGATGCCTTTACTACAGTTTACAGCGAAATACCACAGCAACTTTCTGTTGTGCACGACGATGTATTGCTGAGTGGACTTAATTTCTTTACCATAACTGCAGATGAAGATGCCTATATAAGTTTAAGTATTGATGGCGAGATCTTGGCTACTGCTACCGGCATTGGTATGCCACAGGATATTACCATCGAACCTCAAGTTCCTCTCACTCAAATAGATGTAGTAGTAACCAAGCAAAACTATTATCGCTACCATAGTGTGGTAGAGGTTATCCCACCTGATATGCCCTATGTAATGTACAAAGGTAATATTCTAGAAGATGAAAATGAAAACGGCCAGATTGATTATGATGAAAATGTCTTAGTAGATGCCGAAATAGAAAATATAGGTTCGCAAACGGCGGAAAACGTAGAGTTGTTGCTTACATCCACCGATCCTTTTGTTACTATATTCGATGATAATGAAATAGTGGGAAGTATTTCACAAAACGAAAATATAGTCATGGAAAACGCTTTTGAATTTTACGTAGCTTCCGATGTTCCTGACCAACATGAGCTGGAGTTTACCTTGTATATCAGCGATGATTCCAAAGAAACTTGGGACTATGATTTTAACATAACTGCTAATGCTCCCATTTTGGAAACAGGAATAGCTGAGGTAGACGATAGTGCTGGAAATGCAGATAACAAAATCGATCCGGGTGAAACCGTGGATATTCTTATTCCAACCAGCAATATCGGCAATTCCAATTCGGTGGAAGGCCAAGCAATACTTAGTTGCGATAACGAGTTAATAAGCATTCAAAATAGCCTGCAAACAACCTCAGTTATTATTACAGGCGAAGTTTTGCAGACTAGTTTTACTTTTGATGTAGACGAATCTATCGAAGTTGGCACACCCATTACCTTTAACTACGAATTAACAACCGGTGAATACTCTTCAACCGCGTCCTATACCTATAAGGTAGGACTTACTTTCGACGATTTCGAAACTGGCGATTTTAGCGAATATCCGTGGGAATTTTTTGGAAATGCTGAATGGCAGATTACTTCCGAAGAAGCATATGAAGGTGTATATAGCGCCAAGAGCGGTAGCATCAATAATTGGAATTATTCCTCTTTGGTTTTAGAATTGGAAGTTTTAGAAGCTGGCGAAATTAGTTTTTGGAAAAAAATATCTTCTGAGGAAGATGGTGATAAATTAAAATTTATGATTGATAATGTTCAAAAAGGTGTTTGGAGCGGTGAAGAAGATTGGAACCAAGAAAGCTACTCAGTTACAGCTGGGAATCACAGATTTGAATGGAAATATTATAAGAACAGCAGCGGTTCTGGAGGTTCAGATTGTGCTTGGATAGATTATATTCTTTTCCCGGCACTGCAAACAGAGCAAGCTCCTGAAATTCAACTCGATCAACAATCAATTGCTGTCGAGATTGGTCAAAATACTACTTTAACCGATACTCTAAAAGTTGAGAATATCGGAAACAGTACGCTTAACTTTGCAATATTGGAAGAAATACCGTGGTTGGAAATTGCGGAATATAACGCCAATGTTGAGCCTGGAGATTTTTCTGAAGTGATTTTACAATTCTCTTCCTACGATATGGCACTAGATACTTATGAAGATGAATTTACAGTTGTATCGGAAACTCAAGAAATTCTTGTTCCTATTACGATGCAAATAATTAATGTTAGCAACAGCGAAACGCCAGAGCTTAAAAACTACCTAGCCAAAAATCATCCTAACCCATTCAATCCTGAAACAAAGATAAATTTCAGCTTAAAAAAAGCAGGAGAGGTACGATTGGAAGTTTATAACATCAAAGGACAGCTAGTAAAAACTTTGCAGCAAGGTTATACTGATGCTGGCGAGCATTTTGTAGTATGGCGTGGCAGAGATGAAAATGGACAGAAAGTTACATCAGGAATCTACTTCTATCGTCTGCAAACTGAAAATATGAGCAAAACACGTAAAATGTTATTGCTTAAATAGAGAATCAATTTCCGAGATATTTAGCACCCCCTGATGTATAATTTGGGGGTGTTTTTATTGAAATATTAAGAGGTTTGAGTAGATTTTTTAGGGTATATAAAACTCGAGAATAGTGCCAGGTCGGGAAAAGGTAAAAAAGTTTTGTATTTTATATTTATTTGATATTAGGTAAAGTAAGGTAATTTGGTGTCTTGAATAAGAGGGGGGAGAGATAAAAAAAGTAAGAATTCATTTGACATAAAAAGGTATAAAAACAAATTTGC